>JAJEDN010000016.1 GCA_022821495.1 Candidatus Poribacteria bacterium
CTCTGCAGAGAGTTTGATACGCTCATTTTTGAAACGCTGAACCTTGATGGCATGAAACGGCTTTGGGGTCGTAAAGTTTCTGACCATGCCTTCTACCAGTTTCTTCAAATACTCGAACAAAAGTGTGTGAAGCACGGTAAAACCTTTGAAAAAATCGATCAATGGACAGCGACGACGAAACCTTGCAGTGATTGTGGCTACCATAACGAAGAACTCTCTCTTTCAGATAGACAGTGGACGTGTCCGGAATGTGGTTCGCACCATGATAGAGACGTCAACGCTGCTATAAATATCAAACGGGCAGGCTTGGCTGCCTAAAGTAGAGTGACAGTAAGCCGGTGGACTCTCTGAGAAAACCGCAGTCGCGAGGAAGCACAAGCCCCTACCTTTAGGTTGTGGGTACCTTGACGAATTATTCCCGGAATTCACATGTTGGTGCCGTTCATCGAAAATCTGCATCTTCTGATGTTTTTGAGTTTTATAGATCTCTTGGGTATATGGAATATCTTTGTTTTAACTGTAGCAATTGCTACATTCGCGGAAATCAGTAAAATAAAAGCATGTCTGACGGCAATCATCATTTGGCTATTAAGAGTCAGCATTGATGTTATATTCCAAGTTTCATCTGCCTCTTAGGAACGCATAGGTCAAAAAGAGCGGGTAGAATCTTACGGATTATGGATAAGGTGGAGGAAGATAATGAATACAAGAGAAAATTACGCAGCGTTAGAAACAAAAATTTTAGATGCCAGACGCGTTTGGAGACGGAGTATCTTCTGGGCAGGATTCGCTATCGTCCTGACCGGCATAATTGCTGTATTCGTGAGTGAGGCTATTGTTGATTGGCTAATGCCTCTGCCAAGTTTTGTGCGAATCGCTTTTCTAACAGTTGGTGTCGGTGTGATAGGGTATCTCCTGTATAAGTATCTCATTCGCCCCCTCCGGGCAGCACTCACGCTCCGTGATATCGCACTCAACGTTGAACAAAACCACCCTGACCTTGAAGATAGATTGGTGAGTGCAATTGAATTCGGCAATCGCGAGTCAACAGACCCCATTGAAGCGCACATGCTCCAACGCCTGCTTGATGATACCACGCAGCGCGTAAAAAGTATTGATTTCAAAGCAACCGTCGATCATAGCCGGACCCGCAAGCATGTCGGCATTGCCGCTTTGGTTGTTGTCGGTTGTTGTGTACTCGCGCTCCTATTTCCGACAGAACTCCATACCAGCCTTCTGCGTGTATTGGTGCCTTGGGAAAAAACAGACCCTGTTTTAACGACGAAGTTAATCGTTGAACCGGGAAATGCGCGGATTCTCCGCGGCAAAAGTCTACCGATTCACGTCACTGTTACCGGAAAATCTGCTGAAAAGGTTGTCTTAACCTATGAAAATCTACAACAGCAGGAGACTGCTACCGCCGAAACCAAAGCATCCCAACAACAGATTAACATGTTACAAAATCCAGACGATAAACGTGGGTTTGCTTATGAAATTTTTAACATTGATGCCGATATTGAATACTATGTCGTAGCAAACGAAACGACTTCGGAACGCTACACTGTTGAAGTCTTTGAGATGCCGAAGGTAACCGAAATTTCCGTCGCTTACACGTATCCAGGCTATACAGGTCTCAAATCGGTCGTGCAAACCGGTACAGGTGATATTCAGGCTGTCGTCGGGACGCAGGCAGAAATCAGGCTCACGACGAATAAAGCCATCCAAACCGCAACATTCTCCCAAAGGGGTGATGTTAAACAGGGGAATCCAGAAGTCGTCTCAACCCCAATGGTTATTTCTAATGGAAGCACACTGACGACGACTATAGATGTGGTTGAAGATGGGACGTATACCGTTGAACTCCTGTGTATTGACGGTTTCAACAACGAAATACCGATTGAATACACCATAAAAGCGATGCCAGATGCTGTGCCGGAGGTTGTGATTAAAGAACCCGGTCGCGATATCAAAACAACGAAATTAGGTGAGGTGGAAATCATTGCTGAAGCGACAGACGATTACGGTATCGCAGAATTGAAACTCATGTATCGCGTCGGGTCTAACGCGTTGCAGGAACTGGTGATGGAATCTTCCGATCCTGTCGTGGATACCGGAACTGATGGTCCGATCCAACGCCGCGTTGCAGCAGGACATTATACGTTCTACCTTGAGGAATTTGATGTTGAACCGGGGGATATTATTTCCTACTACGCACGCGCCGTTGATAATAACACGCGCACCGGTCCGGGTGAAGCCAGTAGCGACATCTATTTCATCGAAATCCGGCCCTTTAATGAAAATTTCCAAGAAGCAGAGGGAGAACCGGCACAACCGATGCCGAATCCGCTTTTAAAGATAATCGGCTCTCAGAAGCAGATTATTCGGGAAACATCGAATCATATTAACGCGAAACCCTTATCAGTTACAGATGAATATCGAAGTACTGTTAAGAAAACCGCGGACAAACAGACCGACTTGACGGATGAAACGCAGAAACTTGCCGATGAGTTTAGCATGGCGATGCAGGGAGAAACCGCGGTCACGCCCGAAATTTTGATGAACTTGGAAGACGCAATAGCCGAGATGCGTGAGGCAGCCGATAGCCTAAACGCTGTCCAACCTGCCGAAGCCATGCCTTCAGAACAAGAGGCACTTGAACTGCTCATAAAAGTTAGCCTTGAGCTGCCCCAAGTACTGATGCAGATGCGAGATAGTAATCCGCAACTTGCTGAGAATCTTGAACTTGAAATGGAGGCGCTCGAAAACGAACTTGAGAATCAGCAGAACGAACTTGATGCGGAGATGCAAGAACAGACGCAGGAGATGTTAGATCAAGCACGTCAAATGTTGTCGGAACAGCAGCAGCTGAACCAACAGAGCCAGGAACTCGGACGTGAAAGTGAACCCTCTCCAAGCGAAATGCAGCAAAACAGTCAGCAACAAGGTCAATTGTCGCAACAGGCGCAGCAGATGGCACAGCAACTCGGGAACATGCAACAAAATGCACAGGGGACCCAAGGACAACGTCTGGACCAAGCCGGTCAAGCAATGCAACAGGCGGGTGAACAGATGCAGCAAGCCTCAGAAGGTATGCAGCAGCAGGAACCTCAAATGAGTGCTGCCAAAGGTCAGAAAGCTGAGGAGCGGCTCGAGGAAGCCGTTGAACAACTCGAAAAGGTTGCATCGGAATTCACGGATGCTGCGCTTGAAAGAGCTGCACAGCAGGCAGGGCAGTTGATAGAAGCACAATCTGATGTCCAACAGGAGACGCAGGAACTCAAGAACCGCTCTCAGCAGTCAGAAATGCGTCCCGAAGATTTCCGAAAGGCATCTGAGCTTGCCAACGAACAACGGGAACTTCAGCGCGATCTGCAATCCCTTGAAAGGACACTGGAAAACCTCCCGGAACAACTCAGTGAGGAGAATCCAGAAGCAGCCCGAAATGTGACGGATGCTATGAGACGACTCACTGAAGAACAGACTGCTGGCGATATGTCTACCGCACAACGCGCTTTACAATGGCGCAGTTTCCGCGCCGCTGACCAAAATCAACAAGACGTAATAGAGACGCTAAGGCAGGTACAGGGTGATCTGCAACAAGCGCAAGCCAATATGGCAAATACCGAAGAGGAGCAGCTCGAAGCCGCTCTCCAACAACTTCAACAGGCGCGGGAACAGATGGAAGATATCCAACGTGAACTTGAAGCGATGGAAGGGCAAGAGCAGACCGAAGAACAACAACAGCGTCAGCAGCAGCTCGCTGAACAGCAACAGCAGATTCAGGAACGGATGCAACAGGCGCAGCAAGCCATGCAAAACCAACAGGAAGGACAAGGACAACAACCCGGACAAGAAGGGCAACAGCCCGGGCAGCAAGGTGAAGGTGAAAATCAAGAGGCACGCGCTGGCGGTCAGGAATCCGGACGCGAGATTGAAGAACTCTGGCTCGGTCTGCTGGATACCATGGATTATCGTCCACCGAATCGCTCAAACCCGTTTCCGAACTATGAATTTGTTGTTCGTGACTTGGCGAAATTGGAAGCCGCACTTGAAGAGCGGCTCAACACGCTTCAGGAGAAAAAACAGCTCACTCAGGTTGCTAAAGAGGATGTACCACCTGAATATAGACAACTCGTTGATGACTACTATGAGTCCTTATCGCAATAATTGGCTGTCAGCAGTCTGCAAGGTTCTTGTGAGGGTGATGGCTATTCATGACTGAAACGCAAGCAAATCGCCGTGAAACGGTGCCGAGATTTAATAGTTAAAAAAATGGAACTTAATCCTAAAAATATCGTCAAGCCGGGGGACCTTATCAGCTTGAACGATTATCCTCCCGAATATACGGGAGTTTACGAAAAGAAAGGTCAAACAAAAAAACGCCTCAAGGAACTACATAAGCAGCTGCGGGAACTTCAGAGACTGCTTTACGCTGAGAGTAAACACGCACTTCTCATCATCCTGCAAGGTATGGATACGTGTGGCAAGGATGGTACTATCCGGGATGTGTTAAAAGGGGTCAACGTCCAAGGCTGCGATGTTGTCAGCTTCAAAGTTCCGACCGCGGATGAGCTCTCTCGCGATTTCTTATGGCGCGCGCACAAAGCCGTTCCAGCGAAAGGACAGATTGGCATCTTTAACCGTTCGCATTATGGAGATGTCCTCGTCGTTCGGGTACATAATCTGGTGCCGGAACAGGTCTGGTCGCAGCGTTATCAGCAAATCAACGATTTTGAAAGGATGCTCGTTGGAAATGGAACGGTCGTCCTGAAGTTTTACCTTCACATCTCGAAAGATGAACAGAAGGAACGCTTAGAATCTCGCATTAGCGATCCTACGAAGCATTGGAAAGTTCAAGCCTCCGATATTCGGGAACGCGCCTATTGGGATGATTATATGCAAGCGTATGAAGTGATGCTCCAAAAGTGCAGCACCGAATGGGCACCCTGGCATATAATTCCCGCGAATAAGAAGTGGTATCGCAATCTCGTTATCGCAGAGTGTATCGTGGAACGGCTCAAAAAACTGGACATGAAGTATCCCGAACCTTCTATCGACGTTACCCAACTCACGATTGAAGATTGAGCATGTTGACACTGTTGGAAGAAGTACCGGTCCACCCTTACTTATTATAGTGAAGCCCAAAAATACGTGAACACTTTAGCAAACACACAACTCTCTCCTCGCTGGCGGGGTTTGTAACCTCGCCAATCTTAGATGTATAATGAATTGTGGGCTTACTGTAATGACTGCCTATAAGTAAGATATGCACAAAATTAATCGAAAACCGATTTTGGACAACGGACAAAATCGAGCGAAAACCTAATAGATAAGAATATGCTTTCAAAGCAACAATTAGCACAATTTGAAGAAAAGGGTTATTTACTCCTTCCCAGTTTGATTCCGCAAGAGATTGTCACAAAGGCAGAAGAAGCGATGTGGCAAATGATGGGCATGGATGCAGATGATCCCAATTCATGGGGACATTTCAAACGCCAACCGCTCGCCGGTTTTTACATGGAGCCGCTGTCGAACGGGAACCGTATTGAACTTTTCGGCGTTACCCATCTGGATGTTTTGGCGTGCTGTACCCCTGATTACCTTACTGTCCTCAACCAACTCACATCTCGATACCCGGAAATTCCGCACTGTAAAGATCACCGTCCTGATGGGGTCTGGGCACTCAACCAATTCCCCGTTTCAGCAGAATGGAAGCAGCCATCGCCGCATTTAGATGGCGACTTCCGAGATTTTCGGTTAGACCCTGGCACATTTCGAGCAACCAGTTTGACCTACCTCACCGATGCCAATTCGCACGGCGGAACCACAGTAATATGGCCCGAAGGTCCACGACGGATTCGTAAATTCCGAAAAAAGAATCCCGAATTTTCCAACCATGTCCGCGATGTCCGCGCCCTATTTCCAAAGATGGATTTAGGTGAACCTATGGAAGTCGTTGCTAAACAGGGAGATGTCCTATTTTTTCATCACCTTTTACCACATTCTGGGACAATGAATGTCAGTCCTTCACCACGTTTCGCGATTCGGTATATGTGTTTATGCTGTGCCTGTCGCAAGTGGGAGAAAAAAGGGGAGTGGAATATCTGGATGCCGTAAAGGAGAAAAAATGATAAATCAAAATAAGTATGTTGGCTTCAGCCAATATTTTCTATTGGCTGTTATTGTCCTTTTGAACTTTGTTGTCGTAAAGACCGCAATTTCTCAAAAGGTTTTCGCACGGACCGGGTTTGAGGAATTCGCTGTTGGTAACCCACCCAAAGATTGGGAGGTCATTGGCGGCGACTTTGAAGTTTCTGGCGACACCGTCAAAACCGACAAAAAAGCACTCGCTATCTTGGGCGGTGGCGATGGAGATGGACTTGGTATTCCCATAGAAACCGAAAATCCTATTATTTCGGTCGAATTCTGGGCTTATATTGTAGGCGGCGGTAGGTCTTTTAACCTCAAAGTCGCTTCTGCAGACAATATTGGCGAAAATAACGGCTGCACCTATATTAATTGGGACGCTGGGATTGTCCGACTTTACGACGGTGGCGCATGGCAACTCATTGGCGATTTTGAAACCGATACATGGAAATACGTCTACATTGTCGCAGACGTCGGCAAAAGCGAATTTGATTTTTCCGTAGGTGATAATAGGGACGATGCCTTGGGTGCCAAGCCTGAAAAAGGGCTCCCCTTTCGGAACGCTGCGCTCGGTCCCGTTGCCAAATGGGTCGCTTTCTATACTTGGGGCATAACTGCCCCCGGCTATGTAGATGATTTATTGGTCTATGAAGGCGATGATGTGCTTAATCTTGCTGTCGATCCAACCGAAAAACTCGCTACCTTCTGGGGACAGGTTAAACATGGACTGTAAGAGCGGTATTGAAACACGAATTCTCAAGTCTATAGGCAAATTAAGTTTAGAAGTTTGGTAATTCTTTTGTCACTAATATTCTGGCCTTAAGAGGTATTTGATTATGGGGTGGATATGGGAGTTAATCATTCTGCAATTGATCGGCGAATTGATGCGGAAATTAAAAAACTTCATTCAGAAGCTGCTAAGGAGAAAATCATGAGCGGTGAAAAAGTTTGCCTAACGCCAGCACAACGACTCCATTTCGACATCTACGGTTATGTATTATTAGAGAACGTCTTAAACAGCGGTGAGATTGAGCGTATGAAAGACGCACTCTATAAAATAAAAGCCGACGAAGGTCGGGATGCCAAGCGCGTCTATGCCCGTCCCGGTGGAGAACACCACGTACTTTTCGGAAACCTTGTTGAATATGATCCTGCACTGTTGGAATACGCCGCGCATCCACAACTCGTACCCCTCGTTGAAGAGGTAGTGGGCGGTGCAGTACGCCTTGAGGAAACCGAAGCGATCATTAATAGCCGTAATCCAGAGACAGAATTAGACGAACTCCATAAACGCCGTTATAACCCAACAGGGTTTCATCGAGGGACGCAACACGGGTGGGGCACCTATATCGAACAGAACAAGTACCACTGCATCTTTGTAAAAACGCTCGCTTACCTCACCGATGTCGGTCCCGACGATGGCGGAACGTGCGTTATACCCGGAAGCCACCGCTTAACGTGGAACCAAAGCGAAATGATTGAAGCTGCGCTTTCTGATGATAAACTCATTTACCAAGTCGAAGCGTCGGCGGGTTCCGTGCTGCTTTTTGCCGAAGCGTTGATTCACAGCACCACTGCCATCCGTAGCGACAAAGAGCGTGTCATCCTCATCTCCGGTTATACACCCCCGATGGTGCGCGAATGGCCCGGGAACGAAGTCAGCCCCGAATTTATTGAGACACTGCCAGAGGACATCCGTCCCCTCATTTCAGGGAGCGACAGTTGGCACTGGAAACGTCGGTATTAAGTCTCAAACCCTGTTAAATCTCAAACGCGGTAGGTGCGGTTTCCTAACCGCACCGCGCATCCGTACATAATTACCGATAATCGTCCCTTGTCGCCAATTTAGGCACCCGAAGTCCGCGGCATCCACAGTGGCTCTTTCCCCATCTCCGCGAACAATAACTTCATAACCAAATCTGCCTTCAACGCCGCATGCTCAGCGGAATTCCACAGGTTCTTGACCTCTCCAGGATCCTCTTGTAAATCAAACAGCTCACCGTATTCTTGATTGTAATAGACGGTCAGTTTATAACGATCATCAACGTAGGTTTTGACGTGTACTGTTGTCGGTTCATGGCGATTTTCAACGATGATATGATCGCGTGCCTGTTCCGCTTGCCCCGCCCAGACGGGCATCTGATCTACACCTGTCATCGAACGTGGAATATCATTACCGGTGGCACTCAAGAATGTGGGTGCTAAATCTACCAGCGTCTGCAACGCTTCCGACTGTTTCCCCGCAGGCACAACACCCGGATACCGCGCGATGAACGGCACTCGGATGACATCCTCGTAATGGAACGCACCTTTTGCGATGAGACCGTGCTGTCCGTAAAAGTGTCCGTGATCGGACGTGAACACAACCAGTGTGTTGTCTGCGAGTCCGAGTTCGTCGAGTTTCGCCAAGATTTTCCCGATGTACTTATCCATCAGCGTCACCATACCGTAATAGACGGCGATGTCTTTGGCGAGTTCATCCCGATCCCGTAAATGTGAGTTGAAACCGTGTACACCTTTCCCGCTTTCGCGCCAAGCCGAGAAATCGGGTTTTTGTTGTTGTGTTAATTGGAAGTGCAGCGGGTTGTTGTCGTGTTCCCCTTCTGTTACAGAAGGCACCGTCAATTCTGCCGGGTCATACATCGTATCCCACGGTTCTGGCACAAGATATTTCGGGTGCGGATCGAAGAAACTTGCCCAGAGGAAGAAGTTCTCACCGTTCTGCTGATACGTTTCCATGAGTGCGTTCGTACGTTCCGCAATCCATGTATCGTAATGGTACTCTTCCGGAATAGGCCACTTTCGGTATTGCCCACGGGCATTCCCTGTCGGTGGTGCAAAGTAATCCCGCCAGTTGGTGCAACCGTTCTCTTCCATCCAGATGGCATAATGCTGTCCGACGTGTGCTTCATCAGCGTGATTGCGTGCGAGTTCGACGTGTTCAAACCCATAAAACGGTTCATTGAAACTCCGCCAGAAATCCAAATCTTGAAGAATCGGATAGGATTCGAGAGACGGGAATTCCTCAGTCCCGTGGAGCGGTTGAAAGTGTGCTTTTCCTACAAGCGCAGTCCGATAGCCTGCATCCGTGAAATCTTCACCAACAGTGTGTTCATCTTCAGAGAGTTTTGTGCCGAGGGACCAAGCACCGTGCTGACTCGGATACTTCCCTGTGATAATAGAAGCCCGCGTCGGTGTGCAGGTAGGATTCGGGCAGTATGCCCTATTGAAGAGGGTGCCTTGTTGTGCCAAGGTATCTAAGTGCGGTGTCTGAATTTCTGGGTTAAGGCAACCCAAAGTGTTCCAATGCTGTTGGTCGCTGGTAATAAGTAGGATATTAGGTCTGGTTTCAGGCATGCTGTTTTCCTTTGTTGTGTATTTATTGATAAAATCAGCATAGCACTTTACAAAGAATAATTCAAGCGGAATACTGTGGGAGTGAGCTCCAGTTCACGACTGTTCATTCTGTCAAATGCAGTTGACATCCTTTGTGGAACGTGTTACTATTTTAAGCAGCATTGTGATCATAAAGGAAAGTGGATGGATAAAGAAAACCAAAACGAGCCAAGTACGGTTGGCGACATACTCCGAAAAATAGAAGAAAAAGCGGGGACTGGGGAATATATCTACCGTGGAGAGTCGAAGCACTTTGAAACAGTCTCTTCAAATCTCTATCGCGTCTTCTTTGAGCGCAAAGACTTTGATGTTACAACAGAACACTTTGATGTGGAGATTGTCCAAAAACGAATATTAGACGATGCGAAAAAATATCTCCGCAGAACGGGCAGTGATTGTGAAATTCTCGTCGAAATGCAACACTATGGCGGGAAAACCAATCTCATCGATTTCACTACAGATCACTTTGTCGCGCTTTTCTTTGCTTGTGAAAAATTTTCTAGCGAAAACGGCAGAATTATCTTCCAAAAAAGGGAACTGATAAGTTCATTTATCAAAGAACCGCTGGAGGAAATAAATCGTGTTGTTGCTCAAAGTAGCGTGTTTGTTCGACCGCCTGATGGCTTTATCAAGCCTGATGATGGCGATATAATCAATATTCCTTCGGAGATTAAACTACCTGTGCTAGAGTACCTGCAAGAGATTCATGATATATCTATTGAAACCATCTATAACGATATCCATGGTTTTATTATCTATCAGAAAGACTATATGGAAGCCTATGTAGAGTTTTATCTCTCTTAAAATCTTAAAAAAATAAGGAGATTTGGCGAATGGCAACGCAAAAGCAACTCGCGCGTTATGAACATGCCATCAAGCATCTTAACAGAGCGATTGACCTGAGACCGGGGTTTGTCGCTGCCTATATCCGCCGCGGCAATTTTCACCGCGACATTGGCAAATTTGACCTTGCAATTGCGGATTATAACCAAGCGACGAGACTCACCAAATATCCCGCTGAAGCATACTACAATCGCGGGGTCGCTTACGGCATGAAGGGTGAGGTTGACAAAGCAATTGATGACTTTACCCAAGCGATACAATACGAACCTTGCTATGCGGAAGCATATTATTGTCGCGGCAACGCTTACAGCGGCAAATACGAGTTTGATCGGGCTATAAAAGACTGTGACATGGCGATCCAACTCAATCCTAATGCTGCCAACGCCTATCTCATTCGCGGCAACGTCTACGGTAACAAAGGAGAGTTTGATTGTGCCATTACGGACTTTACCAAAGCGATAGAATTGCAGCCTGATGCTATTGATCTCTATGCTATCCGTGCTAGAGCCTATAAAGCCAAAGGGGACATTGACACAGCTATTGCGAACTATAGCAAAGCAATAGAATTAGATTCAGACTACGCCGAAGCATATCACGAGCGTGGTAACGCTTATGTCCTCAAAGGCGATTTTGATCATGTTCTTGAAGACTATACAAAAGTATTAGAATTAGAACCCCACTGTGGACCCGCCTATTACAATCGTGCTCTCGCTTGGTTACAAAGGCGCGAATGGGATAAAGCTAGAGCAGATCTCGTCGCCGCCCGAAATTGCGGGATCAATTTATTTCGTAACGATTCGCAAAACGTGGTAAATTTTGAAAAGTCAATTGGCGTTAGATTACCTAAAGACATAGCTACAATGTTAACGCGACGAGATGGTCAAACGCAAACTCCGCCCGAGGTGAAAAATCAACCATTTGAAGGCCACGCTGCAATGCTGGCGCAGCAAGAGTTAATCCCAACTTCACCGATGTGGATAAACCAATTCCAAGCTCAAGACGGAGCAGAACGCACTTCAATTGCAATTTAATCGCTAATTTGAGGTGTGCGTTGCGTTATTCGCTGTCATTTTTCCTGAGTGAAATGGACACCATGCCTTTAAAACAACAACCTAATCTCCTCATCATCATGTCCGACGAACACGCACCGATGTACAGCGGTCCTTACGGACATCCCCTTGTCCAAACGCCACACATGGACAGGCTCGCTGAAGAGGGTGTAACTTTCACGAACGCTTACTGCAATTCACCGCTCTGTATGCCGTCTCGGATGTCGTTTATGACGGGTCGGTATATCCACAAAATCGGAGCATGGGATAACGCTGCTCCACTGCGTCCGGATGCTGTTACATGGGCGCATAACCTATGTGCAGTCGGCTACGATGTTGTGCTATCTGGAAAACAGCACTTCGGGGGAATGGATCAGCTCCACGGATTTCGCGCGCAACTTGCTCGCGACTTACACGCAGAACGACAACACGGACTTACGGATTGGGATAACGGCACACCACCCGCAAAGCGTCCATGGCAAGGACTCGCACAGGCTCGTCCGGGAACAACTGTCGAGATTGAAGTCGATGACCTCGCAGAAGCAGAGGCACTAACGTATCTCCGAGACCCAGCACGCCACGAACAGCCGTGGGCACTCAATGTGTCATTTATCGCTCCGCATTTCCCGCTCATTGTACCACAACGGTTTTGGGACCTCTACCCGCTTGACGAGATTGATCTCCCCAATATGCCAGACGGACACCTCGAAAACCAGCATCCCGTCTACCAACGGATGCGACGTATGTTCGGGTGTGTTGACTTTCCAGAAGAACTCGTGCGTCGTGGGAGAGCAGGCTATTATGGATTGATTACCTATCTCGACGAAAAGATTGGCAACTTACTCAAGACGCTTGAAGAGACCGGGCAATTGGAAAATACCGTTGTCATTTATACCAGCGACCACGGCGAAATGAACGGCGAGCACGGCATGTGGCGGAAATCAAATTTCTATGAAGCATCCGCTCGCGTCCCGCTACAGATTATGTTCCCTGATCAGATGTCCGCCGGTAAACGGATTGATGAAGTGGTTTCACTCGTAGACCTGACAGCAACGCTCATTGATACTGCGGGCGCGCAGTCCCGTCATCAGCTGGATGGAGACAGTCTACTGCCTCTGATGCAAGGCACGGCGAATGACTGGAAAGATTTCGCGTTCTCCGAATACCTCGCACACGGTGTCGAACGTCCGATGGCGATGCTGCGGAAGGGGCAGTATAAATTCAACTACAGTCTCGGCGACCCACCGGAGCTTTACGACATCACGAACGATCCGAACGAATTTCGGAATCTCGCCAATGACGATGCATATCAAACGATCTGCCAAGAACTTGAGGCGCGATTGTTAAGTGAGTGGGATCCAGTTGACATCGAAAAGCAAGTTCGAGCGAGTCAGAAAGCCCGTATCCTGATAGACCGAGTCACTGAAGGGCAATGGCGAAAACTTCCTAATAAGTAACAGGGCGAATGGAAGGATTATGTTGGAAGGCTGGAAGAATAGATGGGAGTGAACGATACACTTCCACCCTTCCAGTCTTTCTGTTTTATTATAAATGTGAAATTATTTCACGATGACCATCTTGCGAGTTGCTGATGAATCAGGGGTGCTCAATTGGTAGAAATAGACCCCTGAAGTGAGTCGTTCACCCAAATCGTTGCGTCCATCCCAATAAGCAGCACGTGACTTTCCGATATAATAGCCAGCCTGTTGGAAACCGAGGTCCATGTGCCGGACAAGTTGTCCCGCAGCCGAATAGATACGAATCGTAACCTCCGCGTCGTTTGCCAACTGATACGGCAACCACGTTTCTGGGTTGAATGGGTTCGGATAATTCGCAAGTAGGACAGTCTGTTTCGGGATTAGATCGGCGGGTGTGAGTCGGAGTTCGGTGAATGCCCGATGGATGTCTGCTGCGCTGATTTCGTGCGGAAGCGTGCGGATGAGACTACCAGTTGTGTCGCGCACTTCGATCGTCAATATATCACCGACAGAGACCACCGCTTGATGGCGGATGTCTGCCCAAGCAGCGTGGAAACCGTTAGACGCATCCGCTTCGGCAACTCTGGTGTGCCCGTTATAGACAGTGAGTGTTACACCACTGATGCCGTCAAGCTGCGCACGTAAAACAAATGCCCACGTATTCCGGACAGATGTCAGTGTCGGTGCTGCTGCAACTTCTGCGGTTGTATTCTGCCAAGCACTACCCGTGAAACTGACAGTCTTCGGGGCAGTAACGTTGATGATGTATCCCATCCCACCTTCAATTGAGAACCCGTTACCAGTAGAATTTGCCGTGAATCCAATGAAATTTTGCGTAGCGGCATCGAGTTTAATAACCGTGGTCGCGCCGATTTTTTCCATAAAAGAACGTGCTGTGTAAGGTTCGTTTGGCATCAGCGGTAAACTAATCATGTTCAAACCCGCGGTGAGTTCTACATGAAATCCGTACGCGCCTGCCACTGGCGTAGCCATAATTAGGCTGTCGGCACGGAATGCAAGGTTCTGAATGCGTTCATCGTTTTCAGGTCCAATATCTGCCATAGCAAACGGCACTTCAGAGAAATGCGCCGCGAGATATTCCGCGAGGGCATCTTGCTCTGTACCAGGACCCGTGAACGTCGCTTGTCCGCCGGACTGTTCCTCCGTCATCACTTCGGTAAGGTCAACACGATGCGTATTCGGGAAATTAGCATACGGATAATCGTCTCCACCGTCGACAAGGAAAGTGATCGTGACCATTCGGAAAGTGCGATCTGCATCTCCAACGATTTTGCCGTTCTGGGCAATTGTGTCTGTCGGATTTCCATCTGCGTCAATGATGACAAGCGACTGAACCCTTGAGCCTTCCGGCAGTGAAGTATCAAAACTGAACGCCATGCCTGCGATTTGCGGGAAACGTCCGGGGGTTGAACCGCCACCGGAGGCAGCAACTGTGTGTTCGATGACTTCAAGCAGTTCCGCTGCGCTTAGCGTTAAAAGCGTCAATCCGTTGTTGAATCGGAGTGTATTTTCGATGTCAATCTGTGAAATCTGACCTGCTGCTTTACCAACCAAGGCGTTTGCAGGCGGCGGCAGCAGTTCTCCATAAGCGGTGACCCCAATTGGTGCCCGGATACCACCGCCATTTTTCAAAGAGGCAACCACGCTCGGATCGACGCGTTGTGCCGCCACAAGATTCGCATCAGCGATGAGGTTACCGATATTTGTCTCCTCTGTACGCACGGAACCACGATTCCCATTTAGATAGATGCTTGTCTGCCCGAAGATATTCCCGTCCTTTTCAAGTACAACGTTCCGGACGGCTTCCGTAATTTCGACCACACGTGCTGCAGGTTCGGCATTGCCGGTATCTGCGACCCCTTGCTCGTCAGTGACAAATGCACCACTGACGGCAGCATCAATGGATTCAGGAATTAAAACACCTGATGCGTCGAAGCTGACGACTAATCGTCCAACGTATCGGTAATTCCCGTCTGTACCGACAATCGCCATCGGTTCATCTGTTGCGGATTGTGTTAAAATCGGATAAGGACGGTCTGCGGTATCGCCCGGATGGAGTCGATCGGTTTCATCGGCGAGAAGTGTGTTGGAACCGCCAGCAATGATAATATCAACATCCGTGAGGTGTGTTGCGAGTGTCTCATCAAGGCTAATTTGTTGGAGGTGACCGGTAAGAATAATCTTGTTGATGCCGGTTGCTGTCAGGGCATCAACGGATTCTTGGATGATCGCTGCCAATGCCATCATGTCGTTCGGGGCTGCTGGTGCGATCCCGACGTTCCCGGGTACAGAAAGGCTTCCGAGGAGGGGTGTTGTCACACCGACGACCCCGATCTTTTCACCCGAAGGCACCGTGATAACCACGCTCTTCGTAATACTATTCGGAATTGTACTTGCTTCTTGCCCCGGATCAACAACGAGGGAGGCGAGGTTGCTGTCAGAACTAAAGTCTAAATTCGCGCTCAGAAATGGGAACGCTGTGCCGACATAGTCTCTATCGGGTGCGATCAACCCGGCAAGTGTCCCGGTGCCCAGGTCAAATTCGTGGTTACCGAGTGCCCCTGCCATGAATCCCATTGCGTTGAGCATCAGAATATCGGCGCGCCCTGAACCTTCGCGTCCTAATACTTCACGGAGGCTCCCGTTATTCGCAGCTGCAAAAAATGGACCGGGAATGTAACTATCTCCGGCACCGATGATAACAGTGTTTTCAACTTCGGATTTGAGCGCGTTCAACACTGATGAGAAGCGAGGTGCGTTTTCGAGTGCCTCAACGCCGCCCTCCATGTCTGCTGCATGGAGTAGTTGAAGGGGCGTTTTAGATAACGGAGCCTCTTCGTTTTGGGAGAAGGCTGAGGGACCAACTAACGTAAGAGACCCTAACAGTAAAATGGAAAGAACTATCGTTGTAACGCGGGCTTTCAGCCCTACGGAATTTGGAACAGCGGGTTCCTTGTTTTGCATGAAAAATACTCCTTAACGTGAGTTTGAGAATAAACCGTAGTTAACCGTTAATCGGTGGAGCGAATGTTTGATATCCGATTCGCACTGCGCCTCGCGATGCATCGTGAGGCGATTGACAAACTTATTCAGTTATAATAGGTCAAATCTTATTTTAATTCAAAAAAAAAAGAAAAAACTATATCTAACTATGAATCAGAGGGTATTTTCACGGAAAAGCAAATTGGCCTTGAAGGATCTGCTGAGATGTGTTATGCTGCAGACATCATAAATTAGCGACAATTCTTTAGTTGGAGTGTGTTGATGTCTCGTTCAATCGAAAAACGTCCGAATCTTGTCTATGTCTTCGCGGATCAACTCCGTTACCAATCGTGCGGCTATGCGGGGGATACCCGTGCACGTACGCCGAATATTGATCGACTTGCGACAGAGGGTGCGAATTTCTGCAACGCTGTCTCTGGCAGTCCGATGTGTGCACCCTATCGCGCCTCACTTTTCACCGGCAAATACGCCAGTAGCACGGGTATGGCGATTAATGAACTCCGCATGAATCCGAATCATGACTGTTTCGGGCATGTTTTACATCGAAACGGGTATCAGACGAGTTACATCGGGAAATGGCACTTGTGGGCAAATCAATTGGGGAGACACAACGATCCCCAGAATTCCTATATTCCACCCGGAGAGCATCGCCTCGGTTTCGATGGGGAGTGGTCTGCCTACAATTTTCATCATCTCTATTCTGACGCGTATTACCACAAGGACTCGCCTGAAAAAATTGTCTTGCCCGGCTATGAACCCGATGGGCAAACCGATTTAGCAATCGATTATCTACAAAGGGCATCAACAGCAGACGACCCGTTCGCGCTTTTCCTCTCAATCGGGACACCCCACGATCCGTGGACACAAGACAACGTTCCAGCGGCTGACTATGAGATATTTCAAAACATCGACTTCCCGCTACCGCCAAACTATCGCGATCAAAACGACCCTTACGGCGATACGTGGGCAATTATGTTCCCTGAACAAAGGGCGCAGTTACCTGAATGGATGCGCGTCTATTATGCGATGACTACGAACCTGGATAGAAATATCGGGCGGTTACGCCAAGCCGTTGATGACCTCGGTTTAGCGGATAATACCATTTTCGTCTTTACCTCTGACCACGGTGAAATGTTTGGCGCGCAAGGTCGCCGCGCAAAAAATATCTTTTATGAAGAAGCGGTACGTGTCCCATTTCTGGTCCGGTGGCAAGAACAAATTCCAGACGGACATGTCTCAGACGTATGTCTGAATACACCTGACATCATGCCGACGCTGCTATCCATGCTGAACCTACCGATTCCAGAGGACGTTGAAGGCACTGATTTAAGCAACGCAGCATTCAACCAACCCACGGATGATCCAGGGGCAGCTTTCATGCAAGGCATGGGATGTACCGCGAAATGGGAAAACGGCTACGAGTGGCGAGCCCTCCGCACAAAGCAATACACCTACGCTGTCCATCGTTCTGATCGAAGTGAGAAACTTTTCGATAATATCGCTGACCCGTTCCAAACCCGTAATCTAAGTGACGCACCCGAATCGACTGAACTCCGAAACCAGTTCCGAATACTATTGCAGCAGCGTATGAATGCACTCAACGACACCTTTGAGGCGTGTACGTGGTATCGCGATAATTGGACTGAAGATCGGATTATCCTCCGTACGGCAACGTTAAATAGTAGTCTTTAACACTAACCGAAGTTTTAACATGGAAAGAGGTGAGGTCATGGATAAGAGATACCGTATTCAGAACGTTGAGACGATACCGAGTCCGTCCCTTGTCGTCTATCTCGCGCAAGTTCAAAAGAACATTGAACATGCGATTGCTACCGTTAATGGGGATGTCTCGAAGCTGAGACCACATGCAAAGACGCATAAAACCGCAGAGATTATCGCCATGGAGCGGGCTGCAGGTATCCTTAAACACAAATGCGCAACCTTGCGAGAAGCCGAAATGTTGGCACAGAACGGTATAGCGGATATCGTAATTGCCTATCAGATGGTAGGACCGAATATCAACCGTTTTGTTTCGCTACAGCGGCAGTATCCGAATGCTGATTTTAAGGTCATCGTTGATCATACAGAAGCAGTGTCGGCACTCTCGGCAGAAGCGGTGAAGTTCGGCTTGACCGTCAAAGTTATGCTCGATCTGGATGTAGGAATGAACCGAACAGGGATACCTGTCGGCGATGCTGCGGTAGATCTCTACGCGCAAGTTGAAGCGGCAGACGGATTGCAACCGTGGGGATTGCACGTCTACGACGGACATATCCACGATGAAGATGTAACCGAGCGGAAAGCGTCCTGCGACGAAAGTCTCGCACAAGTAGCCGAGATGCAAGATAAACTTGCTGCCAAAGGACTTGACGTGCCGTTGGTCGTGATGGGGGGCACACCGACATTCCCGATCTACGCGGAGACACCCGGTGTAGAAGCATCGCCTGGGACATTTGTTTTCCACGATTACGGTTATACCACTCTCTTCCCCGACCTCGGTTTTACCCCGGCAGCTCTACTCCTGAGTCGTATAATTAGTATTCCGACACCGCATAGAATGACCCTTGATTTGGGACACAAAGCCATCGCCGCGGACCCTGATGGTGTGCGCGGGATCGTTTTGAATGTTGAAGGTGCTGAGGTGGATAAGCAACACGAAGAACATTGGGCGATTAACGTCCCTGACAGCACACCGATGCACATCGGACAAGAGATTTATGTCTGCCCGACGCATATCTGCCCGTGTGTCGCCCTACATCCGTTTTACTATGTCATAGATACTGATGGGTATTGTCGCGGGACATGGGAGGTCATAGCACGTAATCGGACGGCGGCGTAAACTGATATTGAAATGGAATGGGACGCTTAGGGCCATGGAAAGAACGGTGCTGGCACGTTTGCTGCCCAACTGATAAGCGTCCACACAACCGCCATGCTGAATTCTCCGAAAACCATACCTAAGAAGAATGGACGCAGTCGTTGATACTGCCGGATACCGCTGTAACGTAAAATCGGTGTCTTGATACCCCACGCAATTAGGACAGGAAACCAGAACACGATCAGGGTCCACGAAGCCGATAGCGCGTATCCGAGTGGATGCAGGGGCCACCACCAATATAGCATTCTCAAGATCACTAATCCAGTTGTCACGAGTACACCGATGCCAAAGAAGAGTCCACCTGTTGTGCGGAGGTCTGTACCGAATCCCTCTATCGCTGCGACATTGTCCTGAAATGCCCAGAGCGGGTTGCCGCGATAGGTGTAGCTATACATATAGTTGGCACCGTGGGTATACGGAAGCCATAGATGGATCGCTGCGGCACATAAGAATGCCAGTATACTCCCTAACACTAACACGCCTAACAGCGAACGATAAGACATTCCGACCCGATCCCTAATTTTTAACCCGTCTAAGAAACCTGTCAGGATTAATCCACGCTGATCGCGCGTGAAGATCGCATCAAGGAACGATAGCACGGTGAGGCTCTGTGCCCCCAATGCCGCTTTGCTTGAAATGAGTTGATAGAGATCCAACGGGCGGAACGATGTTTCCGTCATTAACAAGCCACCTTCGGCAGTACTACGCGCCATCACCACAGCAACAATACAGATATAAACCACTATCTCAAACGCGGCAAATCCTAAATTCAGTCCTGCTGTATAACACCATCCTATTGCGAGAACCAAACTGATGATGAGTCCCCAAACTGCTGTGCGGTAAGGCAAAAGTTCCGCCGTGTCATCCACTTGCGTTGCAGTAAAGGCGCGACGGAACACCTGCCGAAAGTGTGGTAGCCCCATGTATATAAACGAAACTACGAGGACCATATAAGCCCCAGCAACTTGGTAACCGATATAGAGTCGAGTTGGATAGAGGGGCATCGTACTTACCCGCCAACCAAACATTGCAGCGATAACATCTTGAAACCGTGTAAGTAGAAAAAAGAACCATAGACTGAAAAGCAGTTGCGTAGGGAGCAGATAAAAGAATCCTATTGCCGCGAAGGACAGAAAAATCGGTGTGTAGACCATAGCGTTAAATGGTCTTTCTGTGAAGTATTGATTAAGTACGTATCTCAAGGGTAGATTCGGGATTTGGGGCGCGATTTCATGAAGTCCGTTCAATGTAAAGATGAGAGCGGGGACCGCAAATCCTAACCACATCAAACGATTCTGAAAAAAACCGCGTCCTTCGTGGACGAACTCAAGCGGTAGCGAGACCAACGGAAATGTGAGTTTCTCGTTTTCCACCCACTGTTTGCGCAAAATTGCTGCCAAACAGAGAAACGCGGTGAATACTAAAAAGACGAGTACGCCCCAGGCGCACAACGGTTCTAACCATGCTCGCCACGGAATAGAATCACCCGTTTGCGCGCCTTCGTAGAAACTGATAGCGATAGCAGCTTGTCCTTTTTGTTCGGGAGAAAAGGGGATCAGCCACGGTTTGATATGCGGAAAGAAGAGGGTATCCCAACTGTTGGTCTCATTGGTAAAATAGTTGACAGCGATGAGCGCAGGGATGAGTTTTTCCATGACCCCGCGCGACGAGATCATCGATGCAACGAGCATCATACAGTAGATACACATCAATTCGCGCGGGGACAGAACGAACCGAGCGTTTAGTTTCGCAAGCAACCGATTCCCTAATACAAGGAAAAAGAACAGCCCGATCACTGCAGGGGGTAATTGTAGAAACCCGATTTGGATGTAGGTGATTACTAATTCCGCATAAGAGACGATGCAACAGATCAGAATAACGAAGCAGATACCGAGCAGGAGGGAACGTACGGATAGGCGATTTTCGTTTGAGGAAGGCAATAGCACACCGCCCTGGTGAAATTTGGTAGAGTTTACCACACCCTGAAAAAATTGTCAAAGACAGCCGGACATATGTATCATGAGACGCTACAATATTGATATACCGTAAAAGTACTGAAATGTCGTTTATTACTTTTTGTAACCCATTTCCGAATGTATACGTTATACAAAGTATGAATAATCCCGCTAACCTATGGACTGAAGCAATGCCGAACGAATCGCTCCAATCCTTTGCTGAGATTAACCCACTTGTTGGATTGCCTCCGAGGACGCTGCGTTTGTACAATGCTTTGGAGGTCTTTAAAAAAAGATATCGTTCTTCCGACAATCCCGAGTGGTTTCGCATGCCACGTCGTGACCCGCTTCTTCAAAAGATCGGATTTTCTAAAGCAGATATTGAAAACGGTCTTCAAGAATTGGTTCAGGCGAATCTGTTGCAAATCCACGAGGGACAAGATACACAATGGTATTGTCTGAAATAGTATGCAAACGCGCGAATGTCTTGTAGAAGTTCCGCACCTGATTTTAGCCTCTGCATCGCCTCGACGCTCAACGTTGTTATCACAGATTGGATTAACATTTAAAATACATCCAAGTGATATTGTCGAACCACCACACAACGTCCACGCAAACAAGCCTGCAAGTGAAGTAACACAGGAACTTGCTGCGTTAAAAGCTGCATCTGTCACACAACATTACAATCACGGTCTGATTATCGGGGCAGATACATTGGTGTCTTTAGACGGAGAACTTCTCGGTAAACCCGCTGACGATGCGGACGCATCGGTGATGTTGTCGCGCCTTAGCGGCACCTGTCATGAAGTCGTGACAGGTGTTGCATTAATTGACGCTGCAACCGGACAGGACAGGATCTGGGCGGAAACGACGCAAGTCTACTTCCGGGAGTTACATGCTGCCGAAATAACCGCCTATATCGAAAGCGGAGAGGCGGCAGACAAAGCCGGTGCTTATGGCATTCAAGGACGCGGTGCCGCTTTTGTTCCGCGCATTGAAGGCTGCTATTTTAATGTCGTTGGACTGCCGTTAGCAAGCCTCGTTGAACACCTATCAGATTTTCAATCCCAAAAAAATAAAAAGATTCAAGGCACGTAGTCCGTAATGAAATGGTTCTCACTGAGAAGCAGGATTTAAGGGACGTGTGTTATAGTAAAGTCCGAAAATAAGTTGACATTTACCAATAATAGCTGCCCCTCACCACATCTCCAGATTCCCCCTGATAAGGGGGGTAGGGGGTTGTGCGGATTAAAGTGTTCAATTAATTATGGATTTTACTATAACCGCAAGGTAAATTAAAAAAATGTCGGCATCTAAAAATTACACGCCTACCAACGGATACACCGAAATCGTGAAGCCCGGCGAAATGGGGATCACAAAACTCCATTTCGGGATTCTTAGCCTCACATCTGAGGCAACCTTCTTTGATCATTCTGATGATAATGAAGTCACGCTGATCGCATTGGGTGGAGACTGTACTTTATTGGTCGGACATAACGGCAATAAAGCGAATGGGATTTTGGGTGAGCGTCCAGATGTTTTCCATGGGGCGGCATGTGTCGCTTATATCCCGCATCATACAACCTATGAGATCCTCACAAATGAGTCGGGAATCGAGGTTGCGGTCTGTAAAATACCATCTCACTCGGAATCCGCTGCTGTGATTCTGGAGGCGGGTGAGGCGGTAGATGAGAATAAGACGCACCTTAGGGTTTCAGAGAATGTCTTTTCAGATGATTTAGAGGCAAGCGTAAATGCGTCCACAATACCTACCGGTGAAGAGGCGATCTGCTTGCATCGGTTTTTGGATGGAAGCGGTGTCATTACTTTCGATATAGCGCGTGGCACAGAAACGACACGCGCACAGTTGTATCATAACGATGTATGCGTAGTTTCAGAACACGATAGCATTGTAACAGTAACTTCTGAGGGCGTTGGCTACCAATTATGGGTGCAGCCGAATTTCTGAGGAAATCAGCTGCACTACATTGTTATACCATGCCTATAAGATGAAGGTGGATATAGTCCTACTCGCCTTCAATAAGTTCGCCACCCTTTTTGAGAAAGGCAACAGCACTCCGCGAGATTTGAACTTTTATCTCTTGGCTATTCATTTCCCCAATAGTGAGGAGAATAATATTCTTATCGTTGCTCATCCCAAGAATCTTGCCGTGCAAGCCGCCATTGGTTACAATCTCATCCCCCTTAGACAGGTTCTCTAACATATTCTGATGTTTTTTGCGTTTCGCTTGTTCCGGTCGAAGTAGTAGGAAATAAAAGATAGCACCTATTGCTATCAGCGGGAAAAACGGTAATAGTTGTTCCATGAAGGGTCTCCTTCTGTTTTCTAAAGAATTAGCATGGCATCGCCATAACTGTAGAAACGGTAGTTATGTTGGAGTGCCTCTTGATACGCTTTCTGAATCAAATCTTGTTGCGCGAAGGCACTCACAAGCATAAGTAAAGTTGATTTAGGTAGATGGAAGTTAGTAACCAACGCATCTACTACATTAAATTCGTGTCCCGGATAGATAAAAAGATCGCTATAACCGCTATAAGGGCACATAGTGCCTGTTATGCCAGCTGTTTCGAGCGATCGTACCACTGTCGTCCCGATAGCAACAATTTTTGAGCCTGCCTCCCGTGCGTTGCGAATCCGGTTCGCTTCCGTTTCAGGGATATGGATATATTCAGCGTGCATTTTATGTTTCTCAATATTTTCGGATTTCACAGGTTGAAACGTTCCAGGTCCCACGTGCAGTGTTAACGTTGCTATCTCTATTCCACTGTTTTTCAATTCTTCCAACAATTTTTGTGTAAAGTGCAGCCCGGCTGTCGGGGCAGCAATCGCACCTTCAGCGGTCGCATAAACTGACTGATAACGCACCTTATCCTCAGCGGTCGGTGGACGACGAATATAAGGCGGTAAAGGCATCATGCCAATCTCAGCGAGGATGACCGAAAACCCATCGTTAGGGTCGTAGTTAAAACGGACGATACAGTGTCCAGCATCGGGTTTCGCAAGCACTTCCGCTTTTAAAATACTATTTCCAAAGACAACCTGTGTACCGATTTGGAGGCTGCGTCGCGGTTTCGCAAGCACTTCCCAAGTATCCGGTTCTTTTTCTCGGATGAGAAGCAATTCTATCTTACCACCAGTTCCGGCTTTGTTACCGATTAACCGTGCCGGGATTACTTTCGTGTCGTTCAGAACTAACAGGGCATTGTTGGGTAAATATTCCCCGATCTGCGAAAACACGGTATGATGAAAGGTACCGGTAGTGCGGTTGACTACCAGAAGCCGCGATGCATCACGCTGTTGAAGGGGGCTTTGCGCAATCCGCTCAGAAGGCAGGTGGTAATCAAAATCTGTGAGTTTCATAACTGTGCGCGAAGTGGGTGCCTCACCAGAATTTTTTTGCAACTAAGAAAACAGGGTTGCTTGTGGGTTTGTCGGGTAATTAAAATACGTATAAGCCGCATCACTTGCGACGCGTCCTCCCGGTGTCAGTGCCAAAAACCCTGCTTTAATATAATAAGGTTCGTAAACTTCAGCAATAGTGCGCTCGTCCTCACTCAGCGCGACAGCGAGTGCTTTAAGTCCCGCGCGTCCATTGAAATTTTCAATAAGGGTCTGAAAGTAGGCGTAGTCTTGTGCGTTTAATCCGCGTTCATCAATGCCAAAGAATTCCAACGCCTCCTCCGCAACCGCCAGCGTCAGTACGCCATTGCTTTCGACTTGGGCGTAATCTCTGACGTTGGCGAGTAATTTATTCGCAATTCGCATGGTGCCACGCGAGCGGCGGGCTAAAGCGTATTCTGCTTCTTCATCTATATTAATATTAAGTTTCGCACTGTTAATACGGATAACCTGCTGGATGGCTTCCGGTTCGTAGTAATCAAGATGGATACGGATGCCGAACCGATCCCGGAAAGGACCCGCAAGCAATCCTTCACGCGTCGTCGCACCAACTAACGTAAACGGATCCAGCGGAACTTGCATAACATCGGAGGCTGGACCTTGACCGATAGTAAAGTCGAGTTGATAATCTTCCATTGCTGGATAAAGCGATTCTTGCACGTTCCCTTTCATCTGGTGGATCTCGTCAATGAAGAGGATATCTCCCTTTTCAAGATTCGTCAGCGTTGAGGCTAAGTCCAATTTTTCCATGACAGGGCCAATCGCCTGTTTAAAGTTACTCTGAATCTCATTGGCGATGATCCTCGCAAGCGTCGTCTTCCCTAACCCGGGTGGACTCACAAGTAGCACATGTTCAAGTGCATCTCCACGCTCTTTGGCAGCTTTGATATGGATGTAAAGCTGTCTTTTCGCTTTATCCTGCCCAATAAATTCCTTCAGCGTTTTCGGACGAAGGCTATATCCAAAGTCATCATCTTCAATCGCTAAATCTTGTATCCGAAGGGAATCTGCCTTCTCGTGGTGATCCATCTTGTTTTATCCTTGAATGGTTTTCAGTTTTCAGTTAAGAGGTTCCTGTCTGCAGACATTTCTTGGTAACCGTTGGGCACCCAATTAGGTTTAGACTGATAACTGAAAGGTTTTTCGCAGAAAAACCGAACCAATAACTGACAACTCTCAAAATAGCGGCTAATTTCGGATATAGCGAAGTGCCTGTTTAAGTAAGTTCTCCGGTTCTGCGGAATCTCCGAGGATTTTTTGTGCTTTCTCGACGGCTTGTTCTGCCTCAAGTTCCGATGCACCGAGATTGACGAGCATTCCGATTACCGAGGCATCCGATGTCCCAGATTTCTCAAGGTCAGCCTCGCCTTCAAGTTTCATTTTACTGATATTCTTTTTCAGTTTAGTAATAATAACTTGCGCAATGTCTTTAGTTAAGCGCGGCACCCGCATCAATGTAGGCGCGTCTCCACGCTGTACAGCGCGTTGGAATTGTAAAGGAGACAACCTTGCAACGATATTTTGCGCGAGTGCTGGTCCTACGCCAGAGACTGTCAGTGCCAATTCAAAGACTTTCAGGGCATCCCTTGAAATAAATCCATAAAGGGTTATCTTGTTTTCACGATTTTGATAGTAGTGTGTATGAAAAGTAACAGGATCGCCTATCGGTGGTAAATCTGTTACAAGTCTCGGGGCTACGTCAACCGCATATCCAATACCGTTTACATCTACAATAACCTGTTTTGTCTCTTTATGAACGATAACGCCTTTGATATAAGCAATCATCCTAAAATTCCTCTAAACAGAAACACGCTGTTACGATTGTGTATACTTTTTTTTCAGTTCAAGAACTTTATAAGAACGGGCATGGCAAACGGCAAGCGCGAGCGCGTCAGCTGCATGATCCGGACGTGGGGGTTCTTTAAGTTTAAGCAAGACTTGCGTCATTTTTTGTATCTGCGCTTTTGTGGCTTGCCCATAGCCGACGATGGCTTGTTTGACCTGAGTAGGCGCGTATAGCGCGATAGGACAATTCGCATTCGCAGCCGCAAGCTTCACGATACCTTTAACCTCGCCAAGCGTGAATGCGTTGTTTATATTTTTACTAAAAAAAATATCCTCAAGGGCTATACTCTCAATAGCGAATTCCGCAATCAAGTCGGTCACAGCATCATAAATTTTTTTCAGTCGCATTTCTGATGCTGTTTGAGGGCTGGTTGTGATGTTCCCGAAGGCACGCGGCGTAAACCGATTGGCGTGAAATTCAACCACACCATATCCAGTATTCGCGATGCCCGGGTCAATGCCAAGAATTATTTTTTTTCTGTTCCTTGCGGTTGGGTGAGGTGGGTTTTGCATTTGATGTCCCTTTCCTCAGAACCGTCCTCCACTACGTTACGGACTCAGTTTTTGATGCTGTGAAGTTTTAATTAGCCTGTTACCAAACACCTTGCGGGTTAGATGCAGCAGTTACGCTGCGGCTTCTAAGAGGTTATCGGGGATATCGAAATTGGCATAAACTTTTTGTACATCGTCGAGTTCATCGAGTGCGTCCATGAGGCGTAACATCCGTTCTGCTTCTTTGCCTTCAAGTTTCACGGTGTTTTGCGGAATCATGCTAATTTCAGCGAGTTGAACTTCAGCAGATGTTTCCTGAACCGCTGTTAGGACGTTATCAAACATCTCAAACGGTGTAATAATTTCCATACCCGTTTCGGAAGCGGTTACATCTTCAGCACCTGCTTCAACCGCGATCATAAACAATTCTTCTTCATCGATGCTATCAGACACGACGACGATCAATCCGCATTTATCGAAGCCCCATGCGACGCACCCGCGTTCACCGATTCTGCCTTCGTGTTTACTAAAAGCGTGCCGAATCGCTGCAACAGCTCGATTGCGGTTGTCGGTCAAGACTTCTATCATCACTGCGGCTCCACCGGGTCCGTAACCTTCGTAGAGGATCTCTTCGTAGGTTTCACCTTCAAGTTCACCTGTCCCACGAAGGATCGCTTTTTCAATGTTATCGTTGGGAACGTTGCTTGATTTTGCAGCTGCAATAGCGGTTCTAAGGCGTGGATTTGTGTCTATATCGCCACCACCAACACGCGCGGAAGCGGTAATCTCTTTGACCAACTTCGAGAAGAGTTTCCCGCGTCTCGAATCGTTCGCTGCTTTTTTATGTTTGATTGTTGACCATTTAGAATGTCCAGACATAATCTGTCTCCTTTCTGATTAAATTAGTATACCATAAAACGGAAAAAGATACAACTTCCGGATCAGGTTCCCCGATGATAAGTTACACCCCTCTTGAGGTCTGTCAGAATTAATTGGACAAAGACCAGAATCTATGCTATACTTGTTAAATCTTTCGTTTGAGGAGTTGAGTGGGTTCCTATGTTACCATTTGTTCTTAAAATCGCAGACCGGCCCGTAGAACGGTTACAGCGTATCAGTGATGAAAATCAACGGATTGATGTTAATGTGCAGGTTGAACTTTACTCGCGAGAAATTAATCGCGCCGATATAACGCGTACACCAGAGTCTCGGCGGTTAAGTCAGTTAATCTTGCACGAAGCCACTGAGAACGCTTATGCGACTTTTACGACCTTCCTCCAAAATAGCGCGGAACCCGAAAATTTTCTGCCGCTTGAACGCCTCTCACAACATCCATGTCGGCACTACGCGTTGATTCTCTCCGCATCCCGTTCTCATGAACTCTCTGAAATCTGTCAGATGCAGCCTGATACAAACGCCTCCGTTTTTCACTATCGAGGATTTGAGATAGCAATCAAGCCGCGCAGATATATTTTGGATACTGCTGCTTATTTGGTGGCACCTGATAAATATACCCTTTTTATACGACAGGTACGGGAAGAGAATACCATTCGGGTTTATCGGAGTGATTTCATTAACCTCACTCAGAATTCACCGCCACCCTTTAAACTGGATACCCACGATATAATTGAGAATCTGCAGCTGGAGTTTGTGGAAGAAGGCGAGCGAAATTTACCGATAGAGCAGCTACTCATGTTCCCACCAAGTGCTGAAGAAACAAACTCTCCCCGTCTTGTTAAGTGTCCTGAGTGTGGAGGTCGCGTGCGCCGGCTCGGTAGAGAAGCGGAGTTCTGCCTTGAATGCGATTGGGACAACCTGCCACCCCTAAAACATCCACGATAACTTACCGAAACCATCGGCAGATTTCCCGCGGAAACCGTCAGGTACGCTTATGGAAAGCCGAACGCCAAAAGCCGAAAGCCATTTTGTGCCATATACAGAACAATTACCGTGGTGCTGACAGCAAGTACCGCGCCGACGACGGTTTGGAGAAGCGTGTGCCGTTTTCGGTAAACGCGTGCCCAAGAAATCAACGGAATTAATAAGAATAACCATCCGAATTGCGGATTAACGAGCATAACAAGAACGGTAACACATCCCGTGGTAACGCTGCTGTGAAAACTAATTTTCCAGATTGGGGTAATTGCGGAAAAGATAACACTGTTCGCGATGTAGGCAATTCCTGCCCAAACGATTTCACGGGCTGCACCGAGTTGGTGAAGTAAAACAGTGCCGACAATCATACTGATGAGCGTACAGCATAATGGGAGGAGTCGTTCCTCTCTATTCTGCAAATGAAAGTCGCTGACTCTGGCGGATCGGACCATTAATGCTATTGATAGCACCGGCAGCACCGTAATAAACACAGCGACAATCGCTAACCAGCGGAGTGCGTCTTGGGGGTCCGCATATTTTTGGACAACGCCGACAGCAGTTGCAATCGGCACCAAAAATGGGCTAAACAGGACAGAAGTCCCCCATGCAATGCCTGCCGGAATTGTCGATAACTTGCTACGCGTCATCAATTAATTTGATGTTTCTAAGGTTTTGAAAAAATTGACTAAGTCGGATCCATGGGTACTCGCATTGACCGATTTATCAATTTCCACAATCTTCCCTGCTTTATCAATGATAATGGCTATTCGTTGGATTTTGCCATCTGAGGCATCCGTCGCGCCGTACAGAAGTGACAGATTACGTCCAGCGTCTACCAAAAGCGGGAAATTCAACTGATTTTCTTCCGAAAATTTCTGACGCGAGTCCGCGTCATTGTGGGTGATCCCAAAAATCTGGGCATCGTATTTTGCGAAACTACTCGACTCATCACGGAGCGAGCAAACTTGCGCCGTTCAGCCACGTCCGAAGTCGCGCGGATAAAACGATAACACGACATTCTTTTTCTGGGTTAACTCGCTGAGTTGATGAACTTCGCCGGCACTATCAGTGGCAATGAAATCTGGAGCGGGTTGCCCAACTTCTATCTTCGGGAGTACCTTCTTAAGCAAGGCGACGACATCTTCGCCGTGCGTTTTGACCTTGACCTCTTCATCGATGGCGCGGATATACCCCGCTTTATCAATGATAAAGGTTGTCCGATTTGAAGCGTTGAACCTTTCCATGATACCGCTATACTGCTTACTCACTTCAAATTCAGTGTCGGCTAAGAGTGAAAACCCGAATTTCTGTTCTTCCCTAAACCGTTTATGCGAATCAACATCGTCAACACTGACACCGAAGAGCACACTCTCGGTTGCTTCTATATCGCTCAAATTATCACGGAGCGAGCAAAGTTCGGCTGTTCAGCCACCTGTGAAATCTTTCGGATAAAAAGCGAGGACGACATTCTTTTTGCCTAAATAATCGCTGAGGTTTCGCTCAACGCCTTCTTCATCTTTCAGTGTAAAATCTGGGGCGATCATGCCTACTTTTAACATATCTGGAGTTGTCACTGCCTCCTCCCCTGAAGCTACTGCAATCAAAATGGCTGTCGTGAGGATAACAGCCAAGACACTTGCATTAAGCCGCGTTTGAAACATCGCGCTATGCCTCCATTATCAATACATTCATTACTTAATCAATACCTACGCAAACCCTGCGTTGGTGAGGTTTACAACTGGGGCGACCCTTTACTGGGAAGGGGTGCCAGTTGTCCGTGATACGTAAGACTTTGTAGAAAAATTGCGTAAGTGCTATTAATGAAATTATACGCTATTTTCTTCTGTGTGTCAAGCCAATTGGTATCAAGATTGAGGCTACAAGAGCGTGTTGTTACTTTGAAATAACACCCTGTTCTTCAAGCCATGTTTTCAAAGGAACATCTCCGTCCTTCGGTGAAAAATGTCCATTAGCATTCATTCCACCACCGAGCAGCTGCTGTCGAATCGGATCATTCCGATCGAACATCTCTTGCGGAATCGTCATGTCATCCTTGCTACGTAGCCATCGGTAGCCGTATCCATAGAAGAGTCCTTTACGCGTGATGTCAGAATCATTTTCGCTGCGGGCGTGCCAGATACGACGGTCAAAGAAAACCGCATCACCCGCTTTGCAACAGACAGGCGTTGCGCCTTCCGGCATTGAACCGTCTGCTGGACGTTCCAGCTTATCCCACAGATGGCTTCCCGGAATCACATAAAAATTGCCGCGCCCCGTTTCGGAGCAATCAGAAAGCCAATAAACAACTTTGATGGAGAGACGAGGTCGCGGTGAACTTTCGATCTCAATGTTAACGCGTCCGCTGTCTTGATGCCAACCGAGTGGGGCGGATTTACCGCGAACCGCGTCCGGACGTGGCGGCGTGATAATGAAGTGGCTGTGGTAAGAGTAGATGTTCCAGCCTAAGATACCCCACACTTTCGGGAACGTTTTATGCCAATCCAAAATATTTACAAAAATCTGATCTCTGCCGAGGAAATTCGGGTAGAAAAAGTTGCTATGCTCCGTCATCTGATTTTTGGTATAGGGATCATAACCCGCATCAAGATGGTTCTGGTAGATGCTATCCACCCGTGCTTCAAGGCGTTCAACAAGGTCTAACGGGAGCGCGTTTTCAACGGTGAAATATCCATCGTTATTGAGACTGTTGCGCTGTTCATCAGTTATCTGGTGTTGTAGATGTTTTTCGTCAAGCATATATCCAATCTCCAATTAATTGCGGAAATGCTGCATCGTAGCATAGGCTGTTAGCCTGTGCCTCTTTCTCGAAAATTGAGTCCATCAAATTAATCGGGTAAAGGCCCTTCTATCTGATCCACGAGATGAATGGAGTGGATAACATCACGGAGGTCTGTAAGCGGAACTGTCCGATTGCGGACGCTGTCAACGAAATGTTGATGCATGGTCAGCACACCTTCATAACTCGGTGAGTCGCGCTGATCTACGCCATCGACTTCCCAACCGCCCATAACGTTCCTATTATTATCTTCATAAATTTCGATTTCTTCGGGAATCTTCATGTAGCAACCGATGCCGACGCCATGTAATTCGGAGCGTAGCACGCGCCCACCCGATGCCCGACTTCCAAAGAGTACACCTGTGACGTTATTATCGAATCGGACGAAAGCAGTGTAAAAGTTGCGCTGTTCCGCGCCGAAAGTGTCGCGATGCGCCGTGACTTCCACCGGTTCGCCACCTGCCATATACCGGAGCAGATCGACGACGTGGCAGACATCGTTCCAAAGCGTCGTCGTAAATTCCCGATTCCCGCCCAACATCTGCTTGTTAAAAGTGGTGACGGCTAATGTAACGGGTCCCTTTTCGGTAACACGCCGCATGGCTTCGCGTGTAACAGCGGCGTATCTGCGCTGGAACCCTACCATGCAATAGACATCATTCGCGACCGCTGCCTCAAGGAGTTGCTGCGTTTCATCGCTATTCGCACCGGGTGGCTTCTCGATAAACAGATGCTTGCCAGCGTTGAGGCAATCCAAAGCGGGTTGCAAAATCCACTTCTCGTTCATCACACAGTAGACAACATCTAAGTCCAAGGTATCTAACATCTTCCGGTGATCTGTGAACGTATGCGGGAACTCGTATTTCTGGGCAACTTGTGCGAGTTTCTCTTCATCTAATTCACAGGCTGCGAGCATTTCAACATCGTCTTCTAACCGATTTACGCTTGGATAATGCGCGCCTTGACTCCGTCCACCGGCACCGATAAATCCTGCTTTAAACATTACGGATTCTCTCCTCCATCTCAGTGTTCGCTAAATTCTGTCTGTGAAGTGTCCATACTTTAGCAAAAAATTAAGTCAATTGCAAGAAAATTTTTCGATAAAAAAGCTGGGTGGAACGTTCACAGTATGCTGAAAAGCTGTTCCTGATTGCTGGCAATTGAGAAAACGAATGCGTAGGTTTAAAAAATTGAATTTTCTTAATATTTTGTGGTATTCTTAACATTACTAGGACTTACGCATGCTGTTCTTTTGTAGCATAGGCTGTTAGCCTGTGGCACTATAACCCTGTGTTTTCCGAAAAATCTCAGCGAACAGAAGGGACTACAGTCAAATTTGTGTAAGTCCTGATTACATTAATTTTTAGGCAATCAGTGCATTGTCCTATTTCATAGCGCAACTTGATAAGGAGAAACTCATGCCAGTTTTTGATGCAGAAGCCTTAGAATTTTGGGAAGAGAACGGCTATGTTGTTGTACCCGAAGCGGTGCCACCTGAGAATTGCCGAGCCGCGGAACAAGCCGTCTGGGATTTTCTTGAGATGGATGGCGACGATCCTGACAGTTGGTATCCTGACCCACCACGCCGGAGTATTATGGTGGAAATTTATCAGCACCAAGCCTTATGGAATAACCGCCAATACCCGCGCGTCCATCAGGCGTTCTCAGAGATTTGGAGCAACGATAAACTCTGGGTCAGTTTTGATCGGGCGAGCATGAATCCGCCTGAACGTCCAGAGTGGAAATTCACGGGGCCTTATCTCCATTGGGATATGTCATTAGACGATATGCCGGTGCGGTTAAAAGTACAAGGTGTACTCTATCTGGCGGATACCCCGGGTAACCAAGGCGCGTTTACCTGTATCCCAGGTTTCCATCGGAAGTTGGAATCGTGGTTGAACGACCTTCCTGAGGATGCGAACCCGCGGGAAGTGGTCCGAGACTACCAAGCGGAAGCGGTACCCGTTGCTGGGAAAGCGGGTGATTTGGTTATCTGGCATAGCGCACTACCGCACGGCAGTAGTCCGAACTCCGCTGAACGCCCGCGGATGGCGCAGTACATCACGATGTCACCAGCACCGGATGGCGGCAAAGCGACAAGCGAAGGCCGTGTTAAAGGGTGGCGCGAGCGGCTAACAGGACTCGGTAAAGAGGCGAAAGAGAAGGAGCATCTCCAGGGTAAGACAGCCGAGTTGACCCCTTTAGGAAAGAAACTCCTCGGACTTGAACCGTGGGTTGCATAATACGTCTCTGTATAGGATTTACGCAAATTTAGCACGCCATGGTAGATAACCCCCTAAATCCCCCTTATCAGGGGGACTTTAAGCACTGCAGGCGGGGTTTGAAACCCCGCCTGCAAGGGGGACTGCGTAGGTCCTATAGTTAGTAAATAAGGTGGGTGCTTGGGACCACTCGCCGGTGTGCAGCTGATGCATGAAGGAGGTCACTCTCATGTCGGATTTATTGGCAGCACGCGCACAGATGGCGATGTCACTGGCGTTTCACATCATTTTCGCAGTCGTCGGCATAGCGATGCCGCTGCTGATGGTAATTGCGGAAGGGCTGTGGCTCAAAACGCGAGAAGAGGTCTATCTGACGCTGGCGAAGCAGTGGGCGAAAGGGACTGCCATCATGTTCGCCGTCGGCGCTGTCTCTGGGACTGTTCTCTCTTTTGAGCTCGGCTTATTGTGGCCCAATTTCATGGCTTACGCCGGTCCTATCATCGGGATGCCGTTTTCGTTGGAAGGGTTCGCTTTCTTCCTTGAGGCAATCTTCTTGGGGCTTTACCTTTATGGTTGGGACCGCATCCCAAAATACGCACACTATTTTGCAGGGATGATGGTGTTACTCGGCGGCACATTTTCTGGCATCTTTGTTGTTACCGCGAACGCATGGATGAACACACCTGCCGGTTTTTCAATCGTCAATGGTGAGGTAACAAACGTTGATCCAATTGCGGCAATGTTAAACCCTTCCTCGTTCAGCCAAGCACTTCACATGACCATCGCCGCCTTTCTATCAGTCGGGTTTGCGGTAGCAGGTATCCACGCCTATTTCCTGCGCCGCGACCCCGATAATCTATTCCATCGTCGGGCATTTGCTATTGCTTTGAGTGTTGGCGGTGTGTTCGCACTCCTCCAGCCGATTTCGGGGGACATCAGTGCCAAACGGCTCGCGAAATACCAACCTATCAAACTCGCAGCGATGGAGGCACAATGGGAGACGGAACGCGGCGCCCCATTACGTATCGGCGGGATTCCGGACGAAGAGGCTGAAGTCACCCGATATGCGATCGAGATTCCGAAGGCACTCAGTTTCCTTACACATTTTGATTTCAACGCGGAGATAATGGGACTGAAGGACGTTCCGCGAGAAAATCGTCCACCTGTGGCGATCGTGCACTATGCGTTTCAAATTATGGTCGCGTGTGGAATTGTCCTGATTACTGCTGGCATTCTTGGCGGTTGGCTTGCCTGGCGACACAAAAGGCTGCCAACCCAACGCTGGTACCTCCGGTTCGTCACGTGCTGCGCACCGCTCGGATTTATCGCAATTGAAGCCGGTTGGACAGTCACAGAAGTCGGGCGGCAGCCGTGGGTTATCTACAATATCATGCGCACAGCAGATGCGGTGACCCCGATGCCAAACCTTGTTATACCCTTTATCAGTTTTACCGTTCTTTACATTTTCCTCTCAGTTATTGTTGTTGTCCTATTACGCCGTCATATCTTCCAGAGTCCGCGCTTATAGGTTCGCTGTTATTATTCAGAACTTACGCAAGATAGGTTCATTTACTTGCAGGATTGGAAGTGTTTTTGCTTGGGTGTTCCCCTAGGAAGGTTGGAAGTGTGGCAGAGGTTCCATCATCGTTCCATTCTTCCACACTTCCATCCTTTCAGGGCATTTTGGGAGATAAAATTTAATGTTGAAAGTTGCTAAGAGGTGGAGAATGTCCTATGCTAACCCTTGAACTCTGCGTTGCAGGCGCGATGCTTATCTCCTTGATTATCTATATGCTAACAGGTGGCGCGGACTTTGGTGGCGGTATTTGGGACCTGTTCGCTACAGGTCGCCGCGCCAAAGCACAACGCGATCTTATCACACAAGCCATCGCACCCATCTGGGAGGCGAACCATGTCTGGCTGATTGTGATTATCGTGCTGCTGTTCGTGGCGTTCCCTGTCGGATTCGCGGCGATCAGCACGGCTTTACACATTCCGCTAACATTAATGCTTATCGGTATTGTGCTGCGCGGCTCAGCGTTTGTATTTCGTACCTACGATGACCAATCGGATACAACACATCGCCGTTGGAGCCGCGTATTCGCGATTGGGAGCATCATCACGCCTGTGATGTTAGGGATTACCTTGGGCGCGGTTGCCTCTGGCACAATTCACGTTGATATAGAAAGCGGGCAGGTAGATACCGACTTCATTTCAGCGTGGTTCGCGCCATTTCCATTTGCAATCGGATTCTTCACCTTAACCCTTTGCGCCTTACTTGCAGCGGTGTATCTCACACTGGAGACCGATGACACCGAGTTGCAGGAAGATTTTCGATGCCGCGCACTCATCGCTGCAGTAAGTGTCGGTGCAATGGCAGGACTGAGTTTCATCTTATCTGCTGAAGGTGCCCCAACAATCCGACGCGGGCTGGCAAGTGCCGCTTGGTCAATCCCGTTTCAAATCTTAACAGGTGCAGTGGCACTCTGGGCAATCTGGACGCTTTGGAACCGACAATTTCGCCTTGCGCGTATCCTCGTCCCGATACAGGTCACGCTGATCGTCTTCGGTTGGGGGGTGGCACAGTATCCCTACCTTGTCACCCCGGACTTGACCTTTTCAAATACCGCTGCACCCGATGCAGTACTACGTCCGATGCTGATTGTGCTGGGTGTAGGTGGTGTTCTGTTGATACCTGCATTTTGGTATCTTTACGCTGTATTTAAGGGCGCAGCTCGGAAAACAAAGCAAACTGAAGAGGAGGTTGGTCCTTATCCAGACAATTCAGCGTAAATCCTTCCTTTTCCTTGATCTTCTCCCGTTTTTTGCATTTTCTTAAACCTTTTCTCCGAATCTTTTCCTCTTTAAGTCTACAGAATTATGGTAAGACCTGTAATCACCTATACATCAACGCAAAGGCGAGGATACAATCCTTGCCAGCGGCGGTGGATTTCTTGTTTCCTGACGAACTGTAAACATATTTTCGGATTTTACTATAATAGCAAATTAGAAGCATTACTTGCTTGCTGTGTGGACAGTATTTGGTTTCTATTCTTGACAGCACTATTCTTTTCCCGGATCTACAAAATGAAACGTCGTGATGCCGTCGCTGCCGGTATTTTACATCTCTCTCAAAACCGATTGCGTGCTGGGTTATCCATCCTTGGTATTTTTATCGGGATTGCCAGTGTGCTGTGCATGATGGCTATCGGCGATGGGGCAAAACTTCTCATCACCAAAGACCTCGAAAAGCTCGGTGGAACAAACCAAGTTCAATTGTGGACACGGAGTACCATCTGGCAACGTGGACGACTCGTACGGACGACCGAACGGTATACCTTTGAAGATGCGCATGCCATTGAAGCGGAATGCCCCAATGTCTTATTTGCTTTACCGAAAAATGAAAGATTTCGCCCCCGCCTCGTTAGCAGCCAATACGGTAGCCAACCCAGTCCGCATCTTGAAGGTGTCACCGCAGATTATGCCCTCGGTATGCACTGGGAAATTCAAGAAGGCAGATTCCTCTCCGAGAGCGATGTTGCAAAAGCAACTCAGGTCTGTGTCTTGGGTGCCAATATCGCCAGTGAGTTGTTCACAGACGCTTCTCCTGTTGGACAAGAAATAAAGGTACGGTTTTCTTGGCGGCTGCCCTCAGTCAGGCTGCGTGTTGTCGGTGTGATGAAAGCCAAAGGGAGTAGTCTCAGCTCTTGGCGTTCTTTAGATGATACCGTTTGCGTCCCGTTGACAACACGCCAACAACGGCTTATAGGCAATCCCTACGTTGATAGATTGGTTCTCTTTTTTCAAAAAGATGCCGATGTTTACAGTATCATTGATTCAGTTAAACATGTTCTACGCAAAAGACATCGCGGGAAAGATGATTTTATCGGCTATTGGATACCGAAGGGTAATATTCAGCGGCTTGCGCATACGCAACGAATGATAAAAATCGCGTTGGGAAGTATCGCAAGTTTCTCGCTGTTCGTCGGTGGTATCGGTATTATGAATATGTGTCTTGTCTCTGTCGGAGAGAAAACGCGGGAGATAGGTTTACGGAAATCTGTCGGTGCAAGACGGGTTCACATTTTCTGGCAATTCTTGACAGAATCAATCTGTCTCTGTTTCTGTGGCAGCATATTGGGTATCGTAGGCGGTTGGTTAGCGGCACACGGTATGGCGAGACTCGCGGTGCGTATCGTACCAATTTTGCCGGAGTGGCCTGTCGTCCTCTCTGGACATTGGGTACTGATTTCTATTATCTTTTCGATTTTTATGGGTATTGGTTTCGGCGTTTATCCCGCGATGCGGGCGGCGCGGTTTTCACCTATCGATGCACTCCGAGCTGAAAATTAAAATAGCCTCAGTTTTCGGTTTTAAGGGAAGTCGTGATCACGATATCTCTCCTACAGTTCTGCTTTTTTCTTGATTTCCCACTGATTTCCTGCTAAACTTAAGGAAATTTAGGGTATCCCGTGATTCGCCTTGAAAACAGGTGGAAGTTCAAACCCGTAGGGGTTGGGTAACCCAACCCCTACAAAAAACCAGAGTCGGTCAACCTATTGAGAGAAAAATTAAAAGATAACATCTTTCTAATAGTCTCGGTGCTGCTGTGCCTCTTTATTTTAGCTGAGGTCAACTATCCACGGCTTGCACCGCAATCCGAATTGGCACTCTTCGCAATGCTCGGATTAATGGTGGTATTTCTGAAATACCCTATTCATTCACGTTTCGCGGGCAACCGTTTCTTTCAAATACTTGATTTCGCGCTGATCGGCAGTGTCGTCGTCTGTTTCGGCTACGTGCTAAGTCAAACAGAACCGATTTTCCAAGCGTTTTGGTTAGACGGTCAGTCTCTTGGAGATCGGGCAGGCGCGGAGTCACCACAGGATTACATCGTCGGTGGGATCGGACTTATCTTGATATTGGAGGCGACGCGCCGTTCTATCGGTATGACGCTGCCGCTGCTCTCTCTCGCATTTCTGCTCTATGCCAGTTTCGGACAATTTATGCCGGATTGGCTGTTTCCACATCGCGGGTATTCCGTTCAACGGATCGTCAGCCAGGCGTTTTTACACAGTCAAGGCGCGTTTGGCATCGCCCTACGAGTGATGTTCACGTATGTATTCCTTTTTGTATTGTTCGGTACGTTGCTGGAACGGTCGGGGGCAACCGATTATATCTTAAATTTAGCACGGCGTGTATTCGGTTCGAGTGCAGGCGCGCCTGCGAAAGTCGCTGTCCTCGGTAGCGGTATGATGGGATCGTTGTCGGGGTCCGCCGTAGCAAACACAGCGACGACCGGCACCTTTACGATTCCGTTGATGCGACGCTCGGGATTTCAACCTGAAGTGGCAGGTGGAATTGAAGCCGCTGCAAGTTCTGGCGGCGCGCTAATGCCACCTATCATGGGTGCAGCCGCCTATATGATGCTCGAAATCGTAGAACCTGCGGTTACATATCTGGAGATCATCAGAGCGGCGCTGCTACCCGCAGTCCTTTACTACACAGGCATGCTGTGTATGGTGCATTTTTTGGCGAAAAGTAGGAGGCGCGTTCACAATCCCCAAGAAACAGAGAGCGACGATCAAGAAGAAAAACGTGGAAAACTTTTAGCGGTGCAAGGCGGTATCTTTCTCGCTGCGTTTATCACACTCATCGGGTTTCTCCTGATGGGTGCAACAGCGTTCCGCGCGGTGAGTTGGAGCCTTCTAATTGTCGGCACGATAAGCCTTTTAGATTTCTTGGTACGGAAAATCCGTAAGCAACACACGCCAACAGAGACTCGATTTGGCATTTCAGATTTGCGAAAAGGTGTGGATTTTATAGTATCGCCGTGTGAGCGGGCAGCGCAGAGCGGTGTTTCCCTGATTGCCGCTGCAGCGTGCGTCGGTATCATCTTAGGTGTGGTGACACTCACAGGTATCGGGACCAAGTTGCCGTCAGCACTCTTACCGCTTGCATCTACAAATCTGATGTTGGCACTGTTTTTCCTGATGATTTCGACAATTATTCTGGGGATGGGCTTGCCTTCATCGGTCTGTTACCTGCTAATGGCGATCTTAGTGGGGCCCGTACTTCTGGATTTAGGCGTTGTTCCGCTTGCGGCGCATTTCTTTATTTTCTATTTCGGAATGATGTCGATGGTGACGCCACCCGTTGCACTGGCAGCGTATGCCGCAGCTGCAATCGCGGGGTCAGGGATAATGGCGACCGGATTCGCAGCGTTCAGGTTCGCACTCGTCGGTTTTGCATTGCCTTACGCGTTTGTATTACGGCCCGCATTACTCTGGTTGAATAGTGATGGCGGGACACCCGCATTATGGGCAGTTTTCGGGAATTTCTCACTCACATTGGTTGGGACAGTCGTTTTGGCAGCCGCGATCGCGGGGTATGTCTTTAACAGATTATCCCGATGGACGCGTGGCATTCTGTTTGCTGCTGCAGTTGTTCTCTTTTTTGTCCCGACCCGTATTCAGTTTGTGTGGATTCATGGCATCGTAATGGTCGCCAGTATCGCCATTTTTTATTATAATTGGCGAAAGAAGGAGGCACCGCATGAAAACGCCTATTAGAGGGGTGTTGTACGGTTTGCTCGTGTTATTGTTCTTACTTCATAACGATTTCTGGCTCTGGGAGACCCCGCAGCTTGTTTTAGGAATGCCGGTCGGGTTACTCTATCACATCGGTTACTGCATCGCAGCAACATTGCTGATGGCCGCCTTCGTCAAAGCACGGGGGGATTGGGGAGAGAAATGAATCTCGTTGTCATTTTCATATACCTCATTATGGTTCTGGTGCTCGGTGCCTTGAGTCATAAACTTTTCCGAAACACTGGGGAAGACTACTTCGTCGCAAGCCGGACGATTAATTGGTTTATCTTGTTGATGACGCTTTTCGGCACGAACATGACGGCGTTCTCGATCCTCGGGGCATCTGGTGAAGCCTATCATAGAGGGATCGGTGTTTTCGCGTTGATGGCTTCTTCTTCTGCGATCGTCGTGCCGTGTGTGTTCCTCTTTATCGGGACTCGCCTCTGGCGAATCGGAAAGCAGTTCGGCTATGTAACGCAGGCACAGTACTTCCGAGATCGCTGGGAATCCAACGGTTTGGGGCTCCTGCTTTTCATTATATTTGTGTTGCTACTCATACCGTATCTGCTGATTGGCGTGATGGGTGGCGGTGGGACATTGGCGACACTCACCGATGGCAAAATCCCACAATGGATGGGCGGCTTACTCATCTGTGCTGTTGTCCTCTGTTACGTTACCTACAGCGGTATGCGTGGCACTGCTTGGGTGAACACGTTCCAGACGCTCGTTTTCATGGCACTTGGAGCAATCACCTTCTTTGTTATCACACATCGGATGGGCGGACTTTCAAACGCTATCTCTAAGGTGGACACGGGTTTACTCATGCAAGCGGAACATATTAAGCCTCTGGAATTATTGACCTATCTCTGTATTCCGCTCTGTGTTGGCATGTTTCCGCATATCTTTTCTCATTTCCTAACCGCAAAAGATATTGGGTCCTTTCGTTATGCAATTATCCTTTATCCGTTATGTATCGCAATTGTGTGGATTCCGAGTGTACTGCTCGGAATATTGGGAAATGTAGATGTCCCGGATTTACAGGGACCGCAAGCAAACAACGTGTTGATCCAGATGATCGGTATACATGCACCGGGTGTGTTGGCAGGGTTTTTAGGCGCAGGGGTTTTCGCTGCGATTATGTCGTCTCTTGACTCCCAATCCCTCGCGATTGGAAGCATGTTCACACACGATATTATTGGGCATTATCGTCGAGAGGCGTTTTCTGAGAAGCAGCGCGTATGGGTCGGACGCATCTTTGTAAGTGGTATCCTTTGTGTTACATATCTCATCTCTCTTATCGCGACACCGAGCATTTTTAGACTCGCAATCTGGTCGTTCACCGGATTTGCGGGGCTGTTTCCGATTGTAGTGGCAGCGTTATTCTGGCGGCGTAGCACAAAGTCAGGGGCATTCGCCGCTATTGGAAGTGTTGTTTTATTGTGGCTCTATTTCTTTCTCCGCAACTGGCAGACACCAGGATACAGTGTCGGTGATACCGGAATTATGCCCGTTACGATCCTGATTGCCGTTTCGTCTGTTACCTTGATAATCGTTTCTCTGGTCACGAAACCACCGAGTTCACAAACGCTTGATAAATTTTTTGATTCATAAGAGTTTTATTAAAAGCGTGCGGTGGCGAGGCATGGAACCTCGCTAAATATTATTATGGGAGGTAATAGGTAGATGATACCATTTAAGAGGATTGCCTTGCTCTTTTTATGCCTGGCATACATTTTCGCATGTGGGAAAACTGAAGATCCACTTGAACCCGAACCCGAACCCGAAAAACCTGTCGTCCTCGAATACGGGACAGTCTCTGGCATTGTCACCGATGCCGGCACAGGAAACCCTATTCCGGGCGCGACTGTAACATTGCTGGAGGTATCCGTTGAGACTGGCATAGACGGTTCGTACGCATTCCAAAATATTCTTTACGGTGACACTCACACGCTGATGGTTGAAGATGTGGATTATAAACCGTATAGTGAATCCTTCGGTATCGATCAAGAGCGTTTGGTTGTCAATATCGCTTTGGAACCCCTAAAGGATCCAGAGGTGGAGGCACATGAATTTTTTGACAATTTCTCTGACCTTCTTGAATCATTGGATGTGGAAAACATTGAAGCGATTGAGGCACTGTTTTCGGAGACATACGTCGCTGCGGATGATGCCGCTACGCTCTTCGGCGTCGCATCGGGCATTATCCCTGAGAATTATGACGATGTCATTCCGGCGATAACGCAACTCTTTGAGGAATACGTCTCGCTTGAATTCCTATTCACAGGTATAGAGATAGATGTGACGCATGCCCGAAAAATGGCGGTAACACTTCGGCTTGATGTCATCGCAGAGAAGGGCGAGCAGCGTGACTTAAGGGAACTCAAGGCACATTGTCATTTTGAATTCCGCCGTGAAGGCGCAGATTGGAAGATCGTCTATTGGCAGCTTTTGGAATTAGACCTTCGCTTGTGATTGTAGAGGTCTTACAGTAAAGTCGGAAGATACATGCACATTTTATAGTAAAATCGAAAAATAAGTTTACATTTCATCAAGAAACAAACCCCCTCCCCCCGCTGGCGAGGTTTGTAACCTCGCCTTCTTGTGGGTGTATAGGTAATTATGGGATTTACTATAAACACAAGACACCCTTGGTCGCTGGCGGGGTTTGCAACCCCGTCATTCTAATGTCTGTACAAGAAATTTGCGAGTGCTGCAAATTCTGTGATGTCCAATGTTTCAGCACGCCGTTGTGGTGCTATATTGAGTGCCGAAAATGCGGTTGTCAATACTGCGTCCGGCGCGAATCTGCCTCTAACTAAAGCATTTTTTAGCATTTTTCGCCGTGTCCGAAACGCCGTCCGCACTACTTTAAAAAAGAGTTCTTCATCTTCAACGGCGACCTTTGGTTTTTCACGCATCGTCAGTTTGAGAAGTGCCGAATCCACCTTCGGGGCAGGATAAAAATTTTCTGGCGACAGCGTCGCAATGAGCATCGCCTCGGCGTAATAGGTGACACCGATTGTCAGCGCGCCGTAATCCTTTCCCCCCGGTCCCGCAACAATTCTTTCCGCTACCTCTTTCTGCATCATTAAGACACAACTGTGAATTTGTTTACGATGTGCGAGAAGTTTCCACAAAATCGGAGTTGTAATACTATAAGGCAGGTTCGCTATAACTTTAAAAGTAGTAGGCACAGACCCTTTGCCGTCCGCCAACAATGAATCGAATTCCACTTTGAGGATGTCGGCATTCAGGAGTTGGACACGTGAATTTGTTGAAAATTGGGCTACTAAGGCGTTGTATAGAAGTTCGTCCACTTCAACAGCAATTACGCGTTCAACATGTCCTACCACAGCATCCGTAAGACACCCTAACCCAGCACCAATTTCTATGACTGTATCGACATCGGAGAGTTCTCCGGCTTCAAGAATGATTTTGAGGACTTCTGGATTAACGAGGAAATTTTGACCTAATTGCTTTTTAGGACGGGTATGGTTTAGCGCGAAAAAGGCGCGGATTTGTTGGTGATTCATTTTTTAAAGGGTGTCAGTTCGGTTTTTCTGATGAAGATTAAGAATTTAATCGGGTAATGCTAAGATGTGTAATAACAAGTAGATCGGTTCGTAGTAGTGCGATTTATCGCACGTTGCGTAATCGCAATTCCCCAATTTATTTGTTAAACTTCATGCGAAAAAACCTTTCAGCTAACTATGACCTGAGCGAAATAACTTTTGTTAGAATAGCATCTGCCACGTCACGCTTTGAGGCGCGTGGGAGTTGTTCGCAGGTACCATCCCGGTCCAGTAGGGTTACGATATTCGTATCGGATTGAAATCCCGCGCCTTCTGTGAGCACATCGTTCGCGACAATCAGATCACAGTTCTTGCGTAACAACTTCTTTTTCGCGTTCTCAAGGAGATCGTTCGTTTCAGCGGCGAAGCAAACAAGAGTTTGGTCGGTTTTTTGTTCGCCAAGTGCCTGCGCGATATCAGGATTCCTTTCAAGCGGGAGCGTCAATGTATCGGCTGTCTTTTTGATTTTATGCGGTGTGTACTCGCTCGGACGATAATCAGCGGGCGCGCCTGCCATAATTACGATGTCTGTTTCATTGAACGCCGCCTGCACTGCATCGTGCATATCGAGCGTGGTTTCGACGTGCTGAATCTCAATACCGGTGGGTGGCGGAACAGTAGCGGTACCGCTAATCAATCGTACTTCAGCACCGCGTTGTGCCGCCGCCTCAGCGATAGCGTATCCCATCTTACCGCTGGAACGGTTGGTGATGAACCTGACCGGATCGATGTATTCGCGCGTCGCACCCGCCGTGACAAGGACGCGCGTGCCTTGCAAATCGTGTGCTGCAGTTGTTGACCTCGCGGTTGCAGTGAGCGTGTTACGCATACCTTCAAGGATCATTTCCACTGTGTTCAAACGTCCTACACCTTCATAACCGCATGCCAAATCGCCGCTTGCGGGTTCGATGAAATGGACGCCGTGCTTTTTGAGCGTGTCGATGTTTCGTTGTACGAACGGATTTTGATACATGTGTCCGTTCATCGCAGGCGCGAGGAGTATCGGGCAGTGGACGGAGACACCGACGGTGGAGAGCGGATCGTCTGCGATACCGTTGGCGAGTTTACCGATGATGTTTGCTGTTGCGGGAACAATCGCGAGCAGATCGGCACGATCAGCAAGATCAATATGCGGTGGTTTCCAATCCGTGCCTGTATCAAAGAGGTTCAGTAGCACAGGATTCCGTGAGATAACTTGGAATTGCAAAGGTTGAACAAGACGGGTGGCGTTTTCTGTCATCACGACATGGACAGATGCTCCGCTTTTGACAAGTTGACTCGCTAAGTCAATCGATTTGTGGATGGCGATGCCGCCTGTGACACCTAAGATGATCGTCCGATCTCTGAATTCCATATTTTTTATTAGCGTTGAGATTTAGCAAGTTGTGAGCGGAGTTTTTCCAATTCTGCCTCAGCCTGCTGTCGGCGTAATGCTTCTGTTTCGGCGCGTGCTTCTGCTGTTTCGGCGCGTGCTTCTGCCGCTTTTTTCAAGTGATGCTCCTCCAGAGATGTTGTAATCGGCGTGCCATCCGGGAGATACGGACGCAACAGCCTAACGTCCGTATGATGTTGTTCCTCCCCGCGAAAGTAGAGATTTAATGCTTCACTGAACAGACCGCCTTCCGCATCCGGCTCCATCTCAACAATACTACCTGATAGATCCTGCCGCCACCCCCGAAACTCGGCAGGTTTCTTCAGCTCCGGTTGATGGATAAAATACTCTTGGACCCCTATATCATTTAGATACACGCCGATTTTTTCATTCCGATCTTGACGTGCCGTTGCGTTAGAGAGGAACTCAAAGGCAGCAACCGGGGCGGTGCCTTCTGCCCACGTATAGAAACTACGTCGTAACGGATATTTCGCAACACCGAACACGATGTAAATATCTGGCGAGACACATTTTGTGATGTCGCCTTCATGATAGTAGATAAAACTGTCAATGCCGATGTATATCTGTTCATTGATAGCGAAGTATCGCTTGAACTGTTCGTAAAGTGCTGCAATCTGTTCACCGTGAAAATTGGTTGCGGCCATAGGTTCGTCATCTTCACACGGATAACCTTCAATATAGACAGTCGTTTTACCGGTTGCTTTTGGAAAGACTGGCATATATTTTCTCTGTTTGAATCCAAAGGTGTTTATGGTATCCATGGTTTCTCCATAATTTAATCTGACTTATCAACACCGAGCAGTGGGTTAATCGTCTCTATCAATTGCGTATCAATACGGGAGCGTTCCGCGGCGATGATGGTCTGAATCTGCTGAACTGCGCGTTGTGGCGCGTTTTCTGGGTTACTGATCCAGTAATTGAAGTGCTCAATCTCAAGAATTTCGGACTTCGCGATCGCAAGCCGTTTGTTGCGTTCCGTTTCCGATTCTGTTTTTCTGCGACGGAGCCGTTCCTCCAAGGTGGCGAAGGATGAGGGTATGATGAAGATAAAGAGACTGCGGGCTGGAGACAAATCTTGCAATTGGATCTGCAAAGCACCTTTTACCTCAATTTCTAAAATAGCATCTTTTTCTGCTTCGCGGGCGGCGACTATTTCAGATTTGAGGGTGCCGTAAAAATTGCCTCCGTATTCTGCCCATTCAAGAAAACGGTTCTGCTGAACGTATTTTTCAAATTCCGGTTTTGACAGAAAATGATAATCAACACCATCTGCTTCACCACGACGCGGTTTTCGCGTCGTCGCTGAAACGGATTCTATCAGGGTTTCATCTGCTTCGCAGAGCGCATTGATTACGGTGCTTTTGCCTGAACCGGACGGGCCCGAGATAACGATAACAAGGTCCGGTTTATAAAGAGGTGTATTCGCCATTGGAAGCCTCGCTCCCATAACGCTAATCTGCGGCTTCCGCTTCTGCGGCTTCCGCGAGTTCTACAAGCACAGGCGATTCAATGCGGATCGCGTCTTTGATGCAGACCTCTTCACACAACTTGCAACCGACACATTCCTTCGGTTTAACAAGTTCGCAAATACCGAAGAAACTTTCGGCATGTTCACCGGTGTCCGGATCCTTGAGTTCGAGGCATTCCCAAGGACAAATATGGACACAGAAATCGCATCCTGAGCAGAGTTCTTCGTAGATAACGGCGATGGGACGGTGTGTTGGACGGCGGATAAACTTGCACACCTCACCAAACTGGTCACGGATTGCCTCAACGGGACAAACCATCCCGCACGCGCTGCAATCAATACAGACATCTGGATCGATAATGTGCAGCATGTTCCTATCACCCGTGATCGCATCAACGGGACAATTCGTTAAACACGCCATACATCCAATACATTCGTCAGTGATATAGTATGCCATGGATTCTTTTCCTGTTTTTTGAGTCGGACAGCACTTTTCTATTGCCTTACTTAACACATATATTTTACCACAGTCATTATGTATTGTCAAATCAATTTTATTTCAGACAACAAGGTGTGTAAAGTTTTTGACACCAAATAGATCAAAGCATCTTCTACGTGGTTCTGAACATAGAACTCCGCTGGAGTGCAAGAAGGAATTACATTTGACTCTATAGACATATTGCTCCGCTGGAGCAAAGAGACTTCTTGATAGGTCAGGAAGTACCTCACGCCAGCGGCGTGATATATCTATAGTGGTAGATACCAGTGATAAATGCACTCCAGCGGAGTGCCATGTTTTAGATCGTTTCGATATCGGAATGCTGCCAAAATATTTACACACCCTTCGGACAACTATCTTTTGACATTTTCAACGATTAGCGATATAATAGCAACAGAAATATTAGTGTATTACTTTCAAACTCGTATAGAAAAAGGATATAAAATTCTAATGGATTTAGGACTAAAGGATAAAGTCGTCGTTGTAACAGGCGCAAGCCGTGGCATCGGACGCGCCATCGCACACGGATTCGCAGAAGAGGGCGCACGCCTCAGCATCTGTGGCAGAACCGAAGATACACTCCAAAGTGTGACAGATGAACTCACCGCGAAAGGTGCAGAGGTTTCCGCCAAACTTACCGATGTTACAGATACAGAACAGGTCGAAGCATTTATGGCAGAAACGGTGGAGACTTATGGCAGGGTCGATGTTGTTGTGAACAACGTCGGCGGCAGTCGGTGGACCCCGTTAGAGGAGATTTCGGATACCGAGTGGCACGAGATCCTTGATCTGAATTTGGTCTCTGCTGCACGCGTTAACCGACTCGCGATCCCTGAAATGAAAAAACAGGGTGGCGGTGTGATCCTGATGATAACCTCTATCTACGGCAGGGAAGGCGGTGGACACATTACTTATAACGCCGCAAAAGCCGCTGAGATTAGTATGACAAAATCTTTAGCGAAGGAACTCGCACCCGACAATATACGTGTGAATAGCGTTGCACCGGGTTCAATCCTCTTTCCCGGTGGCGGCTGGGCGCGTCGCATCGCGGCGGATCCAGAAGCGATGGAAGCTTTTGTCCAGAGCGATATGCCGCTCGGCAGATTCGGAAAACCCGAAGAAATCGCGAACGTCGTCGTTTTTCTCGCCTCAGAACGCGCAAGCCTTGTAACGGGTGCCTGTGTGAACGTTGATGGATGTCAATCGCACTCAAATATTTGATGCGTTCGCCTTGTTATTGGGGCAAATTCATTAACACCGGATGGTGGAAGCTAATTCTCTGTTCACAAACGTCCCAATTTTGCTATGCAAATTTTTCTCTTGTTTATAACGAACTGAACGTGTTAAAATAATAAAGAGAAATAATTGGGGAGAATAAACATGAATACAAAATTGTGGATTCCTGAATACGACGCACCGGAATTGTGGCACAAAGAGATTTCACGCCGCAGTTTTGTTAAGACTGGGATCAGTAGCTTTCTGGGACTTATCGCGATGCAGCACTTCGGTTCCAGCAGCCTCGCACAGCTTGAAGATGTAATACCGCGTGCGAAGCACTGTATCGTCCTTTTTATGAGTGGCGGTGCCAGTCAATTAGATACGTTTGATCCAAAACCCGGCACCCAAAACGGGGGACCTTTCGCAGCGATACCGACGAGTGCTAAGGGGATACAGGTATCCGAACATCTCCCGAATGTTGCCGAGCAGGCACATCACCTCTCGATTATCCGTTCAATGGTTTCGCGGGAAGGGAATCATGAGCGCGCCCGCTACCTACTCCATACAGGATACGCCCCCGGCGGTGCAGTCAGGCATCCGACGCTCGGTTCAATCACATCTTATTATCTTGAGGATGAACTTTTAGACCTACCGAGTTGCGTTAACGTCAATTCACCGACCTATTCCGGCGGTTTCCTCGGAGCAACGCACGACCCGTTTGTCGTCAAAGACCCAATGAAACCTGTTGAAGACATCTCTTATCCCGCACAAATGGACACACATCGTTTTCGCGAACGACTCAAGATGCTCAGAACGGTTGAAAAAGATTTTATCGCAAAACGAACTGGACGCAGCACGGAAGCGCACGAAGCGATTTACAAGAAAGCGGACGAACTCATCAACTCCCCGAAAATAGATGCTTTTCGACTCGACGAGGAGCCACTCGCTGTCCGAGAGGCTTATGGCATGAACAGGTTCGGCCAAGGGTGTCTCATGGCGCGCCGACTCGTGGAAGCCGGGGTCAAGTTTGTGGAAGTTTCATTGGATGGTTGGGATACCCACCAAAACAACTTTGACCGAACAAAAGAACTTCTTGATTGGGTGGATCCAGCATACGCGATGCTCCTGAAGGACTTGTCCGAACGCGATCTCCTCGAAGAGACGATTGTGCTTTGGCTCGGTGAATTCGGACGTACGCCGAAAATCAATGAAAACGATGGACGCGATCATCATACTAACGGTTGGTCGGCGGTTGTTGCAGGGGGCGGGGTCCGCGGTGGACAGACAGTCGGTAGCACCAATGAAGATGGAAGCGAGGTTGTCAGTGGGGCTGTCGGGGTGCCAGACCTTTTCGCATCGCTCTGTTTCGCATTTGGGATTGACAAAGATGAAGAGAACTACTCCCGCTCCGGTCGCCCCATTCGAGTCGTCAACGATGGATCGGTGGTAGAGGAATTATTCAAGGCTTAGGAGTTGTCAGGGGAATAGTTGTCAGTTATCAGTACAGTTTTTCTGCGAAAAACCTTTTAGTTATAGGTTAAAGAGCCTCATTGTGGCAGGGACAACAAAAGTAACCACCATAAGAGCTTAACTTATAACTTATAACTTATAACTTATAACCACTAAGAATGAGAGTGATCGCTGGCGCATTCAGAGGGAGACGCTTAATCGCACCAAAGGACAATCGCAGCGTACGCCCTACTGCCGATCGAGTTAAAGAATCAGTCTTTAGTATTGTCCGAGAACAGATAATTGATGCAAATTTCCTTGACCTTTGTGCCGGTACCGGGAGTATTGGTATTGAGGCATTGAGCCGTGGGGCAAAGCATGTTACCTTCTTAGAACGAGACCCGCGATGCATCCAAATTATAAAACAAAACCTTCGTACTTGTGGACTTGTCGCTGGACCTCAAGCGAGGCATTCGCTGCTCCGTCGCGATGCTGTAAAAGGTATCTCATATCTCCAGAAACAGGATGCCACCTTTGAGATTATCTATTTCGATCCGCCCTATGGTACAGGTTTAGAAAGTATTCCTGATTTATATAGTACCTGTTTAGCATCGCTTGCTGAGAACGCCCTGCTTCACACGGATGGCACACTGCTCGTTGAGCACGCAAAGCGGGTGGTTATGCCTGACACGGTTGGAAGCTTGACACAAAACCGGCAGGCTACATACGGGGATACAGTCGTATCGTTTTATCAAAAGAATTTGTAGAACTTTAAGTCGTATATTTAGAATTTACGCATTTCCTCTTAAAGTCCCCCTGATAAAGGGGATTTAGGGGGTTTAAAGCTAAAAAAAACCTACTATCGCGTGCTAAATTTGCGTAAGTCCTGATATTATTAAGTGTTTCTGTCCTTTACGTATTGGGGTATAGACATAAAATGAAGATTTTGAACCTCCAGTCTGGTACGCCCTTTCAAATGGGCAAAGGCAAAAATTGGCGTGTTGTACATCCCGATATGGGATCAACGCAATTGACACTGAACCATGGAGTCCACGCACCTGACCAAGAATTTACACAGCACTATCACGACGCATCCGAAGATGCTATTGTTGTTTTAGAAGGTGGTGGCGCTATTCGCCAAGGAAGTGTCTATACACCGATTGCCGCTGGCGATGTCATTTTTGTACCCGCAGGTGAAGTCCACGGAACAGTCAATACCACACCCAACATGGCGCGTTTGATTAGTTTCCAAGCCCCACCAGATATGGCACTCTATCGGGGTGAGCGGGATACCCCTGACGAAGCCCCAACGCCGAAAAGTGGGCACCGAAGCAATGTTCAGGTGCTCAATATGGCGCGATGCGGTCCAGTATTCGGAAAATCTGCTGATTGGCGAAGCGTCGTCTCACCCCAAAAAGGCTCCGTACATCTCTCCTTAGATTACATCTCTCTGAGCGAGGGACAGCAATTTACACACGAACCGATAGACAGCGAATCGATTTATGTGCTAAAAGACGGATGCGCTGAAGTGACAGATGAGAGTGGAAAGACGCACACACTCGCACAACATGATGTTCTTTTCCTCTCCCCGAGAGATACCTTTTCGATTTCCCATGCGGGGGATGAACCGACAGCAATTATATCTTGTTGGGCAGTTGCCGCTTCCATATAATCGCAGTGTAGGGCAGAATTTAAGGATTTTTCGATCGCAGGTGTGATCGGCTCCTTCAAGTAAAGTTCGGTTCGCGCGAGCCGTTAAGGCTTGCAAAGGCGAACATCTATACTTTACAAGGAACTCGCCTTACACGCTGGTGCCAAGATAAAAAAGGAAATTGATGGATGAGATCAGATGATGTAGCAGTCTCACGGCAGGGGAACCTCGCCGTAATAAATCACAATAAATTTGAAGTTAAATTCAATCTTTCAAAAGGAACTTGGGATTACATTGATGAGAGCGGCGACACAATTATCCGAAACGGATATACACAGATAACGCTTGACGATGGAAGTGTCATTAAAACTGAAGACGCTGGTACCCGCGAATTTATCACGGAGCTTCCAAAAACAGATGCGTTCGGTGATTATCACCAAGTTCGCTTCTCACACGAAGCAACAGATAAAGGTGTCCGGATTAACACCTATCTGAATTGTTACAGCGGACAGCCCGCCATACATCTCAAAGTTGGTATTGAAAACCTAAAATCTGAACCGTTACAACTCGACAGCGTGACGGTGCTCGGCGTTTCCTCAAACCGAGGCGCGATCTCGCTCGGTGGAACGCCATCGGATTGCCATCTCTTTATCAACATGCCACCCGTCTCCCCTGGGGTCAGTAAAAAACTCTATGACGGATTCCTTCTCAGTGAAACCGATACTATGCATCCAAGTCACGATGGGGTCCTTCACAACACAGAAAGTGGTAAAGCGCTTGTCTTTGGTTTCCTGACGACTGAGAAGTGGTGGCCCCGGATTCAAGTCGGTTGTCAAGCGAATGGACAGCGCGGTTCGCGATCCAATGCTAAGAAAACATCTGTATCACGGGTTAACCCGTGGGCGCTGTATCATCAGTGCGCGCAGCAATGCAACCTCGGTGAAGAAATTGTTTCCGAAACCGTTTATGTAAACTTTGCTGACGGTGCTAAGGCTGCTTATCAACATTATACCGCACGCTTGGCAGCGCAACATGCCTCCGAGAAAAATAATATAGAAACCCAAACCCTCCCTACTTCTACCATACCCTTGACTGCTTGGACCTTTTCCGATGCATCAGCAGCACTCGATGCAGACACGGTCTTAACGCAAGCCGATACACTTGCGGGGAACCCTTTATTTCAACCTGACTATCCGGGCGGCATCAATTATATTCAATTGGACACGGAGTTCGGATTAGAAAACCCGGAGATGCAGGCTGCTGTCAACCAGCTTCAAGCAAAAGGTTTCAAAGCGGGCATTCGAATTAATCCGTTTTGCGCGGCACTTGATTCCGAACTTGTACAGCAGCATCCGGACTATTGTATACGGAAGCAAACGACAGCCCGGGGGAGAAGAGGACGACCCCGTAGAAACGCAGCACGTAACGGATACGAACCCGCCACAATCCATCTGCCAGATACCGGTAAGGAGGTCGCACTGTTAGACATTTCGCATCCGAAAGTGCAATCACGTATCCGTGAACAGATTAAATGCATGGTAGATGATTATGGGTATTCGCTTGTTAATGTCGATTTTACTGCGTATACAACCGGACTTACCAACCCTTCACACAGCTTACAATGGCATGATGACAGTTTGACCGCTGTGGAGCTCTATCGTCTTGGGGCACAGTTCTTGGGCGAAACAGTCAATGCGTCTCTTTTGGCGTGTGTGCCACCAAGAGAGAACGTTTTACTTGCAGGATACAATGCAATCTCGGGCTTGTGCATCGGTAGCATGACGATGAACGCGCCGCTTCTCAATACCGTATTTTCTGCCAGTGGTGCTTCCAACCGCGCAAGCGATCAGTGGCATCATCAACGCGGTACAAAACATCGTTTGAGCAGGTATGCAGCGCATCTACGAGAGCATAATGTCCTCTGGCGGCATCTTTTTGGTGAACTGACTGTTGATGAACCGCGTCCTATTAATGAGGTGATTGTGGAGGTAACAGCCGCTGCACTCAGTGGCGGTGCAGTTTTCTGCACAGATCCGATCGAAACGCTTTCGGCATTACGGGCAGCATACTTAGCAAAAATTTTTCCGCTTGTCGGTGAAGCTGCTACACCTGTAGGTCTTTACGACCAACCTTTTCCCCGAATTTGGAGTCTACCTGTCTCAACACTACATGAAACGTGGTATCTCGCTGCGATCTTTAATTGGAACGATCACGAAGAGGACACTTATTTTCAACTTGAGGCACTCGGGTTCCCCGAATCTAAAGATTTCCTCGTTCACGACTTCTGGATGCGCCAATATCTTGGAAAGGTTTCAGGAAGGGTCAATTTGTTAAATATCCCGCCACGCTCGGCTAAATTGCTCTGCTTCCGTGAAGAACAAGACGTACCCCAATTGCTCGCAACGGATATGCACTATACACAGGGCAGTGTTGAGATTCTGTCCGCCGGTTGGGACGCTCACAGCGAAAGTTACCTACTTGTTTGCCAACCGCTTCGGCAGACGGAGGGGACCTGCTTTATTCATGTACCAGACGGGTACCTGCCGATGGGGGTATCGACTTACGGCAGCGATTATCAGTATAATTGGGACAGACCGATTTATGAGTTAACGTTTACGCGGACGCAACCCGATCAATTAGTACACGCCAGTATTCGTTTCGCAAAAACTTCGGGTGGCACCGTGTAACTTCTGGGGTCCTGGTGTAAGAGATGAGCACTGTTCATACACAGATACAAGCCCTCAAAACGCGTGCAAACGTTTGCACGGATTGTGATTTAGCGGAAACCCGTGCAAACGTTGTTTTCGGCAGCGGCGATGCTGCAGCAAAGTTAGCGATTGTTGCGGAAGGACCGTCCGCTGCGGATAATCACACAACGTTCCCGTTTTCAGGACCTGCTGGAAATTTGCTTGACGAAGTTTTGGCTGCAAATGCGTTGACGCGGGGTCATATCTGGCTCACGAACATCCTTAAGTGCCGGGCAGCTGCTCTCAAGGGCGGTGTGTTAAAAAATCGTCCGCCGAAGGTATCAGAGATTAAAGCCTGCTCTAAATGGCTTGATGGCGAGCTCACCCTAATACAGCCTTCGGTAATTCTCTGTATGGGCGCGCCCGCCGCGAAAGTGCTCATTCATCGCAGCTTCCGCATTACGGAAGAACGCGGCATCTGGTTTACAGATACGCAGTACGCACCCTTCGTTATGGCAACGTTTAACCCCGCGTATATCCTACGGCAAGAGGGCGAGGATTTCACAGCAATGCGACAGATCCTCATTAACGACATCGCCGAAGCCGTACGAAAACTCCAGGAAGCCCCCGAAGCTCCCAGACTCACCCTTTTTTAAAAACGCCTTATCTATTTTGCATAAGTCCTGCCTTAATATTACCCCAAAGCGTCGCAGCCTTATCCATCGGATCGACTGATAGTGTAGCATCTAAACCGTTATCCATGAGGGCTTGGATGTCAGCCTCCTCAAGTGCGACATCAAAGAGTATCATTTCATCGAACATCCCTTCCCACTCTCTGCCGCCACCGCTCCATGAACCGATGCGTCCAGGCCCAAATTCTCCGGGCAAAGGTCCCCAGTCACCCTCCGCATCAAGTTCGCCGTCGAAGTAGACGCGAACCGATTCTTCGGTGCTACTGTAGGCGACCGCGAGATGGAACCATTTATTTAGGATACTTTTATCGGCTGTGAAATCCGAATCGGGCCAACCCGGATGCCGCACGGGGTTGTTGGAGTGGATCGCCATCTCCATCTTATTATCGGGTCGAAACTGGTAATGCACATACCCAGCTGCCCAACCATCGCGATTAAAGAAGCATCTCCACGCGCCAACCCTTCCTGTTGCATTGAACCATTTGATGAGCGTAAAATCTTCGAGCGGTCCAATCTCTGGAACCGTGACCCAAGCGTCCTTTCCGTTGAGTTCAATAGCATTGCCGAATTTGCCTTTCACCCATTTCGCGCCACCGACGAGTTTACCGTCGTTACCGTTGCCAGATGAATCTTTCGCCACTTTGCCATCCGTTTCATCAAACAACCATGCACCGACAATAGATTCCGAATCGATTTCAGCGTTGCTGAGTTGGACAAACATGCAAACTGCGATGATTAAACTGATTGTAAGACATCTCATTTTCGTTCTCCTCTGTTTAGCGGTTGTTGACTTCTGGGAACTAAGGAAATATCTAAAATGGATTGTATCACAGATTGTCGGGAAACTAAACAAAATATTGTTGGTTTTGTTTGCCATGTCTGTTTATGTAGGTGGTATGACTTCATTAAAATTTTTTCAAATTCTATGAGAAAATTGAAAAAAATGGTTGACAAAACTTTAAGAAGATGTTATAATATTTAACGCTCAGGGTGCAAAGTGGCATTGGGTAAATTTTGTGTTTTGTAGAATCGAACCCATCTGGAATTGACGGGTGTGGTTAACACGCATACGGATGACTTTCAAATCAAAAATTTTGATGGAATTAATTAAAAATCAGGCTATAATGTAGGCAGTTTGCCTTTAATTTCGTAGAACTGACGGGCAACGTCCGTTTACAAAATCGGGGGTGGAAGTGGTATCTCGACGTAAATTTTTCAAATTTCTCGGTTGGGGGAATTTCACTGCAGCACTCGGACTCACCTTGGGACCAGGGCTGGTTCGGTATCTGTATCCACGTGTGCTGTTTGAACCCTCTTCTATTTTCAAAGCAGGATTCCCGGCAGAGTATCCGCCGGGCAGCGTTAGCGAAAAATATAAAAAGGAACCTTATGGCGTTTGGATTGTCCGGAAGCAGGATGGCGAATTCTATGCACTCTTGACCATCTGTACACATCTCGGATGCACGCCACGCTGGCTTGGCTCAGAAAACAAATTCAAATGCCCCTGCCACGGTAGCGGCTTTGACCGAGAAGGTGTTAACTACGAAGGTCCCGCACCACGTCCGCTTGAACGCGTTAAAATTACCTTGGCAGAAGACGGTCAGATTGAAATTGATAAGTCTGTGAAGTTTTTAGGTGAGAAGGGGCAGTGGACCGACCCAAGCTCCTTTTTGAAGGTCTGAAGAAAGGAGAGCATTTGTGCCTGGCTCCTGTCAGGTAGAAAAGGCGTTTCGACTTTGTCGAAGAGATTTTAGATGTTCACGGTGAAACGTACACGTCGAAACTTGCTATAAAAAATATGAACGAAGAACGAAAAGGGCTCAAAGAAAAGATTACGAATTCCGACATTTGGCGTTCTATATTCCGCCACGGATACGAAGATACAGGGCGCCGATACACCTTACAGGTTCTCCAAAACGTCTGGTTACATCTCCATCCCCCTCGGGTTTCCCGTCACGCACTCAACTTCCGTTTTACGTGGTGCATGGGGGGTATTACTTTCCTTATGTTCCTCGTGACAGCCGTTACTGGCGTGCTCCTGATGTTCTATTACCGTCCAACTGCTGAATACGCTTTCCACGATGTACAATACCTCGAATTTGATATCCCGTTCGGTATGCTCTTGCGGAATATGCACCGCTGGGCAGCACACGGAATGGTTATCTCGGTAATGTTGCACATGTTCCGCGTCTTTTTGACCGGTTCCTACAAGAAACCGCGTGAGTTCAATTGGGCAGTTGGCGTTATCTTGCTGCTCGTGACGTTTTTCTTAAGTTTCACTGGCTATCTGCTCCCCTGGGATCAGTTGGCTTTCTGGGCTGTGACTGTTGGAACGAACATGGCACGTGCGACACCGGTTTTGGGGCACGAAGGTCCATTTGCTCCACAAGACATCACCCAATCAAATGATGTCCGATTCGCGTTGTTGGCAGGTACAATTGTGGGACCCTCAACCCTGTTAAGGTTCTATATTCTACATTGTGTGGCTGTACCCCTTTTGGCGAGTGTCTTGATGGCTTTGCATTTCTGGCGTGTACGTAAAGACGGGGGTATCTCCGGACCGCTATAAGCGTCCTAATCGGCATGGTGAAAAAATGTAAGCGCAACCAACGGGCGCGCTGGATATACGGAAAGGGATTGGAAAACATCAAATCCCCTAACCGAACCGCAAGGTAATTTAGAAAAAATGTAAGCGCAACCAACGGGCGCGCTGAATATACGGAAAGGGACTCGAAAATACCGAATCCCCTAACCGAACCGCAAGGTAATTTAGAAATACCGAACCGCAAGGTAATTTAAAAATTATGGAGCATTTTATAGCATTGGTGACGAAGCCGGATAACGTCCCTATTGTTGCTATTCTCTTTCTCATACCGTATTTCATCTGGCTTTCGTACCGGCAAGCGCGCCAGACTGATAAGACAGGTGTACCATCGGATGCTGCGCTCAACGATAAAGTCTACGTATGGCCATACCTGTGTCGGAACGAATTTATCTGTGCTATTATCGTGATGCTCGTGCTCGGGGTCTGGTCAATTATGATTGATGCCCCACTTGAAGAACCGAGTGATCCGACGAAAACCCCGAACCCGTCTAAAGCCCCTTGGTATTTCCTCGCGCTGCAAGAGATGCTGGTTTATTTCGATCCATGGATCGCCGGTGTGGTACTCCCTGGATTGATTATCGCTGGTTTGATTGCTATCCCCTATATTGACACCAATCCGAAAGGTAAAGGCTATTATACCATCAAAGAGCGTCCATTCGCGCTCGCTGTATTCAGCTTCGGATTTATCGTTTTGTGGATTGTCTTGATGGTCGTGGGGACGTTCCTTAGAGGGCCCGGATGGAACTTCTTCGCGCCATGGGAAGCCTGGGATCCACACCTCGTTGTCCCGCTGACGAACGTGAATTTGTCGTATCTTTTTGGGATTCGTGGTGAAACTACTGCAAACTTTTTCGGGTTTATCGTCGTCGCAGGCTATTTCGCGCTCGGTCCTATTTTCTATTTGTGGAAACAGAAGAGTAGCCGGTTCTTACAGGAACTCGGTCTCGTTCGATATATTATTGTCTCATTCCTGTTCTTAACCATGCTCGCACTGCCAATCAAAATGATCTTGCGCATAGCATTTAAGGTAAAATACATTTGGGTATCCCCGTGGTTCAATATCTAATCAGGACGGTTCGCACGCACGCGGACATATTCTACGGGACGGCATCCTATTGTATGAATGGAGGTTGAAAAGTTCGTGAGGAACAAAAAAGAAATTCCTGCTGAAAATAAATCGTATTCTGCTTTGTTCTTTATTCTCTCTGGACTGTTAGGACTTGTAACTATTTGGGGGTTCTGGAGTGAAATGATCACCCGCCGCCCGTGGAAGCAGATCCAGCAACAATTTTATCAGTATGAGTATGAGAAGACAGACGCAGAATTGGCAAATGCAAAACTATCTTTGCCTGAACTTTCCACACCTCAAGAGCCCGACGCAAAAGCGTTGGGTAGGTTAACGAAAGCGGTCGAAACTGCTCAAGTCGCACTGGACGAAGCGTTACAGGAACGCAAGTTCCGGCAGAGCGAATCGGACGCGATTAACTATAAATATCAGCATAGCCTCCACGTCGCGAAAGGGAAGCGCAATGCAACTGTTGACAAGTGGCAAGAGAAATTAGCTGAACTTGAATCCGAAATTGAAGACGAACTCACCGAAGCCGTTTTGGCAGCAGAGGCTACCTTCGCTGATGTCAACAAAACGCTGGCACAGTTCTATCAAACCAATGGCGACCCGCAGCAGGCACTCAGCACCTACCTCATCGCACAGAAATATAACACGACGGACACAGAAATTGCTGAAGGTATCACCGCTGCACAAGCGTCCCTTCAAACATTGCAAGCCGACAAAGCACAGTATGACGAGGTCGCACGTCTGCAGGAAAAATTGCATTCGGTCGGTGGTATCAAGCGAACCTTCCTCGGTAGCCTATTAGAAAACCCTTTCCGTGAAACGCGAACAATCACGCAATACTATCTCGAAGATTTCAATTACACCGCAGATAGGTGTGCGACATGCCATTTTTCCGCAGATAGAAGCGGCTATGAACAATCGGCACAAGAAATCTTTGAGGTGGAAGGTGATGGCGAGAATCCGGTTGTCCACCGCCTCAAGCATGCGAGTGTTAAAGTAGGAAGTGAGAGCATTGTAATTGATGGATTTGATGCGGAACCAGAAGAATATACACTGGAAGAAAACGGAACCCTTACCTTCAGTGACGTAGATGTTTTTGGCGAAGTTGAGGTCTCTTATGAGACCGGTTACCGTTCTGTTCTCCAGACACACCCGCACCGTGATGTCCTCCTCGCGAAACATCCAGTTGATAGATTCGGATGTACACCCTGTCACGGGGGGCAAGGGCAAGCACTCACAGCAAAAGCCGCACACGCCTTGACGCACGCTGAATACTGGCTCAGCCCTGTCCTCGGCTTAGATGAACACACCGGCAGAACCTCCGAAGAGACGAAAGGTTATATGGAATCTAACTGCCGCCGTTGTCATGATGGGGTTATGAAGTTAGATTACGGCGTAGACCCTGAAACAGAGGCGCCTGTGGACTACGCGCCGAACCTCACAAAAGGATTGGCACTCTTTGAAGATCTCGGTTGCCACGGTTGTCATGCCGTAGAAGGGTATAGCGCAATCGACAATATTAACAACGTCGGTCCCTCGCTCGCAAAAGTTGGCAGTAAGGTCAAAGATACGGCTTGGCTCGAAAGTTGGATTAAAGAACCCGAAGCCTATTTGCCGAATACCACGATGCCGAACTTCTTCCCCGCTGACGGCATGAGTCAGGTTGTCTACCTCAAGAACGGTGGAAAGCGTACAGGTGTTGTCACCAAAACCGATGGCGGTATTGAGATTAAAACGGATGATGGCACAGTATATCCGTATCCTGACGATTATGTTCTCCGTATCGTTGATGAAGTGAAATCTATTGCAGCATATCTCGCGGCGATGAACGATACCAGCCTTGATGAAGCTTCAGTAAACTATTCCACATCTGAAAGCGTTATTAAAGCAGGTGAGGAGACTGTTAAAACTGTTGGCTGTCTCTCATGTCATGCCGTTGATGGCTTAGGCAGCGATTTTGCCCCGGCACTCGATAGTGTCGGCACAAAGGTTACACCGAACTACCTCCGTCAATGGATTAACGATCCGAAATCTTATGATCCAGATACGAGTATGCCAAGCTTGCGACTAAGCACCCGCGAAATTGATAACGTCGTCGCCTATTTGATGAGTTTGCAACAGCCGACATCCAATGTCGCCACTGAATCCATCGGTGAAGTCGATGTCGCCGAAGGTGAGGCACTCGTCAGAACCTACGGATGTTTCGGTTGCCATGAGATACCTGGTTTTGAAAACGAATCGAAAGTCGGGGCGGACCTCGGCGAATTCGGCGCGAAACTCGCTGATGAACTTGACTTTGGTGATACAGTAGACGTTGAACACAGCTGGACCGGATGGACGGTCGGTAAAGTTACCGATCCACGGCGCTACCAAACCCGCCGTATCGTCTCACGGATGCCTGTCTTCCAAATTAACGAAGAAGATGCAAGGGCTCTCGCTGTGCTTTTGAAGAGTTTCCAACCGGAGAAGTATCCGCTCAGTTATATCCATAACCGATCCGAGAAATTGGATCGTATTGATGCCGGCAGACGACTGGTTAAGAAATATAACTGTACCGGATGCCACGAGATTGAGGGTGAAGGTGGCGACTATCGCGACGTTATCATCGCACATGAAGGACTCGGTGAGATGGTCGCGAAGCAGGTTGCACCACCGCCATTGAAGGCTGAAGGTGCGAGGGTTTATCCAGACTGGTTGTTCGCATTCCTTAAAGAGCCTTCTGATATTCGCTACGGACTCAAAGTACGAATGCCGACATTCGAGTTATCTGACGACGAGGCAACGACGCTTGTCAAATACTTCTCTGCACTTGACGACGAACCGTTTCCTTATGAAACGATCGAAACGCCAACCCCGACACGTGCTGAATTGCGAGTCGGAAAACAGATTTTTGACGAGCTCCAGTGTATCTCTTGTCATCCTTCACAGGGTGAAGTTATTCCTGAAGGGAGTGACAAAGCAGGGCGACCTGATCTCGCATTGGCGAAAGAACGTCTCAAGGCAGATTGGCTCATTGACTGGATGAAAGACCCGCAAACGTTCCAACGCGGAACAGCGATGCCACAGGCGTGGCCACTCGTTGGTGGACAGCACATGGCAGTTGACGGCTACGCTGATAATGATGCTGAAAAACAGATTCGACTCGTCCGAGATTATCTCATCTCATTAGGACGCTAAATAGTTATCAGTACGGCGAGTACGCCTTTCAGTTATCGGTTGTTAGTTACAAGAGGATTCTGATAATCCGAGCGTCTCTTTCTGACCACTGAAAGGTTTTTCGCAGAAAAACCGTACTGAAAACTGACAACTTCTGAGTATTATGAAACATCTTGCCGTTGTCATTGTCATGATCATCGTGTGGCTCAACGGTTTAATCTGGTTAGGTAAGCAGATCGATCCAAGCACGAAGTATCCAACGGAGGTAGAATACAAGTACGCACGATACTGCGCGGGATGCCACGGAAACAACGGCGAAGGCAGCGGACGCATTGGTCGTTTCAAAAAGTTGGATCCGGCAGATCTAACGGACAGCAGTCTTTGGGAGATGCACGACGATGAACAACTCCTGGACAGCATTAACGCCGGGAAAGACGATATGCCAGCGTTTCACTACTACCTCAGTGATGAAGAACAACGTGAGATTTTGACTTATATTAAAGAGACGTTTCGTCCGTGATACAAAGCGGTCTTAAAAAAATAATGCATATCTTAGGCAGCGTCATTCAGTTTTCTTGTAGTTTCGATTTCGCGCGCAAGGTTTCTTCGTTGTAGCCGCGATGCTCGCTGACTGCTGACAACTAATGGCTGAAAATTGGATGCCTTTTTATTTGCGATCTTAATTTCTGTAGTGTTAATATATTACAGGACAAATTCAAACTATAAGAGGAGAATATAATCGTGAAAACCCTAATTGCCCTTCTTGTCTTTGGAATGCTGGCGAGCGTTGCGTTCGCAGGCAATATCACCGGCACCGTGATGTATGATGGCGACGCGCCGGCGCGCCCGGCACTAACGGCTACCAAAGACCAGCACTGTGTTGACGCTGTTCAAGGCACAAAATCCGAGGCACTCGTTGTCTCAAAAGGCAAAGGCATCAAGAACGTTGTTCTTTATGCCCGCGTCCGCGGCGCGAAAGTAACCCTGCCTGAAAAGAATCCTGTGATGGATCAGAAGGGCTGCGCTTATTACCCGCACGTACTCGCGGTTCCTGTCGGCGCTACAGTGGATCTCACCTCCAAGGACCCAGTGGCGCACAACGTCCACTCCCACGCGCAGAAGAACGAACAAATAAACATTCAGATTCCGAAGCCAGGGATAGTTGTCCCGCATAAAATTGCTAAGGCTGAAGAAATTAAATTCACATGCGATATTCACGCATGGATGACCGGATACATTGTTGCTGTGCCTAACAACTTCTATACTATTACTGGCGGAAAAGATGCTGAAGGCAACTGGATCAGCTCGGATGCCTATGAAAAATCAGCGGATACTGGTAGTTATTCGATCCCTGATGTTCCAGCCGGTAGAGTACGGGTCATTGCATGGCATGAAGAACTCGGTTCAGCAAACAAAACCGTTGAAGTGCCAGCAAGTGGTGATATTGCCGTAAACTTCACGAGTGCTGATTTTAAGAAAAAAGCGAAAAAATAGTTATAAGTTATAAGTTATAAGTTATAAGTCTGGTTTCTGATGTTTGATCATTCTTTGTCCGGGGCGTTACGCAATTGAACCACCGACGGTTACCAAAAAATACTGCACAATCGGAACCCTCTTAACTTATAACTTATAACCAACAACTTATAACTATTTATAACTGAAAACCCGAAAAAAATGAAAATAACTAAAAAGAGACTCTATCTCATACTTGGCTGTGTCCTTGTCTTTTATGCCGTGTTGACTGTCGCGCCAGCATTCGCACAGGACGTGACCGATGCTGAATATCGCACTTTCCCGTTGATCGGCAGCCGAACCGCAGCATGGATCGCCTCGCAGCTCCACCTGTTATTCGGATCCTTTATTCTCGGTGTTCCGATGTTTGCCGTTATCATCGAATTTATCGGATGGAAGACCAAGGATGAACGATATGACCGGATGGCGCAAGAGTTCATTAAACTCTGTATGGGTGCGTTTTCGACAACAGCCTTACTCGGTGGTGTTCTCGTCTTCATTCTTATCTGGTGCTACCCGAAAGTGATGAGCAAGCTCAGCGGCATATTCGGACCGACGATGATTTTTTACGTCTTTCTCTTCTTCGGCGAAACCTTTACGCTCTATCTCTATTCCTACGGATGGGATAAGATGCAGGGCCGCCATAAAGGATGGCATCTCTTTCTCGGTGTACTGCTGAATGTGTTCGGCACTGCGATTATGTTCGTCTCTAACGCTTGGTTGAGTTATCAGACGAGTCCGGCAACCCAACACGGTATCCTATCCGAGATGCGAAAAAAATCTTGGATGGAGGAACGATTGGCTGCAGATCCATCGCTGACCCCTGAAACCGTTATGGAAGGTGTTACAGACCATACGATGATACCGCTCCACAACGAGACAACAGGCGAATTCATGGGGACCCTCTGGGACGCTGTCAACAACTTTACGTGGATGCCTATTAATATCCATCGGCTCGTTGGAAACATCGCTTTTGGCGGTTCAATCGTGGCAGCTTATGCCGCATTCCGATTCCTCGTCGCTAAGACGAAGGAGGACAAGGCACATTACGATTGGATGGGGTATACCGGAAACTTCATCGCGCTCTGTGGGCTGATCCCACTGCCTTTCCTCGGTTATTGGCTCGGTAGGGAAATCTACATGTTCAATAACACGATGGGCATCAATATGATGGGCAGTCTCTTCTCTTGGCTCTTTATTATTCAGGCGGTGATGATTGGGGTCCTGTTCATTGGCGCAAATTATTACCTCTGGTCAGGCATGGGACGCATTGACGGCGCGGAGATCTACGCACGCTACCGTCCGTACATGATTACGGTTATTGTTATCTGTGTCGCAATCTGGATGACCCCGCGGACACTCTCTAAAATCTCAACTGCCAGTGAGCTTAGCGCGATGGGGGGTGCAAACCATCCGCATCTCGGATTGTTCGGGTTGATGACTGCCAAGAATACGGCGGTTAACATTATTATCCTTACGACTTTCTTGAGTTTCCTGTTCTATCGGCGTTCAGGGAAAACGCCAACAGCGAGTTGGGGAAAGGTCGGAAATATCGCTATTTCCTCTATCTTCTTTTTCGCAACCGTCTCAATTGTGGTGATCGGTATTGTCGGGTTTACTGTCCCGACAGATCTACGGGTTAACACACTGACGCCCTATCAGGTACTGATTGCGCTTGCTGTCATGGCAGTCGTCACAGTTGTTGACATCTTCATGTACCGCAAAGCCACAACATCTGGTACCATCAAATGGGGCGAAATGACAGACCGCTCACAATACGTCTTAATCCTCATCGCAATTACGTTTACATCCCTCATGGGATTGATGGGGTATGCGCGTTCAGGACTTAGAGAGGCGTGGCACATTTTCGGGGTCATGCAGGATACGTCCGTTGATGCCTATACACCACTTCTCAGTAACGCAGTCAATATCGTCGCGATTATTATGGTGGTCTTCTTCGCACTTGTTGGATTTATTTTCTGGCTCGGTTTATGGGGTGAAAAGAAGAAGCAAGCATCAGCAGCTACTATCGAAGCAGCCGTCACTGCTGAAGGTGATGATTAGAACCGTAAGGAATAATTGGGAAGCGGTAGAACAGAGTGCGTAGCTCGTAATGAAATGGAGAGCGGATTTAAGAATGGCACGTTAAAGTTCAAACCCATGTCATTTCACCGCAAGGAAAGTTAAAATAATGTCAAGGAATACGCTTATAAAAATCGCAAGTCTGATCTTAATGGTGGTGAGTTTCATCGCCTATATCGCTGGCGCATCCGCGTTCCCGATCGCCTCGGAGAATTTATTGCCATGGTCGGTCTGGTTTCTGATTGCGGTCATTGTAAACATCGTCTTATGGACCAGCGTCATGAGATTGCTAACGTTCTCACTTGCCGTGATATGGTTCTACGCTTTTGTCGCTGGACTCGTACCGGAAAGTTCCACAGCGGTAAATTTAACCGAACTCGATTGGAGCGATCCAGACGCAGTCGCTGAGCAGGGCGCCTTGGTGTTTAATGGGAAAGGACAGTGCGCCGCGTGCCATACTGTAGATACTACTGCCCCCCCTGGGAGATGTCCCGACTTGACAGACATCGGCATTAATGCCGCGACCCGCGTCCCCGGCATGGATGCCAAAGCCTATTTGATTGAGTCCATGTATCAACCCGCGAATTATCTTGTGCCCGGGTACGGAAAAATCATGCCAGAGGTATGGAAGGCACCTATCGCGCTCTCCAAATTAGAGATTGAAGCAGTTATCGCCTATCTTCAGAGTCAAGGCGGCGAAATTGATCCGACGCCGTTTGATGAACCGATAGACAGGGCAGATGTTGCGACAGCTGCTGCTGCACTGCCGCCATTGCTGACAGGGGACCCGGAACTCGGCAAAAAGGTTTTTGTAGATGCCGCGTGTATCTCATGCCACGCTGTTAAGGGGATAGAAAGTCCTGCAGCCGGTGAGGTGAATGAAGAAGATTTTGAAGTCGTTACCGCACCGGATCTCTCGGAAATCGCAGCCTTTAACGACATGCGGTATCTTGAGGAGTCAATCCTGGTACCCGGCGCGCAAATTGTCAGTGGCTACGGTGCCGTTACTGTTCGGGCGAAAGGTACGACTTTCCAAGGGACGCTCGTCTCGCAAGACGAAGAAAAAATCGTCGTCCGTACCAAAACGGCAGACGGTGTAGAAGAAGAGCATACTATCTTATTGAGTGAGCTTGATGACGAACCCATTGAAGAACTCACGGATCTGGAAGCGAAGGGGTATCTTACATTAACGATAACGCCTGCGGATGCGGATACGCCTGTAACGGGTCAATTGGTTTCGGAAACGGATGAAGTCGTAACGCTTAAGGTTGGCGACGAGGCGCGGACGCTTTCTAAGACTGATGTGAAGAGCCTGATGACCGTTGTCACTTTTGATGGCGACGAAATTGTTGGCGAATATGTTTCAGGGACAATGGACGACGACGAAATCATCTTGATCGTTGACGGCAGCGAAGAGATGTTTGATACGTTCGATCTTGAAGAGGCTACCATGACCCGCGCGTTTGGCAAGCGGTTACTTGTGACTTCGCCGATGCCGGAGAACTTCCCGATCATCTTATCTGTGGCGGATCTGACCAATCTACTCTCTTTCTTGAGTACACTCACGGGGGCAACAGCGGAAGCAGTGCCAGAAGACACAGGAGATGCTCCCGCAGAATAACAGACAAAAGTAAAAAACAGCAAACTTAGCCTGTAATGTAATGGAAGGCGGAGGTACGTCAGGGAACATCAAACCCTACATCTACCTGACCGAACCGCAAGGAAAAATAAAAGAATGAAAAAATTGTCGCTTTTCACAATATGTCTCATAATTTTGGTCGGTTCTTGGGTCTTCCTACGCTTCGTCGTTGGCGGCATTATCTCAGTACCGATACCGGGTAGCGTGATTGCGATGTATATGGGATTGATTATAATCGCTATCTTGGTGCATATCTCCGTTGAGGACTCACTCTTTCAGGAGTTTCGCCGCCCGATCCTCGAAACACTGGTGGAAGACAAACGCCGTAACCACCGCCGCGTGCTTGTGGTGTTAATCCCGCTCCTGCTGCTCGGCTATACCTACTCGATTATCGCGCAACGCGCGAATCCGCCCGGAAGTCCGCGCGACGCACACCCATCACCGCCGCTTGAATTGACCTACAAAGATGAAGTCATCGGCACGATGCAAGATGTCGTCAACCCGTTCCGGCATTATGAAAAAGACGATCCCGAGGCGTTCAGCGCGCATGTTGAAAACGGGAAACGGGTCTACCATCAAAATTGCTTTTACTGCCACGGAGACCACTTAGATGGACAGGGGCATTTCGCACCATATCTCCAGCCGCTACCCGCTAATTTCCAGGACCCAGGCATTATTCCTAACTTTCAAGAATCTTTCTTTTTCTGGCGAATAGCAAAGGGCGGACCAGGATTACCTGCAGCAGGGACACCTTGGGATTCAGCAATGCCGATCTGGGAAAATACCTTGACGCAAGACGAAATTTGGGACGTAATCCTCTTTCTTTCTCACTACACCGGCTATCAGTTCCGAACCTTTGGGGAGGCACACTAAAAATGAGAATCAGAACAGTCGCTCTCCTACTCACCCTGTTTGGAATGCTTATTGTGTTTAATTTTGCGCATGCGCAAAACGCACCAGAGGCTTCCGAAAAAGGAAAAGAGGTTTATGAAAATAGCTGCGCACACTGTCACGGCACCGAAGGCAGAGGCGACGGCTCCGCCGCTGAGAACCTGCTCCCAAAACCGAGAGATTTCACACGCGGTTTGTATAAAATCCGGTCTACTGGAACTGGCGAACTCCCAACAGATCAAGACCTGTTTGACATCATCACCGAAGGGATGCCCGGCTCGTCTATGCCACCGTGGGATACCGCCTTAAGTGCCAATGATCGTTGGGAAGTGGTGGCGTACATCAAAACCTTCTACGACGGCTTTAAGGAAGCTGAAACGTCACCAAAGCAGATTAACCTCTCTGGGAAAGTCGCTTACTCTGAACAGAGCGTGGAAACCGGTAAAGCACTTTATACCGAACTCGGTTGTGTGGAATGCCACGGAAATATCGGGAGAGGTGATGGCACTTCAGCACCCGACCTGACCGATGAGTGGGGATTCCAGAGCTGGCCCGCGAATCTGACGCAGGGTTGGAATTTCCGGGGCGGTTCGGATACCGAAGACATCTTCAAACGATTTATTGGCGGACTTGCCGGTTCAGCCATGCCTGCTTTTGAAGGCGATAGTTTTCCTGGCTTCGGACTGACCGCTGAAGAATCCAGTCGCATGATCGAATTAGATAACAAAGATGAGATGACAGAGGCAGAGGAAGAAGAATCCGCCCAACTTTACGAGAAATACGATGCCGCTGTTGACATCGCTCTCAACCTCGCTGAAGGTACAGAACTCTCTGCTGAGGAGCAACAGATTTATGATGATGCGATGAGAGTCGTCTATGAAAAGAGTTGGCATCTGGCAAATTACGTTAAATCGCTCATGCCTGAAAAACGTCCTGAACCCGCTATCGGCAACAACGTACTCCGTTCACAATACATCCAAGACGAATTGCCACCGATGGACGATGCCGCATGGGGGACCCTCGAAGCGAGGTACTTCCCGCTCGTTGGGCAAATCGTTATTGAGCCACGGCAGTTTAATCCAACGATTGATGCTGTGAACGTAAAATCGTTTTACAACGATACTGAGGTCGCTTTCCTCTTTACATGGGATGACCGAACGCATACAACTGACGAGACCGATGAAGAGACTGGAAAAACCCTTGAGGACGCTTTGGCAGTCCAGTTTCCGGTGAAGGTGCCCCAAGGACCGACCGCACCGAAACCCTATTTCTTATGGGGCGGAAGACTGCCGGTCTATCTATGGCATTGGAAAGCCTCTGCACCTGAACAGGTAACCGAGTTGACCGCTAAAGGTATCAACAACGCAGAAGCGCAGGCAGCACAAGGCGAATTACACGTACAGAGTACCTACACAAATGGGCAATACACATTATGGGTGAAACGCGCCTTGAAAACTGAGGACAAAAAGGACTTGCAACTGGAGCCTGGTGTCTTTGTCCCTATCGCTTTCTCGGCATGGGATGGCGCGAACGGTGATGTTGACACAAAACGCGTGATGACCAGTTGGTACACTTTTGTCCTTGAACCTGTGCCATCATCAAAGCGGTTCATTTATCCGCCCTTAATCGCGCTGCTTTCTGTTGGTTTTCTCTTCGGTTTACGCGCGTTCGTACAACGCAGAAATTCAGAAGAAATCTAAAAATATGGAAATACCTGCCAGGGGGCGCGCTTTGGAAGCGTACCCATGGGGTGTCTCCTCAATTGTAAAATCTACTATCTTCGGTTATTAGTACTCAGTTCAAAAGATACCTGAGCTGAATCGAAAGGCTCTTTAACTGAAAACTGACAACCGATAACTGATAACTATTAAAAAGGAGAAAAAAAATGAAATCCTATTTGTTGGCGAGTCTCGCTATTCTTTTCGCGTGCTGCTGCGTCGGTACTGCCTTCGCGGCTGACTCCGGTTCAGGCGAAAAGGAAATGTTAGTGTTCCCTGAAGCGTATAAAGCGATGAACGTGAGCAATGGCGGCACAATTAGCGGTGTCGTGAAGTTTGAAGGAGACGTACCTGAGAAGAAAGCACTGGAAATCACTAAAGATGAGAAGGTTTGTGGTGCTGACGAAAAATTCGATGAATCACTGATCGTCGGTGAAGGCAACGCTCTAAAAAATACAATCGTCTACCTAATTGACATTTCGGCAGGTAAAGATTTTGACAAAAAAGCCAAAATAGAGATCGACCAGATGGGTTGCAAATTCACGCCACATATCCAGATCGTTCCTGTTGGCGCGCGCCTAACAATGCTGAATTCCGATAAGATTATGCACAATGTGCATATCTTCAGTAAGATCAACAAACCGGTTAACAAAGCGCAGCCAAAAGCCCGTCGGAAAATGCCCCTCCAGGCAGTCAAGAAAGCCGAGGGACCCGTCGAAGTCAAATGCGACGTTCACGGATGGATGTCGGCTTGGATTTCCTACGTACCGCACCCCTATTTTGCTGTTACCAACGAAAAAGGTGAATTCACGCTTGAAGATGTTCCCGCTGGCGACTATAAACTCGGTTATTGGCATGAAGCGTGTGGTACGAACAGTGAGGCACCTGTCGCTGTTACTGTAGCGGCTGGCGGCACTGTCACGCAAGATTTTACGCTGAAACTGAAATAGCGATCGGCAATCGGCAATTAGTGATCGGCAAGAGGTTTTCCTTGTGGTAGACACAGAAGTTCAGTATTCCATAGCTACCGAGAGCCGACAACCGATCGCTGACAGCCGAATTGCGGTGGAAAATCTCTCGCATGCTTATCAGCAACGGCAGGCACTTGACAATATAAGTTTCGATGTCTCCTGCGGCGAGATTTTCGGACTCCTCGGACCCAATGGAAGTGGGAAAACGACCCTGTTTAGGATCCTGTCTACACTGATGCCAGTAACCGCTGGCACTGTTCGCATCTTCGGACACGATTTAGCAACCGAGGTAAGAACGATTCGGAACCTTTTAGGGGTCGTTTTTCAACATCCTGGACTGGACACTAAACTTACTGTCGTCGAGAATTTACGGCACCACGGACATCTCTATGGACTCGCTGGTAAAGCCTTACGGCACCAGATTTCGGAGCTCCTTGAACGTTTTGGGGTCTCGGATCGGGCAACGGAACGGGTTGAAGTTCTGTCAGGCGGTTTACAAAGACGGGTTGAAATCGCGAAAGCCCTACTCCATTCTCCACGCGTTCTGCTCCTTGACGAACCGACCAGTGGGTTGGATGTAACCGCACGCCGGCAACTTAACGAGCACCTCGGTATGCTTGCACGGACAGAAAATATTCTTGTGCTGATGACAACGCACCTGCTTGATGATGCCGAGGCATGTAATAGAGTGGGCATTTTGGATGAAGGCAAATTAGTCGCTATCGGCGAGCCGGATGAACTCAAAGCTAAAGTGGGCGGTGATGTTATTCTCATAGAGAGTGAAAATCGTGAAACCCTGAGTGATGTTATTTCTGAGCGGTTCGGCTTTTCACCGGTGCTAACTGATAATCAACTGCGCATTGAATGTGAGCGTGGACATGAATTCGTTCGAGATGTGGTCGCCGCGTTTCCAGATGAAATTCAATCGGTTCGGTTCGGGAAACCGACATTGGAGGACGTGTTCGTAAAGTTGACGGGCAATCTATTCACGTAGAAGAAGGATAGGAAGAATTAAAGGAATCCAAAACTGCAAGCCCGTAACGTAGTGGAGGGGTGTTTTTGCTTGGGGATTTCTGCGTATTGCTTGGGTGTTTCTTCAGATCTACGAAGAGATAGGTGTTTGCTTAATTCACCTTAGCGAACCGCGAGGAAAATTAAAAATCTACTACCGATTACAACGATATGGTGGCGCGAAATCGTCAGGTTTTATCGCCAACGGAGTCGGCTCTTCAGTGCTATCGCGCAACCCTTGGTTTTTTGGATCCTCATTGGAAGCGGTTTGAGTGCCTCTTTTCGACCCACAGGCGCAGCAGACGGACCGGATTATATCGCGTATTTTTATCCCGGTATCGTTGTTTTAGTCTTGCTTTTTACGTCCATTTTCGCTACAATTTCTGTTGTGAATGATCGGCGCGAAGGCTTCTTACAAGGGATACTCGTTGCCCCTGTCCCAAGATGGCGAGTTGTTATGGCACAGGCATTCGGGGGGACGACTTTAGCACTTTTACAGGGCGTTCTGCTACTGCTACTCGCACCAATGACAGGCATTCGGTTCGGCGCGACATCGATACTGCTCTCTATCGGTGTGATGGCACTTTTAGCGTTTGGCTTGACAAACCTTGGTTTACTGATCGCGTGGCGGATGGATTCAACGCAAGGCTTTCATGCAATTATGAATCTCCTACTGATTCCGATTTGGCTCCTTTCCGGCGCGTTTTTCCCGAGTACCGGCGTACCCGGTTGGTTGGCATGGACAATGAAATTTAATCCCTTAACGTATGGGCTTGCAGCTTTTCGGCACAGCCTCTACTTTGATACCACCGCAAAGGCATTTGGAGAAATACCGCCTTGGACACTCTCTATGCTGATTACCGGGCTGTTTTGTGTCTTGACGTACGTAGGCGCGACGTTTACAGCGTCTACACAAGCGAATTAGATTTGTTAGAAACAAAATTTTTGGTGCCTTCCGCTTCTTAACAAGCAAGGGGCACTCCTAAGGAGGACTGGATGCTTCAATGGCTCCCAGAGAACGTATCAACGTACGGGCAAGGTGTTGATAACCTCTTTTACGCTATCTACTATCTTACCCTCATTGTGTTCATTCTTGTGATGGGGACCCTTATCGTTTTCCTGATTAAATACCGACATCAGGAAGGCAAACGGGCGGATTACATCGAAGGCAGCACAACACTGGAAATTGTCTGGACAGCTGCTACAACAGTGATTGTCTTTGTACTCGCTATGTTCAGTTACCCACAGTGGAATAATATTAAGTCTCCAACACAATTTCCTGAGAACCCAGATGTTGTCGTCCAGGTCAGTGGAAAACAGTTTAACTGGGATATGACGTATCCCGGTCCCGATAACGAGTTCGGGACAGATGATGACCTGGAATTGGAAAACGAATTGCATGTGCCGGTCAACGCGGTCGTGCATATCCGCTTAACCTCTGTGGATGTCATCCACAGCTTTTTTGTGCCACAATTAAGGCTGAAACAGGACGCATTGCCGAACCGATTTATCGAGGTCTGGTTTGAAGCAACAAAGGCAGGACGTTATGAGATTCCCTGTGCCGAACTTTGTGGATTCGGACACTCTGGGATGCTCGGCTACCTGAATGTGCACGCACAAGCCGACTACGATGCCTGGGTACAAGAAAGATGGCCCCAGTAGGCTAAAGGAGGATAATAACGATGCACGATAACGAACATCATCACGAAGAAAGTTTTATTAGTAAATACATCTTTTCGCTCGACCACAAGATGATCGGCAAGCAATTCCTTATCTATGGACTGCTTATGTTTTTCATTGGCGGCGGGCTTGCGCTGCTTTTTCGGTGGCAACTCGCCTACCCCGATCAACCGCTACCTGTCATCGGTGCCTCGCAACAATACCTTGACGAAGGTGAAGTTGTCACGGGGGCTGACAGGATGTGGGAACGCATCTATGAGTCGGATAAAGAGGAATGGCTTGAGACAAACATGCCGAGTGGTGTCATCACACCCGAATTTTACAACATGCTCTTTACGATGCATGCCACCATTATGGTCTTCTTTGTCGTTGTACCTATATTGGTCGGTGCCTTCGGCAATTTCTTAATTCCGTTGATGATTGGGACACGCGATATGGCGTTTCCGATCCTCAATATGCTCTCCTTTTGGCTCGCAGTGCTCGCTGCAATTGTCATGGCAATCGGGTTCTTTGTACCCGGTGGACACGCGGCAGCCGGATGGACGGGCTACGCACCGCTCTCTGCGGATCCGCAGTGGACAGGCGTCGAGTGGGGGCAAAACCTCTGGGCAATTAGCCTCCTTATTCAAGGGTTCTCCTCTCTCGTGGGTTCTATTAACTACATCACGACGATTATCAATATGCGCGCACCGGGAATGACCCTCTTCCGGATGCCGTTGGTTATCTGGTCGCTCTTCATCGTCGCGATTCTCTTGCTACTCGCGTTCCCTGTGCTCTCCTCTGCCCTCGCGCTCCTCATATTTGATAGGCTTGCGGGGACGACGTTCTTCTCTGCAACGGCGGAAGGGGGCGGTGATCCGCTACTCTGGCAACATCTGTTCTGGTTCTTTGGACACCCTGAAGTCTATATCCTCATTCTGCCGGGTATGGGTATCGCTTCTGAACTAATTGCTGTCTTTTCACGGAAGCCAATCTTCGGATACCGTTCGATGGTCTACGCAATGATCGCTATTGCGTTCTTGGGCTGGATCGTCTGGGGACACCACATGTTCCAAAGTGGGATGCGTCCCGGTTTAGGCTCCATCTTCATGACGACAACCATGCTCATTGCGGTGCCTTCAGCCATTAAAACATTTAACTGGCTTGGCACGATGTTCCGAGGTTCGATCCGGTTTACGACCCCGATGCTTCACGGTATCGCCTTCGTTTCGATGTTTGTCATCGGTGGACTCAGCGGTATCTACATGGCAAATACGCCTGTGGACATCTTCATCCACGATACCTACTACATTGTGGCGCATATTCACTACGTTGTGTTCGGTGGAAGTCTGTTCGCTATTTTCGGCGGCATCATCTTCTGGTTCCCGAAAATGTACGGACGCTATATGAACGATGCACTCTCCAAGATTCATTTCTGGTTGACGTTCATCGCTTTCAACTGCACGTTCTTCCCGATGCATATTCTCGGCGTAGGGGGACACATGCGGCGAATCTCGAATCCACAGCAGTATGAATTCCTGCAAGGGTTTGAAGGGATGAACATCTTTATCACAATGAGTGCGTTCACGCTCGGTTTCGCACAATTGATACTCGTCTTTAACTTCTTCTGGAGTATGTATAAGGGGAAAGTCGCCGAACAGAATCCGTGGCAGGTCAATACACTGGAGTGGGAAGCACCTACACCCGTACCGCACGGCAACTTCGGTCAAATTCCAACTGTCTACCGGGGTCCCTATGAATATAGTGTTCCCGGTGAAGAATCTGACTGGATTCCGCAGGCACAACCCGAACATGCTCCCGCGACAAGCGGAGACTAAGCGACGGAGCAAGAATGGAATGGAAGGACAGAAGGAGGGAAGGCGGACACCCCAACCCTCCTATCTTCCTGTCTTCCAACCAGGAATCTTCCTGCCTGCCGTTCTTTTCGCTTTTGGTGGAAATTTGGCATGAAACAACACGCGAGTTATAACCCTTGGCTACACAGAACCGCACGCCTCACCGCAGGGGCGACGTTCTTGTTGATTGTCATCGGAGGGATTGTCACAAGTACGGATTCCGGGTTGGCTGTTCCCGATTGGCCAACGACCTTCGGGTACAACATGTTCCTCTACCCACTATCAGAGATGGTAGGCGGCATTCTGTATGAACATAGCCATCGACTTATGGGGTCCCTCGTTGGGATTTTGACAATCGCTCTCTTGGTCTTGATATTAGCGAAGGACTCTCGAAAATGGCTGAAATGGCTCGGACTCGCCGCACTCATCGCTGTTATTGTACAAGGTGTCCTCGGTGGGCTTCGGGTCACACAGATTAATCGCAACTTCGCGATTGTACATGCCTGTCTCGCGCAAGCGTTTTTCGCACTGCTGTGTGGCATTGCGTGGTTCACTTCTCGTGAGTGGTGGAAAGATAAAACTGAAACCTCGATTCGTAAGGGCGAGGTTTCCTCGCCCGGACTACGGCGGTTAAGCTTAATTACGACATGCCTCATTTATCTGCAGCTTATCTTTGGAGCAATTTTACGACATACCGGCAGCAGACTTGACGCACATCTGCTCTTTGCTTTCCTAGTCGCGCTGCATATCTTTTTGTTGGTAAGACGTATGTTAGCGATGGACAGTGAAGCAGAAGGGCTGGGGCAATCAACGCCGTTACTACTGATCGGTCTGCTCGCAATCCAATTAATGCTTGGCACTGGCGCGTTTTTCGCAAAACTGACAGTGCTCGGTGAGACATTCGCAACCGCGCTTACGGTCACAATTACCACAGCACACGTTGCAGTCGGCGCACTCATGTTGGTAAGCAGTTTTGTGCTTACCCTGAAAATTTACCGGTTCACTGATGCATCGGTAACTGTTGATGCGCCTGCGAGTGGCAATCGGCGATTAGTAGTCGGTAGTCGATAAAGAGACTTTGCATAACAATTAACACATCCCTGGGGGCATGCCAAGTGTGGGGGAATTGTTACCAAATAACCTCTTAACTGATAACTGATAACTGACAACTGAAAACTATAAATACAATGCGTTCAACAACTGTTACCTTACCAGATAACACAGATACGGCAAGTCCACCCTCAAAGCACTCGGTTTTCGTGCGGCGTGTGGCTGACTATGTCGAATTCATCAAACCGAGGTTGGTTGTGATGATACTCATTACAACTGCTGCAGGGTTCTATCTCGGCGCGCAACAGACTATAGATTGGCTCCTTTGCCTACATACGCTTATCGGTGCCGGGTTGACTGCGGCGGGGGTATTAGGACTCAATCAGTACCTTGAACGCGATGTAGATGCACAGATGAAACGGACGCAGGAGAGACCGCTGCCTGATGGTCGAATGAATCCGTTAGAGGCACTGTTTGTCGGTGCTGCGCTCACAAGTGGTGGAATGCTTTATCTGACGTTCGTCGTCAATATGCTGAGCGGGTTCGTCATTTCGCTGATAGTCGTGAGTTATCTGTTCCTCTATACACCCCTTAAACGGAAAACTTCGCTGTGCACACTCATCGGGGCAGTGCCGGGAGCATTACCCCCTGTCGTCGGTTGGGTCGCAGCACGAGGTTCGCTGACGGGTGAAGCGTGGGTGTTATTTACGATACTCTTTTTATGGCAGATTCCGCACTCTCTCGCAATAGCCATCATCTATCGTGAAGATTACGCTAACGCTGGATTCCGACTACTACCCGTCATTCATCCGGATGGGTCAAGCACGCGCCGCCAAATTGTGATTAATTGCGTCGCGCTCCTCGGGATCGGTTTGTTGCCTGCTTTGTACAACATCGCTGGAAGTGTCTATTTCTTTACAGCACTCGTGGCAGGTGTGGTATTCTTGGCGTTCGGTATCTATTTAGCACGTACACGTTCGCTGAAAGCCGCACGCTATCTCTTATATGCATCATTGCTTTATCTGCCAGTGGTGTTTATAACAATGGCGTTAGATAAAATCTAATGAGGAACCTACAAACTATGAACGCACCAGAACATCGTGAGCGAAATCGCCGCCTCGGACTTGTGCTATGCCTGTTGTTTGCAGGGCTATTTATCGTTGTAACTGTGGCGATTGTGACAGGCAGCAAAGCACCCGAATCTGTTGAAAGTGTTATCAAAGACCTTGTCGTTCCTGTTTTAGGTGTTATCGGGTTGCTGTTAATTATCGCAGCCGTCGTTGAAATCGTTCTTCGGATTCTAAAAAATAGGGTGCGTGAGTAATGAAATGACACATAATACCCCTGAAATCCAAGAACGTCAACCTTTGAGCAACGCACGATTGGGAATATTAGTCTTACTCGGTGCGGAGATAATGTTGTTTTCCGGGCTTATCGGCACGTTTCTCGTATTTCGGGTTGGAAATGTCACATGGCCCCCGCCGTCACATATCGGGATTGAGTTGCCACGCGCGGTAACGGGTATTAATACGGTCTTACTTTTATTGAGCGGTTATACAATGCTTCAAGCGCGCCGCGCAATTCAGAGGGACAACCTGAAGCAGCTCCGTAATTGGCTACTAATCACTGGAATGCTTGGACTACTTTTCCTCGGTGTGCAGGGCAGCGAATGGGTACAGCTCATTCGCAACGGACTCACGCTTCAATCTGGCGTATATGGCGGTATCTTTTATGTCCTAATCGGGTGCCACGCCGTTCATGTACTGAGTGCTGTTATATGGTTGTTTATTGTTTTTGGGATGGCAACGGCAGGGCGTTTCTCTGCTGCACGTTACACCGGTGTTGATACGTGTACCATCTACTGGGTTTTTGTCGTCGCGCTCTGGCCAATTCTCTATGTTTTAGTATATCTCTCGTAGATATTGTAAAAGGATTGTTAGGATGTATAGATTTTTCTGGTGGGCTTTCGTTTTGATATTTGTCATGCTCATAGCACCGACATATCTTGAGGCATGTCCGGCATGTAAAACGCTTGATGACCCTATCGGTAAAGGTTTTAATTGGAGTATCCTTTTTATGATAGCGATGCCCTTTACTGTTTTCGGGTTCATCGGCGGCACGATTTTCTTACAATGGAACGGTTATCGGTTATCGGTTATTGGGAGTCGCTTAAAGAAGCGTCTTCTACGCATCAGAAATTCTTAACTGACAACTGACAACTGATAACTGATAACTTATATAAGGAGTTTAAATATAGTGGAACACGCTACCACTTTAGATCACACTGAAGACGTATATGAGCCTTCGCTTACGCCCGATAGTCTCGGCAAGCTCGGCATGTGGATCTTCCTCGTGGGGGATACCATGTCGTTTGGCGCGTTGCTCGCAGCGTACGCCGCACTCCGGGCAGGTGCAGGCATAGTCGGTTGGGTCCCACCGAGTGAGATCCTCGGCATTAACTTAACCGCAGGTATGACCTTCCTACTGATTTGCAGTAGTGTCACTATGGTGAAAGCACTTGAATCCATTCAGGGCGGCAATGTTTCACGCATGTGCCTGTTCCTTGGGCTGACAATTGCTGGCGGCATCATTTTCCTTGGGTTACAGGCGTATGAGTGGTATCATCTGATTACCCACGGATTGACACTCACCGGAATCCCTGATCACGGGTTGTCGGGCGCAGCGATTAGTGGTTCAACGCTTTTTGGTCCTACGTTCTACGCTATCACAGGTTTCCACGGGATGCACGTAACCGGTGGGGTCATTTATCTCATCGTTATCTTAATACACGGTCTGCGCGGTAGGTATACCGCTGAGTTTAACCATGAAGTGGAAATTGTTGGACTCTATTGGCATTTCGTTGACCTTATCTGGATTATGGTCTTCACCTTCATCTATCTACTATAGGAGTAATAAGAATGGCACAGGATGGACACAAAGAGCACCCGAAATACATGAATATTTTCTGGTGGCTGCTCGCGCTAACTATTATTGAAGTCGCCGTGGCGATACCGGAATACGCTGTTGTGCTAAAGGCTATATTGCTCATCGGGTTGGCATGTGGCAAAGCCGCGCTCGTTGCTATCTATTTCATGCATCTAAAGTTTGAAAGGAAAACATTAGCAGCTATCGTGCTAACGCCTTTTATTATCTGCGTTTTTCTTGTTATTATGTTAATGCCCGATCTCACATTCGATGCGCGGCTTGATGGCATAGAAAAACCGGCAGAAGTCGTTGATACATCGTCTCACTAACTAACCACTGGGTTTGGAATATGGAAGCACAAGCCGATAATGCCGCTAAAGTGAGACGCAAATTTGACAAAAGCACCCTGATCTGGGTAACGCTTGGTGTTATCATTATCGCTATCGCTGGAATCAACTTATGGTCGGTATTTGACACTAAACCCGAAGTATTAACGCAGACTGTTGCTGTTCGGGTGCCGGACTTTAGCCTCACGAATCAACAGGGAGAGCCATTAGGGTTATCCGACATGGCGGGGAAAATTTGGGTCGCTGACTTCATCTTTACCAGTTGTCCAACCATTTGTCCAGCGATGACACAGGAGATGGCACGCCTACAATCCGAATTTGTCGCGGACCCAATCTATTTCGTCTCGTTCTCCGTAGATCCTGAGCGGGATACTGTAGAGGTCCTCGCGCGCTACGCAACGGCTTATGGCGCGGACGATAGACGCTGGCATTTTCTGACAGGGGACAAAGCGAATATATACCAGTTAGCTGAACAAGGGTTCAGTTTAGCCGCGGGGCACAAAGGTAGTGAGATACTCCATAGTCCGCGGTTTATTCTCGTCAAACGAGATGGGAACGTCTACGACTACTACGATAGTCGGAGTAAACCCGCAATGATCCGTTTACGGCAGGATATCAAAACGCTCCTGAAAAAATGAGAGACGTGAATTTCCTAATCTCTCTCGCAGCTTTTGTGATTCATTTCACATTCGGGTTTTTTCGTGGACAGTTTAAAAAATTCAGTCGTCCGTGGAGCAGGTGTCTCTATATTCCGATCGTGATTAACATTGTTGTTCGGCGTTTTATCCTCGACTGGGAGTGGCAAACTGCGATGGTTTACTTATGGCCAGCAACACTCATCGCACATATACTCGGCGGCTTTTTAGGGGCGCGTTACAGAAACCGTAGCCTGTAATGTAATGGAGGGGTGTTTTTGCTGGGGTATTTCTGCGTATTGCTTGGGTATTTCTTCAGATATAAGCAACGCACCTAAAAGTCAAAACGCACGTTGTTTCTCCGCAAGGAAAATTAAAAAAATGATGAAAAAAATTTACGTGCCAGTTGATAATTCGGACTACTCCGATGCAAGTATCGCTTTAGCGGTCGAATTCGCAAAGAAATTCGGTTCGCAGTTAGTGGGTTCACACGTTTACGCCGCAAAAATGCACGATGTCCGCTTCAAGCAGATGGAATACACCCTCCCCGAAGAGTATCAAGACGAGGTCGAGCTTGAAAAGCAACGCCGCATCCACGATACGCTCATTACGATGGGGCTACAACTGATCTCCGATTCCTATCTTGAGGTGATGCAACAGAAGTGCACTGAATTTAACATCCCATTTGAACCCAAAATGCCGGAAGGCAAGCACTACATAAAACTCGTTGAAGACATTCAGGAAAGCGATTACGACCTCGTCATTATGGGCGCACTCGGCATGGGAGCAGTTAAAGATAGCCTTATCGGTGGTGTCACTGAACGCGTCGTCCGACGGATTAATACCGATACCCTCGTTGTCCGAGACCTTGAACCCATTGAAGCACATAATGGAAATATCCTCGTCGGAATTGATGGTAGCCCTGAATCCTTCTCAGGTTTGAAAACCGCGATACACCTCGGACAAAAGCTCAATAGACAGGTCGAAGCCGTTGGTGTCTATGACCCGTATCTGCATTACATCGTCTTCAATTCAGTTGTGAATGTGCTAACCGAACGCGCCGCAAGGACTTTCAGATTTAAAGAGCAAGAACAACTCCATGAAGAAGTTATTGACACTGGGTTGGCAAAGATTTATCAGTCACACTTGGAGGTTGCCCGCTCAATTGCAAAAGAGGAACACGACTACGCCCTAAAAATTACGCTACTCGACGGAAAAGCATACGAAAAAATTCTACAATATGCCCGAAAAACAAATCCATGGCTCCTCGTTTTAGGCAGAATCGGTGTCCACAGTGAACAGGAAATGGACATCGGAAGCACTGCCGAGAATCTGTTACGTCTTGCCCCTTGCAATGTTCTTTTATCCAGTCAACGCTATTTCCCGCAAATAGATGTCAAAGCAGAAGAGACGCTCGTCTGGACCCAGGAAGCGTTAGATCGAATGGAAAAAGCCCCACCCTTAGTACGGGGTATCGCGAAAACAGCCGTGCATCGGTTCGCCATAGAACGCGGTCATTCTGTTATTACCGAGAGTGTCATTGATATGGCGATGGATGCGATTATGCCACAACGTGCCTCTGAAAAGTTGACCCGTGTTGCAAAAGAAGTCGCTGAACAAAAAATCTTGGAATCAGATGCAGTTCAGACCTATATTTGTGGTGAATGTGGCTACGCGGCGCACAACCAGCAACCCGTTCAGTGTCCCGTCTGTAGTTCACCACCAGAGCGTTTTCAGATAGTGGATAAGGGGTCTCTGGAAAACATTGCTGTGGATGAGGGCGGTACTGCCGAGGAAGAGACCTTTGACGGTGTACGGCTCCAGTGGTCGGAACAAGCGAAAAAGGCACTTCGCACGGTGCCGCGCGGCTATATGCGTAGAAACGTCAAAGCGCGCATCGAAAAATCCGCACGTTCCCAAAAAATTGGTACCATTACCAATGCCTTCGCGACCGAGATTATTAACGACAGTATGGGAGAAGCGGCAGCCGTCCGTGAGGATGCCCCTGAACTCAGAGCCATGCAAGCGCAAACATCCGATGTTCAAAGTACAGAAGGTGTTCAAGGTTTTGAGAGTCCAGTGCAATGGACAGAGGAAGCGATTGAGCGTTTGAACTTAGTGCCTGCTGGGTTTATGCGAAATATCACGCAGACTCGGATTGAACAGCGCGCGCAAGAGAACAACATTGAAGAGGTTACGCTCGATTTCGCAGCACGCGTCATTGAGGACGGTAGAAGCCTCGCCAACGAAGTCCTCGGGCAGTATTACCAACAGCCTCAGGATTGACATCCGCTCCATCCTAAAGCATGGAGATTTTTTCTTCCGTATCTCATAGTGGTGCAGGGTTATTTAGTTCTCAGTTTTTTCGTCCAATTTTCGACCCCCCAGGCCCCGCAGGTGCGGTTTGGAACCGCACCGGACTTGAAAAAGAAGATTCAAAAATTTAGAAAATCCGATAATTTATCTAAAACTAAATAGCCCTGCATAGTGGTGGACAAAAGTTGCAGAAGTTTGTAAGATGTAGTTAATGCCATTCTATTATGGGTAACTTTTGTTGATTGATACATCTTTAGGAGATTTGCATGGGATCCCAAGATTCTCGCATTGAAACAGTTGAATCTACGACGGATATTTTCAACGCTACACGTCAGATTGAGATTTCAGACACATATTCCTCAAATGTGGATGCTGTTCTCTTTGATGGAGATTGTTGCGACCTGCTAAAGGATATTCCATCAAATTCGGTGGATTTGGTCATCACATCTCCGCCATACAACATAGGGAAAAAATACGAAAAAAAACGTCCTTAACGTCATATCTAAAAGATATGGAGCCCGTAATTGCGGAATTGGTTCGGGTAATCGCTGGTACTGGAAGTCTCTGTTGGCAAGTCGGAAATTACGTCCAAAAGGGTGAAGTCTTTCCCCTTGATATCTACTTTTATGAAATTTTCAAACGTTTGGGCTTAAAATTGCGGAATCGGATTATCTGGCGGTTTAATCATGGTTTACACTGCACAAAGCGGTTTTCAGGTAGATATGAAACGATTTTGTGGTTTACGAAGGGTGATGAATATGTTTTCAATCTTGACCCAGTGCGTGTTCCCGCAAAATATCCCGGCAAGCGACATTTCAAAGGTCCGAAAAAGGGGCAACTTTCAGGAAACCCACTTGGCAAAAACCCGTCTGATATTTGGGATGTCGTCAAACAGGATTGGGAAGATGAAGTTTGGGATATTCCGAATGTGAAAGCGAACCATCCAGAGAAAACCGAACATCCGTGTCAATTCCCTATTGAATTAGTCCAGCGATGCGTCTTAGCACTCACGGAGCCTGAAGGGATTGTTTTAGACCCTTATGGCGGCGTTGGATCGACGGTCATTGGTGCCTTACAGCATAATCGAAAAGCAATTGCTGCTGAACAAGATTCTACTTATATGGCTATTACCCGTGAGAGGATACAGAAGTTCGCACAGGGCACATTGCCGCTCCGCCCCTTAGGAAAACCCATTCATAAGCCGACGGGAAAAGAACGTGTTGCACAGCTGCCTTTAGAGTGGAAATAAATGGTGGAGATAGGACAACCATGATTATTGCTGCAGAGTATTCATTCAATGATGGGGATTCCATTCGACGGACGCACCCTTACTTGTTACAAGAGATTGAGGATATTATTGCTGCTGTTGATGCTGCGCACCATAAAATTAAAGAGAGTAAAGAGATCACGATGTCGGGCAAAATGTTGTATAGTCCGGCTAACCTTAATCGCGCTTTTGCTCAGAGTTTTGGATCCAAGGGATGGCAGAAAAAACGTATAACATGCCACTATTCGACAGACTACTACCGCCCTGGATATTCACCGAAGCAAATGCGTCCTGCATACCGAGAAATAGACTTTCTAAAAGAACGCCTTGGGATAGAGGTCCAGTTTGGAAAGTATGCATTTATGGTCTACAATGTGTGTGCCAAAATGACTATTTTTCGCAACTTAGGCTATATTGACGCGGGAATTGAGATTGTCCCTGTCAAATCTTTTGCTGGTGATATGTCTACCCGAGTCTCATATTTTGAACAGTTTGTGTGGGATTTAGAAAAACGTGGTGTTGCTGATATTGATATTCCTGTCCTGATTCTTGGTATTGATGTGTAGACACAATTATTGTTTAAAACAGAAGGTAAATTATGAGCGATGTCCCAACGGTCACTTTTCAAATACTCGGTCCAAATGAAGGAGTGGCAGAGGGTTCACACAAAGGTTTATGGTTTAAGGTGCATTCAGATCCCCCACCGGCGAGTAATCTTCTCGTTGGCGTGAAGGTGTGCGCATCTAACGGAGAGGTTCAACAGTCTGGCACTGTCATGATCCTGAAACATGAGAGCCATTCTGCCGATTTTTTTTACAAGACAGTCGAAGGTAAGCTCGATGTATGGATAGAAATTGAGCCGTTTGATTCGCTCGCCAAATTAGAGTTCCCTGTTTTCACAAACGAAGGGTATGTTATGGAAGCAGGGTGTGAATTTCTGGCGTATAGCGTTGGTGGTTTGTCGAAAATAGTACCTTACCAGTGGAAGGGACCGGATCGCGGCTTATGGACAGACGAAAAACGTTGAAACTTGTCGCAGGCACAGAATTGTAGCAAGGTGCACTGAAAAGTGGAGGTTCATTATGCAAAAGCATACTTTGAAAAATGCGTTGACATTCTTACTTCTGGGATTTATCCTAACCGCTAACAGCTTCGCCGATAATTGGCAACAGTGGCGCGGAATGCACAACGATGGCATCAGCGAAGAAACCGAAGTACCCATTCAATGGAGTCAAACCGAAAATATCAAATGGCGGTTGCCCCTTCCGGGTGAAGCCGCATCCACGCCTGTCATTTGGGAAGATAAGATTTTCCTCACCTCGGCTGAAGGCGACACACTTGTTCTGATGTGTATCAGCACCGATGGTGAAGAACTCTGGAAACGGACTTTAGGACATGGGAACCGAAGCGTCCGCGGCGGCGAAGGCAATTCTGCCGCACCCTCTCCGGTAACCGATGGCGAACACGTCTGGGCATTCCTCGGAACCGGCGATCTCGCCTGCTATGATTTTGCTGGGAATCAGGTCTGGCACACCAATCTCGCTGACCGGTACGGCAAATTTAACCTCTACTTCGTCATGTCAACCACCCCGCTCCTTGACAAGGATCGACTCTACTTCCAACTCATACACAGCAACGCATGGGTCGTTCTCGCACTTGACAAAATGACAGGGCGAGAGATATGGATGCATAAACGCGATAGCGATGCAACCGAAGAGTGTGAACAAGCCTATACTTCTCCTATTATCTACCGTGATGCCGAACGCGAATATCTTGTTGTCCACGGAGCAGACTATGTTACCGCACACAGCTTGGAAGACGGCGGCGAGATCTGGCGATGCGGCGGCTTAAATCCAAAAGAAAGCTATAACTATTCCCTCAGGTTCGTCGCTTCTCCCGTTGCGACAGAAGGGCTTATTGTCGTTCCTTCGGCGAAAAACGGGCCCGTTTTGGGCATTGATCCCGCTGCGGCAAAAGGTGATATAACGGATAGCAACTGGCAACTTTGGAAACTTCGACAAGGCACACCGGATGTCCCCTCCCCGCTTATTCACGACGGCTTGGTTTATCTCTGTCGGGAAAATGGCGACCTGATATGTTTTGATGCCAAAACTGGGGAGCAGTTCTATCGAGAACGCACACATCGGCACCGACATCGCGCCTCACCTATCTATGCGAATGGACATATCTATCTGACATCTCGTGATGGTATTGTCAATGTTGTGAAAACCGGACGTAAATTTGAAATCGTCGCCACTAACGCCATAGGTGAAGTCATCGCTGCGTCTCCTGCTATCGCAAACGGTACGCTCTATCTCCGTAGTTATCAAGCACTCTACGCTATTGGTGGCGAGTAATGAAAACGTATAACGAGTTGCCGAGCGATGCCGGTTCCAACATTATCGGACAAGTCACAGCGCAGGCAAACCGACTCCAACAGCGACTCACTTCAGTAAAACACACCGTAGCCGTTATGAGCGGAAAAGGCGGGGTCGGCAAGAGTGCTCTCACTGCGAATCTCGCTGCTGCGCTCACGCTAAACGGCAACGCCGTCGGAGTCGTTGACGCTGATATTAATGGACCGACGCTTGCAAAAATGATGGGTGTCCGCGACGCAACACTGGAATACACGTCTATAGGTGTCAAACCTGCGATTACCGCACTCGGTACGAAGCTGATCTCCATGGATCTGCTCTTGGCTGAAGACGAGGCACCCGTGCTCTGGAATGCACATTCACAAAAAGATGCATTCACATGGCGTGCCACGATGGAGGTAGGCGCGCTCCGAGAGTTCATCGCCGATACCGAATGGGGTGAGTTGGATTATCTGCTACTGGATCTGCCACCGGGAACGGATCGACTCCCAAATGTGGCAGAGCTAATCCCTAATCTCGGCGGTGTCGTCGTTGTGACAATCCCCTCTGAAGTCTCGCAATTAATCGTGAAAAAATCGGTGACCATGGCGAGACACATCTTAAAGGTCCCAATCATCGGTGTTGTCGAAAACATGGCTTTCTATGTATGTCAGCACTGCGGCGAGGAAGAACCGCTCTTTTCCGCAGACGAAACGCTTGATAAGACACTCCAGCAGTTGATGCTCGGCAGTATCCCTTTTGACCCACAACTCTCGCGCGCCAACGACACTGGCACCCCTTATGTTGACAAATACCCTGATGCTCCCGCGAGTCGAGTACTCGTCCAAGTAGGTAAAAAAATACAAGACTTTTTTATCAGCACCGTTTAAAGGAGCGTGTAGCCTGAAACGAAGTGGAAAGGTTTTTGATAGGGTGTTTCTTCAGATTTACGGAGAGAGATTTTCAAGTTCTGATCCACCTGCCCGAACCGCAAGGAAAATTAAAATTATGAAGTTCCTATGTACAGATTGCGACACAGCCATGAAGTTTAAAGACGTAACCCGTCCCGAACAAGGCTCCGTGACAGCACTTTTTGAATGCCCTGACTGCTTTACGGAGATCGCCATGTACCTCAATCCGTCGGAGACCCAGATGCTGAAATCCTTGGACCTTAAACTCGGTGGCACTAACGAAGCAGCACAACCGATGCAGCTCGTACGCTCACAATTGGAGACGGCAAAAGGCGAATCAATACCTGACATGTTTTCGTCAGAAACAAGCAGTTCAGGAGAAACTGCTGAAGGCGGTAAATGCCCCTTTACTGGCGTTATCTCGGAGGCATTTCAGGAAGACGCAACGCCTACCGAACCGACCGGTCCTACTTGGACACCGGAGGCACTCGAACGCTTAGAGCGGATCCCGGCTTTCGTCCGTCCGATGGCAAAAATGGGGATTGAAAGCTTCGCCAAAGACAACGGACACGACGAAATCACAGCCGAAGTCATGGATGCCGCCCGCGGCAACTTTCCCGCACAGTTCTAAAGCCGTGGATTGCGTTCGTAACATCAATACGCTATCTTCGGCAAAGTGAAACAAATGCGGATAAGAAGGAGCTTGCACGATGAACTCTCAAAACACCCGTTGGATACAAAGAGCCGATAGTTTTCGTAGAGCATTTTCGCGATTGAAACAAGGGGTGGATTTGGCACGACAACGTGAACTGTCAGACTTGGAAGCACAAGGATTGATACAAGGTTTTGAGTATACCCATGAATTGGCATGGAATACGCTAAAAGATTTTCTTCTAATGCAAGATTTTAAATTGTACGGTTCAAGAGATACGACCCGAGCTGCTTTTAAAGAGGGATTAATTAAAAATGGAGAAGCGTGGATGGAAATGATTCGCCACCGCAATTTAACGACGCATACCTACAACGAAAGTATCGCTAACGAGGTCGTTTCTGCACTTCTCAATACGTATTTCTCTGAATTTGAAATATTGCTGGCAAAAATAGAGCGTCTGAAACAGGAGCAATCGCTATGAAATACGGTTTATCAGAGCGCACCCTTCAAAAGATTCAGGGCGTTTTAAGCCATTATCCCCAAGTTGAAAGCGCAATTTTGTACGGTTCGCGCGCCACAGACACCTACCGAAATGGTTCTGACATTGACCTTACGCTTTGTGGTGATGCCTTAACACACAGCGTACTCTCCCGAATTGATACTGAACTCGACGATCTTCTCCTACCCTATACAATTGACTTATCCATTTTTCATCAAATTGACAACTCCGATATGGTTGAACAGATTCAACGCATTGGCGTAAACTTTTATGAAAAGGACGGAGAGGGTTAACCTCAGGACTCTTTACAATAAATCAATCAGACAAGCTCCAAACCCTCCTCAAAGACAGCAACTACCACTTCTACCTCTTCATAGACCTCGAAAATTCAAAATAGCGCTGCGAAGAAGCATATCACTGTAAAGTTTATTTTGAAGATAGACTTTCGTGAAACCTAATATCGGTACCCATCGTTTATTTATAGCGTTTGGATTCATTTTAATTTAAACACCTTAGAGATACCGTACAAACCCGAAAGATAGCCGATACTACTGAGATCGGCTAATTCGCGCTGCGATTCCAGTAAGGGAGTAACATCATGAAAAAAACAGATATAAAAATTAGCAATATATCTTCTCAACATTCCGGCAAAGCAGGGACTGATACATTGACAGGACTTCAAGGACTTCTACGAAAAAAAGGTGGATACCTACCCATAAGTTTAATCAGCAGTATGCTGATTATGCTTATCAGCATAACAGGTTGCTCCGATGTGCCTTATACCGGTCCAACGCTGACTGTCGGCCATGTTGACGATTATCTTAACACAATTGAACAAGATACAGTTTGTCTTCAGGATGGATTTGATACAGTCTGTGTAAAACTGCTGTTGGATACAACAGAAATCGATGCAACAAATATAGACTATACACCTACCGTCCACGTCCATCCAACAAATATCACCTATGTATTTGATTATCAAGGGAATCCTATTTTGGAAGCAAAGAGACTTATGGACACTACCCAAATTGTACAGGAATTAGTAGCAGCTGGCAAAGCGGAACTCCCCTCAAATGTTGATGATCTCAACAATGGCGATTATGTTCCGGAAGGCTGGATTATCCAGGTGTACTACCCAGACACATTCCCCGAAGCAAGGCGCGGGCGAACACCCGAAACCAGCGGACTCGACATCAGAATCGTTGAAGGAACAACGATTGCGACGAATAGACGAAGAGATCTGGAGATAATCGACTTTACGCAAACTAACAAATATGATGGCAGACGCGGTGTTGAGTTTTCCGTCGAAACTGAGGCACCAGAGATAACAATTCAAGTGAATGGGTTGGTTCCAGGCAATACAGCAACATTCCGCATCAGTGCAGAGAGCGTAGAATCTGACGATGACACAAATATCCTCCAGTTACAGCCACTACAGTAGTCTCTAAGCAGGAGTAACATCATGAGAACAATTGAACCTTTAGCGTCAAAATTCAGCGTCGGCATCCTAATGATCCTTTTCAGCATCACCGGTTGTTCCGACATGCCTTATACAGGTTCAGTGCTAACTGTTCATGAGGTAGACCGCTATCTCGTCTCAACGGATGGAAATGTTGTCTGCTTTCAAGATGCGCTCGATTCAACCTGCCTAAAACTTACACCAGAAACAGGGAACGGCGCGAACGCCATCAACGGACCTGCGATCCACATCTATCCGGAGAGACGGGTGTATGTGTTCTATCATGAAGGGAAACCTATTTTACGCGCAGTGAGGGCAGGCGATAACAACGGCAATAACGGCAACGGCAATGGCGATAGCAACGGCAATAACGGAGCGGATGGCAATAATAACAATAATAACGGCAATGGCAATAACGGCGGGGGTGGCAATAACAACAATAATAACGGCAATGGCAATAACGGCGGGGGTGGCAATAACGGCAACGACAATGGTAATAACAACGGCAACAACAACGGCGATAATCCAGATGGGACGAATGGTGATGACAACGACAATAACGACAATCCACCGGATGATGCTGATGATGGACACGGATGGATTATCTGGGTATACTATCCAGAGGGAACCGCTGCCCAAGATCCACCAACACTTAGCGAGAGCGGCGTAACCGTTACCATAAATGGTAAACAGATAACAGATGCGGATATAACCGGTTTTGCCCAGTTCATTGGACCCAATAACGAAGTAGGCGTTCAGTTCTTCTATCCAACGCAGTCCGCGGAGCTTTTAGACCTACAGGTGCGGATGGAAGGAATCGTCGCTGCTGATGATCCAGTAAGATTCAATATAAACTACTTGTGGAATTCACAATAATTCCAAAACGTGCGATAATGCACGTCGCCTTTGAACGCGTGCGCCGAAAAAGATCGCTGTCCTACAAGTTTCCCCGTTCGTAGTAGGGCAATTGATTGCCCGTTTCTTAGCGAAGTATTTTCTTATCCTTCATGTATCTTCGTCTAATTACATTATTCATCCAGTTGATGCACAACAGCAAGTGGCGTCGCAGCGAGTAGACCCGCATCAATCGGAATAACAACACCCGAAATCCATTTCGACTCATCGCTGGCGAGAAAAACAGTCGCCCACGCCACATCCCATGCGGTTCCCTCCGTACCCAGCGGCCCAATAAGACGACGGCGTTCCCGTTCTGCTTCGCTCAAGTATGGCGCAGGGAACGAAGCGTAGAGATGCCCCGGCGCGATACAATTCACTCGAATATTATCGCGTCCGTGATGGACTGCCATCACCTTCGTTGTAGAAATCATGCCACCTTTCGCTGCCGCATAAGGTACATTTCGAGAGGAACCCGCACGCAGCGCGTCAATAGACGAGACATTAATAATGGACCCACCCCCCGCCTCAGCCATTCGAGGCACCGCATGCTTACACGCCATGATCATGCTCTTGAGGTTAACATCCATCACTCTATCCCATTTCTCCTCATCTACCTCCGTGACCATCCCAGAACCGCCGAGTCCGACGTTGTTAAAAAGAACATTCACTTTACCGAAGCGTTCAACAGCAGCTGCCACCATCCCAGCGCAAGCCGCCTCTGTAGACAGATCACCGATGAACACCGCAGCTTCGCCACCTGCAGCCTCAATGTCCGCAAGTGTAGCGTTGGCATTCTCAGGCGAGATGTCCGCCAACAGCACTTTCGCACCTTCTCTCGCAAAAAGCATGGATGTCGCATAGCCAGTGCCATCAACTTCACCTTTTTTCCCAGCACCCGTGACAATCGCAACTTTCCCGTTTAATCGCTCCATAATTTCAACCAATCCAAGACTTAAGCATTGCTCTCAAAGTCCCCCTGATAAGGGGGATTTAGGGGGTTAGCACCTCTCAAAGTCCCTGATAAGGGGGATTTAGGGGGTTAGCACCTCTCAAAGTCCCCTAATAAGAGGGATTTAGGGGGTTAGCACCTCTCAAAGTCCCCCTGATAAGGGGGATTTAGGGGGTTTCTTAAAAATACCAAAATTACTGCTTTTTGCGTAAGTCCTACAATTAAAAGGACAGAAGATTTTCCAGTCTTCCAACCTTCCAACCTTCCATCCCCCCAAAAATAAATATCCAATCGCAGCAGTTGTATCTACCCACCAATCCCCAACTTATCGTTAATCTCTTTCTGATAACCTTCAAGCTCACAGTTTTCAATCTCGGCGATCGTCACAGGACGACCAAACCACCCAGATTCATAGACCGCCATGCAGATCGCTTCAGACCGCATCCCTTCAACAGCGTCCACCTCCGGTTTCCCGCCGCTCCGAATCGCATCCGCAAAGTATTTCAGCTCAATCGCGACTGTATCTTCAACACCACCGGGGAAGTAGTATTCCCGTTCCGAATCGCTAAGGCTATCCGTAAATTCTTTCATCAGGTCTTCGTTAGAAATCGGTTCACCGCCTCGCGGCACTAAACCTCTCCCCCAATCAAGCGCGCCTTCACTGCCATAAACCGTATGTTGACCGAAACCGTGTCCCGGTGCCGAACCGACCCACGTCCATTGTGCAGTAACGCCTTGTTCGAACTTGATGGTAGCGATCATTGCGTCTTCAACATCAACAGCATAACCGCCTTCACGTTCACCCGGATTATCGTAGCGGAACGGTTCATACGCCTTATTGATGGCGTAAACTTCCTCAGCTTCCAGCCCAAGAATATAGCGCATCAGATCCGTGAAATGCACACCACCATCCAATGCCCAACCGCCGCCGGCATCCATCTTGAAGTTGCGCCAGCCCCATTTACCCAAGCCTTCACCGACTTCGATCCAGAAGAACATACGCGGCTCACCGATCCGTCCTTGCGCGATTGCCCAGCTCCGTGTCCGTTGAATGCGCGCCAGACGATAGTTCTCCGCCACGGAGATAATCTTGTCGTTCCGATCCGCCGCCTCCATCATCAATTGGCATGCCCGCATTGTGATACCGAACGGTTTTTCAATGATAACGTGCTTCCCCGCCTCAAGTGCAGGCACTGCAAGCGTATGATGTGCACTGTGAAGCGCGCAGATGTCAACACATTCCAAATCAGGATGTTTCGCCAGCATTGCATCGAGTTCTGTATAGACTGCTGGTTTCGTCCCGCCTTGAAATTCGTGTGCCTGATTCGCGCGTTCTTCAGCGCGTTCCTCGGCGATGTCGCACGCCGCCACAATCTCAAAATCCCTGAGTCCGTTTGACCAGAGTTGACGATAACCCCCCATGTGTGCACCCGACATACCGCCGCATCCGACCAATCCCATCTTAATTCGTTCTGGCATGTAAGCCTCCTTGTGTATCTGTCCAAATCACGATTCGCGCGCCCAACGCGCCTAACAGGATATGAGAAATTATATGCGATACGGAATCCCCTGTCAACATTTTTCTCAATGCTTCAAAGTCCCTACCCCCTTGATAAGGGGGGATAAAGGGGGGTTGACTTTAGCATTAAGAGCGTATAAGTAAAATCCACCATAAATGACTCTCAGAAGCTCTCTCGAAACCGTTGACATAAAAATCCTTTTCTGATAAAATTCGCAATAAAGGGGGAAATGACCATGCATAAAATAGCGCGAAAGTTTTTCTGTCTGGCAGTAATCAGTTTAATAGGGCTCTATAGCGGAATTGCCGATGCAGCAGTTGATAAGCATACTGTCGCTGTCTGGCTCTTTGAGGAAGGGAACGGAAAAACCGCGAAAGACGCTTCCGGGAACGGGCACGACGGCAAATTTGCCGGGAGTCCTAAGTGGGTAAAAGCGAAATTCGGAACAGGATTAGAGCTACCCGGCGATGCTGGCGGCTACGTCGTCGTCGATTCTACCAAAAAACTGGAATTGGAAACACTCAGTATTGAAGCATGGGTTAAAGTGGAAGAGGGTACAGGTAAATGGCAAGGTATCGTCTGCAAACAGCAGGCAGGGTGTACCAATCGAAACTACGGCATCTGGGTGAATGTAAATACGAGCGTTCTGCATGCACAAATCGGTGCAAATGGCGGCTGCGCGTTCAGTATAGATGGCACAACTGAGATCACAGATAACAAGTGGCATCATCTCGCATTTACTTATGATGGCAAGATAGGACGCGTTTACGTCGATGGCGAATTAGAGAACGAGGCACCCAACGCACAGTCGTTTCAGAGCGGCGATCCAATTACGATCGGTGTGCCGAACCTCGATAACGCAAACGGATTGAAAGGTATCATTGATGAAATCCGCATCTCCAACGTCGCACGCACCGAAGATGAAATTCAGGAAGCGAGGGATGTCGGCTTAGCACAAATTCTCAGCGTTGACCCCAGCGGCAAACTCGCAACACGCTGGGGATATATTAAACAAGTCCAATAGTCAGGACTTACGCACTATCCCTTACAATCCCTACCCCCCTGATAAGGGGGAATATGGGGGGTTGTGGATTTAGGGGGTTTGCGCTGAAAGTCCCCCTGATAAGGGGGATTTAGGGGGTTTAAAATATCGCACTTCAAAGTCCCCCTGATAAGGGGGATTTAGGGGGTTTAAAATATCGCACTTCAAAGTCCGATCTGAAATAGGGAGAACAATTTGAGAAGATTAACCTTCGCATGTTTACCGCTTTTTTGCTTCACAATATCCGCATTCGGGCAAGGGCTTCCAATGGCAGTACCAGAAACGGTCGGCGTTTCCACCGAACGCCTTGAACGCATCCGTCCTGTGATGCAAGGTTATGTTGATGACGGAAACCTGCCGGGATTCCTAACAGTCGTGGCGAGACGCGGCAAAATTGTCCATTTTGAAACCATCGGCATGCGGGATGTAGAAAATAAAAAACCTGTTGAACCCGATACGATATTCCGTATCTATTCCATGTCAAAGCCGATTACGAGTGTCGCCGTGATGATGCTTTACGAGGAAGGGCGTTTTCAACTCGGTACACCCGTCTCTAAGTTTATCCCCCAATTTAAAAACATGAAGGTCTACAACGAAGACCAGACGGAAATCTTGGATGCGAAGAAGGAGATAACAATCAAACATCTCCTCATGCATACCGCTGGATTAACTTACGGCTGGGGCAATAAACCGGTCGATGCACTCTATAGGGAGGCGAACATCCGGGAACCCGGCTCAACCTTGGTGGATATGGTCGAAAAACTCGGTAAGATTCCCCTCGTTCACGAACCGGGCGAAAGGTGGACCTATAGTGTCTCTACCGATGTCCTCGGCTACTTTGTGGAAGTCGTTTCAGGGATGCCGTTTGAAGAATTCCTCCAAACGCGAATCTTCGGCCCCCTCGACATGGTAGACACAGCGTTTTCGGTGCCATCGGAGAAGGTGGACAGGTTCGCAGCACTCTATAGACCTACTAAAGAGAATGGACTTGAGCGGACACGACGACCAGCACTCGAAGTTGATGAATACACTTTTTTCCCATCCGGTGGTGGCGGCCTCGTCTCAACCGCCGCAGATTACATGCGGTTTTCTCAGATGCTACTCAACGGTGGTGAACTTGATGGGGTCCGTATATTGGGTAAAAAGACGGTGGAATTGATGCGCTACCCGCATCACAACAATCGGTTCGGCCTCGGTTTTAGGGTTATTACAGACGAAAATCCGCCGAATATCTTGGAGTCCGTAGGCAGTTTCAGTTGGGGCGGTGCGGCTGCGACCACCTTCTGGATTGATCCACAAGAAGAATTGGTCGCCGTACTCATGACGCAACTTCTCAATAACCGATACCCATTCCAACAGCAATTTAAAGTCCTGACTTATCAGGCACTTACGGAGTAATGGTTATAAGTTATAGGTTGTAAGTTATAAGTTATAGTACAACCCATAATTATTGAAACACATCAAGTCGAAGCGACTCCCATCTTATTCCCCCCTGATAAGTGGGGTGTTTTTGCTGGGGTGTTTCCCCTAGGGGGGTTATCTTCGTAAAAGTGTTCATTCTTATTCCCGCTGATAAGAGGGGTGTTTTTGATAGTGTGTTTCTTTATGGGGGGTTATCTTCGTAAAAGTGTTCATTAATTTTTCGATTTTACTATAATCTCTTGTGATGGGCGGTTGTGTTGTGGTATCCACAGCAGCCCTGAATACCCCAACACCCTTACTTATAACTGTTAACTGTTAACTAACAACTATCTCATAGTAGACCTTGATGGAAATATATGGAGGATTACCGCGAGCAGTCCCCGAAGATATAGGCATGTCAACCTCGCGGTTAGAGCGTATGACCCCAGTCATGCGAGGCTATGTTGACAACGGAAAAATTCCGTGCGCATTGACAATGATCGCGCGTGGCGGCAGACTCGTCCATTTTGAAAAGTTCGGCATGCAGGATATCGCCGCCGCTAAACCGGTAGACTTTGACACCATCTTTCGCCTCTACTCGATGACAAAACCGATTACCAGCATCGCTGTGATGATGCTCTACGAAGAGGGGCATTTTCAACTTACCACACCCATCTCCGAATTCGTTCCCGCTTTCAAAGACATGAAGGTTTACACGAAAAATGGCAAGGATATTGTTGATGCGGAACACGAGATAACAATAAAACATCTGCTTACACATACCACTGGACTTATCTATGATAGCGATACAGATTACCACCCAATTGATCAGCAGTATGAGGACGCCGATCTCTACGGTGGTGACCTCGCGAACATGATAGAAAAACTCGGAAATATCCCGCTCATTCATCAACCCGGCAGCGCATGGAAGTACGGTATGTCTACCGATGTACTCGGCTACCTCGTAGAGATCGTATCAGGAATGCCATTTGCAACGTTTTTGAAAACCCGTATTTTTGATCCGTTGGATATGCCCGACACCGGTTTCTCCGTGCGGGTTGAAAACGCACACCGATATTCAAAGATATATGACTACGTGAAGGGCAGTGGCCTTAAGAAAATCGAGAAGATTCATGCCGCAACTGGACCGCTGAGTTTCTTTCATTCCGGGGGCGGCGGACTACAATCGACCGCCGCGGATTATCTCCGGTTCTGCCAAATGGTGCTCAACGACGGTGAACTCGATGGCAAGCGGCTCCTCGGACGAAAGACCGCCGAACTTATCAGGATGAGCCATGTGCCGCCCGATTGGCTGGCACCGGAAAGAACCGGTACCGGTTTTGGACTCGGATTTTCTGTTATCACAGATGTCGCTGACACAAGTAGTCTCGGTTCCGTAGGCACTTGCAGTTGGGGAGGGATGGCAAGCACCACATTTTGGATCGATCCGGTTGAAGAATTGATCGCCATTCTGATGACGCAAGTGGTTAATGTCGATTGTCCGTTCCACGCCCAATTCCGAACTTTAACCTATCAGGCACTTACGGAGTAGTGGTTATCAGTTATCGGTTCTGAAAGTCCCCCTGATAAGGGGGATTTAGGGGGTTGAGTTCTGAAAGTCCCCCTGATAAGGGGCGGTGAATGCCCATAAGGCATTCATACCCGGTGAATGCCCATAAGGCATTCATACCGTTGATTCTGATTCTTTAGGGGGTTAAATGATAATCCACATAAAACTCTTTAACTGATAACTGAGAACCGATAACTGACAACTATTAAAACGGACAACTATCTCACAGGAGATTTTGATAACAATGTACGAAGGATTACCGCGAGCGGTGCCTGAAGATGTCGGCATGTCCACCTCGCGACTGGAACGTATCGCTCCGGTCATGCAACGCTGGGTTGACGACGGAAAAATTCCCTGTGTATTGACGATGATCGCACGTGAAGGCAGACTCGTCCATTTTGAAAAATATGGCATGCAAGACGTTGCTACTGCAAAACCGATAGAATATGACACCATCTTCCGCATTTACTCGATGACGAAGCCTATTACGAGCATCGCGGTCATGATGCTCTACGAGGAAGGGCATTTTCAGCTCAGCACACCCGTCTCCGAACTGATTCCTGCTTTCAAGGATATGCAAGTCTACACGGAAAACGGCGAAGCGACTGTTGCTGCGGAACGCGAGATAACAATAAAACATATCCTCACGCATACCGCTGGGTTCACCTATGGCCTTGAAAGTGACCATCCAATTGCGCAGCGATATGAGAATATCTTCTTCAACGTCTACGACCTCGCGAAAAAGGTAGACCTCGCGAAAGAGATGGAAGTGCTCGGAAAGATACCACTTTTTTTTCAACCCGGGACCAGATGGCACTATGGGATGTCATCTGAAGTGATCTGCGCCCTTATCGAAGCGGTATCCGGTATGCCGCTTGCCGAATTTTTGAAGACGCGAATATTTAACCCGTTAGGTATGCGCGACACCGATTTCTCCGTGCCAGAGGAAAATGCGGATCGCTATGCAACGTTATATGAACCCACGGAAGATGGCGGAATTCAGAGGGTTCAAGAAGTATATGGCGCAAACGGACCCTTGAGTTTCTTCCACAATGGTATTGGATTACAATCAACGGCTGCGGATTATCTCCGCTTCTGTCAGATGTTACTCAACGATGGCGAGCTTGACAGCGTACGGCTGCTCGGACGAAAAACCGTTGAATGCATCAGGACGGATCATCTCTCTGATGACTGCAAAATCCATTCTTTCTTCAATCCAGGATGTGGTTTCGGACTTGGGTTCCAGGTTGTCACAGATGTCGCTGATACCCCAACACTCGGCTCTTTAGGCACTTACGATTGGAGCGGTGCCGCATGTACCAAGTTTTGGATTGATCCTGTGGAGAACTTAATCGGTATTCTCATGACGCAGTTGTGGGGACTTGGGGTGGATCCGTCTGTGTTTTCATTTCGGGAGTTCTCGGACCAATTCAAGGTTCTCACCTATCAAGCGATTACGAATTAGATTGACGCAAACTGATAACCATTTTTGCAACAAAGGAGAAATTTTATGGCAATATATGATGGACTGCCTCGCGCGGTGCCTGAAGATGTCGGCATGTCCACCTCACGATTAGGACGCATCGCTCCGGTCATGCAAGGCTGGATTGAGGTTGGAAAAATCCCGTGTGCGTTGACGATGATCGCGCGTGAAGGCAGACTCGTCCATTTTGAAAAATTTGGCACACAAGACGTTGACACTGCGAAACCCGTGGAATTTGATACCATCTTCCGCATCTACTCGATGACGAAACCGATTACCAGCATCGCGGTCATGATGCTCTATGAAGAAGGGCATTTTCAACTCGGTACACCCGTCTCTGAATGGATTCCGGCTTTCAAGAACATGCAGGTCTACACTGAAGGTGGCGAGGCTATTGTTGATGCTGAGCGAGAAATGACGATAAAGCATCTGCTCACACATACCGCTGGACTTATCTACGGCGGCGACTGGGAGCATCCGATTAATGAGCGGTATAAAGCAGCAGACTTCTACGGCGGGGACCTCACACACATGGCGAAAGAACTCGGAAATATACCGCTCCTTCACCATCCGGGTGATGGATGGAACTACGGGATGTCCACCGATGTCCTCGGTTATCTTGTAGAAGTTGTGTCTGGGATGCCGTTTGAGGAATTCTTGAAAACCCAGATTTTTGAGCCTTTAGGTATGGTGGATACCGCTTTTTCAGTACCAGACGAAAAGGCTGATAGATATGCAACGTTGTATGAACCCTCCGAAGACGGCGGTATTCAGGTAATTGAGAATGCCCCTGTTTCCAGCGGACCGCTAAGCTTTCACCACTCCGGTGGTGCAGGGCTGCTATCAACCGCCGCAGATTACCTCCGTTTCTGCCAGATGTTGCTCAACGAAGGTGAACTTGATGGCGTACGCCTGCTCGGAACTAAAACCGTTGAACTCATCAGGATGAATCATATCTCTGACGATTGGCACCCCCTTGAAAGGACTGGATGTGGTTTCGGACTCGGATTCGCCGTTGTCACCGATGTCGCTGATACGCACACGCTCGGTTCCTCAGGGACTTACAGCTGGGGAGGTCTCGCAAGTACCACATTTTGGATTGATCCTGTGGAAGAATTAATCGCTATTCTGATGACACAATTAATCGGCGATTCCCCATTCCACGCCCAATTCCGTGTCCTCACATATCAGGCAATTACAGATTAAATCTGCAAAGTAGTAGGCATACTCCGTATGCCGAAACCTAAGTCCAAGGAGAAAGAAACACCATGAAGATTGCAGTCGTAACCGGCGAACACGGATTTCAAGAAAAACAGTTTGACGCAGTATTTGAAAGTATGAAAGACATCGAATTCGTCCGAGAAGATCTGGATGTTTTTGTAGATGACCCTAACCAGTCAAGCTATGACACCGTCGTCTTTTACAACTTTCACCGTCCCTATCCCACAGATGCCCAAGCACAGGCGATTCTCGGTTTAACAGAACGCGGACAAGGTGTAGTGATCCTCCATCACGCCATCTTAGCATTCCCAGAATGGGACACCTTTTCTGAAATGTGTGGAATTGATGCGCGTGGCGAATTCGGCTACTATCCACGGCAAACGCTTCAACTGCAAATCGCTGAGGCTAACCATCCCATTACCGAAGGACTCACCGCATGGGAGATGGGCGACGAAACCTATACGATGAAATCTGCTGGCGATGATAGTACCATTCTTTTGACAGTTGAGCATCCGAACAGTATGGAGGTCCTCGGTTGGGCACGTGAATATCGAAAATCCCGCATCTTCTGCCTCCAGAGCGGACACGACGATGTAACCTTTTCTAACCCGAACTTCCGGGAGGTCCTACAACGCGGCATTCACTGGTGCGCGAAAACATAGTAGAGGGTAGACAATGGAAATCCACATTTTTTCGCTGCATCAATCCAGAATGGCTTGGACCCATGTGCTCTACATCGGAATCTATTGTGTTCTTTTCCTACTTTTTTCAACAAAGATGCTCGTAAATGCTGATAAAGGGGAGACTATGGTGCATACAACGTATTCAGTAGCCGTAAAGACGATTGACGACTTCCAAGTTTACTACATCCAACAGGATGGAAAAGCAGTCGCCGAAATCGTACCCGCACTCGGAAATAACTGCTACGCTTTCAAGGTCGCAGACGGAGACACTTGGTTGAATTTAATAGACGCACCGCCGGATCTTGCCACATTAGAAGAACGACCCACCGCTTATGGCAATCCGATTCTGTTCCCGTTCCCGAACCGAATCCGAAACGGGACGTGGCAATTTGAGGGCAAAACCTACCAATTTGACAAAGCACCCGAATCACCAACCACAATCCACGGTCTGTTATTAAATCAGCCCTATCAGGTCGAAAGCCATATTGCTGATGAAAACGGAGCGACTTTGGTCTGCTCGCTTAACTCTCAAGATTTTCCCGAAGTCGGCCGCCAATATCCATTTCCCTTTAAAATAGAGATTACCTATACCCTCAAAGATGCTGTGTTAACAATGGGAATTGCCATCAAAAATACAGGCAACCAGAATATGCCAATGGGCTTCGGGATCCACCCGTATTTCAGCGTAGATCTCGGCACCGAAGCCGATGCATCACAAGCCGTAATTACCGTTCCTGCCGCTAAGTATTGGGAGCTTGATGAAGTCCTCGTGCCAACGGGAAAACAACAAGATGTTAGCGGTACACTGGATCTACAGAGTGGACAACCGTTCGCAAAACTCAAACTGGATCATGTCTTTACAGACGTTCAATTAGTTGATGGCGTGAGTCGATGCCGCATTGAAAATCGGGACACCGGATACGGCATGGTAATGGAATCAGATGCCCAGTTCAGGGAATTGGTCGTCTACACACCCCCCGATAGAGATGCCATCTGCTTTGAACCTTACACCTGTCCAACAGATGCCATCAATCTTGAGGCGCGCGGAATACCCGCAGGCGTAATTGTGCTTGCCCCCAATGAAACGTTTTCCGGTACCGTCCGCTTTATGGTACAGTAACGTACAATAACGTGAGTTTGATAAATATAGGACTTACGCAGCCCCTACTGCAGGCGGGGTTTGAAACCCCGCTTGCAGTGCATCAGACATCCGTTATCATGGAAAAATGCGTAAGTCCTAAAATACTTAGAATCGACCCATTTTCTCTCAAAGTCCCCCTGATAAGGGGGATTTAGGGGGTTGAATCGCTCAACCTCAAGGAGAACACCATTTGATTCGTGCCTTATGCCTTCTTCCACTTTTCTTCCTAATTACCCAGCCATGTATAGCAATCCGCGAAGGCACAGCAACTGCGGATGTCTTTATCAAACGGTACAAACGATCTGGCGACTACGGCAAACTCGCGCTCTGGCACGAAGCCGCCGCAGCGTGCCTCAAACGCATCTCTGTCCCCATGAACGAAATCGCACGCAACTACTACATCCGGCGCGGATACAAGCAGTGGGCGGCACGAGCGGAAAAAGAAGCACACGAGATTCAAAAACAGTATGAATACCACCGTAAACTCGCAAAAATTGCTTGGCAAAAATCAGAAACCCCGGAACCTGTCCTAAATGCCGAGCGTGCGAATATAGCAAAATTTATCGCAACATGGCTTCCACGCTACCCTGATCGATTTTACGAGTTCGGCATCTATCCTACATTTTTTAGGATGCAACGAGAATTAGCAAAACAGGAAGGCGATTATGTAAAGGCACTCCAACTTGAAGCGGATGCAGCAGAAATGTGTGCAGCGCAATACGAAAAGATGCCTATCGCCTATGGACTCAAAGGTTATCAAAAACACCGAGACGCATATCGGCAACACGCCTTGTTACTTCGGCACCTTTCACAGCAAAACCCGAACGGATTACCAACAGAAGTAAACGCAGCCAAACAGATAGCGCGTTCCCTCGAAACTCAGGCGGTTCCCGCTCCGCAAAAATCGGACGTGATACTACACATCGCAAAATCGGATGCGCGAGTCAAATCCGCTTTAGAAAATCATAGCGGCGTTCACGCGCACCCATCTTTTCAAGGATGCGCGTGGATCGTCAAATTCTCTAATCACAGTCGCGGGAACCTCGTGACCGCAATTATTGACGAAAAAGCTGCCAAAGTGTTAGACGTATTTTAGACTGTCTTACAGTCAGCACAGTTTCAACTTTCAAATGAGAGATAAACCCGGTTCGTAGTAGGGCAATTGATTGCCCGTCCCGCTGACAACCGAAAACCTCTATTTTTTCTTGACAACAACTCCCAACCATGAAACAATAGAAAATCCTTAAGTTTTTCAGACCAAAAGGTTGTATTAAAATACTTCACGCCAAAACGATTTTGGAGTATTGAAACGGTTTTATACAAAATTCGTTTTTACTAACGATAACCGATATAATTGAGGGCGGTGGAATTTTCTTATAGTAAAGCCCATAATTATTGAGACACATCCAATCAAAGCGATTCCCATCTTATTCCCCCCTGATAAGGGGGGTTAGGGGGGTTATCTTCGTAAAAGTGTTCATTTATTTTCGGATTTTACTATAATTACTAAAGTTTGGACGATATTGTAAAGTTTATGCTGCCTTGTCGAAAGGCAGTGTCGTATCGGGTTGAAAATCGGTGCTAATATTCTGTGAGTTTGTTTTTCGCTTGAACTTGGCAGAAAATGATGCCACCGCCATTT
>JAJEDN010000073.1 GCA_022821495.1 Candidatus Poribacteria bacterium
TTACTTACAGCACTGTCTACAACAAAACTATTTTTCGCAGAGTTACGGTGCAGAGAAAAACCGAAAGAAAAATCTGAAAATCGTTGAAGATACCACATGAACACCATATTTTCACGATTTTCAAAAAATAGTGCCCAAAAAGCAGGCGTTTCTAACACAATAGAGACCCAAAAACAGGTTTAGAAGGCAATCCTAACATCTGTTCGGGAGCTCTAACGGGAGAACACTGCCAACTTTTCATAACTTGTAATTTGATCAAACTGTCCAAACTATAGACAATTATTAGATCAAGTATATTAATGTTGCCATCCATATTTACATCCCATTTGGGACCCGTAAAAATATCTTCTTCGGGCGTTGGTAATTCTTCTACAATTTCAATTTCAAGGTTTGGAACGACCGATGGCAGTGCTATACCGTCACTATCGCCAAGCGTACAATCGCCGGGTCTGAAAGTCACTTTACCAACCTTTTTTGCTTTGAATTTGATAGACAACAATGGTCCACTTCCGTCCAGACCTGTTCCATCTAACCGCAACACATTGAAGCCTGTTATCAAACCACTTTCGTTATCAATGCTACCTTCAGTAAAGAATGTTTGGGTAGCATCTGATGACAAAAAGCTGCCTTCGGTCACTTCGATAGCCTCAAGCAGGTTCGGATCAAAAGAAATTCCACACTGCCATCCTGTCAGGTTCCGAACAAATAGGGCATCTATGTTAAAAGTAAATGTGCTATTAAGTTCCAAAAGTGTAGCATCTGCGGAAAATATGAATCCATTCGGCTCAATTTTCGTGTTTTTACTCAGTTCATAGAGAGGTGTCCAATCACGGATTGGGTTATGTGTTAGGTCTAACCATTTCAAATTCGTTAACCCTGCTAACGGAGATATGTCTGTGATATTGTTTTCCCTCAAATTCAGACGTTCCAAGTTTGTTAGATCCTGTAAAATAGACACATCCGACACATTATTACCAAACACGTATAGCTCCTTCAATTTCGGAGCGTTCTTTAAAGATGGGATTTCTGATATTCCGTTACCACATAGGTTCATGATTTCAATGTTGGGAAGATTGACCAACGGAGACATATCTCTGAATCGTGGACCCCACATGAAAACGGCTCTCAACTGTTCCATATCTGCTAACACTGAAATATCAGTCAACGGAACTTTATCGTCAAAATTGATAGTCTCTAATTGTGTAAAATTGGCGATGGGTGAGAGGTCAGTGATAGGATTGCCTCCCAAATCCAAATGTTTTATGTTTGTTAAATTTGCGATCGGTGATAAATCCGAAACATGATTACCAATACCACCAATGCTTAAGCTCTCTAATTGCGTAAGACCGGATATAGGTGTTAGATCTGAGATTCCATTACCTCTAAATTCCTCCCGTTGTTCTCTCACGAACAGTTCTTTAAGGTTTATAGCATATTCCAATCCTGTTAAATCTTTAATGCCTTTATTAAATAATGTTAGTGCCTCTCCTTCAACGTATACGCCGTTTTTGGTATGTCCATTTTTACTAAAATGACTGAATTGTTCCATTTGGCTAACAGTAATAGGTTGATCAACGCGTTGCCTCAACATTCTCGCGAGTGCTACACGCAGGTTCGGATCCGGGATGTGGACTGCATCATCGGGGTTACTTATGATGTCTCCAGGTCCCAATGGATCTGGTATAGATACAACAGGGGGATTGAGTGTGAACACAATCGCATTGAAATTTGATGTCCATGTATCGCGCTTTACAACAAGGCCCTCTACCAAATCTTGCAATCCATAACTTTGTAGGTTAGCGTTTTCTTGTATTTTTAACAAAAACATGTTTTTTGGCAGCCCTACCGCTGCGGCAGCGTGTGCAGCGTCTAAATAGGTATTGTATGTTTCATGGAATCGTGAAACCGGTTCAGAATCTTCTGCCGAGTTCCCTGTTTTCGTCAAAGCAGTTATAAACCGTTCAGTGTCTTGTTCCACCAAAACATCCATAATAGCTTGTTCTACATAGAGCCGTAGTGCGTGATCTTTGTTGAAAATGGGATTTTGTGCGGCTTCGATGACGGGGCGGACTTCATCTGTAAAAGGTTTCATCCCGTCTGTATGACAACCGATACAGGATATGCCATTATAGACAGCCGGATCACTTGCTTTTGTAGAAACAATCTCTGTTGGGGCTTTATCAAGACGTTCACCTCTGTCATCAAATAAGTGATATGCTTGTAAGCCGTTTGGTAGGTTAAAGACAACTTCGCCACCATCATGCTCGAAAGAGAGTGGATACACGAATATATTTTGTCTACCGACACTTCCTGCGAAGTCGTAACTTTTCCAGTAAGCCCCATACCGAGATTTGTGGCGTTCTACGACACGGTTGTGTCTGGAAACACCTGAATTTTTGATACCTGCGCGCCACACACGCACGCCGGGATCGTTTTTTAGATTGCTTACCACATCCACACCCAACAGCGTTTCCAGCTCTATGTCCGTGTCCGGCAATGCAAGAATTTCATTGTAAAGTGGCGGTTCGGACGCTTTACCAATGAACCAGTCCACATGAACATACGGAACTTCACAACGCATTTCAGACTGTAAATCTCGGAATGAATCTCGCAAATCTGTTTGATCTGCTCCCTCATACTTTATATTGTAAGGGTAATGCTTTTCTATTTCTGTCCACGAGTCATTAGTGTCCCATTCGTAATTGCGGAGGTCAATATAGAAAAGTGTTTTTTCTCTATTGATCGGTTGTGGATTCACAATATCTGCTCCCCAAGAAAGGCTATTTACCAGTTTAGAGAGGGCAAGATAGTGTGAGTGTAGCGGTTCAGTTGGAAGTCCCGCATTATAGAGGTGAGTTGTTGAGAAATAACGCGCAAAAGCACGATTCGGTATCGGTAATGTCTCTATATGGTGCTGTATCGTTTCAAGTATCCTCTTATCTCCGATAAAACTTCTGTTGCTATCCACAACATTCCAATCAGGGGCACCGTTTTCAATCCATACCCGAATGATTTCAATCGCCTCATCTGTCAATGGTGGTAGATTGAATGGTGGTAGATTGGGTGGCATTTGGACGCCGTTCTCGGTGGGGCCAAGGAGTCTTTTGTACAATTCGGATGCATCCGGTTGACCAGGTATCACATTTCCACTTTGAATGAGTGAATTATATTCAATCAACAGTGATTCTTTGAAGTCACCTAAGGCCCCGTGACATTGAAGGCAGTTTTTTTCAAATACGATATACGCCTGCTGTGCTAAATCTTCAGCGTTCACAACGCCTACAATAACTGAAGCCAAAGTTGAAACAATTAAGGTCGCCCTAATAATCGAAAAACGTAAAATAGCCTTTATTTTCTCCATCGTTAATCCTTTTTAATTTCTTACCAACAGCATCGCCGTTGGCATCGGTGGGTGATGAAACCTACTTCAAATAAATCTCACCATCTAAATCCGGGACGGTGTGTGATGTACCAGTGATACCACTCGCCACACCAGTCGCGGGTTCTGGTAGTTGGATATTCTGTGGTTTCTCGCTGCGGTTATAGACGGTCCAGCCATTCTTAAACTCTCGGATAAATACCCCTTCACGGTTTTTGTATAGCTGTGCCTTCTCACCAATAGGTTTGCCCAGCGGGGCATCCCAGAAGTCGTACCAATAGATATCGTTATGATGGGTGTGCTTTAGACCCCGCTCATGTTCTGCTTTGTGTTTTACCTCAAAGGTACGCCAATTATGCTTATGGCTAAAGCGTCTAACGCCTGTGGTGTACAGCATATAGCCGTCGGAGTGTGTCAGTCCCATCGTCGTAAACACACGCATCCAACGGCGGTTCGTTGCACTATCAGGAACTTCAGTTTCAACACCCCGACCTTTGAGACAATTAACCTGTGGCGAACGGAGGTTTTCTTCTGCCCAAGATAGCGTGCTTTCGATTTCCCGCAATTCCTCGTAACTATAACCATCCGCGCGATCACGCTTTGTTTGCATAAAGAGCCCATTAATATAAGGGAGCGCCTGTATCGGTTTACGACGACCCGAATTGACGATTATTAGGAAATCATCTCCAGCCTCGGCGCGGATGCGCTTCAGAATCACCAATCGCGCCTGCTGCTCCGCTTCAAACGTCCGATATCCGTTAAGAACTGCTCTGTCCTCGTTCCACCAATCGATATAAATACCGTCGTAAACGCCACACTTTTTAACAGCAAGTGCTTGTTGAACAATTATGTCCTGCACGTCAGGATGTGTGAAATCGATTAAGAACGCTGTTCCCTCATTACCATCCTCTGCAACAATGTTTCCGGCGATATCTCTTATCCAAGGAAAACCATCATTGTATGTGGCTTTATAAAAAGGCGACTCAGGATCCGCACTCCTCATCCGAATCTCAAGAATGAAAATCTTATCGGGGTTTATCCCGATCAATGCATCATGCCGTGTTCGGGTCTCCACCAAGCTTCCAGATAACTGAAATTCGTGATCTGTTCTTTGGAAACGAAACCAAAATTCGGGACTCCAAGATAGATCGGGACGTGCTAATCGGGCTTCATAAGGTAGTTCAGACAAGTTTGATATGTGTCCCCATGCATTGAAAATAGAAGGAAAACCCCGGTTTTCAATTCGTTTTTGAATCGGAAGTCCTGCTGATTCGCAGCTTTCATCATATTGAAAGTTGACAAGGGAGAGAGTCTCAAGTGGGCTATAATCCTTAATCATGTTGTTTTGAACCCGTAATTCTTCCAGCCGTGTTAGTTTTTCAAGCGGACGGGCATCCGCAATGAAATTATTAGCCAGCCACAAATCCGTGAGCGTTGTTAAATTTGTTAGCGGTGTAATGTCTTCAATTTGATTGGCGTGAAGGCGAAGACTCTCCAAGCGCGTCAAATTTGCCAGCGGACGAATATCTGAAATCCGACAGACTGCCATATTCAATATTCGCAATTGGACGAGACCGGTTAAGGGTGAAAGGTCTGAGATAGGATTGCCTTCAAGTAGCGCGTTTGTCAAGTGCGTTGCATATTGCAACCCTCCAAGACTTGTTATCTGGCGATTTTCGGCATTCAATTCACGCAATCGTTCCATGTCCGATTGCGTCAGTGGATCCTCATCCGGGATCTCAAGTGCTTCGCGAACTGCGGCACGCAAGTTTGGATCTGGCATCCACGTCTCAACGTCTTCTGAAGATGCCAACGCATTGGCTGTTGAGACTTGTTTAGACACCTGTGAGCCAACACTATTCGTTTTATAGGTCGCGCCAACTTGTCCAGATTGATTTCGCACAGCAGGTTTTGCGTCAAGTTCTAAAACGGGAGGTACGTCAATAATTTCGATCGTCGGTTCGGATGCTGCCTCGAAACTATAAGGTTTCTGAAAACGCTTGAGGTATTGATTGCTGCCACCAAGCAACAAAACGATGAAAACTGCTGCCGCGCCCAAAGCTGCCCAGGGTAGCAGCGGGCTTTTCGCTGGATCGGGTGTCGGTTTTAGGTCAGCAACTTCCTGCATAATGTTCTGACTTATATGTGCCGATAGATGTACGCCCTCAAGTACTTCTTGAACCAAGCGTTCTTCATTGTTTTGCAAACGTTTGCGTGCCCGATGGAGACGACTATCAATCGTCCCTACAGAAACCCCCAAGAACTTACCAATTTCCTTTGCTGTCATTTCACCGAGATAGTGGAGCGTGACAACCGTACGTTCGCTCTCTGGGAGCCTTTTCAAAATTTTTTCGACGATTTCGTAACGACGCTCTCTGGATGCTGTCTCCTGTTTTTCTGATATATAACGCGTGTATGCGGATGCTTCTATTTCTTTCACAGGTACCTCCTGCAGAGATTGTGGCACAAATTTTTGCTTTCGCTGCCAATCAATGCAGAGTCGAGTGGCAATAACATAGAGCCATCCCGCAAATTGGTCAGGGTTCGAGAGTGTAGAGAGATTTTTGTAGGCTTGTAAGAAGGTATCTTGGGTAATCTCTTCAGCATAATGAAAATCGCCGATCTTCCGCCACGCGAGCGCGTGAACGCCCTTTTGGTACTTTTGAACTAACGTATTGAATGCCGAGTCATCGCCCGATAAAATACGTTGAATCAATTGAGCATCGTCTTCTATTGCCATGCAAGCTTCCTTTTTATTACAATGAACAGATAGGTGCGTGTCTGCATTCGCTAAAAGGTTTAATCAAATGCAGCGTCCCTTAAAATTACGCGACGCGATACGGTTCGTAATTAAAGACGAAATTTTGGGGCAGGAAACTTGCATAATTTGAAAACAAGGAAAAACTGGATTTTGGTAGGGGTTGGGAACCAGATTTCGGAAACCTGAAATCTTAAAGTCCCCTGATAAGGGGGTTTAGGGGTTGAATCCGTGAACACTCTCAATGTGAGGGAATATATCACTTTTGGACGTAATTTGCGTAAGTCATGTTATTCTTGTTTCAACCGATTGTAACGTATCTGCCATAACCACCACAGTATTGCTGGGATCAGCGGTAGTACGGTCATACCCCACAGAATCGTACGCACATCAAACCGGTCTAAGAGTCCTCCGACAATTGCAGTAGCAATACCACCCATGAGTGTAAAGAACGCAAATTCAGTACCGAAGATACGTCCTCGAATCTCGTTAGGCGCGCGTTGCAGGAGGAGTTGCGTTGAAAATACCCACGCGATTCCGCCGCCGATGCTCCGGATAAACCCGCCGATGAGTACTTCAACCAAACCGAAAAGAGGGGCGGCGATGGCAAGCCCAAGGGCGCCAATGAGATACCCCAGGCTGATGCTTATCCGAAGCGGTCTATCTCGGTCGCCTGTCCAATGACGCGCAAAGATAGGACCAATCCCACTGCCAATACCGTTCATACAATACATCAACCCCAAACTGATTGCACCACCGACACCAATGACGAAGTAATCCTTGGCGATGGCTATTTGCACGACTTGAAAACCTGACGAAAGTAAAAGAGCTATAGCCGCTTTATGCAGCGAGATAAAGAAGATATCAGGGTGCTGACGCATATAGCGGAATGCAGAAAGTTTCGCACGGGCAGGTGTTCCATGTGTTTCAGACGAAGTACCGGGCAGTTTAATCCCAAACAGAAATACTGCCGAAAGTGCGAAGGTTAACCCGTCAATAACAAAGGCGGTCTGGCTACCAAAGAGACCGGTTGTTAACCCACCGATCGCAGCACCGAGCGCAAGCATTACTGACCAGGTGGCAGCACCAAGGGCATTCGCGGTACCAAGTTCGCGTGGAGAAGTAATGTCTGGTAGAATCGCACTCCGAGCAGGACTGAAAAAACCACTGACGGCAAATAAGAGTGTCGTGAGCGTATAGAGCAACCAAATGTCGCTTTCGTCTCGGACAAAAAGAAACCCGAAAACGATGAAGATACGCACAATGTCAGTAATGATTAAGAGGTGTTTGCGGTTGTAACGGTCAGCACAGATCCCCGCAAGTGGCGCGACAACAAATGGGGCTATCATCCGAATCGTAAACAGGACACCTATAGCAAGTCCAGATCCTGTTAACTGCGTGATTAATATTGCTGAGGCGATAAGGTTAAACCAATCCCCAAGCAAGGTGACCACCTGTCCACACCAGAGCCAGCGGAAATTAGAATTCTGCCGAATCAGTTCAATATAACCGATAGGTTTTTGTGGAGAGTTGCCCGAACCTTCTGTTTCCCGCTGGCGGTCTATCGCAGACTTTATTGGGGTGCGTTCCTGCTTAGACAATTACAGACCCCATCTCTCATTGATCGGTTTCTGGTAGACTTCAATATTTCCTGCGACTACCTCCTCATAATCTACCGCCTGCCCGCATGCATTCGACTCATATATCGCTTCACAGATGGACTTTGCGCGAAGTCCGACCTCGGCATCAAGTTCCGGTGGACGGTTGTTCTCGATTGCATCCACAAAATCGTAGCATTCTAGCACCACGCCATCAGTGAAATTGTGTGGGAAAAGTCTCGACTTTTCTTCATCCGAGAGGCTCGCCATGTAATCGGCAATAAGATTTTCCATACTATGGCGGGTTCCATCTTTGAGGATAACCTCCGCACCATCAAAGGGACCGTGGAAGATGTCGCCATCGTCGAGCAGACAACCTTCGCTACCGTAGTAGACGACGTGATTGAAACCGTGTCCAATCGCTGCCCATGTGCATGTCCAAAGTCCGATGACTCCGCTTTTAAAGTTGATAGTCGCTACCCATGTATCCTCTTGCTCATTCTTGACAATTTCTCCAGCCTTCGTAACGCGTAGATCCTCAAATTGACAGACGCGGGCATACACGGTACTCGGATCGCCGAAGAGATAGCGGAGTGTATCGCAATAGTGCGCACCGGAATCCATGACCATCCCCCCACCGCCGAGCGTCAGATCAAGTCGCCAGTGCCAATCACTCTCTGGGTTTGGTGCCCGATAACTCGCATGCTGTGCCGAAAACGTCCATAAATCACCGAGCATCTGTTTTTCGTTCATCAGCCACTCCGCGGTACGCCGACTCGGCATCCGACGGATATTCTCAGCCGTTGCAGCGATTTTGTTATTCTCTTTCGCGGCATTAATAATCGCATGGCTCGCTTTAACGGTAACGCCCATCGGTTTCTCTATCATCACGTTGACACCGTTGTTGAGGCACTTTATCGCGTTGATGTGGTGATGCGCGTGCGAAGTACAGATGTCTGCACCGTCTAAGTCCACTGTCGCGAGCATGGTATCGGTGTCATCAAACACCGCAGGTTTCTTACCAGTCACCTCTTTAACGCGTTCGGCGAATGCGTCGGCTCGATCTTTGACTTCATCGCACATCGCGACGAGTTCTACTTTCTTGGGATCTGTTTGATATATTGTAAGATAGGCGTTGAGATGACCATTTGCCATCCCACCACATCCGATAATTGCAATCTGAACCGCCATAATGTTCCCCTTTTTGGTAAGTGTGTCAGTCTAATACCTTACAATACCACAGATACGTTTTTTTCGCAAGTTGCAGACGCGTTCGGCGATGATTAATGGCTTTACTATAATTGAAAAATCTGATATGATTTTAACAATCATGCGTAAGCCCTAATTGAAATGATTACCCATCAAAAAAGGTAATAGAAACAAATGACTGAGAAGACTATAATTCAATCATACGGTGTTACGAGGGATATCATCTCCGAATCCGCTGAAATGCAAGCAGTCTTCCGATGTGTTAAACAAGTCGCGCCTACAAAAGCGACTGTCCTGATCACAGGCGAAACAGGGGTTGGCAAAGAAATCATTGCACAAGCAATTCATGAGAGTAGCCCGCGTAATAGAGCCCCCTTTAAAGTAATGAACTGTGGTGCGATTTCTACGGAACTCATTCAAAGTGAACTCTTCGGACATGAAAAAGGGGCTTTTACGACCGCTATTAAGAGGCATCGTGGTATATTTGAACAAGCAAATAAGGGCACGTTGTTCTTGGATGAAGTAGGTGAAATACCACTTGAAGCCCAAGCGAAATTTCTCCGAGTCCTTGAGAGGCAAGAATTCTCTCCAGTCGGCGGCGAAAAAATAATCAAAGTAGATGTCCGCGTAATAGCTGCGACAAACGTCAACCTCAAAACTGCAGTTAGGGAAAAAAGATTTAGAGAAGATCTTTACTATCGGTTGAACCTGTTTCGTATTCAAATTCCGCCGCTCCGTAATCGACGTTCAGACATAGGGCCTTTAGTTTTCAATTTTGTCTTGCAATTAAGCAAGGAGCATAACAAATCAATTACCGGTATAACTCAGGAAGCGATTAACTACCTCCAAAATGCCAATTGGTACGGCAATGTTCGCGAACTCAGAAACGTAATAGAAACGGCAATTATCTTGACTGAAGGTGAAGAGTTGAAAAGAGAAGACGTGGAGATAGCTGTAGAAAATTTAAATGCGTATGATGAAGATTTAGACATGAACTCCGCAAAAGTGTCGAGTTCATTCTCTATCGAAACAGAACATTCAAAAAAATTTAATGGCAAATTACATACAAGACCTATAGAGGATAATAACAGGCTATGGGAATTAATTCAGGGCGGAACAGCGTCCGAGATAATCGCTTATACCACCTTTATGAGATACCAAACAGAAATTCCTCGCCACTCCAAACAGGATATTGCAAAAGGTCTTCAAATATCCGTGCCTACCTTGGACAAGTATTGTGCTTTAGCCGAAGAAATCCTTAAAAAAGATAGTTAGGAAAACAAACAGAAATATAAGTATCTCCGGATGTTTGTGTGAGTAACCAGTGTCTTAGCATATACTTAACCCCATTTTACAAGACAACATTACATCGGCAATGTAATTGGATTAGATTTTTGAGTGCCCTCCAAAAAATCCGATAGATTCCCTTCAAGACTCACTAACCTTCCTTATCTTAAGATAATCCAGTTCCGACTAACAAGTTTTATAGTTCGGACTTACGCAGACAGGTGATAAATCGCCGAGCTATAAACAGGTATACTTTGAAAGAACGTGCGTTCCTTAGGACAATTGAAAAATCAAATTTTTTTCTGAATATGCCGGCACTTCGCCAAATTAAAAATTTTTGTAAAAACGAAAAAAAATTGGCAATATCCTAAAAATTTTTACGTCTTTACACAGATCAGCAGAAGAAGTGGAGCCTCTATGTTAAAAATCAACATGATGCTGGAAACTTTACGTTACAAGGCTACATCGTATGTAAGATGAAAGAACATCCAATAGCATATAGAAATTTCAGTAGTTGGCACTTTTTTTGCTAATATTTTTTCAAAAATGCGTCAACTAAGCTTTATTCTGATGCAATTATAATTGAAAAGTAAGGTTTCACTTTTACAGATAAGGCACAATAACATGTCCAACCTAAGCACACAAACGATATGGAAAATAACAAAAGGGCACAGTCCTGTCGTAGCAACAGCCATTCATGATGGACATCACGTACGTGAGGAAGTGTCGAGAATTTTGGCTTTAACCGATACCGAAAGGCTTCGAGAAGAGGACCCATTTACTGCCATCTGGACTGAGGTGGCAGAAACACGAATTATAGGTACACACTCCCGCTTTGAAGTAGATTTGAACCGCCCTCGTGAGAAAGCTGTTTATATTGCACCGGAGGATGCCTGGGGACTACAGGTCTGGAAAGAGCATCCAAATACGGAACTCATTGACAGGTCCTTAGCGGCTTATGAAGCATTCTATGCCGAAGTCGAAAGTTTATTGGCAGATGTAGCACAACACTTCGGGCATTTCGTCGTTTTTGACATACATTCTTATAACCATCGGCGCGATGGGCCTAATACGCTGCCAGCAGATGCAGAGGGTAATCCAGAGGTGAACATCGGCACGGGAAACATGGATCGTCAGAAATGGACTCCCTTGATTAATCGTTTTATGGAAGACCTTCGGGACTTCGACTTTTTGGGTAGACACCTTGATGTCAGGGAGAATATCAAATTCCGAGGCGGACACTTCTCACGTTGGATCCACGAATCCTTCCCAAATGCTGGATGTGCTATTGCTATTGAGTTCAAGAAATTTTTTATGGACGAGTGGACAGGTGAACCCGATAAGGTGCAAATTAACACTATTCAAAATGCACTACACGCCACACTTCCAGGTATATTAAAAGAACTTGAGACATTGAATGAACGGCACTAAAACTGATAGCGTCACTTAAGGAAAATTCGCAAATGAACGATCAATCAAAATCTGTTAGCGGAGTTATCAGCGATCGATTCATCAAGACGGTTTGTAATCGACTTGCCGAAAACAAAGCAGTGCGTCGGACCCTCCCAGATGGTGGGCGGTTGCATATTGACCGGCAATTGCCATTTCTGTGTGTCTATCGGTATCCACCAAAGTATGAAGATACTGGCACGGAGCGTCTTGTTATGGGGCAACCTTCCTACTTAATCGCTTCAGGAGATGGGCGAATTCGCGCGGGTTTATCTGAACTCATCCAGAATATTGCACGGACATTATCTGTCGAGTTTGGTGCTTTTCTTATTTTTGAGATCTGGAGCCGGAATAAAAATGAGAACGCCGAGGCTGCCAACCAACTCACGAGTGCACCCGAATTCCAAATTGCAACACAGTCAACCTTGAGTCCGTTTGGAACTATTGAGACACTCGCGGAGGCACTTCGCCTCATTCGCGTCCGGAAAATGGAGTCTACGATTAAAATTGTACGCGATCGAAAAATAGCCGCCATTGGTCTACCTCCATTGGTGCCGCCTGAATTTCTCAAGGAAATCGGATGTGCTATAATTGGTCTTGAGGTGCGTCCGATCTATCGCTCACCTGAAACAGACGAAGTGTTCCAAATAATTCGACGGACACTTGCCCGTGAACTCACTCGCGCGTTGCAGAAAACCTTTTTCCAGTTCTCACGCGCGGAAACGACGCATCGTCCTGTCCACTTTCATGTTTTAGGACGCCGAGCTGTCGTTAAAGCAGTTTGGGAAGTTGACAGACAACTCGCCGAAATCAGCAACGAATTTGGCTTTCTACTACAGGTAACACCTACCAATACAGAAGCCGCCTACACATTATTTAAACGTCAGCACTTTGAACGAACGCCGGTTTTTTATTATCGTCCACGCGCTTTCGACCCAGCAACGCTCAAACGTAAACTCTGGAATGTCCGGCTTGAACGGATAGAAGACCCAACACTCGCACACCTCTTCCGAGAAAAACGAGATGAACTTGATATACAACTGACGATGCTCAGTAATATTGATACACCAAAGTTTTTGTCCGGCAGCTCACAACTTTTTGGCAATGTAAGCGATGACCTATTGAAACTCGCCCAAGAAATAATGGAGCACACACCAAGTCGTAGTCGTGAGAAGACACCAAGCGCAAGGCTTGATGCAGCAGCTTTTTTTCAACGTGTTCAGGAAGAACTTGAATACTACCGGCAACAGTGCCCCCAATTTTCTGCAAATGCCGAAATACGCGATGACATGTACGCAGGACTCATGGTGTCTAAAGGCACCTTGCTCATCGGACAAAAAATAAAAATCCCAGCTTCGCGTGCGGATGCATTGATCCAGCACGAAGTCGGAACCCATATACTTACATATTTCAATGGACAAACTCAGCCATTCCGGATGCTCTATACCGGCCTCGCAGGTTATGAAGAGATGCAAGAAGGCATCGCTGTCCTTTCAGAATATCTCGTCGGCGGACTGAGTTTATCGCGATTGCGGCTCCTTGCTGCCCGAGTTATCGCCGCCAGGTGCTTAACGGACGGGGCTTCGTTTATTGATACATTTCGAGAACTTAACGAGACATATCTATTCACGCAACGGACAGCGTTTACTATCACTATGAGAATCTATCGCAGTGGCGGTTTAACAAAGGATGCAGTTTATCTTAGAGGCCTTATCCACCTTTTAAACTACCTAAAAAAAGGAGGACCTCTTGAACCACTCTTTGTCGGAAAAATTGCAGCCGAACACATTCCTATTATTCAAGAACTGCAGTGGCGTAAGGTGCTAAAATCAGCCCCTTTACGCCCAAGATATATGGAAAATCCAAGTATAGAAGAGAAATTCAACGCACTACGTAAAGGACTGTCTGTCCTTGATTTCATCAAAAAGGAGAAAAAATGAAAATCGGATTCCTCGTCAATGACCTAAACACTGAACAAGCAGGATACACAACAACTCGGTTGGCTATGCAGGCTATTAACATGGGGCATGAGGCATGGATTATAGCAGTCGGAGATCTCGCTTACGATCCAGATGAGTATATCCGCGCAACGGCGCGTATAGCACCGCGAAGCAATTATAAATCCCACGAGACTTATTTCAATGACCTGCAGAGCAAGCGCGCAAGAGTGGAACGTATTACTGTTGACCATTTAGATGTTCTGCTCCTACGCAACAACCCAGCCGATGATGCTATTGGCAGACCTTGGGCGCAAAATGCTGGACTTATTTTTGGAAGAGTTGCAATGCGACACGGTGTCATTGTACTCAATGACCCAAATGGACTCGCCAAAGCACTCAACAAAATGTACTTTCAACTTTTCCCTGAAGAAGTGCGCCCGAAAACCTTGATTACGAGAAGTCAAAACGAGATTAAGGCTTTTGCTCAAGAACAAGGCGGAACAATCGTCCTGAAACCCCTTCAAGGATCTGGCGGACAAAGCGTCTTTCTCGTTAGACCAGAGGATATCCCAAATATCAATCAGATGATTGATGCCGTTGCCAGAGACGGCTATGTTATTGCACAAGAATATCTGCCAGCAGCAGCAGAAGGCGATATGCGCTTGTTTGTCCTCAATGGGCAGCCATTGCGGTATCGTGGCAAATACGCTGCTTTCCGCCGCGTCCGTATGGGCGGCGATATGAGAAGCAACATCCACGCAGGTGGCAAACTGCGGCAGGCAGAAATTACGGATACCGCTTTAGAACTCGTCGAAATGGTACGTCCGAAATTAGTTCAAGATGGGATGTTCTTGGTAGGCCTGGACATTGTCGGAGACAAACTTATGGAGATTAATGTGTTCAGCCCAGGCGGGTTAGGAAGCGCGCAAAGGTTTGAAAAAGTGAATTTTAACGTCGCTGTTATTGAGGCACTTGAAAAGAAGGTACAATACATGAAATACTACCGGCGAAACTTTGACAACGTGGAAATGGCAGTCTTGTAAAATTCACAAATTTGATAAGCAAGTTTCAAGATTAAATATGCGTATTGCGTGTCTATGGTGGGCAGAGAAACCCTGGTTGTCCAGATTCCATTGCATCTATACTTATTAGACAGATTTTAGAGGTTATCTGGGGTTGTGTATTTATTGATCTATAGGACAATTGAAAAATCAAATTTTTTTCTGAATATGCCGGCACTTCGCCAAATTAAAAATTTTTGTAAAAACGAAAAAAAATTGGCAAATATCCAAAAAATTTTTACATCTTTGTGCAGATCAGCATCTGGATTGCCTTTTCTACTTTCTCTTTTTGGCTATATGCCTACATCTTTCCGTGGATTTCAGTTTACGGTTTGTTTTTCATTATGTACGTAGCACTGCCAAATGCCACCGTGAAATGGAGTGCTGCACTACTTGGGACGTGTGTCGCTGGCACCTTATTTCAAGTCGCGCGATTCGGATTTAGCCATTACTTCGCAGTAGCATGGCAGAACTATACCGAAACCTACGGCACCCTGGCAATGATAATTATTTTAGCTATATGGATTTACGCGACTTGGGTTGTGATTCTCTTAGGTGCTGAAGTAACGAATTCAGCGCAATTTTATGGAGGTCAGAAATCCGTCAATGGAAAGTCGCTTGTTGGGAATCATGACTATATCAATCTGTTAGGTGTTATCACGCTATTTTTCATCGTTGCATCACATTTCCAAAAGGGTGAAGGGGCATGCACGACCCTTGATGTTTCCAGAGCTGCTGGGGTTCCACAATTGTTAGTTAATAAAATTTTTGAAAAGTTCAAGGTTGCGGGGTTAATCTATGAGGTCGAAGGCGACACAAAAGGGTATCTCCCGTCTCGTTCTTTAGATACAATTACTTTGGATTCTATCATGACAGCAGTAGAGTTAGACATGGATGCCCACTTTATCGGGACGTTCTCGGATATGCCGGCATTGACAAAGTTGTTCCGAAACAGCAGCTTGGGAAAGTATTAGTGAATCTGAGATTCGACCTACCGTGCATAACGTCCAAGAAATGAGTGCTGCCTTGAACGGTAGCACTCAAGCACTCGAGCAATTGGTTGAAAAAGTGAGTGATTTTTCTGGGGAGACGCTGGAACAGGTCGCCTTCTTCCGCAATCAACTTGCAGGATTATTGGCAAATGCCATAAGTTTGTGGCGGGGAGTTAAAGCGGGTTGGAGCAGTTTTGTTTCCAGAGAACCGACTCGATTGAAATCACTCTTATCTGGAGAAAATATCGCATTATTGGTTCGGAAAGGTATTCTCGTTGTCATTATCAAGCGATATTTCCTACGAATTGTCCAACCGTATTGACCTACGTCTCCACCATCTGTTTCGGTTGGATAAACCGGAAATAGGGAATACAGAAAATAGCCATTCCCTCGGAGCCTCGTTCATTTATTACATTGAGAATAATATCAATCTCGTAGCAACACAACAGGTTGAAATAGTACCTGATGAAGACATTACTACCAACTTTACTGTTGTACTCAATTACCGGGTCTTCTAAGCAAGTTTAAAATTGACATACTTCCCAGAATGAATTCAAAGAATTCTGAGAGTCTTATTTGGATGAATTACCGGTTGCAAAAATCTTCTAAGGAGAAAATAATGAGCGATAATGAAAAAAATAATGGCTTAGCCACGATTCTTGCCTTTTTTACGGGCTTTATAGCAGGAGCAGTGATCAGTATGCTCTATACGCCTCAATCAGGCACGCAAACGCGAGAGAAAATTCGCAAGGTTTCCACTGATGTGAAAAATCATACTGTGGAATTTGCACAACAGACAATTGGTGCGATTAAAGATGGTTTACAAACACTTGACCCTCGCCAAGATGCCGACACTGCCCACAAAGATGAGGATACCGAGACAACATAGATTTTGAGGCTACGCTACTTACGCATTAACGAAAAGTTTGAAATTTTATAGTAAAATCCGAAAATAAGTTAACATTTCAGCAGAGAACAAGCACCCTTCCGCCGCTGGCGAGGTTTGTAACCTCGCCTTCCCATTGGTGTATAGGTAATTATCGGATTTACAGTGTGTAAAACTAAAAATTAAACGCCTTGGATTTTGTTTGACAAGCACTCTTTTATTTTGTATAATTTACTACATTCTCATCTATATTATTCTAACTCCTTGTAGTCGTTCAATGTTGAGTTTGTGGTAAAATTTGTTGATTTTTTGGAGTGTTCTGTTTACAGAGGGACTATCTTGCAGATTCCATTGTTGAACCTATTTAAAAAATATACGCAAAAAGTGGGACAGCCCCCTGGAACCCTTGTTTATCTTGGTGAAGAACGAACAGAACCCGTTCGGATCACCATCATTGATTACGATGAAACCCACCTTCAGGAAGAGGAAGTTCAAACAATCGAGGCGTGTGTGCCTTTCATAGATACTGAAAGTGTAACATGGATTCAGATTGAAGGAGTTCATGAGATACCTATCATTGAGGAGATTGGGGAATGCTTTGGTGTCGATTCCCTTTTACTTGAGGATATGATGAACCCAACCCATCTTCCTAAGATCGAGGTCTATGAAGACTATGTTTTTATTTTACTCAAAAATCTCGACTATGACGCTACATCTGCAAGGGCCTCCAGAGAGCAAATCAGTCTTATCATCGGTACTGATTTTGTTGTCTCCCTCCAAGAAAACCATAGCGACATTTTCACATCTATCCGAAATAGACTCCGAAATGCCCATGGTAGAATCCGACGGATGCATTCTGGTTACCTTGCTTATGCCTTGATAGATATTATTGTTGACCACTATTTCATAGTCCTTGATGAAATCAATGAACGGATTCAAGCGTTGGAAGATGAGATCATGAAGGACCCTTCACCAGCAGTTCTCGCAAAAGTCAATGTTTTAAGAGAGGAACAGCTGCTGTTACGTAGACCTATTCTCCCGTTCCGGGACGTTCTCGTTGAGATTTTGGCTGATGAAATTTCATTACTGGGTGCAGATACACAGCCATACTTCCGCGATGTTTACGATCATCTCATTCAGGTGATTCAGATGTTAGAGATGATCCGGTCGGCTGTTTCAGGGCTGTTTGATGTCTATACCTCAGCAGTTAGCCATAGGATGAATGAAGTGATGAAGGTGTTAACTATTGTCGCAACATTCTTTATTCCTTTAACTTTCATCGCCGGTATTTATGGGATGAATTTCAAATTCATGCCTGAACTTGAAACACAATGGGGATACCCTATTGCTCTGTTAGTTATGTTCGGTATTGGCATTGGTATGTTTATCTTTTTTAAGATGAAAAAGTGGCTCTGAATTTTTACAGAGCATACTATAGCAGTGTTATGTTAGTATCTTTTCTTAATTATTAAAAAGGAGTTAGGTTATGAAAATTTTAAAGCCCCTGATTTCCCGGACGCGACTGGCTGTAATGCTATTGTTAATCTGCCAGCTGCTAATATTCAGTAGTTGCGACGAATATGAAAGTTGGACAAACGATCCACCCGAAATCAATACCTTCACTGTCCCGAAGGAAGTGCGCTACGGCGAAAGCGTTGAACTTAAAGTCGGCGTTTCCGACCCTGAGAACGACGAATTAACATACACATGGGAAGTATCTGCCGGAACATTAACTTTCGAGGAGGGACCAGTGGCGCAGTGGACAGCACCTGAACTTCGCGATTCAGAAATCGCGCCTGACCAGACGATTACGGTTCATGTATCTGTCAGAGATGCTGGTGAGGAAACCGTCTCAAAGTCCACCTCAATTACCGTCTTTTCAAAATCATACAGGGTTGCTGAGGCACTTAGCGGCGTGTATGAACTCGTCCGAACCCAAACGGATGGTGAAACGACTGAAGCGTTTGGATCGATGCGGTTGACACCCGCAACATTTACAAGAGAATACCAAAGCACCAACGCATTTTTCTTCGGTTCCTATAAATTGATTGAGCCGTTTGATGAGAGAAAAGGCACTATCTATTGGTTTTCTGACGGAAGCACCGAACCGATTGTGAGTACCTATACGTGGGACGGTGAATTATTTGTCCTTTTTTGGACAGCTACCTCCAGCGGACATGTCTATCAGAAACTAAATTAACACCAAGTTGTTTTTGCGCACCCGAACTAATAAACCCTTGGATCGCGCACACCTAAAGAGGAAAAGAGAGTGAAAACAAATTTCCATTTCATCTTATTCGGGCTTTTAATAATTACTTTCATCTTTGGAACACTTTCGCTGGGGCTTTGTGAAGAAAATGAACGGATCATTGTAGATGTCAATGGTCAGCCGAAAAAGTACGACGTTATTGAAACAAAACGGTACGAGATTGTTGAGGTCGAGAACCCAGCCGTTACACCGGCTGCGCTGAAGTCTGTTGCTGAACAAGCCGTAGCTGATGCTGAAAAAGATGCAACAGCACACCTCAATAGAACTTTGTGGTTTAGTACAGGGTGTTTTTTTCCTTTGGTCGGTCCCATTTTTTCGCAGCGCCACCAACCTTTTATGCCTACCGCACGAGTCCTCGGTAAGTCCCCGCAATATGTTGCCTTCTACTATGATGCCTACAAGGTCAAAACGAAAAAACTTCAGTTTAATTGGGCATTGGGTGGCTGTCTCGTTGGCGCGCCTATCAGTGGATATTTACTAATCCGTTTGTACAGATCAACCCGGGATTAAGTGGCGTGCTGGAAAGTGCAATCACCAAAAAAGTTGATAAAAATTAGAGGTCCGAAGTTCACTTCACCAGAGAGGCACTCAATTGCGTCAGAAATGGAACGCCTAATAGAGATGCTTTTAATCTATGCCGGCAGCACGCGTTTAAAACGATTGATGCTACTTACGATCAGTGCAATTTGTTTAATGCTTTGGACAATACCTGTGTATTCGCAGTTCGCAGATTTACCACAGGACGCAAAAACAGTAGACATCGGCGTGAATGGAGATGGCGCGTCGCAGACACTCAGTCTAACGGCTATCGTGCCGCTCCGTAGGTTCAATGGTTGGGCAGGTATCTTTGGTTCGCGCGCTTCCAGTGAAACAGGCGTGCTATCTGAAATCCTCAAGGCACGTGCCCAGGGCGGTTTTCGTATAAACACTTTTGGGGTCGAGGGATTTACAGACCTTGAGCGTAACATTACCCAAGGCAGCGCGCTTACATCACAGATTGGCTTCTACATCCGCCCAGCAATTTATGAAAAAGGCCCGCTTCGTGTATCGGGCGGTATTGGGTGTTTCCTTGAGAATATTCAACCACATAGAGACCTTGATCTGAAAACATTCGATCCTACGACGTTTCGATGGTTAGCATTTTCGTCTGTCGGGTGGCAAAAACTCAATACAGTGTTAAAATTCACCCCAGAAATTGGCTTCAAAAACTTTAAGTTTTCAGCTGAACCCGCCATCACGTTCAACTTGGTCAGCCGATTAGGGTTGCGTTTAAGTGGGGCTGTAACGTATAATAGTGAACCATTGACAGAGAACTGGCATTACAAGTATCTATCAATATTGCGAATCACATTGTAGCAGCGTGAGAGTGCATCAGCACCGCGGATAATTTTATACATAATATCCATTTTTTCCGGGGTCGATCCTGATAAACGAAAGGAAACCGGCTATGTCTTCAAACCCTGAACAACAATCCGGACCTGAACGCGATAACAGTACACCTGATAACCAACAAGGGCACGGCTTCGGCACCGCCCCTGTGTTCCTCGCTTCAATTAGTACCATCCTCGGAGCAATCCTTTTCTTGCGGTTCGGTTACGCGGTCGCACACGTCGGGCTCTGGGGGAGTTTAATGATCGTTTCCCTTGGGCATTTAGTGACTATCCCAACGGTGCTGGCAGTTTCCGAAATTGCGACGAACCGCCGGGTAGCGGGTGGCGGCGCGTATTACATTGTCAGCCGTTCTTTCGGCGCAAGCATCGGCGGCACAATCGGAATAGCACTCTATATTTCTCAAGCGATTTCAGTTGCCTTCTATATCGTCGCCTTTGCAGAAGCTTTTAAACCCCTCTATGAATGGGTTGCAACTGTGTATGGATGGCAGCCGGATCTCCGTTTCGTCAGTTTACCTGCTACAATCCTGATCATTATACTTATGTTGACTAAGGGGGCTGACATGGGCGTTCGAGTCTTGTGGGGAGTCTGTGTCCTGCTCGCCGTATCAATCATCGCGTTCCTGTTAGGGGACGGAACCGAATTAACAAAACCCGATGGATTGAATCTTACGGCACGCATTGACAGCCCTGATAGTTTTGGCATCGTTTTCGCAACCTGCTTCCCCGCCTTCACTGGGATGATCGCTGGACTGGGGCTATCGGGGGACTTGAAGAACCCCCGGCGGAGCATACCGCTTGGTACCATCAGTGCCACACTTGGCGGTATGGTCGTATATGTAATCGTCGCTATTAAGCTGGCACTGAGTGCTACGCCCACTGACCTCGCTAACGACTATTTCATCATGACCAAGATTGCCTTGTGGAGTCCGATTATCTATATCGGCTTAGGGGCAGCCGCTTTATCTTCTGCGCTCGGTTCGATCATGGTGGCGCCGAGAACGTTGCAGATGCTCGCTCGCGACAACGTGCTGCCTATCCCTAAACTCAACAACCTAATGGGAAAAGGTGTAGGCGAAACGCAGGAACCAATATATGCTACATGTGTATCCGGCATAATCGCAATAGTGTTTGTCGCCATCGGTGAATTGGACTTTATTGCTCAGATTTTAACGATGTTCTTCATGGTAACCTATGGTGCCTTATGTGCGGTATCGTTCTTAGAGCATTTCGCAAGCAATCCATCCTATCGACCGACATTCCATTCCCGTTGGTATGTGTCCCTGGTCGGAACGGTGATGTGTGGTGTGTTGATGATCCAGATCAGTGCCCTGTATGCATTTATTTCAATCGCGATTATGACGATCGTCTACCTTGGGCTCCGTCGGAGTCTCCGAGGACAGCGCGACTTCGCAGCAATCTTCCAAGGGACAATGTTTCAGCTAACCCGATGGCTACAGACAACTTTACAAAAAAGCCGTGTGATTTCATCTGAGGGCGGATGGCGACCTTCTATCGTCGCAGTAACCCGATTTGGAGAGCGGCGGCTTGGGCATTTCGATCTGCTCCGTTGGATCTGCCATAGACACGGGTTCGGGCACTTCATTCGACTCTTCAACGGAGATTACTCTTTTTCCGGCGAAATCGAAGCACGCATCAAGGTCGATGGGCTAATTAAACGGACTGAGGTGAGTAGAGCCGGCATTTTCGTCGATTCATTGATTTCCCCGACGTTCAAACTCGCCCTCTCACAGATACTGCAGATGCCCGGAATCTCCGGCTTGCCGAATAACTGTATTTTACTCGAATTTGACCAAGAAAATACTGAGGAGATTGACGAGGTGCAACAAGGGGCACAGCTCGCTGTGAATTCCCTGTTTAACGTCCTCATTCTCCGATCAACCGGCTACCGGTTCGGATACAGGTCTTCTATTCATGTCTGGGTGACAGAGGAAAATTTGACGAACGCACCGATGATGCTGCTGCTCGCATATATCATCGTCGGGCATCCAGATTGGAGACGTGCCGAAATCCGGCTCTTCGTCTGCTCCGATTCCAGAGACGTGGAACGCGAGGCTGATCGACTCTCAACCCTCATGCAAGAGGGTAGGCTACCGATTTCAATGCAGAATGTCACTTCCGTCTCATACAACAGCAAAGAGGCTTTGGAGCAAGAGGTAACCCTCCGCTCCAATCAGGCTGATTTAGCCATCGTGGGGTTGACAGCGGAAGACCTCGGATCCGACGACTTGGCGCAGAAACTACAATCTTATAAAGGCGCTAATGAGGTCTTATTTGTCCATTCAATTGAGACAATTTCAATTGACTAATGAGATATACTGAGGTTTTCAAAAAACACTAAGGAGCTAAAATGTTTATGGAGTTCATTGAGCGTTTAGGGACGCTGATAAATGCCATTATCAACTCTCCATTTAAGGGCATTCTTTTAAGCGTTACTACAATTGCGACTTTGCTCATTCTCAAGGCAATTTTAGGATATTTTGTGAAAAGGTATGTTTACAGACACGCCCAAGTGGAGACGAATGCCCAAAATTTCATGGCTGTATGGGGGTATATCTGGACAGCGATTATTGCCATTTTCGGCATTATTAGCCTCAGCGGTTCTCTAAAAACGCTTGGCATCTCGGCAGGGTTCCTCGGTATGGTCCTAGGCTGGTCCTTGCAGGCGCCCGTAACAGGAATTGCTGCTTGGTTGATGCTAATCCTAAAACGTCCGTTCAAGATTGGGGATCGCGTCATTATCGCTGGCATTACAGGTGATGTCATGGATATCACTCTAACGCATGTTATCCTCAACCAAGTCGGCGGAACGGTATCGAGTGAAGAACGCTCTGGACGCGGTATCCTCATCCCGAATGCAATTTTGTTTGGACAAACAATTACGAATTATACTTTGGAAGAGGAATATATTCTCGTTGAAGTACCGGTTCGCATTACTTTTGAATCAAACTGGGCAGAAGCAGAGCAAATTCTGGTGAGTGCAGCACAAGAGGTCACAGCCGATGTTATCAAAGAGGTTGGGGAAGAGCCGTTTATTCGTGCGGAATTGTTTGATGCGGGTGTCATGATGCGCTTGCGCTACAAAACACGTCCAGTAGATAGAGCCAAAAGTCTGAGTGATATTGTCAAAATTATCTTCCACAAGTTTTCCGAGAGCGATAGTGTTGAATTCTGCTACGCACATTCAGAGGTTATCTACTCTTGGAAAGACGGGTCAGCGTTACCACAAAACACTTCGGCATTGCCTTTAGGCACTGCTGTACGGAGTCAGGACTAATTATGTTATCGCAAATCTGGGACGTTCTCGTGAATTTCAAGTACGCTTCTGTCGTAGCAATGCTTCTGGTTGTGATTGGGACGGTCATCGTTTACTTCCGATTGACCTCGCAGCTGAGGCAGTTCGCAGACACACGCGCCTATAAACCGGAGAACGCTGACCGCTTCTTTTTTATCTGGCGTTATGTGTTCATGTTTTCGATAGGTTCCGTTATCATTTTCCTTTTCTCAGATACTTTTGGATTGATGGGGCTATCGCTCGCTTTTATGATGACGCTATTGGGCTGGGGGCTCCGAAACCCAATCACAAATTTAGCGGCATGGTTGTTGGTTATTCTCAAAAAACCTTACCGAATCGGAGACCGAGTTATCTTGGGTGAAACCATTGGCGATGTACGGAACATATCGGTCATGTACACGCAGTTAGACCAGGTTGGTGGCACGATTGGTGGCGAAGAGAAATCTGGACGCAGCGTCATGATTCCGAATCAGCATCTCTTCCGGTGGAATGTTATTAACTACACACGAGACGAAAAGTATATCCTTGATGAGGTGATAATTCGGTTGACATATCGCTCAGATATAACGCGTGCCGAGCGGATTATGTGCGAACAGGCAGCCGAAATTACAGCGGATATATGTGCTGAGATAGGTGAGGCACCTTATGTGCGGTTTGAGTTCATTCCATCTGGTGTCGTTGCCAAATTGAGATACCGCGTCTTTGCTGTTAAACGACAAGAAATTTCAACGTTGATTGTGGAGCGGATTTTCGACCTGTTTGACCGTGAAGGCACCATTGAGTTTGCCTACATAAAAGGTGAATCCCAATTGATACCGAAAGATGGACAAATACCACCACCTCAATATTGGCAGACGAACAGTTTACAGTAAAATATAAAAGCAAGTGGGATAATACCTGATGAATGAATTTATTCAACAGATTAACGATTACCTTCAAAATTCTATAAACATTTTAGGCGACGAAATAACAGTCGAGCAAATCCTTACGTTTATCCTAACATTGATAGCCATGTTAATAGGCGCAGGATATTTGCACCGATGGTTCCGCCGCCTTTTCAATCGACTCCGGCTACCGCAAGATCTTGAGAACCGATTGCTTGCCTTGTTATTTCTTATTGTTATGGTTGTTGGGGTTGGTTTAGCATTTAGGTCTGCAAAAATCAGTACCGGTTTCCTTGGCAAAGTTTTTAATTACCCAATCACAAAACTGTTTCAACCGCCGCAGAAACCTGTTGAAACCGAGACAGGTGAAGATAAATCGCCCGTTGTCCTTGGTGATGAAAGCCCCTTAACCTTGAGGAGACTTTTTTTTGCATTCGTGATTGTCTTCGGGGCGTTTATCCTGTCTAAATATGTGCAATGGGTGTTACGACGGCAAGTACTACAGGCTCTTCAAATTGCAAGACATACCCAATTTATTTTACTCCGCTTTATTCACTTTACTTTTCTTATTATCGGCGTACTTATTGGTCTCAGTGCCGTCGGTGTCAGTTTCACAAGTTTGGCTATAATTTTCGGTGGGTTAAGTATCGGTATCGGTTTCGGGTTACAAAATATCGCTTCCAACCTGATCTCAGGGTTTATTCTAATTTTTGAGCGGCCCATCAAAATAGGAGACCTTGTGGAGATTATGGATGTTAACATATTTGGCAGAGTCAGCAGCATTAATCTCCGGTCAACAGTCATCGTTTCGCTTGATGAGAAGGAAATTATTGTCCCGAATTCTCAACTGATTACAGAAGCAGTCCATAACCTCACCCACGATAACAATCTATTCCGACTTCGTGTTGCAGTCGGGGTGTCGTATAGCTCGGACGTGGAACTCGTCAAAAAAGTGCTCCTTGAAGTTGCTAATACACATCCAGCGATAATTAAAGAGCCGAGTCCTGTTATGGAAAATGTTACCGCGCCGTTTGTCCGCTTTGTTAACTTCGGCAATTCATCTTTAGACTTTGAGTTATTGGCGTGGATTCCGGATTCCTTCAAGCGTTTTGATATTGCCAGTGATCTCCATTTCATGGTCTGGCACAAATTTAAGGAATACGACATTAAAATCCCGTTCCCACAACGGGATGTCCACCATTTCTATCCCAAGAAAAGCAACTCATAATGCAGCATCTGGATTGCGGGGTGTTGAGGTTGGTTATATCAACACTTAGCGAGTATCTGAATGTCGGATGACATCGCCTTTGACGAGGTAGTAGACCTCTTCACTGATATTCGCAGCGAGGTCACCCACCCGCTCTAAATGGCGGAAGAGCAGTAATAAACTAATACCGGGTTCGATGAGCTTCGGGTATTCGCTTAAAATAGTTAGCAGTTCGTTGAGCATCCTTTCATAGATTTCATCAACTTCGTTATCCCTTGCTCGAATTTCAAGCGCGAGTTCAGCATTGCGATTAACAAATGCATCCAACACATCCTTCACCATTGTTTGCGTCACTTGTGCTGCATACGATAGATCAACGAACGGTTTAACAGGTGGATATTCCAACAATTCAAGACACCGCTTCGCAATAGCAACACATTTATCAGCCAGTCTTTCAATATTTCGACTGATCTTCATCGTCATTGTGAGAAATCGGAGTTCAAACGCTACCGGTTGATGCAGTGCTATCAGTTGGATGCACAACGATTCGATCTCGTTCTCAAACTCGTCAATCCTGTCATCTGTATCTATAACAATCCGAGCCAACGCTTCATCTCGTGTTAAGACGGATTCGGTCGCTTGCCGTAGCATCTGTTCGGCAAGTCCCGCCATTTCCAAGAGTTTGTGCTGAAGTGTTTTGATTTCTGCCTGTAACATATCTTTTTATCACTAATTCCGAGTTTTACTTAACCCAACCTACCTGTTACATACTGTTCAGTTCTGTCGTCCTGTGGATTTGTAAAAAGTCGTTCTATAGCCCCAAATTCGACTAATTCACCACCGTAAAGAAAACCCGCAACATCAGAGACACGCGCGGCTTGCCTTCTTTTGTTCGTGGCAAAAATGAGTGTGTAATCGTCAGCGAGATCGCGCACAAGTGTTTCAATCTTAACAGTTTCTATCGGGTCAAGTTCTCCACACGGTTCATCAAATATCAATACTTCGGGTTCAACGGCTAAGGCACGCGCAATACAGAGGCGTTGCTGCTGGCCCGTAGCGAGTTGCGCGGGTGTTTCTTCCAAAATATTCTCAACCTCATCCCAGAGTCCTGTCTTTTGGAGGTTTTTCTCAACGATGGTATCAAGGCGTTCTGATTGGTTCACGCCCGAAATCCGAGCGCCGTACGCTACATTTTCGTAGATCGAACCCCGAAACAGCGTCGGTTTTCGGAACACCATTCCTATCTGTTTCCGAAGGGAAGTGGGGTCTGATGCTTCATGTAAATGGATACCCTTAAATAATATTTCACCCGTGGACCTGAAATTCGGTGTAAAGTCGTTTAATCGATTGATACATCGGACAAGCGTGCTTTTGCCAGAGTTCGCAGGTCCAATGAACGCCGTCACCTGTCTCTGCTGGACCTCGAAAGAGATATCTCTCAGAAGTTGTTTGTCGTCATACCAGATATTTAGATGACGAATACGCAAAACAGGTTGTTTTTCTTCTCTCAGCATCTTTTATATCGCGAGCGGACCTGGAACTCGCGCCCCGTAATTAGTCATTTACGCCGAGTTGGAATTGTATATCGAATTGTATATCTCTACAAGCGTACTGGAGAAAACGCTCAAAACCAGGGCAACACCTAAAAATAAGAGGAATCTATTGGACATTCCATCGGTCTCGGTCGCGTAGAACCATATGTAAGTACCCATCAGCAACGCGGCAGTAGCGAACGCGCGTGCCATCGCTCGGCATCCGCCAGCAAGCATTCGGATGAAGGCAATGGGGACAACATGGCGCATTAGCACCTGCCATTGACTCGCACCCAGCGCGTAAGCCGCTTCACGTACGGGTGTTACTACCGAGCGGAGTGCCTCTTGAGTCGTCTTAATTGTTACCGGCATTACCATCAAGATGAAGATTAACACCTCACCCAGAAACAGGGTCGTATGGTACTGAAAAGGTATCACCTCCGTATTCTGAGCCGAAGGGACATCGTCAATCACTTTGAGCGTACCCGCATAACTCAAAAAAACACTGATTGCGAGGATGCCGTATAAAACTGACGGAATACCCGTCAAGATAGCGACATGGCTTTCAATCAAACGTCGGACCCAATTGGTTTTCGGAAGCCACTCTTCCAAGTAAAACGCACACACTATTCCCAACAGAATTGCCAAGAGACTCGTCAGGAGAATGATATAAAGATCGTTAAGCAGCATAGAAAGCGCATTTGGCGACACGACTTGTATGTTGGTCGCATTTGTCTTTTTCAGCGCATTCAATATCGGAATGATCGCAATTCCGAAGATAATAAAGGAGGTGCTGTGGAAAACAAATTCCTGTCTTCGCTCCGCACGAGTGCTCATGGAATTCATAACGTAAAATTTTCTTGTAAAAATTCAGGCTACCAATTTAACGAGATGAACAGTGTTTCCAATGTCGCCGAGATGGTTTATAGGTTGCCCTAACCATACCGCATCTGCACGTAATCAGCGGTCTTTTCGTGTTCCGGTGTTTCAAACAGTGCTTGCGTCTCCCTGTGTTCGATAAGTTCTCCGAGAAACATGAAGATACACTCTTTGCTGACGCGACGGGCTTGTGCCATGTTATGCGTCACGACTAAAAAAGTGTAGGTCCCCGCGAGGATTCCCATTAGCTCTTCAACGGCGAGCGTCCCTTTGGCATCTAAAGCGGAGCACGGTTCATCCATCAGGATAATTTTCGGTTTAAGCGGCAATAGACGTGCGATACAGAGCTTTTGTTGTTGTTCAAGTTGGAGTGATGTCGCACGCACTTTTAATCTATCTTTTAGATCCTCCCAAAGGAAAACGGATGTAAGAGCCTCTTCAACAATCTGATCTGATTCCGTCCGCGTGAGACTTCGCATCGGGGAGTGAATGCGTAACCCGAACAAGATGTTTTCGTAAACCGAGATCGGCAACGGATTCGGTCTTTGAAACACCATCCCAACGGCTTTTCGGAGTTCCGGCAAAGAGACATCTGAGTCATAGATATTTTTCCCCAATATCTCAATCTTTCCCTCTGTGGTAACGTTGCCGTAGCGTTCATTGACGCGATTAAAACAGCGCAATAGCGTTGTTTTTCCACATCCAGAAGGCCCAATAAGGGACGTTATCTGACCATCCGGTATTTTTACGTTAACATCAATGAGTGCCTGAAAATCGCCATACCAAAGGCTGAGATTTTCGGTTTCAATGCTATGATTCATCAAAATCTTCGGTGTGGAAACCCCCTGAATTTATTCGGGGGAGGAAACACCGCTCCTGTTGTCCGATTTAATAAAAAGTGCTGTTTTAACACCACCTGCACAGTGGGTGTTTGGATTCAGATGTGCTGCTTCTGTT
>JAJEDN010000029.1 GCA_022821495.1 Candidatus Poribacteria bacterium
CCCGCCCCAGTTCACAGAGGGTAATAGCACCACGCGCTCGGTCGCAGAGAACACCGCAGCCGGCACCAACATCGGCGAGGCTGTCACCGCTACAGATGCAGACAATCATCCCCTCGCCTACAGTCTGAGTGGCACGGATGCGGATTCGTTTAGCATCGTTTCCACCTCCGGGCAGCTCCAAACCAAAGCAGCACTCGACTATGAAACGCAGGATACCTATACCGTAACAGTGACTGCTTATGACGGCAATAACGGTGGTGACAGAATCACCGTCACGATCACTGTCACGGATGCCGTTGGTGCTGCACCGTCTGTTGAAACATCCCCTATAATTCCTGATAAGACCGCCCTCTTGACCAACTTCCCCAACCCCTTCAACCCGGAGACGTGGATACCGTATCAGCTCGCCAAACATGCCGAAGTTACGCTAACCATCTACGATATCCGGGGACGTGTCGTGCGGGAACTGAAGTTAGGGCATCAACCCGCCGATATCTATCACAATCGCAGCCGTGCGATCCATTGGGACGGCAGAAACGCCTTCGGTGAAAAGGTCGCAACAGGCATCTATTTTTACACCCTCAAAGCCGGCGATTACACCGCAACCCGCAAGCTGTTGATACGGAAATAGGTGTCAGTTATCAGTTACCAGTTACCAGTTACCAGTTAAGAGGGAAACTTATCCGTTACGTTTCCCTCTTAACCAAAATGAAGATCAATTTATTGCAGGCGGGGATTTTATCCCCGCCGCATTTTTGTACCGTCCTTCTAAATTATACTAAAGTTTGGACAATTTTTAGACATAGCACTCCGCTGGAGTGCAGGATTGTTATGCTTCACCGCTATAGACATGTTGCTCCGCTGGAGCAAAGACCACAACTTCCTTCGCAGATATAGACACAAAAATTTTGTTGCCAACAGACGGAAATTGACGTAAAATATAGCAGTTTTTCTCGAAAGAAGGTGAACACCGTTCCGACGCAAGATCTCAAAATTCGACCATTCACTATACTCCTCGTCTGCATCTTAGTGCCTGCCAACTGTTGGTGGGTGTCCGTCTCGATTATGCGTGGCGGCGGGAGTCCGACGCAGGTCTCGCTCTTCTACAATGCCGTTATCACCATTCTCATCTTATTAGGCATCGGGTTGCTCTTACGTCGGTTGCATCGCGCCCTCATCCTCAACCATGCGGAATTGCTTGTCATCTACACCTGCATCTCAGTCGGTGCGGGACTCGCTGGGGTCGATAGGTTTCTCGTCCTGATGCCACTGATTGGGCATGCCCACTGGTTTGCGACGCCTGAAAACGATTGGGCGAACCTGTTTCACTTGCACATCCCACAATGGTTAGCTATCAGCGAGAAACGCGTGCTTGACGGATACTACAGCGGTTTTTCAAGCATGTATGAACCGCGCTACTTAACCGCTTGGTTACCCGTAATCGCTTGGTGGACACTCTTTATTGTGGCGATCCATCTCGTGATGCTCTGCCTGAGTCTGCTCTTTCGGCGGCAGTGGGTTGAATCGGAACGGCTCAGTTATCCGATTATCCAGTTGCCGTTTGAGATGACGACCCGGCGTCGGCGATTTTTCCGATCACCGTGGATGTGGCTCGGACTTTCGATCGGTGTTGTCATTGACATCATCAACGGGTTAAACTTCCTGTTTCCTGCTGTTCCAAGTCTCGGCGGAAAGTTATATGACCTACGGCAAATTTTTACAGAGCGTCCGTGGAGTGGGATCGGTTGGAGTCCGATCGGTGTCTTCCCTTTCGGTGTCGGGCTTTCGTTCTTCATACCGTTAGATCTCTCCTTCTCGTGTTGGGCGTTCTGGTTGATATGGCGAGCGGAACGGTTGTTAGGTGTCATCGCGGGGTGGCGCGGGCTGCCGCGTTTCCCTTATGAAGCAGAGCAGTCGCACGGTGCATACTTGGGGCTATGTGTTGTCGCTGTCTGGATGAGCAGACGCTATCTGAAAGGCGTTGTACGCCAACTCATATCTCCGAAGATAGACGAACCGGTTTCATATCGACTCATCGTCATCGGATTGTTCGGCGGCGCAGCGTTCATCGTCGGATTCTGCCTCAAGATGGGGATGAGTTTTTGGGTGATCATCGTCTATTTTGTCATCTGGTATGCGATAGCGATCGCTATTACGCGCTTGCGTGCGGAACTCGGCTCCCCAGTACACGACCTCCATTTTATCGGTCCAGATGAGATGCTGCCGCGGCTGTTAGGTATCCGACGATTAGGGGCGACGAACTTGACAGGGTTCGCCTACCTCTACTGTCTGAATCGCGCGCATCGCTCACACGCCATGCCACACCAACTTGAAGGTTTCAAATTGGCTGAGGGTGCGAATATCCCGATCCGACGGTTTGCGTTCATTATGATGTTGGCTTCTGCATTAGGCGCGCTTGGATCGTTTTGGGCATATCTGCACATGTACCACACAGAAGGCGGTGTCGCTGGATTCGGACGTGAATCTTTCAACCGGTTAGAGACCTGGTTAACCTACGCTGCGCCGCCAGACGTGCCAGCGATTGGTTTTGCATCGTTCGGATTCGGAATAACGCTACTCCTCGCCGCAATGCGCATGCGCTTCCTCTGGTGGAATTTACACCCTGTCGGTTATGCGATCTCCGGGAGTTGGGCGATTAACCCGATGATCGGTTCAATCTTTGTCGGATGGTTGCTGAAGTGGCTCGTCTTGAAATACGGCGGTATCCACCTGCATCGGAAGGCTGTCCCGTTTTTCCTCGGCATTGTGCTCGGTGAGTTCGTGATCGGTGCGTTCTGGAGTCTTTTGTCTATTGCACTCGACCAACCGATGTACCGTTTCCTCTTTTAATTCGCATTCAGCCGTCAGTTAAGAGTTTTCCCTAAAACAGACCTCTGATTCAGCAGAGCATGTCTTAACCGAGTACTGAGAACTGACAACTGTGTACCACTGGTAAATATGTAAAAGGCGTTGTTATTTTTTCTCTTTGTGGTATAATATTTAAAACACAACAATCGGAAGAAAATAAGTGGAACTGAAACAAAAAGCGGTACTCATCTCAGAAACATTAGAGGATTTACTCGGCGTGCCGACTCGCGACGGCGCAGAAGATGTGTTGGAATGTCTCATCTTAACGATCCTGTCACAGAACACGACAGACGTTAATCGTGATAAGGGATACGCGAAACTCGTAGAAAAGTTTCCGACGTGGGAAGATGTGTTGCAGGCGGATGTCAAAGCGATAGAAGCGGCAATAAAAATTGCGGGATTGGGAAACCAGAAAAGCCACACCATCAAAAACTTTCTCACATGGTTGAAAACCGAATACGCTGAACTCTCTTTAGAGTTTATCCATGACATGGAAACAGAGGCAGCATTGGAACTCCTGTGTCAACACAAAGGTATTGGGATCAAAACAGCCTCCGTTACGCTCTCGTTCGCCTGTGGCAGAGAGGTGTTTCCCGTCGATACACACATCCTTCGGATTTCTAAACGCCTCGGACTGATTCCACCGAATTGTAGTGCGGAGAAAGCACACCAAGCATTACCGCCGATCATACCAGCAGGGAAGGCGTATCCTTTCCACATGAATTTAATCTATTTTGGTAGACGCATCTGTAATGCCCGAAAACCTTTATGCGAACGATGTCCATTGACAGAACAGTGTCTCTACTTCAGGGATAACGTGCAGGCTTAAGCGCTGCGTCTGTGTATCGGAGGGAGAATATGTTTGACTGGAAAAATCTATCATGGAAGCATCTGTTCGTAGTCCTGTTGGTATTACACCTGCTCCCGCTATGGATTTTTGCCTATTTCCCGTCTCAAGACGGCGTCAGTCACGTCTACAATGCCAAGGTCTTGAAGGAGTATGCCCAACACGAAAACTATAAGATGCGGGATGCTTGGCAGCTGAATATCACAATCTTCCCGAACTGGTTGTCTCATATCATACTGACAGCACTTCTCTATGTATTTTCACCCGTCGTTGCCGAGAAGGTTTTTCTCTCAATCGCGATAGGCATGATACCCATCGCCTTTTTTTATTTTCTCAACGCTGTCCACAAAGACCAAGAAGGGAAATTTGTGTATGCTTGGCTCGGTTTCCCATTCGCCTATAACTACCTGCTCTACATGGGATTTTATAATTTCACGCTGAGTATCTCGTTCTTCTTCTTCAGTTTCGGTCTCTGGTGGAAACATAAAGACGATATGCAGGTCCGACACCTCACTTGGCTCTATGTGCTGCTACTGCTGACGTACCTGTCGCATATCGCCTCTTATGGGCTTATTGTTTTAGGGATTTCCATCGCGGGCGGATGTATATGGGGTGGTAAAGCATTAGCGGCGGCGTGGCGTGAACGACATGCCGAATGGTTCCGAGAGTTCGTAATGCGTCTCAAACCACTTTTCGGGTTCTTTCTCTATATGGTGCCGGTCTATTTTGTGCTCATGGAGTATTACCTACAGAGCCTTAAACAGCATCAAGAGGGTACCCACCGCGGCATGAAGTGGATTTGGGATTACTTTCTGGGCGTTAAATCAATCGTCTATTTCACGGACTGGCATATTCCCGTTAATTATTTTCTCCTCTGCGTGTTAGGTATCGGGATTGTTATCACTCTCTGTTATCGCGTTCACCGCAAGGCATGGATAAAACAGACCGACGTTTTTCTGTTAATTGCATTCGTGTTCACCTATATGTTCATCAGAGCACCGTGGGGCTACGGGCCGGGGGGTTGGATTAACGATAGAATCCATATCTATATTCTGTTGATGTTAGCACCTTGGTTAATCCCGGACATGGGCAAAGTTGCTCGTGGTGTAGTCGCGGCGTGTCTCATCATTTTCAGTCTGCTCCACTTCGGAAGAACCGCTTACGATCACGGTCGCATTTCGCCTGAGATTGCCGAACTTGTTTCTGGTGCGCATCTGATAGAGCCGCATACGTCGTTTAGACATCGCAGCCCAGATTGGCATAAATCGGATGCCTTGGGGAGAGTTGAATACGTCACACCGTTTGTACACTCCGTCGCTTTTTATGGCGTATACGCCGATGATGTGGCGCATCTCCTGAACTATGAAGCCAACTATAACTATTTCCCAGTAAACCGCAATAACTATAAGAGCGTGGACTTAAATTACATCAAAGATGATTACATAGTCGCTTGGTTCTACCCGGCATCTGAGAAATTCGCGGACCTTACGCCGAATTATGACATCATTCATGAAACGAAAAACCTTAAATTATTTAAAAGAAAACGCGCCCTGGAACCGATGCTTGAACTCTGGGATCAAACGGAATCGGGGAACCTTATTATCCGTTTTGATATGCAACCCAATAACGGTGAAACAGCACCTAACCATCACGCTATCGGACCGAAGACGATGTACGAGAGTGGTAAATTCGGGTGGGATACCGAATGGAATCCGACGGACTCGCGAAGCGATGCTCGGAGAATATCACCCCGTCAAGCCTCGCAAGGACCAAAGGGAGCTGGTCCCCTGGAAAGAGATATTGTCTGGGGTACGGAAGACGCTGCCTTCAAACTCGATTTACCTAACGGAAAATATCGTATAACTAACGTTTTCCAAGCCGCAGAAGGTGCGACCCATGAAGTCAACCTGCTAGCGAACGGAAAACCTATTGTCCAGAAACTCACTGTCCCTGCTGGAAACAAAAAAGTTGAAGCAATTGACACAGTTGAGGTAACAAACGGTTATCTTATCCAAGTAATTTTTACACCGAAACTGAGAATCAGGACCAGTGATAAACATAACCATTGGATATGGAACGGCTTTACAGTCGAACAGATTTTTTAAACTATTCAAGGTTGCTCGGTTTTGTCCGTTGTCCAAAACCGGATCCGTGATTAAGAGCAAGTTTTTGTGGCATTAAACAACGAACTGTGCTCTTAACAAAACTTTACAATTAGGAGACCTTCCATTTTCGACAGCGGAGAAAAATGCGTAAGGAGACATGATAAAAAATGATTAAACCACATGGAGCCGAAACCTTACAACCGCTTTACGTTTCGGATGATGCGCGACGCGCCGAATTGACGAAAACGGCAGAACAACTGCCGTCCGTACTGATTTCTTCGGGTGCCGCTGCATCAGCCGTTATGCTCGCGTCGGGTTACTTTACGCCGCTCACGGGTTATATGAACATCGCTGAAGCGACGGGTGTCGCCGCAGATATGAAACTGCCGAACGGACTCTTCTGGCCCGTCCCCGTGATGAACATCGTTCCCGACGAACAACTCACGGATGCTGTAAAAAACGCCGACAGCATCGCGCTACGCGATCCGAACGTTGACGGCAATCCGCCGATCGCAATCATGAAGGTTTCGGCAATTGAGACGCTCTCAACAGAACAGAAACAACTTCTCATTGAAAAGACCTTTGGCACGACTGATCCTGAGCATCCGGGTGTCCCGGCTTTTGCCGATGTCGGAGACAACGTGCTTTCAGGTCCGATCGAGGTACTGAACTACTCCTATTTCCGAGAAGATTTCCCGGACACCTTCCGTACAGCCGTCGAGATTCGCGAAGACATTGCAGCGCGTGGATGGGATACAGTGGTCGCTTTCCAGACACGGAATCCGATGCACCGTGCCCATGAGGGACTCTGCAAAATCGCACAAGAGGCAGTCGATGCCGATGGTATTCTAATTCATATGCTTCTCGGTAAGCTGAAGCCCGGGGACATTCCCGCTGATGTTCGTGATGCTTGCATCCGTACGATGGTGGAACACTATTTCCCCGAAAATACCGTCTCTATCACCGGTTACGGGTTCGATATGCTCTATGCTGGACCGAGAGAGGCACTCCTCCACGCTGTCTTCCGTCAGAATTGCGGTGCATCGCACTTCATCGTCGGACGCGACCACGCAGGGGCAGGCGGCTACTACGGCGACTTCGATGCACAGGAGATTTTCGACACAATCCCTGAAGACGCACTCGAAATCGGTATCTTCCGTGGTAATTTCACCGTATGGAGCAAAAAGCGCAATGCAATCATCATGATGGGTGACCACCCGCACGATGAAGACGACTACTTCAGCATCTCTGGGACAAAAATGCGTGAGATGCTCGCTGCTGGCGAACCACTCCCACCAGAAATTTCACGCCCCGAGGTCGCCAAGATTTTGACGGAATACTATCAGACTGAGGCAAACGCGTAAGTAACGCATCCAAAAGTGGGATTGTTAAAGGCAACTTGTAATGAAATCGTGGCTGTCCAATGCTGTGAGATAGTTGAAAAAGAGTCTTTAGTTGTCAACTATCATTTACAATAGGTGTTTGGTTAAACAGATCCATTCTTTAACTAACAACTGAGAACCAACAACTGAGAACTACTATAGTGGAAGCCATTCAGTATCACAAAAGCATCCCACGTTATCTCGCAATGCGCTACTTTGGCAAACGGTGGCGGGGTCTCTACACGTCGCCGTTTTCCTGTGTGCATCTCGTTGACATCCCGGAGCCAGAGCTGCCAACTCCCGAATGGGTCAAGGTCAAGACTCGGCTCAGCGGGATCTGTGGCTCCGATTTGGCGACGATCACTGCCAAGGGCAGCCCCTATTTCTCGCCGTTCACGTCAACGCCTTTTGTGTTAGGCCATGAGATTGTCGGTGAAATTGCTGAGATCGGTGATGCAGTGGAAGGTTTTCCTGTCGGTGCGCGGGTAGTGATTGAACCGGCGCTTTCGTGTAAGGTGAGGGGCATCTCGCCGCCGTGCTATCAATGCCAAAACCAACACTTCGCTAACTGCGAAAATATCACAAGAGGCGACATCTCCGAAGGCGTTCAGACGGGTTATTGTCGGGATACAGGCGGCGGCTGGAGTCGATATGTGCTGGCGCATCAATCACAACTCCATCTTGTCCCTGATGCTGTTTCGGACGAAATTGCCGTGCTGCTCGAACCGCTCGCCTGCGCGATACACGGCGTTTTGAAGGCAAGCTATGACGCAGCAGACAATATTTGTGTCATCGGCGGCGGCACCATCGGACTCCTTACTGTCGCAGCACTTCGGATGCTCGGCTATCAAAACAGGATCCTTACCTTCGCCAAGTATCCACACCAACAGCAACTGGCACTTGACCTCGGTGCCAACGAGGTGATATTGCCGAATAGCAGTCGGTATACAGTATTCTGTGAACTCACAGGTTCAGAATCGTATCAACCGGAGTTGGGACAACAGGTATTAATCGGGGGTGTCGATATTACCTTCGACTGCATCGGTTCGAGTGTCACAATAGATGATGCACTCCGTTTCACACAAGCGAACGGCGAAGTCATTTTGCTCGGTATGCCAGCGATCCCGAAAAATATAGACTGGGTCTCGGTTTGGTATAAGCAGCTGAGAATAGAAGGTGCCTATACCTACGGACTGGAAACACACAACGATGAACAGATCCATACTTTTGCACTCGGCATGCGGCTCCTCGAAAAAACGGGAGCACAGTTGCGTCCATTGGTAATCAGACGGTTTCCGCTGCGGGCCTACAAACAAGCCATACAGACTGCCCTGAACACCGGGAAAACCACTACGGTGAAAACCGTGTTTGACTTACGGACCGATTCTGCTGGCTACACAATCACCTAATATATTCCATGATTCCTCCTGTCACTTCGCAGAACCTCCCGCAAACGTCTCGTTCTATCTATAACAGTATCACAGCGCGGAGCGTCCTCATCGGCATGCTGGCGGTGATATGCCAATGCCTCGCCACCCCATATAACGATTTCCGAGTCGAAGGCACCTATCTCGCAGGAAACCATCTGCCGATTGCTGTTGTTTTCGTGATGCTGGTTTTCATCCTCGGTATCAATGTACTTCTCAAAAGACTGACACCCGGCAGGGAATTACAAGGCAGCGAACTCCTCGTTATTTGGGGCATGATGCTGGTTGCATCGGGGATCCCATCTTCAGGACTGATGCGCTACCTCGTTCCGCTCGCGGTCAGTCCGTTCTACTTCGCAACCCCCGAAAATGAGTGGATAACGCTCTTCCATCAGCATCTCCCCGATTGGATGGTCGTGAAAGACCCGAAAGCCGTTTTCTACTTCTACGAGCAATTGCCGGATGGCGGTCAAATCCCGTGGGCAGCATGGGTGAAACCGATTGTAGGTTGGAGTGTTTTCGTCCTCATCTTCTATTTCGTCACCATCTGCTGGACAGTGATCCTCCGAAAGCAGTGGGTAGAACACGAACGTTTCACCTTTCCACTGGTTCAATTGCCGATGGAGATGTTTCAACCACCATCGGGCAAAGCCTTGCTAAACAGGTTCTTCAAGTCGCCGTTGATGTGGTGCGGTTTTACGATACCTGTCATCCTACACGGCTTAAAGGGGTTACATCTCTACTTTCCAGCCATTCCGAGTCCGCCTGTCTACTTCCCGATCGCCGCACTTTTCACGGAGAAACCGCTCTCCGCCTTGAACTGGTGGCCCTCTGTGAATCTGTTTATCTTCCCGTCTATCATCGCGATCGTCTATCTCCTCACCCTCGAAATCTCGTTTAGCTTCTGGTTTTTCTTCCTACTCGGCAAGATGGAGACAGTGCTCATCTACGCAACAGGCTCAAAAGTGAATCAGTGGAACTTCCATCAAAATCAACAGATGGGTGCATTGCTGGTTTTTATCGGATTCATCCTGTTTATCGGCAAACGGCATTTCGGACGGGCATTCGCGACGATCTTCGGCAAACGCACTCACAACGATACAAACGAACCGCTACCTTATGCTTGGGCAGTATGGGGTATGATTGGCGGGATCTTACTGCTCACGCTAATCTGTAGCCTCGCAGGGATGCGTGTATGGGTGGCACTCTTTATACTCGGTATCTTCCTCGCTATCACAACAGTCGGAACGTGGATGGTGACCAACGGTGGCTTAATGTTTATCCTCTACTCCTTCCTGCCCGGTGAATATCTCATTACGTTGTTCGGCAGTGCGCGTGTCAATGCACCGAGTTGGACGCTGGTCGCTTACGAACGGGTCTTGATGTTCGATATGCGGGAGATTCTGATGCCGAGCGTGATGAACAATTTCAAACTCGCGGAACCGCTACGCCTCAAACAACGTCCATTCCTGATCGCAATGGGCATCGCTATCGTTTTGGCGATGGGTGTCTCTTATTATTCCTCCATAAATCTCGCCTACACACACGGCGCAGTGAACTTACAGCACTGGACCTATATGATCTCTACAACCACCCCTTTTAATCGACTCACGAGTATCCTCCAACATCCCACCGGTATTGAGTTAGAACGGTTCGGTTCGTTCATCTTCGGGGGTACCACGATGTTCGGGATGCTCTGGATGCGTCACCACTATCTCTGGTGGAAATTACACCCGATCGGTTCTCTCATGATGACGAGTTATGCGACTTACTGTTTTTGGGGATCATTCTTCATCGGTTGGTTCCTCAAATACACCACGCTCAAGTTCGGCGGTGTTGCCTACTACCGTAAACTCCGTCCGCTTATTTTAGGCGTTGTGTTAGGTGAATGCTTCATCGGTGGCATCTGGATTATTGTTGGACTTATGACTGGTATCGGCTATCGTTTGTTACCGGGTTGATAATTGCAACCCATGTGAAACTATGTTTCATATAGGTTTCTGAATTTTAACAAACACGTTGATATTTGCTCCGGAATATGTTAGGATATAATTATGATAGACGATTGATAGCCTTATTCTACAAAAAGTTTAACTCATTTTAAGGAGACCACTCATGGAGAATAATACACCAGTGACTAGCGAAGACCATTGGAGTCGTCCGGTAGCTATGGCTCCTGACGGGCAGTGGATCTCTTTGCGGGAAGTGATAGACGAGGAACCCGCAAGGTTTTCGTTTATTCAATTGACCCCTGAGCAGCAATCAGAATTGGTTGCGGAACGGATCCGACAACGTCCCAGATTTGACGTAGGTATCCTTGGGTTGGGAGTATTTAGCAAAAAGCGCGCTATTAATGAAGTCAGGGCACGAACGCGTATAGGACGCACTTTCATTGAGGTGGAGCAGCTCATGATTGCTCGCTTGATTGAACGTGCCCGTGAAGGAACTCTCCAACCCCCGAAGTAAGAACATTATCTTCGGACATAAAACGACGTATTGAATCGGAAACTGCTTTGAAAATTCTTGCCATTGATTCCAGTTATGATGGGATCACACAAGCCTCTTATGTTTATCGGAATCGGCACGTTTATCCCTACTTGGAATCCAAAGGGTTTGAGATTGTACGTTGTCAGGGCAAATTGGCGCGTCGTGTCTACGTTCAACCGGAAGCATCTCGAGAAGACATTGTCTATATGACCGGTGTCGGGCATGGAGTCTATACGACCTATATGGGAGAATATTGCGATCCTATTTTTGATATAGGGAACTATCAAGCTAAGGAGTTAGGCAACAAAGTTGCTCACTTTTTCGCCTGTCAAACCGCGGCTGAACTCGGCACCGATTTTGTTAATAATGGATGCCTTGCCTACTTTGGGTACAATGAAGATTTCATTGTTTTGATGCATATTTCCGATGCTTTTTTTGACTGTGATTCTGAAATAGATCGGGCGTTTGCTGACGGTTTGACTGCAGAAGAGGTGTACGACCGTGTAATTGCCTACTATAATCAGAAAATACGCGAGTTGGAAGATGGTGGACACGACGATGCCGCGGCGGCTTTAGCATACAATCGGAATCATCTCTGTGCCCCCTCAGTCAATGCAAAATGGGGCGACAAAAAGGCAAGAATCGTATAACTACTAAAAGTGCAGGAAAAAAACACTAACGTTTGATGATAGGTGCTTTGAGAACCCTGATATTATCAACACCCTCTTCCGTTTACCAGCCGTATATCATCATATCTATTAAAACTATCCACCAAACATTGAATCTCTGCGATCGAAGTTCACTTCTTGGCTGCGTTTGGATACCACTCATACACATCTCGAAATAAATAACCCAAAAACCTCGTCAAACAACGAAAGCCCCGCAACTGCACTATTTCGGGCAATTCAACACGAGATTTGCACTATTTCGTGCAATTTTTGTTAAGAAAACCAGTCGTGATGTGCGCTATACTGGCATGGAATTTGCTTATAACACTTATAAGGTAAAACGCCTATAATTCGCTAAAAAATTTGCACATTCATATAAATTATGCTAAAATTGATAATTCAAAGTCGTAAAGACATCTATTAAAACCGTCTCATGAGGTGAGTTGCGCCGATCACATGAAATACTTTACCTACTTCGGAAACCATCTTATCAACGCGAAATTGCCGGATAATTCGGAGGTCTATTACGCGAAGCCGCCGCTACCCGGAATTAAGCGTGCCGCACTGAGTGAACATACGCAGCGTGCTTTTGAGAATCCACTTGAGATGCCGCCACTCAGCGAACTCGTTGACGGCAACTCGAAGGTGCTAATCCTGTTCGACGATAACTGCCAACCTTTCCCCGCGACGAAAAAGCCGGATATGCGGCAGATTATGATTGAGACGCTCCTGAAGATGCTCTATAGTTACGGCGTAGAAAAAAAGAATATCGAACTGATGTGTGCCGTCGCGCTGCACCGCAAGATGAAGGAACACGAACTCGCCTATATGCTCGGTAAAAATATCATGGACGAGTTCTATCCGGACCAACTCCGAAACTTTGATGCGGAAGATGCCGATCAGATCGTTGAAGTCGGACACACAGAACAAGCGGAAGTCGTTGAAACCGATAAAGTGGTACTCGAATCCGATCTGGTGATTTATGTGGATATGATACAGATCCCGCTTAACGGTGGACATAAATCTGTTGCGGTGGGTCTCGGCACATATAACTCCATTGCCCCACACCATTCGCCGCACATGACGTCGGAGAGTCCACACGTGATGCAACCGGAAGGTTCGCACATGCACGCCTGTATCGAACGGATGAGTCGCCTCATTCAGAAAGAGACCCCCATCTTAGTCCTTGAAGCAGCAATGAACGGCGCGATCTACCCGTTCCATCTCCGCTACGTCGGGAAACCGAACCGTGACTGCAACATCGTAGAGAAGGTTATTAAAACCTTTACGCCGGCAACCTTATCGCTCTTACCCGAATCGGCACGTTACGCAATTCTCAAGAGCGTGCGGACAGACTACGAACCGATACAGATCAACGCAGGCGACATTGATGCCGTCCACGAGAGAACGTTGGAGTCGATGAAGGATCAGTTGGCAATCGACATCCCGCGCCAGTTTAGTACCCTGGTGTTCGGACTCCCCGATATGAGTCCTTACGCTGTTGATGCGCGTATCAATCCTGTGTTAGTGGTCAGCGACATTTTGGGCTACGTCTTCAACTGGTTCTACAACAAACCGATCATCAAAAAGAACGGCGTTGTGATTATCATGAACCCGACGTATGAGATTTTCCACGAGGAATATCATGTCGCCTATAAAATGTTTTACGATGAGGTGCTTGCTGATACCACTGAACCCTTTGAGATGCAGCAGAAGTTTCAAGAAAAATACGCGAGGGATGAATATCTCATCGACTGCTATCGGAACAAGTTCGCACACCACGGGTTTCATCCGTTCACCGTCTGGTATTGGGCGACGTATCCGCTGAAATATCTCTCAAAGGTCATCCTCGTGGGTCCGAAGGAACCGAGAGTTGCAGAGCGGTTGGGTGTTGATTGGGCAAAAGACTTGGATGACGCGCTCGCGATGGCACGCGAAATTTCTGGTGATGATGACGTGGTCGCCTTGACGATGCCGCCGTTTTTCTATGCAAACGTCGGGAGTTAAAATTGAGCTCACGAACTTACGAGACAAAAACAGAGGAGTTTGGTCAACTACCCAAGTCTAAAGACTTGGGCTTGTGAACATCCGTAGCCACACGGGGACCCACAAGTTAAACAGTTTTCTACAGTCATATATCGCGGTATCTGTGTGTGGCAACATGAACAATGTTTCGGATGCTCCCCAAGTCTGATTCCTCTTGGATACCGTGATCTGGATGGGGCAATATATACCCGAAAGGGGTTTACGTCATGTTCGTGCCGGTTGTCGATAAAAATCAGAATCCATTAATGCCGACGAAGCCTTCGCGGGCAAAACGGTGGATACGGTCAGGGAAGGCGACTCCGTTTTGGAAGAACGGCATCTTTTGCGTCCGTCTAAACGTTGACCCATCAGATACCGAGTTTCAAGAGATTGCTGTCGGCATAGACCCCGGCAGTAAGAAGGAAGGCTTTACAATCAAATCAGCGGCACACACCTATCTGAATATCCAAGCCGATGCTCACAGCAAAGTCAGTAAGAAAGTTGAAAAGCGTCGTGAACTTCGTAGAGGGAGGCGTTCACGGAAGTCTCCGAACCGAAAGAACAGAACCAACCGACTTGCGAACAAGGTCCGTATTCCTGCTGGCACGCGTGCACGTTGGGACTGGAAACTGCGTATCCTTGATGGGTTGTCCCAACTCTATCGAATCACGCATGTCTGTGTTGAAGATATTAAGGCACGGACGATAGAACGTGCGAAGAAGTGGAATCAGTCATTTAGTCCTTTGGAAGTCGGTAAGCAATGGTTCTATACTGAAATAGGAAAACGGTGGAAACTGCTCACCCTTCAAGGGTGGGAAACCAAAGAGATTCGGGAGAGTCTGGGTCTCAAGAAATCTTCAAAGAAACTCGCTGAAACCTTTGACGCACATTGCGTAGATGCTTGGTGTCTCGCTTACCATGTCGTTGGGGGTGAAGGTGTTGTAGATAACACAGATATATTCTGTATATCGCCTATCCCGATACGCCGGCGTGAACTCCATAGGCAGAACCCACAGAAAGGCGGGAAAAGACCTCGCTATGGTGGCACGACTTGGAATGGATGGGTCAAGAACACCTTAGTGAGACACCTCAAGTATGGTCTAACGCGTATCAGTGGCTTTGGTAAACAGGGGATAGCGTTGTATGCCTTGGAAGGTCAACGCTTGTGCCAAAATGCGAAATCACGTGATTTTAAGGTGCTCACGCGTCTTAATTTCAATTACAGGAGTGGGCATTCCTCCCAACGCTAAAGCATTGGGTCTCCTGCCCGAAGATTGATGAAAGAGAGAGACATATTGATACCCACAAGTACTATCGGCAGCTACGCACCACCGAGTTGGTTGTGTGTAACATTGGAGGCAATCGGACGCGGCGAACTCGGCGAAACCGATATTAACGAAACCTTTGACGATGCAGTCCGAACTGCGATTGCGGACCAAGAGCGCGCCGGCGTTGACATTATTACCGAAGGCGAGATGCGCCGCCAAGACTTTGTACTCGGTTTCTATGAACGACTCACGGGGTTAGAGCAACTCCCCGCGCCGAGAACACAAGGGCCCGACGGACACGATCAGCGCGGCAAATGGCTGCCTTCCGTCCCGCTTACAGCGCCCGACGGACTCGGTATCCTCCCCGAATTTGAATTTGCGAAAAACGAGACAACGAAGACGCTCAAGGTGACATGTCCGGGTCCGTTCACGCTTTCAGGGCGCATCCAGACAGGCGGTATCTATAAAGAACGCCTCGAAGTCGCCTACGCTTGTGCGGAGATTATCAATACAGAACTCCGGCAGCTTGTCGAAGCAGGCGCGGAATTCATCCAGTTAGATGAACCCTCTTACGCCGTTTACCCGGATCGTCCGCAGGAATTCGTGAAGTTGTTCAACCATACTGTTGAAGGTGTTTCAGCTAAGATTGGACTGCACATCTGTTTCGGTAACTATCGCGGTAGGGCAGTCGGCAAGCGTGTTTATCGTCCACTTTTCCCACATATCCTTGATGCAGCGTTCGACCAACTTGCGTTAGAGTTTGCAAACCGAGAGTTGGCAGAAATCGGACTCTGGAGCGAATTCCCGAACGATAAAGAACTCGCCGCAGGACTTATTGATGTCAAGAACTACTATGTAGAAACACCGGAGGACGTGGCGGCACTGCTTCGAGAAACGCTCAAACATGTCCGTCCAGAAAAACTTTCGATTACACCCGATTGCGGTTTCAGCCAAACAGCGCGATGGGCAGCCGCTGCGAAACTGAAAACGATGGTAGCCGGCACTGAAATTATTCGCCGTGAATTAACAGGGACAACATCTTGATGAACACAAATAAGAAAATACCCACGCCTGAAGAAATCGAAAAGGAATTTCAAGAATTTTGGCAAAAGAAGTACGGTGGAACCGTCCGCTTGATAAACGCGACTGCAAGCGAACCTACACCGGAAGGAGAACCAGAGGAACCTGAACCGAAAAAAACCTTCGATCTGAAATTCGATCTCAAACCGAAAGAGATTAAGAAATACCTCGACCGGTACGTGATTAAGCAAGACGAAGCGAAGAAAGCCCTCGCGATTGCGGTGTGCGACCACTACAACCACGTCCGAGAATGCCACGAAAACCCGGATGCTGCTGATACCGATTACTCAAAACAAAATATCGTTATGCTCGGTCCGACTGGTGTCGGTAAGACGTACTTGATCCGACACATCGCCAAACTCATCGGTGTCCCCTTTGTGAAAGCGGATGCTACTCGATTTAGCGAGACAGGTTACGTCGGTGCCAATGTAGACGACTTAATCCGTGAATTGGTAACACAAGCCGATGACAATCTCGAATTAGCACAATACGGCATTATCTACCTCGACGAAGCGGATAAAATCGCGACCCCGCCGAATATCATCGGACGCGATGTCAGTGGACGCGGTGTGCAAATTGGCCTCCTCAAACTGATGGAGGAGACCGAAGTCGATCTACGGGCTGGAAATGATGTCGCTTCTCAGATGCGTGCTGCAATGGAATTCCAGAAAAGCGGGAAGGTCGAGAAAGAGGTGATTAACACGCGCCATATCCTGTTTATTATTAGCGGCGCATTCACCGGCATGGAGAAAATTATCAAGAAACGCATGCATCAAAGTAGGATCGGATTTAACGCCGAAATCGCCAGCCAAACCGATGATACCTCACAATACTTTGAGGGTGTCACGCCAAAGGATTTCATCGACTTCGGTTTTGAACCTGAATTCATCGGGCGACTTCCCGTGCATGTCATTTGTAATGAACTTGCGGTGGACGACCTTTTCTATATTCTGAAACATTCCGAAGGCTCTATTATTCGGCAATATGAGAACGCGTTTCGTGCGTATGGGATCACAGTCCTGTTCTCTGACAAGGGTCTACGCAGAATCGCCGAAAAAGCCATTGAGCAGAAAACAGGGGCACGTGCCTTGATGACGGTCTGTGAAAAGGTTTTACGGAACTACAAATTTGAACTCCCTTCCACTGGTACGAACGAATTCGTTGTCACTGATACAGTCGTAGAGGATCCTGATGCTGAACTGAAACGTATCATCAAAGATACCGATTACAACCGTAATAGGGTGATGCACGAGCAAGTGCGTCGGTATGAAGCACAATACGAGGTTAATCATCAACTACAGATTCAGTTTGATGGCGAAGCCACTGCACTTATCTGTGAACGTGCAATCGCGGAAGAAAAAGCGATAGAACAAATCTGCGATGTACTCCTTGAAAGCTACCAACACGGTTTGAATCTTATCAAACAGAACACTGGACAGTCTACGTTCACCTTCCCAAAAGAGGTTGTGGAAAACCCTGATCAGGTGCTTGAAGAATGGATTCGTGGGTCATATACCACAAAACGTTGAATAGTTGTCAGTTATCAGTTATCAGTTAAAAGAGGGATCAGGTCTCTCAAAGTTCTTTAAGATTTTAGAAGTAATAGTTATGATCAGAAACCTGCCCGAAACGAAGAGGAGGGCAGCCCAGAAGCCCATATATTAAAGTATGAACACTGAACGAAAACGACCGCCGCGTCCAGAACCTGTAGACCTTCGAGAAGTCGGTGCCCCGATTGATGGCGACCCCCAAGTTAGCGACCGACGCTTGTTCTTCCAACTCCATGTTTTTGAGGACTGCTCCGACGCAAGCACCGTCATTGAAATGCTTGAAGAGAGTCGCCTAAACGCGGTGCTATACGACGATTTCAACAACCCGACAGGTATCGGTGTGCTTTTTATTGTAGAGGATCCAACGGTGCTAACAACCGATACGCGAGATCTATTAGCAGAATTCCAACGTGCAGCCAATCCGCTATATCGTGCGGAAATGACGATGATCGGTCGAACCTATTCAAGCGGTAGAGAACCGAATTTGGAAGAGTGGCTCCTCAACAAACCGCTTCAAAGCGCGCTCAACCCCGAATTTCCATGGGCAATTTGGTATCCACTGCGCCGAAACCCCGAATTTTATCGGCTTGAACACCGCGAACGCGGGCGAATTTTAGGTGAACACGCAATGCTCGGTCGCAGCTACGCCGCCGGTGGATACGCCAGTGACATCCGACTCGCATGTTTCGGGTTAGATACGAACGATAATGAATTTGTTATCGGGTTAGTCGGTCCCGAACTATATCCGTTATCGCGGTTGATACAAGATATGCGGCAAACAGAGCAGACGACCAAATATATCGAATCGCTCGGTCCTTTCTTTGTTGGAAAGGTTCGGCAGCGGTTTGTTAAACACTCGAAAGCTTAGAATCAAAAGATTTATCAATGCCAGCAGCACGCAACAACAGCGCGTGCGGGTCTTAATCAAAAACCACTCATGTCCTAATAGACTTGCCTGCACGCTTGGCGAATACCTAAAAAAATGAGAAACATTCTTGCAGTCTGTACCAAAGAACTCTACACCTATTTCGTCTCACCGATCGCCTATTTCGTCTGTTTTGTTTTCACAACGATTTCAGGGTTCATTTTTTCTCTTGTGCTGATTGGTGCGAGTGGACAAGGGGGAACCGCTGGATTCGTGATTGAGACACTCTTCAGAAATATGGCAATCATCCTGCTCTTTTTTACGCCGGTTCTGACGATGAAACTCTTTGCAGAAGAGCGGAAATCGGGGACAATTGAACTCCTTCTTACCTCTCCAATCACAGATGGACAAGTCGTCCTCGGAAAATTTTTCGCGAGCTGCGCACTCGTGCTTATTATGCTCAGTTTAACGCTCCTATTCCCATTACTGGCGTTGCGTTTCGGTTATCTGGACAGCGGTCTCCTACTCAGCGGTTATCTCGGTGTCATCCTGATTAGTGCTTCCTTTCTGGCGTTAGGTTTATTGATGTCGTCAATGTGCAAAAACCAACTCGTTGCGGCACTAACGAGTTTCGGCATTCTCTTAACGCTATGGGTAATCGGTGCACTCTCGGCGCGTAGTGGCGCGCTCGGAAATTTTTTGAGCTACCTATCGCTCTCTGAACACTACAACGACTTTGCCCGCGGTGTTATCCCTCTGAAAGATATTGTGTACTACGTCAGTTTTACAGCTGTCTGTCTATTTGCGACGTTCAAGTCCATTGAATCATCAAAATGGAGATAGGATATGGCGAATAAAAGTATTGCGGGACCGATCTTTGGGCTTCTGACGTTGATTTTCAGTTTCATCGCAACTGCTAGCGCTGTTTTTCAATCGTGGCTCGCCTTTTGGATATGCCTGCTCCTTGCACTCGTCTCACTCACTGTTTTTGCACGGTTACGATTCTCGGATTTTATAAACTTCTTCGTCAGTCGCCAAGCCCGTTATGGTGCGAATGTCGCCTTGAGCATCGTCGGCGTTATCGGTATCGCTGTTTTTGCCAATGCTATTGTTGGACACCGTTTTGATAAAAGAACAGATTTAACGAAGTTGCAGCTTTACACACTATCAGAACAAACCAAGACCGTTCTCAAAAACCTTGAATCAGAAATTCAGGTAACAGCGTTCTTCAGCAACGACATCCAGCAATTGGCAGCCCGTGCCAAGGATATTTTAGAATTATACCAGCGCGAAACCGAATCGCTAACAGTCTCATTTAAGGACCCTTACACCGACCTCCAATTTCGCGAAAAGTATCAGATACAATACGACGGAACCATCATTTTTGAGAGTCAAGATCAACAAGAAAAGGTAACTGTTGTCGAGGAACAAAAATTTACAAGTGCGATCCTAAAACTGATGCGTAATGAAACGAAAAAGATCTATTTCCTTGTGGGTCATGAAGAACATGGACTTGACGACTTCAATAAGAATGGATATAGCGACGTTCGGACAGAATTAGAAAACCAGAATTATGTCGCGTCCGCCCTCTCACTCTTGACAGAACCTGCCATTCCAGCGGATTGTGACGTACTTGTCATTGCGGGTCCGAAAACGGCTTTGACGCGCCATGAACTTGACGCAGTAACAAAATATTTAAATCACGGCGGGAAATTGTTCCTAATGCTTGATCCGTCTGTCACCTCTGCCGAAGATGCGAATAATGGACTCGTTCGACTTATGAAAAGATGGGGTATCACTATCGGAAATGATCTCGTCATCGATAAAGTGCAATTCGTTTTTGCATTCGGACCCACCGCGCCGGTACCGGGACCCGTATTGCACGACATCACCCGTGCGATGACGGATCCAGTAGCGTTTCCTGTAACTCGTTCTGTCACACCTTTAGCGGATAGCCCTCCTAATCTGAGCGTGAAATCTCTTTTTAAGACCGCCAGTGGTGCCGGAAACAGTTGGGGCGAAACGCAGCGTAAAGCCGACGGTACCTTCAACGAAGATTTTACCAATTTCACCTACGACCCTGATATAGATACACCATCACCCGTGTCTGTCGCAATCGCCGCTGAACAGAAAATTGACCCAGACAGCGATAAGGGCGCAGAACACAGCCCAACACGAATTGTTGTCTTTGGTGACTCCGATTTCGCCGCGAATGCTATTTTCCGGGCACCAAATCGAGACATCTTTTTAGCCACAATCAATTGGCTTACATTAGAAGAGGACCTTATTGCGATCCGTCCAATTGACTTACGTGAACAAACCTTGCGTCAGATGCTCGTTCAAGATCAACGTCTCGTGCAGATAACATCTGTCTTTCTGATCCCCACACTTGTTTTTACAGCGGGGTTAATTGTTTGGTGGCAACGCCGTGAAGGAGAGAGAAGCGCGTGAACTTCCGAACAACACTGATCATCATTGTCCTGCTCGTCGGTATCGGCGGTACGTATTACCTGTTTTTTCAGGAACCGTCCGATCAGACAAGCACCGACGAAAAACCAGCCATTCATCAGGTCTATGATGTCCCACACGATACGGTTAAACAGGTGGAAATCTCGTTTGCTGATGCGGCATATCAAAATCTGAAATTGGTAAAAGACTCGGCTGGCGACTGGGCGTTAACAACCCCGTTTCATGCGGATGCAGATAGTGAGAAAGTTAATCAGATGTTAGATGATATGCTCAACAAACGCATCAAGCAGACGCTTGAAGTGCCTGATTTAACGCAGTACGGATTGGATAATACACCGAGCATTACCCTCTCACTCTGGACAGCAGACAGCGCCTCACCAACAGTAACCTTCCTTATCGGTAAAAAGGCGATTAACTTCTCCGTCTACGTTAAAGAAAAATCGGAAGCGCATATCTTTCTCATTGAATCCAGTGCCCTTGATGATTTAACGAAATCCCCGACAGACCTTCGCGACAGGTCGGTTATTAAGTTCAACACGGAAATGGTGTCCAATATCGAGTTTGAACAGCAGCATGAAAGCACTTCCGAAAAATCCAGTGCTGTTCATTGTGAAAAGCGAAACGGGACATGGCACGTTACACACCCAATCACAGCAAAGGCTGATACAGAAGAAATTGAGATGCTCCTTTCAGAATTGCGTTCGTTACAAGTATCCAGTTTTGAGGCAGATGGTGTTGACGCAAACGACCCAGCACGCTTAAAAAAATACGGTTTAGATACACCCCGCATCCAGACAAAACTTACAGGTGATGATAATACCTATACACTCGATATCGGTGCTGCTATTCCATCAGAGACAGGAACACAGGGACGTGTTTATGTCAAGGTTTCCGTTTATGAAGATGCTATCTGCACTGTCTCTGAAGATATTTATAATCTTCTGAACAAATCTGTCTTTGATCTGCGCGATAAGCGGGTTATAGACTTTCAACGCACCGATACAATCCGTTTTGAAATCAAACAAGGGACAGAGATAACTGTCGGCACGAAAAACTACGACGGTATATGGGAACTGCAAACACCGACAGAGAAAATAAAAGCCGATGCCGATGCCGTGGACGACCTGCTCTTCGGTGTGGATTCCGTCGAAGCTGCTGCATTTATTGATAATTCTACCAAAAATCTTGCATTGTACGGGTTAGCATCACCCTCAATCACTGTTGCATTTACACAACGTGGTGAAGAAAATCCGGCTGTCTTACTTATCGGGAACTATGCACAAGACGGAACTGTATATGTCAAAGCCGAGCAGTCCGACCAAGTTTCTCGTGTTAAACCTGACCTCATCGATAACATTGCCTTAGGGGCTGCATGGCTCCGCGATAAACAGGTTCTCAACTTCCACATTGATGACGCGGTTCGATTGACTTCAGCGCTGGTTGGTGAAGCACCTTTTACATGTCAGCGCCTCGGAACGAATTGGCGGCTCACCGCACCGGTCCGAGAGGACGCAAACAATAGAGAAGTAAACGCTATTATCTATGAACTCGATGACCTGATGGCAGACGCATTTATAAGCAGCACGTCTACACCTACCGATACTATCACAGGTTTCAGTAAGCCAAGCATGCAGCTGACCATCGAACTGCGGAACCAGAAAGTATATACCTTGCAAGTTGGCAAGACAGATGTCTCTGGACGTTTCTACGCCCGATTTCAACATGAACCGAGTTTAATTTTTCTGCTTAATGCAGAACGCATCCAAAAACTGAGAACATCGCTTGAATTCGTCCGTACTTCGGAAGAGTAATGGTTGAACGTTATGCAGATATATATTATTGGAACTGCTTATTTTTTCTTTGTTTTTCAACTTCTCATCATTACCCGATCTTTTTTCTATGCGCGCCGCGAACGTAAGGCAGAACGACCGACTTACACCCCAAAGGCAGCAATTATCGCGCCGCATTACGGATGGGATGCCGAAACAGCAGAACACGTCAAAGGACTTTTACATCAAGACTACGCAGGCGCGTACGAAGTTTACTTTGTCACACACCAAAAAGCAGGTGCCGGACACGATGTCTCTTATCCACATCTGTGTGAAATTGCCGAACCGCATCCGAACATCCATGTGCTATTAGCACCAAACATCGTTGAAAACGATCTGCCACGTTCACAAAAAGTCCAAAACCTCATAACAGTGATAGAAAAACTCCCTGACGACATCGAAGTTATCGCGTTTGTGGATGCCGATGTCGCCATCCGAGAAGATTGGTTGACACTCCTTGTTAACCCGCTCCAAGAATCAGAGATCGGGACAACTGTCGGTGGACGGTTCTATTTCCCACAAACATGGAATGTTGCCGCCCTTGTAGAATCCATTTGGGTCAACTTTCAGATGAGCGTACAAGGCGATCATCCATTCACTATGGTGTGGGGCGGTTCTAACGCTTTCCGACGCGAAATGCTCGAAAAAGCCCAGATTCTTCAACGTTGGGAGGAGGCAACAATCGAAGATCTCAATACCACACTTGCGATGCGAGATATCAAACACAAGATACATTTTGTCCCGGACTGTGTAGCGGTAACGCACACTGCTAATCGGACATGGCATCAAATTGTGGAGTTTACGAACCGCCAGATGATTATGACGCTACACATGGGACTTTGGAAGCAATGGCTTACCAGTCTCATCACGTTTCTGCCAAAAGGTCTCTTCGTGTTCGGATCCATCCCGTTTCTATTTTTTAGAAGCGAATTACTACCGATGCTCTTCATTCTTTTCCTCGAAGCATTCAGTTATCGTATTTTTTCCAAAAACTTACCACGCTGGCTCCAAGACATGCCGAAGGTACGGCAGACGATTGGTGTATCCTCCTACACCACCTCAATCGGACTATTCCTCGCCGGTCTCAATGCCCTATATGCCATATTCCAGCGTAAAATCACTTGGGGCGGGGTACGCTATGAAATACTGTCTGCAACAAAGTGTCGGGTTTTAGGTCCGGTCAAACAAAAGGAAAAAGACGACGTTTAAAAGTATGATCATGCCCAACATTTGAAACGCCCTTGATTTTTTTCTTAAAATATGGCATAGTATTCATAAAAGGGTTTTTAAAACATATTTCATCACTTGTATTCACAAAAGGAACGAGAAATGAGTGCAGAAAAAGTTATCAAATCAGAAAAAGAGTGGAAAGCACAGCTCACACCTGAAGAATTTAAAGTGACTCGGAAAAAAGGGACAGAACGCGCCTTTACAGGGAAATATCACGATTGTAAAGAGCAAGGGGTGTATCACTGTATCTGTTGTGACAGCCCGCTCTTCAGTTCCGAAACCAAGTTCGACTCTGGAACTGGGTGGCCCAGTTTTTGGGACGCTGTCTCTTCCGAATCCATTGAGATGAAAATGGATCGCAGCATCTTTTTCATGCCGCGTACCGAGGTCGTCTGTAGCCAGTGTGACGCGCACCTCGGACACGTCTTTGATGACGGTCCGCCGCCGACCGGTAAGCGTTATTGCATGAATTCCGCGGCACTTACGCTGGTAAAATCAGAAGACAAATAAGGAGAATAGATGGCACTACGAAGTCGAATCTCATCAAGATTTCTTGTCAATGAACTTGCGACCGCTATATCGGAAGATTGGGGAACTTCGCGCAAGTTCATGCGCTACCAACTCGCCAAAGAGAGTTTCAACTGGCGACACCCGCTCGGTGCAAAACACGGTAAAGGGGACGCTATCCAACTGGTAAGTCTCCGAATAACGGATATGTGTAACCTTCGCTGCCACTCTTGTGGACAATGGGGGGATAACGGCTACCTTCACGGAAAATCTCTTAAAGAACTCAAAGCACGCGAAGTTCCTATTGAAGTCTATAAAGATCTCGTCGATCAAATTGTTGATCAAGGCTGGTCACCCGTCTGGTATATCTGGGGCGGTGAGCCGATGCTCTACCCCGGAATTACTGACTTGATGCACTATATCAAAGAGCGGGGAATGCCCATATCCCTCGTTAGCAATGCAACAAATATCGCAAGACGTGCCGATGATATCCTGGAAACCTGCAAAATTATCTATCTGAGCGTCGATGGACCGAACGAGGAAATCCACAACACACAACGTCCCGGCGTATCTGAAAACTACGACAATTTCAAGGATGTCAAAGCTGCGCTGGAAGTACTGAGTGCCGAGAAAGAAAAACGGAATGTCGCATTCCCCTATATTATTCCGTTAAGCTGCGTCACGATGTACAATATCGATGTTGTCGTAGACCTCTATAAATTCACGAGTCAATACGCTGACGCGCAAATCTTCTACCTGACATGGTGGATAGATTCCCAATCGGCGCAGGAACACACAGAAGACTTCGAACAACGTTTCGGATTCAAACCGCAGACGCATTACGGTTGGATAGGGACGTGGAAGGACTTTGACCACGGCGTAATCTTAGACCGCTTTGACGAGATGGAAAATCTCGCCAACGAACAACGACGCTGCCCGCCGATCATGATGCCGAGACTCAATACAAAAGGCGAAATCCAACGTTATTACACCGACCATGAGCAAACTTTTGGCTACAATCAGTGTGTTAGCATCTATATGACGATGGAAATTGATAGCAACGGTGATGTGAGCCTCTGCCGAGATTACCACGATTATATCATCGGCAATATCCAGACGGACAAAGTTGTCGATATGTGGAATAATCAGAAGGCAATGAAGTTTCGCCAATCCGTGAGTAACGACGGTCCCATGCCTGTGTGTCGCCGATGCTGTGGACTGATGGGATTTTAGTTTTAATTTTTCGAGTACGGGTCTGCCTTCCTTGTGCAAGCCTATAGAGACTTGCAGGACAATGGTTCAGGCAGGTTCTTGATACAATTCACACACGGTAGGTTCCCTGAGAACCTTTCGTACTTAACCAGAAACCATCGCGAAACGTAGTGGAGCGATGCTCAGAGGACCATAGTTAAAAATATGAAGATTGGTTTACGTATTCCCGGTACAGCCCGTCAATTGCCCTTCGCAGATTTCTGCAAATGGTGTGCAGATAACGGGTTCGATGCCGTTGACATTGGAGAAGTTACCCCCGAAATTGTCCAAACCGCGAGAGATGCCGGTCTCGCTATCGGCTCCGCGGATCTGCCTGGTACCAGAGACCTGCTCAGCGCGAAAAAATCTAAACAGAAAGCCGGTGCTTCCGCTGCACAAGCCGCAATCGAAGCCGCTGCTGATAATGATGTTCACATCATGTTCTGTGTTTTTGTGCCGGAAGATGCAAGTCTCGGTAGGGCAAAAAACTTTGATATTTGGAAAGAGACCGTTCCACCTATCGCTGAATTCGCTGCCACTAAAGGCGTAACGATCGCGGTAGAAGGATGGCCGGGTTCTGCGCCTGACTATCCCGCCCTTGGCTGCACACCAGAGATGTGGCGTGCGATGTTCGCTGAATGCGATTCTCCGGGGTTGGGGCTTAACTACGATCCGTCGCACCTTGTCAGAATCGGTATCGACTACCTACGCGCCCTGAACGAATTTGCATCTTATGTCAAACACGTTCACGGCAAAGATACCGCCTTCGACGAAGAAGCGCTTTATCTGCACGGCAACTTGGGACCGAGTTTCCAAAGTCCGCGCGGCTTTGGGGAAGACTGGTGGCGTTATACGATTCCGGGTGATGGTATTGTGGATTGGCTGCGAGTCGTCCAACGTTTAGAGGACGAAGGATTCGACGGTATTGTGAGTGTGGAACTTGAAGACTACCGCTATTGGCGTACGTGGGAAGCAGAATCTGACGGTTTGATCCGTTCACGCGAGTTCCTTGATGAGTTTGTCCGGTAATCCGTCTCACTTTTGCGCCCGTTCACACAGTTAGCTACACAGCAGCGCAATCAAGGAGAAATACCATGAGCGAACTTCTTAATATCGGTATGGAGGCTTCGCCTGAGAAGTATCTCCCGCACTTAATCACAGAAGAAGAACGCACCCATTTTGAAGAAAATGGCTATCTATATATACCAAATGCCCTCTCATCAGAGATGCGCGAAGAACTCATATGTGCCGTAGATACCTTGCACAACAAAGCACTCGCCACAGGCAGGGCAAAACCTGATTCCCACTGGGGGTGGTCGGATTTCTTAGGTGCCGATGACGCGCTTTTAAATCTCGTTGACCTACCGACGACGCTCCCTAAAGTGTGGGGTATCTTGGGCTGGAATATCTACCTGTACCACGCGCACATGCACGTTAAACCCCCTGCCGCTCCAGATGCCGAAGAAGGCGAAGGATGGCTCGAATGGCACCAAGACAGCGGGCGCGTCAACATCGAGATGGAGACCCATCCGCGTCCACGTCTGTCTCTGAAAGTGGCATATTTCCTCACAGATGTCTCTGAACCCGGTCGCGGTAACTTCTATATCCGTCCGGGGAGCCATCTAAAGTCAGATATGTCGGTTCCAGAGTCCGAAATCAGCCGTGATCCGCGTGAAGGCACCGCAGATGATGTGCCTGAGGATGCGATGCCGGTCTGTGTGGAACCGGGAACCGCTGTTCTGTTCGATAGACGGCTCTGGCATTCGCGGAGTCCGAACCACTCTCAAATGACCCGGAAGGCACTCTTTTACGGCTACGGCTACCGCTGGATCCGTCCGAAAGATGAGATGACGGTTGAACCGCTCTATGAACGCTGCGATTCGATTCGTCGGCAGCTGCTCGGTGCAGCGACCCGAAACAACGGACGCTACGTCCCTTCCGAAGACGATGTGCCGCTTCGGGGATGGCTCATCGAAAACCTCGGTGATAATCCGGCTTATGCAATGGGACCGCGGCACGCTTAACTTGTAATTCCTTAGGGTGAGGTTGCATACCTCGCCCTACGCTCTCTTTTAGCCCTTCGCTCCATATCCCATACAAACTTAGGAACATCCGCCATGAAAACTGTATCACTTATTTGCATTTTGGCAGCACTCGCGCTATCCAGTGCATTCGCCGCACCTGAATGGAAACCTTACGACGATTTTGAGGGAGATTTAGACGCAATCGACGAAACTCCCGGACAGATACCGAATCTTGGCACGAAATGGGTTCAATTTGTTCCTGAGAAACGTTTGGAGATGGGTATCAAAGACGGCACGTTCCAGATGAGAGTCAAAAGTCCCGGTGGTCGTGATCCGGGTTTCAAACTCGTTTTTGGATGGGAGCCGCGCGACATCCTCGGTATCCAGTTCACGGTGAAGGTCGCTGAACTTTCTGATGCCGGTGGATGGTTCGGGGTGCTGTGTACCAATGAAGAACCGAACTGGAAAAATCCGAACTGGGTTTTCGGTATGTCGCCAAGCCATCAACATAACTGGGGACCGAAAGGTGTGTTCGGTTCTGGGTCGATTGGACAACTTGGCGGTTGGCAGGCGTTCTCTTATGAAGACATCCCGGAAAACACGAATATGCTCCGAACGCTCCGTTTAGAATGGAACGACGCGAAACATGAGATGGCTGTCACCGTTGATCCGGGTGAAAAGACAGAATGGAAGAAGGACGACATTCCTTCTAACGCCGACTTAGGCGAATTCCCGTGGTGGAGTATCTACCTCACTGCTGACCAAGAGGTTGAGGTCGCCGTTGATGATGTTTTCGTAAAATCGGAGAGTCTACCTTACCCTGTAGAGGCCCGTGGGAAACTATCTTCACGCTGGGGCGAAATAAAGTTAGCCGATTAGCGGACCCATACTTACAACCATAAGTCAAAGACCATATACGTAGATCGACACGAAATGCCCAAATGAGACTCTCTCTTGATTATTATCAGGTTTCTGGGTATAATTAGTACTGTCAATTTCAGGATAAAAACCATACAATTTCATAATGGAGGCAGAAGTGGCAAGAAAAAAAATCAGTGTTATTGGTGCGGGGAATGTTGGCGCAACAGCGGCGTTCCTGATCGCACAGAAACAACTCGGGGATGTCGTCATGATTGACATCGTGGACGGGGTCCCGCAAGGTAAGGCATTGGATATGGCACAAATGGGTCCCGTAGAACTGTTTGATGCCGCAGTTGACGGAGACCTGGACTACGCAGCAACCGCAGGTTCCGACTTGGTAATTATTACATCAGGATCCCCACGTAAACCGGGGATGACGCGCGAAGATCTGTTGCAAACGAACGCCAATATCGTCGGCAGCGTCACAGAAAACGTTGTGAAGCACTCACCAGATACTATTATTATGATGCTCACCAATCCGTTGGACATCATGACCTACCACGCGTGGAAGGTCTCAGGGTTCCCGTCAAATCGGGTCGTTGGACAGGCGGGTGTGTTGGATTCGGCACGGTTCCGTTATTTTATCTCACTGGAACTCGGTGTATCCGTAGAAGACATCCACGCGCTCGTCCTCGGCGGACACGGCGATACGATGGTCCCGCTCCCGCGTTATACAACCGTCAACGGTATTCCTATTCCGCAACTCATACCGGCAGACCGTATCGAAGCGATGGCACAACGGACGCGCGACGGTGGTGCTGAAATCGTCAATCTCCTGAAAACGAGTGGCTATTATGCCGCGGGTGCCTCGTTGGCACAGATGGCAGAAGCCATCATTCTGGATAAGAAACGCTTACTGCCCTGCTCTGCACACCTCACCGGTCAATACGGTATTGATGATTTGTATATTGGGGTTCCTATCAAACTCGGTGGAGACGGCATAGAAGAGATTCTCGAAATCGAACTGACTGAAGACGAACTCGGTTCCTTACAGCACTCCGCCCAAACCTATCGGGAAGGCATTGCGTTGTTAGGGTATTAGATAATCTCGTATCCTTGTCTTTGTGTTGCCAGAAGTAGAATCAAAAAATCGTAACAAAATAGGTGGGTAAGCATAAATGCTCACCCACCTTTGCTTTATCTGAACGGAAATAAGACACAAAACGGTAATTTCGGAAACACCATCAAATGCCAACTTATGCTTTTTGTGTGACCATACTGGCGAGGATGCCGAGGAGTTTGTCGCACTGAGCGATTTGGTAGGTCGCCATATCAATGTGCAAACACTTTCCTTCCAACTTAAGGAACAGCCAATCTATCCCTGTTGTGGAAGCCCCATAAACGCACGGAATATCATTTCCTCTCTCTGCATTAAAACGTTGGGCGGCGAGCATCTCCGCGACACACTGTCCCATACCAAGTTTCAGATCATCCTTCTTTGCTTCAACCAAAACGATGATGGGAGCCTGTAACAAATGCTGCACAGGAGATAGGCTCACTAAAAAATCGCACACCCCGGTGAGTCCACTTTCCTCATCAACACTGAATTCAATACCCGAGAAAAAACTGATGCCGTGATTGAATTGCTCCCGGAGTTCAAAGAGAATATCGGCAACAATCAGTTCTGACTTCGCCTTCTCTGTGCCTATGGCGATTGCCAACTGCACCTTTTTGGTCAATACCTCTGTGAGATAGGAACTCGGAACTATCGCTTCTACTTCAGCAAAGAGTGCGGCAGATTCAACGATTTCTAATTGAAACGTTGTTACGACTGTATCCAGCGTAAAATTGCTATAAGCCATTGGTGAAATCTCCTATGTGGCACCAATAGGATTCCAATTTAGAAGTAACGCCTAACTTTTATCTTTTTTCTCATCTTCGTCAACGACTTCGTATTCAGCATCAACGACATCGCTATCAGCGGCATCGGCTGCTGCCTCGTCCGCAGTAGCGGAAGGATCTCCCGGTGCAGCACCAGGATCCGCGCCCGCAGTCTGCTGATACATCAGTGCGGAGACTTCGTGCCAGACCTGCGTCAACTCATCTGTTGTGGATTGGATCTCAGCGTGGTTGTCCGCCTCTAATGCCTGCTTGACGCGTGCCACAGCAGCGTTGACCTTCTCTTTGGAAGCATCGTCTACTTTGTCCCCGAATTCACCCAGATTTTTCTCCGTCTCGTAAACCATAGAATCAGCACGGTTACGAGCCTCAACTTGTTCACGTTTCTGCTGATCCTCTTCCGCGTGTGCTTCGGCATCTTTCACCATCTGGTCAATCTCAGCTTCGCTAAGCCCAGAGGACGCAGTAATGGTAATCTTCTGCTCTTTGCCGGTTGCGGTATCTTTGGCGGACACGTTAAGGATACCGTTCGCGTCAATATCAAAAGTCACCTCAATCTGTGGCACGCCTCTCGGTGCTGGCGGTATCTCACTCAAACGGAAACGTCCGATGGTCTTATTGTAAACCGCCTGTTCCCGTTCGCCTTGAAGGACGTGCACATCGACCGATGTCTGATTGTTTTCAGCCGTCGTGAAGGTATTCGATTTCTTAGTAGGGATCGTTGTATTTCTATCAATCAATCGTGTGAACATTCCACCGAGTGTCTCAATCCCAAGCGAAAGTGGTGTGACATCTAACAATAGAATATCTTTGACCTCTTCATCACCCGCGAGGACACCGCCCTGAATAGCAGCACCGATAGCGACGACTTCATCCGGATTGACCCCTTTGTGCGGCTCTTTCCCGAAAAGTTGTTCCACCGCTTCCTGCACTTTCGGCATCCGTGTCTGTCCACCGACAAGGATAACTTCGTCGATGTCAGAGGGTTGCATCTCAGCATCAGCGAGCGCCTGTCGACAGGGTTCGAGGGAACGCTGGACCAAGTTATCTGTAATTTGCTCCAACTTTGCGCGGGTAAGCGTCAAGTTAAGGTGCTTCGGACCGCTGGCATCAACGGTAACAAAGGGTAGATTGATATCCGTCTGCAGTGTGGTGGAGAGTTCGCACTTTGCGGTCTCTGCCGCCTCTTTCAAGCGTTGCAACGCCATCTGATCGTTGCGGAGGTCGATCCCTTGGCTGCTGAGGAATTCCTGTGCCATCCAGTCAATAATCACTTGATCGAAGTCGTCACCGCCGAGGTGTGTATCGCCGTTCGTGCTTTTCACCTCAAAAACACCATCTCCGATCTCCAGAATAGAGATGTCAAACGTACCGCCACCGAGGTCATAAACAGCAATCTTCTTGTCGCCTTCATTTTGTAACCCGTAGGCGAGCGATGCAGCAGTCGGTTCATTGATAATCCGCTCGACCTCTAACCCAGCGATTTTACCTGCGTCCTGCGTCGCCTGGCGTTGGGAATCGTTAAAATAGGCAGGCACGGTGATAACCGCTTTCGTGACATCCTCACCGAGATATGCCTCAGCGGTCTCTTTCATTCTCCGTAAGACCATAGCGGAGATTTCGGGTGGCGAGTAATCCTTGCCATCAATATTTACAGCGATATCGCCATCTTTATCGGCTTTTAATTCATACGGGACACGCGAAGCATCATCACCGATCTCACTATGTTTTCGTCCCATAAATCTTTTAATCGAAAAAATTGTATTTTCAGGATTCGTGGTGGCTTGTCTTTTGGCAACCAGCCCGACCGGACGTTCTCCTTCTTTGGTAAAAGCGACAACCGAAGGGGTCGTCCGATTCCCTTCTGCGTTTTCGATCACCTTAGCGTCGCCACTCTCTAAGACAGCGACACATGAATTTGTTGTTCCTAAATCAATTCCAATGACTTTGCTCATTTTCTATTCTCCTCTGTATGAATAATTTTGAGATTATATCAGTAGTTATCAGTTGTCAGAAAAATGGCTATCGTCTGTCGGTTGTCAGAAAGAGGGTTAAGATAGTCCGAGTGTCTCTTACTCTCACTGCGAGGCAAACTGAAAGGTTTTTCGCAGAAAAATCGTATTGAAAACTGATAACCATTTACAAAATAGCGTGCAATATCCGTGCCAATATTATTCGCTTGAAACAGCTGAAATTCCTACTGAATGTCTGCCAAATTGGCACGGATATAAAAATGAGGTCAGTTCACAAGTCATTTTGACTGACTGCGAACATCATACCTCTGTTTTAGGAGCCCCCACGTCGTCGGCAATTTCGCATCAGGATCAACCGCCAATATCTCTTGGATACCGCCTTGAATCTCTTTAATCTCATCTTGTGAGAGTCCACGGTCAAAGAGCGCGAAATCATCAATAATACCGTTATAGTAGCGATTGAGTGCCGGTGGTTCCTCAGTACCGAGCATAAGCGGTGCATCAATCGGCACCAGTTTATCGCCAGTCTTCGGGTAATCTATCAACACCTCACCATCGAGATAGATCGTCCACCACTTCCCACTCTGGAAGGAAACCGCAACATGCTGCCATTTATCCTTGACGACATCGCGCGGGCTTTGTGCGGGGACATTCCGTCCACCGGTCAATTTCCATCCCATCCATATAAAACCGTCCGGATGGAGCAGTACCTCAAAAAATTCTTGCACATCCGGTCCCTTCGCAGCGATCAATTGCCACGTACCAGGTCCCGCTTCGAGGGTGGGTTTAATCCAAGCGACAATGGTAATGCCGTCGGTAAATTCAAATGCGTTAGAATGCTCTACCCGAACAATCCCATCCTTTCCACCAAAATTAACAGCCTTCCCGAATTTACCGTCGGTCCACGAGGTATCGCCCTCTAATTTCCCATCCTGTTTGTTACCAGACAGATCCTTGACTGCCTTACCGGCTCCCTCTTCAAAAGCGAAATAGACGACTAAACCTTCCAATTCTGCGGCTGTGCCAACACCTTGAAAACTCCCTATCAGATACACAGCACACAAGCCCATTAAAAATTGACGCATGAGTAGCCTCCAGTCCTATAGGGGTGCGAAGTTGTTACGGCACCCGGAGCGTGCCTACGACTTTTATAGTAAAGTTTAGAATTAATTAGACACCTCACATCAAAGCGATTCCGATCTTATTCCCCCCTGATAAGGGGGTGTTTTTGCTGGGGTGTTTCCCCTAGGGGGGTTATCTTCGTAAAAGTGTTCATTTATTTTCGGATTTTACTATAATCAATTTACATTATGTTAAACGATACGGGCGGATGCGAAAACACCCGCCCTTTAAGCACTAATATGTATCTCTAAGCAAACGGGAATGTGCCTTGATACCCGCGCGGTCGAGAGACATGCCAAACGCCTTCATACATCGGGGTTACCTGATAATGGCACACAACATTGCTCCGCTCCATATCGTCGCGTTCTTTTGCCCCTTGATGCGGGATATGGTTGATGAACACCACACAATCGCCCGCTTTCGGATACAGAATAACGTGTTCTTGTGCTTCACACCACTCTTCAAATTTAGGACGATCTAATGGATAGAGATGTGGTGGTTCCGACAGGTGTCCACCTTTGATAAACTTAAGATGCCCTTCACCGGGGGCGTTATCCTGAAAATAGTACGTCGTGTTAATCCCGACGGGTGCCATCGCAAATGGATGCTCTTCGACATACCGTTGCTCTTGCCAGTAGCCGTAAAAATCCATGTGCCACTCTTGGAGATAGGGACCTGGATTAATGTGGGCGCGTAGGCTCCGCAGCTGACACTGCTTACCCATTAAACCTTCAAGGTAAGGGCGGACACTCGGATGCCCAACAAGTGGCGCGTAAGTATCCGGTTCGCGGTCGAGCAAGCTATCAAACCACATATTGCCGACAGCGTTTAAGCCTTCCTCCCACCCCTGTTCCCGCGCATAGTTAACGCGCTGACGGATATTTTCCGTCTCTTCTGGTGACAACGCACCCTCTATTAAAACAAAACCTTGCTGTTGCAGTTTCGCGAGTTCGTTTTTCATCTAATCTTCGGGCAGAAGACCCCATCCTTTAGGTTGGGGAGGAATGCCCGCCTCCTTTTTTTGACAAATAACCACAAAAATGGTATACTATTCTTGTAGTGTAAGGTTGCGAGTTAGGCTGCTGTTCGCTACTCCCGTGTGCGACTCGTGTAAAGCTACAGCACCATACGGATAAGAAACAGATACTGGTAAAACACTTGAGTGTAATGAACTGCCACAGGTAAAAGCGTGGGTTCGTAAACGCACTCTCAAAAATAAAGAGTCAACTTCGGTTGAGAGGGCTGCTTGGGTCCCTCTGTGGAGACGGTGTAAGACGCTTCTTCGGAAACGCTACTGTCTACGAAGCACAAGCCCCTGCCTTTAGGCAATGGGTGCCTTGATGTCTGCCATGGTTTCATCTCCTTATGAAAATCCAGAGTTGTTGACAGTATTTTATATGCTTATGCGAAAGGTTCTAACTTTAATTGCCAGCGAAAAGCTTGACGAACAATCCCCAACCGCTAATCCCTGCGAATGTAACAAGTACCGCTGCGGAAATCAAGGCACCAATGAACATGAACGGACGCGTCCGATACGCAGCAGGCAGCTTCGCGTTCAGATAGAGCGCCGCAAGCATCATCAATGCGATTGAAAAATTCGCCAAAATAAAGCCCGCGATCTGTGTTAAAATATCAAACGGAATGTTCAACCAGATGAGCACCATCGTTGTAAGAAAGATATAGAGGCAAACCCATTTGCGAAGCGTCCCGTAGTTCCATTCGCGATGGGGCCAGATCGCCTGAAAGAACTCTTGCATCACACGGGCATAGATTTCTGGAAGTGCTTGTAACGTTCCCCACAGTGCCACAACGATACAGATATAGTACACCCACACGAGCGACACGTGGATATTTTTCCAGACGCTTGCTTGATCGGTGAGCAAACTCCATCCCTCAAAAGTGCTTTCCATCCCATACAGGACAGCAGCCCCTGAGATCATAAACGCGCCTGTCACAATGAACAGCACGATCGCCCCCATACCGATATCCCACCGTAACGGTGCAAGGATTTTTCGGAGTTGGCTGACCTGCTCAGGGTGTTCAGGGAGATAATCAATTCTATCACGGTTCGCGGCACGTGCGCGGATAGCATCAATGTTCTGATGAGAAGTCATGCCCCAGCGGTGCATGCTCACCCAATTTGCGTAGACAACGTAGCCCATCACAGAACCGCCGACGTAGCCAAATGCCGTTGCCATTGTTAGCAACGGATTCTCGACGGCATCCTTCGGTGCCCATTCAGGAAATTCAGGCAGATGCCCAAAACGGAGGCTCCCAACCAATGCCTTACCAAAGTCGGGACGCACCATCAACGTGCCGATAATTGTGCCGACAACGAGGATCGCACAGATAATAAGTTGCTGTTTCTCCAGCCTTTCAAAAGAGATGCGCAAACCGAAAAGGAGTGCCAAGGTGATAAAACAGGATGTGATTAGGTTTTCCCAAACAGGCTGCGCGACACCAGACGGGAGCGTCTCTCTGAACAGAAAATGGAGCAAGGCACCACACGGTTTCGCAATTGGCACCCAGGCTAAAGGTGCTCCGACCATTTCAAAGATGACAATCGCAATGAGGAGCCAGCCCCGCGGTCCGGGCAGCTTCGCAAGCCGATTCCCGATATATTCACCGCTAACTGCCGTATAGCGACCCAGTAGATAGGTAACAAAAATACCTTTAACCACACAACTGAGAAGCACAAGCCAGAGCAAGTTATATTCAGCCCACGCGCCTGCGCGCACAACAACAATCGTTTCACCTGCGCCTATGCTGACTGACGCAACAATCGCCGCAGGTCCAAACACAGCCGCAAGTGCCATGATTTTCTTAAGCGACCAGGGCTCAGCGAACGGCCCCGTGACGGGTGGGATGTCAACATGTTCAGTATTTTCTTCGGTCTCTTCTGTCTGCATCACAGGCTCCCTAAGAACAATGAGCGGACTTAGAAAAGCCCGCTCACTGCTATACGCTTTATGATTCCAACGGTTCCAAAGGTTTAGCGTTTCCAAAGACGGGTGTCGGTGCGTTGCCCGGTGCTGCCCATCGCGAAGCATTCGCGATCACATGTCGAACGTTCTCATCGTAATAGATCGGGTAGGTTTCATGCCCTGGACGGAAATAGAAAATCTTGCCTCGCCCACGATAATAACAGCACCCACTACGGAACACCTCACCGCCGGGGAACCAACTGACAAAAACGAGTGTATCGGGTTCAGGAATATCAAACGGCTCGCCATACATTTCGGCATGCTCAATTTCAAAGTATTCGCCCAAGCCTTCGACGATCGGGTGCCCGTGCTCAATGACCCAGAGACGTTCTTTTTCGCCGGCTTCACGCCATTTAAGGCTACAGGACGTGCCCATCAAACGCGTAAAGGGCTTAGAATAGTGGGCAGAGTGGAGCACAATGAGTCCCATGCCGTCCAAAACGCGTGCGCGAACTTTGTCGGCAATCGCATCTTCAACTGCGCCGTGTGCGGCGTGTCCCCACCAGATTAAGACATCCGTGCTTGAGAGTACATCGTCGGTTAAACCATGTTCGGGTTCATCTAACGTCGCGCTTTGCACCTTAAAACCGCCGGAATCGTTCAAACCATCAGCGATAGCGGCGTGGATGCCTTTTGGATAGATACCGCGAATAAAATCGTTTGTTTTCTCGTGCCTAAATTCATTCCAGACTGTAACCTGAATTGGTTGCGTCATAAATTTCTCCTTAATTTTTTAATACGAAAAATATGTTGATAATCTCCATTGAGATTTCGTTTCACACTTCTACAGAATTAAAAGTAATAATGGAAACCAAATGAAAAACGCCTGCCGAATTTACTGATTGAATCCTCAGACTTAGGTTTTAAGCGAGCCACTCCTAACTCAAAAGTATATCCGAAATCAGCACTATCGGAAAAGAAATATTCAAAGCCAACAATTGATTCAAACCACGAACCTATACGCGTTTCTTCTTCAGAATCTGAATCAACTTGCGAGATTGGATAATTCACACCCCAGCCGAAGTAGTAATCCATTCGCGAAAATATTTCAATGGAATATAAAAATCGGCTCCCTATGCACACATCGGTCTGCTCATTTTTCAAAAACCCTAAATAATTTTGCATGCTAAAGTATCTTGAGAATGCTGTTTTCCAACTCATTCCATTTGAACTCATCAGATTCCGATTAGCCGAAGGGGTAACTACGTAGCCGAATCCAACCCTAACACCATTATCATCTGTTGCTTCAGCAAGTTGAAGTGTGAAACAACAAGCGATTGTTAAAAACGCCAATAAGCAGATGAAATAACGGCCCATGATCGATTTCCTCCCCTGAATGTTGACTCTGAAATCACAACAGATTTACGTTGAACGGAGATCATTGCCCTCGGTAGTGACTTCAAGGTTAGGGTCTGTGGTTTCTCTTGGTGCAACTGGGTAACTCTCATCCGCATAATGTAGATCGGAGCTTGCATCCTTTAGCGGTTGAATAGACAGACGACACCCAAGCCCCTGAAGAATCGTACTGAGCGTATCCAGACGCGGTGCCTCTTCGCTTGAGAGCAGGCCCGAGAGAACTTGTGGCGCAATGCCAATTTTTTTAGCGACTTCCGAAACTCCGCCCCGTGCTTCTATAACATTTTGGAGCCCCCAGAGAAAGAAAGGCGTGTCACCATCCTCTTGGTATTCCTCAAGTGCCACGTCGAGATAACCAATTGCCTCCTCCCAGTCGGAAGTAAACCGTTCCATTAGAATTTCTTCCCATGTTCGATACTCTCTCATTGTTGTACCTCCTTATATTCCAACCAATACCCTTTTGCGCGTTCAATATCTCCTGCCTGCGATGACTTGTCTCCCCCACAGAGCAGAAGAATGATCGTATCATCCACTTCGCCAAAATAGATGCGATACCCCGCGCCGAAAGAAAATCGCAATTCAAACACCCCAGCACCAACAGAACGGTAATCCCCAAAATTGCCAGATCTGATTCGGTCAAGTCGCCTTTCAATTCTGTTTCGCGTATTTCTATCCTGAACAGATTTAAGCCACTCCGTGAAAGGTTCTCTTCCGTTTGAAGTTCGGTAGGCTTGTATTTTCCTCGGTTGTACGTTACGCATCAAGGTTTTGGTCTCCACGGACTGCCACGCTTAGAACACTAATTCCGTCTCTACCGCTTCATCGTAGTTTACACCTTCAACTTCAAATCCGAAGAGGTTTCGGAAACGTCGTCTGAAGCCTGCGTAATCCGAGAGTTCGTGGAAATTGTCGGTATCAATTTGCGCCCACCGCTCGGTCACTGCGTCGGTGACCTCAGGTTGCAATTCTCGGTCATCGAGTCGGATATAACGTTCAGAATCGAGTTGGGGTTGTAACCCGGGTCCGAGATGCTCTGAGAAAAGCCGTAGCATCTGTCCAATCGGTGCCTCATTGATCCCCCTCGCGTTCATGATATCATAGAGGATACTGACATAGAGGGGTACGACCGGAATCGCTGCAGAGGCTTGCGTAACAACGGCTTTGTTCACCGAAATATAGGCACTACCGCCGAGTTGGTCTGTGAGCCGTTGGTCAAGCGCGTCTACACGTGCTTTCAGATCGTCCTTTGCTCTACCGATAGTGCCATCTCGGTAGATGGGCCAGGTCAAAGCACTTCCGATATAGGTATAGGCGACGACGGTCATTTCTGGCGCGAGCAATTCCGCGTCCGCCAATGCGTCAATCCACATCTCTAAATCCTCACCGCCCATCACAGCGATTGTATCGGTGATCTCCCGTTCAGTCGCTGGCGCAATCGTTACAGGTGCGACGACTTCCCGATTCAGGTCAATCGTTTTCCCTGTATAGGACGCGCCAATCGGTTTGAGCTCGGATTGATGTGAGACCCCTGTAATCGGATGGACTCGGCGTGGTGCAGCGATACTATAGACGAGAATATCTATTTTGCCGAAATCTGCTTTGAGTCGGTTAAGAGTCTCAGTTTTCATCTCATCGGAAAACGCATCTCCATTGAGACTGTCCGCGAAAAATCCGTCCGCTGTCGCCTGTCGATGAAAAGCAGCAGTATTATAGTAACCCGCTGTTGCAGTGCGTCTCTCATCGGCTGGACGTTCATAGAGAAGTCCAAGCGTTTTGGCACCGTAAGCATAAGTCAAAGCGATACGGGAAGCGAGCCCGTAACCTGTTGAGGCACCGATGACAAGGGCATTTAGACCGGTCTCTTTGTAGGGGATACCGTGCTTAATCTCATCTATCTGGTTAAGTATATTCGCGTGGCAACCTGCTGGATGGGCGTTGGTACAGATAAACCCACGTATCCGAGGTTTAACAATTTGAACTGCCATTATATCCTTCTCTTCTGTTTTTTAACGGGGACCAAGTGTTCGTAAGAAAGCTGTACTTCCGAGTCCCGTCTCTAATTATCGACGATGCTGTTGATATTCGTCGAAAGCCCGTTTTTGACAACGGAAAAAACGGAGCAAAAACCTAATAGTTAAAGATCTTCGATTTCGACGACCATTTCAACTTCAACGGGGATGCCACCGGGCAGTTGCACCATGCCGACTGCGGAGCGCGCGTGTTTGCCTTTATCGCCAAATACCTCAACGAAGAAATCCGATGCACCGTTGACAACAGCAGGCTGGTCGGTAAAATCGGGTGCCGAATTGACGAACCCGACGACTTTGACGACACGTTTCACTCTGTCCAAATCACCGAGTGCATGTTTGAGGGTGCTTAACAAGCCGATCGCTACCTGACGCGCCGATGCGTACCCTTGTTCGATGGTGGCATCGGTGCCGAGTTGGCTTTTATAGATGGGACCTTCGCCTGTGCCGGGTCCGTGCCCTGACGTAAATATAAGATTGCCGGTCTGTACTGTTGTGACGTAATTCGCTACGGGAACCGCGGGTTCCGTTAATTCTACACCTAATTCTTCAAGCCGTTGTTCTATTTTCATCTAATTATTCCTTTGTAGATGGATTAAATTCTATATGCCGAAAAGACAGCATTCTTGGGCGTAACTCGCAAGTCAAGGTTTGCCATGATTCTTACTTACGCCTCTACTATTAAACAGATTTTCGCCAATTTTGTCAAGCACTCTTTTGAAGTAAAGATAAACAAAGCAGAAACATTCCACTGACCCCCTAAAACTGAAAACTGAATGCCTCTGTCAAACTATCAGGGCTATTTAGTTTTAGATAAATTATCGGATTTGCTAAACTTTTGAATTTTCTTTTTCAAGTCCGGTGCGGTTCATGAAGATTAATTTATTAATTCGGTAATTTCTTGGGGCTGTCCGGTTCGGTTAGGAAACCGAACCTACCGGGCCTGGGGAAAATATAGAATTACCGAAATATTTTCTTAAACTTCATCAAACCGCACCTGCGGGACCAGGGACATCCAAAATTGGACGAAAAATCGAGAACTAAATCGTCCTGGGCAAACTATGTTACATATTTGACAAATTGTCATTAAACGTATATAATATCTATATAACGAATTTTCTAACGAAACTCAAGAATTTGTTCACAAAACAAGCAGGTTGCTTAATCCTGATTTATTTATAACTTAACTTGTCTACAAGGAGGCAAATTTTAATGAAAAGTTTTTACCAACTGACAATAGCGATCGCTATTGTCTTTGCACTGGTCATCGGCACCTCACAGTCCGTATTCGCGCAGGCGAACGATATCGAGGGTGGTCCCTTGAAAGCAGGCGACCTCTTAAAAGATCCAGACCCTAACGGTGACGGCCTGAGAGAAAATCATTCTGACAACAAAAACTGGATTACCAAGTGGTATGGCCCCGATGGCAACTATGAAAACAACGGCGGCTTTCAGGCTTCCGCACCGAAGGATTTTATTGATGAGGGATCTAACGGTAAACTTACGCAACCCAAACTTTCGACAATCGCAGGCTTGAATCTTACAAAGACCGTTGAGATGGAATGGAAAGGTGGAAACGGCGGCACGCGGCAGTGGACAGTTTTTGAACTCAATCCAGCAGACGGAAACAACATGAATAGAGACGGGCCGGTTGATAATATCGACACTTACGGAATGATCGTTATTCACTCGCCAGTAGCACGGAAAGCCATCATGTCCCCCGCCCATGATGATCACGCCCAAATTTGGATTAACGGCGAAAAATGGTACAATAATTCCAGATGGACAGGTGCCGCACAGACGATTCTTCATAACGTTGAAGTCGATTTGAAAAAAGGTGCGAATGTGCTGCTCTACCGAGTTGGCGAATCCGGTGGATCCGCGTATATCAACCTCCACTTTGACGATGAGACCCATGAAAAATCCAAAATTTATCCAGATAAATCGAAGGATCAGAAGAGTTTCTTTCAAGAAGTCGCTGGTGTCCTTGATGTTGACCCCGTCGGGAAGTTGACAACAACTTGGGCAGATATTAAGCGGAACCGTTAGTTACTCCTAACTATTGTCTATAGACCTCTTGACAAATTTTTGTTGAGATATTATAATAATATGTAATGTTGAACGCTGTTTCAACGTTATATACGCTACAGAGCATCTAAGTTGTGTTCTTACTTAACCTTAGGGCTCTTAACTATTACTTTATAAAAATAAGGACCTACAATGAAAAAATTTAGTATTCTCACGTTTGCGATTGCGATTGCTTTCACACTTCTTATCACTGGTTCACACCAAGTATTCGCGGCTGACCTCATCCAAGGCGGTCCCTTGGCTGAAGACGCACATTTAGAAGATCCAGATCCCAACGGTGACGACCTGAGAGAAGATCACGCTGATGTTGAAACTTGGATTACCAAGTGGTACGGACCCGAAGGCAACTATGAAAACAACGGTGGCTTCCAGGCTTCCGCACTCGTTGATATCATGGCTGAAGGCACCGGCGGTAAAATTACCGATGCCTCGCTCTCAACCCTCGAAGGGCTACTCATGACACAGGACATTGATGTGGAATGGGGCGACGACCACGGCGGTACACGCGCATGGACAGTCTTTGAAATTGACCCAGCAGATGGCAATAACATGAATAGAGGCGGCCCTGCCGATAATATCGAAACTTATGCCGTCATCGTTATTGACGCACCGAGCGATATGACTGCTATTATGTCGCCTGCACACGATGACCACGCCCACATCTGGATTAACGGTGAAAAATGGCACAACAACTCCAGATGGACAGGTGCCGCACGGACGATCCTTCACAACGTCGAAGTCAGTCTTCAGAAGGGTGCCAACGTACTGCTTTATCGCTGTGGCGAATCGGGTGGTTCCGCATACTTCAACCTTCACTTCGATGACGCAACACACGATGCTGTTACGATCTATCCGAAGGATGCAACCGATAAAGCTGGTTTCTTTGATGAAATCTTGCCGTTGACGGCTGTCGAACCCGCTGGAAAATTGACCACAACTTGGGCAGACATCAAACGCAAGTAAGTCATCACTGTTATTTTCTAGGCGCGCTCGTCACAGCGCGCCTTATTTTTTTAATCCCTGTCAGTTATCAATACACAACCTGATTGCCAACTGAGCGACACTGAAATCCACTTGACAAATCCGAATTGGCACGTTAAAATACTTTCACAGCACCGAACTGAAACAGAAACACTAAAGTTATTAGGACTTACGCATTTTTCCATAATAACGGACATCCTGCGCATGCAGGCGGGGTTTTAAACCCCGCCTGCAGTGGGGGCTGCTAAAACAGAACCACTAAAGTTACATCATGGGAAATAAGAACCGGATCTGCTTTTTAATCTTGCTCTCCACGACGCTTGTCGGATGGATAGGCAGTTGGACACGCACAATGCAAGCTGGGCACGAAGCATATTTGCACGGAAACTACGACGCGGCACACACCGCCTTTCAACAGGCGACTCTTCAGAAACCAGACAATCCGGTTGCCCATTATAACCTCGGCACTGTGTTATACAAAACCGGTAAGTTCAGCGAAGCAGCCCAAGCATTTCGGGAATCGTTAGCAAGTCACAGCGGAAATACCGAAACAGTTCCAAGTCAGGCACATATCTATTACAACTTAGGAAATGCCCAATTTAGAATCGGGGATCTCGGACGTGCCATTGAAGCCTATAGGCACTCGCTCCGGTTAGATCCACAGGATGTCGATGCACAACATAATCTCGCATTAGCACTTCGACTCGCGAAAGCACAAGCGGATTTCGCACAACAGCAAAAATCGAACAAAAACGCTGAACCACAAACTGAGCCCGATGATATAGGTGAAGCGGAGACAGTTCAACTCTTAGAACGTTTAAGTAAGAATGAAAATAGGGTACGGCAAAAATTATTACAACAACAGCGTAAAAGCGGGCTCCGGCGTACGAAAGATTGGTAAGCCATCTAAATTCGCTTTGCGCACACTTTTTTTGGTATGCTTCTCTGTTCTCAATGCTGTGCAGAGTACAGTGGGACAGGTATCGACGCGGGCACCTGCTATCAATGTAGCCGCTGCAGTGAAACCTCGCCATATTCAACTTGGTGAGAAGGCGCGATTGGATCTTACGATTTCAGGAGATGCCTTCATCAAGCATATTGAGACCCCGAAATTCAACTTCCTACCCGAATTCCTTGCAGTACCGCTACACACCGAAACGACACCGCGATTAGAATCAAATCAAATTGCCGTTTCCATGGCGTGGGCTTACGAACTGATTCCGCAAACAGTCGGCGACTTTTCATTATCGGATGTCCACTTCGCCTATCAAGGTTCTGACTATTTTGCAAATCCAGGATCAATTCGGGTGAGCAATGCCGATACTTATGTAGATGTTTCCACGCGTAGCACGCATCAAGTTGAAGTGAGTGTGGATACCACCAAACCTTATCTTAACGCCCCGCTGACCTATACTTTTCGTTATCTGTATACGGCTGTGTTGCCTACGCAGGAATCGCCAACCCCGCGACTCCCTGAATTCCCTAATTTTTTAGTTGAGGAACTTCCAACGCTCCGAGCACACACGCAGCAAATTCGGGGCAAAACGTTTTGGGTTGAGGAACACGTCCGCAGATTATATCCGCAGAGCACTGGACAGATTGTCATCGAATCTGCCACATTGATGCTCCCGGTTCCACGCGGGCGTAAAACGTTGACAACCGAACCGTTGACATTGAATATTCAACCCTTACCGGAGGTAGGGAACCCCTCGAACTTCAGTGGCGCCGTTGGTGAATACCAGATCTCCGCGCAGGTTGATCGGAGCTCAGTGGTAGTAGGAAGTGCCTTAACGCTATCTATACAGATCGCTGGACGCGGTAACATCCAGACGGTCACGGCACCGAAGCTGCCACCCATAGCCGGTGTTGTTGTGAACGGTCCCAATCTTGTTGAAGGTACTACACCGACAAACCGCACCTATGCGTACGCATTGATCCCTGCGCGAACTGGCACGCTGCGGATCCCGACTATAGCGTATAGCTACTTCGACCCAAGCCGCGCAGTTTACGCAACGGCACAGACGACACCTATCCCTATCGCAGTGCGTCCAAATCCGAACGACGTGGCTGACACCGAGATAGACGCGCCATCGTGGTGGATCTGGTTAATCCCATTCGCAATTCTGATCGTAGTGTTGGCAGTCGCAGGTCTTCTCTGGCACCGCGCACGGCTTCAAAAGATTAGGGGCGAGACAGTAAACCCGGCTACCGCAACACGTCCATCGGATAAGAGCCAATCATCGGCGCGAAAAGGGCAACGGACAGATACACAACCGACAACTGCTGCTTCACAAGCAAGCGAAGCGTTAAGAGCCCTTGCGCACGGCAACACTACTGATGAAGCGACGGCGTTTGCCACTGCCCTGACGCAGATACTCTATGAATATCTTGCGGAGACGCTCACACTGACACAACGGAATATTGACACAGTCCGCGAGGCGTGTATTCAATCGGGTATGGCTGAATCCGTTCTTGAGGAATTGGTTGATCTCCTCACGAAATGTGAGTACCATCGCTTTGCACCGGTGCCGCTCACGGCAACCGAGCGCGGCGCGTTAATCGCTCGCGCTGAAGCCGTTATTACCGATACTGAAAATCTTCAGAACACTCACACAGGGTAAGTGTAGTTTCCAACTCACCCGTAGAAATAAAAAGGATTTCAAACATGGATATATTCTCTCTTTTCGTTCTCTGGATACACGTTATCGCCGCTGTTACATGGGTTGGCGGCAACCTCATTTTAGCGATGGTAATTGTCCCACATTTCAGGCAGCATTTGCCACCTATCCAACGTATCCAACTTTTGACGCAGATCGGTAAACGGTTTGAACCCGTTGTATGGGGCTGTATCGGTGTCCTATTTTTTACCGGTATCGTCAACATCTTTTTCGCCGTGGATCTCACCTCTCCGACCGCGCTTTCCGACGCTTTTATGCGCACACTTATCATCAAAATTCTGCTTTTCTTTGTGTTGGTTATTCTTACAGTCCTGCACAGCATGATTTTCGCGCCCCGATTGGCAGCAGCGATTGAGGGATTAGACCCGGCACTTGAAGAACTTCCCTCAGAAATCAAGCCGCTTCGGACCCAGATGTCAGTTGTATCAAGTCTGATAGGTGTTGTTTCTCTACTAATTCTACTCGCTGCAGTCGCGCTCCGCATGGGGCTCTAACGATAGCGTAAACTAATTAAACCGATTTGCGTTTTTAAAGTCAATTGCGTTACTATATAGTGATAGTGACACGAAACATACAAGATTAGAATTGAATTCAAATTAACCAAGGAGCGCTACAACTCAGTGTACTTTTCTATACGCAAAACCTTTATATTCGTTTTATTGCTTGCCGTCTTTCTGCCAGTTACTGCGTTTGCGGGCCCCGGACGGACTGGTGCCCAAATCTTGAACCTCGGCGGTGGTGCGCGAGCCAGGGCCCTCGGCGACGCGTTTTACGCGATGTCTGGTGATGTGACAACATCCCTCTGGAATCCAAGCGGGCTCGCAGATATGCCTGAAAGCAAATTTCGATCCGGTAAGAAAGCCGCACAAGCCTCAATGTTTTATTCCGATCGTACTGCTATTTTCGGGGACGCCGGTGAAGGCTTATACTACACTTTCCTTTCTGGTGCCATGCCGCTTGGCGATGTCGGAACCGTCGGTGCTACACTCCAAATGGAAGGACAGGGCACGATCGCTGTAACAACCGATTCCCCTGATATTCTCCGTGAGGAAAACCTCGGCACTAACTTCGCGTTGACCCTCTCTTACGCAGACCGGATTACGGAGTCTTTATCGGCAGGGATCAACGGTAAAATAATTCGGATGGTACTCGGACGTGAGACCGGAAGTTCTTACGCACTTGATTTAGGCATGCAGTACCTTCTCCCGTTTGAGTTTATGCCGACGACACTCGGTGCCGCAATTCAGAACATTGGCCCCGGTATCTCTTTCATCGATGAAAACCAAACGGACCCGTTACCTCGCTTCCTACGACTCGGCACTTCAGTTAACCTCTACAGCGATAGGTATAACGATCTTCGGCTCGTCGGTGGTATCACAGCATACATCGATAAATTAGCAGAAAATGCAGCCGAATTAACGGCTGACTTGGAACGCCTCAATGCTGAAAGAGAGGAAAAATTGACCGAGAAACAGCTGCTTTCTGACCGTGGGGTCGGTATCCGGGCATTTGAGTGGCGACACCTGCAAAAGAATCTCGGTTTGGAGTACTGGCTCGGTAATATTCTCGCGATCCGTGTCGGCTGTAAAGTTGAGCCAGGTATCAACTTACCATATTTTACAGATTACCTTACCGGCGGTATCGGTGTAAAAGTATCCCTATTCAATCTTGATTTGAGTTACCGTGCCAACCCCGGTCCCGGTCGTGCATCGAGTGGTACAATACCCGGGCTTATTGAAATGACAGGGATCATCATCTTTTAGAGGAGACACTCAGCGTGAAATTTTACACCCACATTCTGATAATTGCGCTTCTGTTCTGTTTATCCGCTGGTGTCTGCTTCGCTTCCGATATTTTACAAGCGCAGCCTTTCACGGCTTTCTATTTGGAGACTGCACTCGGAAACCGCACATTGGCAAATCAATCCAGTGTCACTACAGCAGCGAGTCAAGCACTTCAGCCACGGAAATCCCCAAATGAGGCGTTCCTGTACTCACTCATTATCCCCGGCATGGGGCAACTTTATACAGGTGCTAAGCGCGGCTATATCTATACCGCAGCGGAAGTCGGTTTCCTCGCGACCTTTTTTATCCTGCGTAACTCCGCCGCAGGTACACGTGATGATTACCGTGATATTGTTAGGCAGCATGTGATCTTTGATGGTCCTGGGTCCTTTGAAGATTGGGATCCAATCGAGGATTTTGAACACGCCACACAATATGAGAACTGGAACCACGTCTACGATTCAGAGGAAACCCGAAAACGCACAGGCAAATGGTACTGGGACGATGCGAGAGCTTTTAAAGATGAAGCGGATGTTGATATTGAGTTTGACTCGCGGCACCGCTTAGATGCCTTTGAACTGCGGCAAAACGCCAATGATACTTTTGAACGCGCGAAATTCTTCTTGGGATTAGCGATCTTAAACCATGCGATCAGTGCTGTAGAAGCACGCATTACAACCAAACGTTTCAATAACCGATTAGAAAATATGTCCATACAGACACAAACGCGCGCGTTTGATATAGATGTACAGGCGGATAGGTTCACAGGCGCACTGACAAGCACACTCGTGCTACGGAAAAGATTTTAAAGGAGAAACGATGCCATTAGAGATACCACAACTTTTGGAGACGCTTAACTCAGTTACCGCGATTCCTATTATCCCGTTCAACGAAGGCAAAGTTGATTATACCGGACATGCGAAAAATATCGACTATTTGATGCGTAACAACTACCTTGACGAGGGACGCAAACGCGTTATCGCTATTGCTGGCACCAGCCTGATTCATCACATCAGTGAAACCCAGCAACTCCGTATTATCGACAAAACTGGACAACAGATAGGCGACGACGGTATCCTCATATCCGGTATTGTCCCGAATCCCATCCCCCAAGCCGGTCAACTTATTGAAGCACAAGCCGAACTCAGTAGACCCCCAGATGCCTATCTACTCATGCCGCTGACGGGTGTCTCTAACCCAGAGGGTGTCTATCAACAATACATGGAATTCGGCGAGAGATACGGCACCGCTTGTGGCGCGCGGTTCCTCTATTATTTCCGTCAGAAACGTGACCTGTCAGCAGTCATCCGTCTCTTAAACGACTCACCACATTTCATCGGTGTGAAAATCGGGACAGGTGAAGAAGATGTCGAACCGCTTGTCGAAGGTGTAGGCGATAGCGGCATCGTGATGTGGGGCATCGGGGACAGGTGTACGCGGCCTGCACAGTTAGGTGCGATAGGACACACCTCCGGTATAGCCGTCGCTTTCGCGCGTGCCTCGGACGAGATTAACAACGCACAACGTCGTGGCGATTACGAAACCTCGGCGCGCATTGAAGCCGACATCGCACCGCTTGAGGAGATCCGTTTCATGAACGAACGGGTCTATAACTATTCCGCCGTGGTCGAGGCGATGCTCTTAAGCGGCTTTGATGATATTGAAGCGGGGACGGGAGGTCCATTCAACCCGCGCGTCCCGTCAGAAATCCAAACACAGCTCCGTGAGGTGGCACAGAACCTGAAGCGATACCATTAAAATTAAGTGCTATATTCTGTTTGGCAACCACAATCGAACATCGCCAATTTGACAGAAGCGTCACTTCATGATACAATATTCAGCGATAATACCAAAAGTCTATGTTGAAACAACAGTTATAAGTTACCTCGTTGCGCGTCCGAGCAACGATGCGTCATTAATTCGGCAAAAAATTACGCGGCAATTATGGGAAGAATGTGCCGACGATTATGAATTTGTTGTTTCAGATATAGTCATCAGCGAAATTCTGAGAGGTGATGCAGCGGCAGCACAGCGTCGGTTTAATGTAGTAGCCAACCTAACGATATTAGATCTCTCACCGGATGTAGATAAACTTACACAAGATTTGATAGATGCTGGAGCCGTGCCACACCAAGCACGCTCGGATGCCCAACATATAGCTTTTGCAGCAGTTAATAATATTGACTACCTCGTCTCTTGGAACTATAAGCATATTGTAAGTCAGTACCCCCCTGCTAAAGCATGGGGCTTGTTCAATACGGCAGCCAGGTTTCCTACAGGTTGAACGAGGGCAACTTATTGACTAGACGACTTATATCGCGAAATCTTGTGGTGGCACACAATAGGATGGTAGTAAAACGGTATGCTGAAGTGGTAGTAAGCATACTTAAGGATGCTCCCCAAGTCTCTATCTTCTCTGATTTCGTGATGTCG
>JAJEDN010000115.1 GCA_022821495.1 Candidatus Poribacteria bacterium
GCATCGGTCATTTTATCGAACAGGTGTATCACCAGAAACGCCCACATTCGGCGTTAGGGTATTTGACACCTATCGAATTTCAACAGCAAACCTTATCTTAACTTTGCTAAATTATGGTCTAAATAAAGGGTGGCACTTCACAGTCTAAATGAAAGAAGCCTCCGATGGTAGTACGGGATGTAGCAAAATTGAAAAAGGAAGAGGCTAATTTGGGGACTTTGTTTTTCTTTTTATATCCCCATTTACTTTGAATTCTTAGCCTTTACTCGCTATGAGTTTTCCAGGGCTTACGCAATTTTTGACTGTAAGGGGTTGTGTTAGATGAAATTTGTCTGAAAACACAGCATTCTGGTATCACAAACTAACAGTTTGTGGTACAAAAGAGCATCATGCGTAAGTCCTATTTTCCTCGTATTGTATATAAGGTGCTTTTAATGTATGAAGAATTAGACGGAATTAACCCCCCAAACGATACAGATATTTTGTGGCGATACACGAACTTTGAGGTGTTCGTTAATCTGTTAGACACAGAAGCTTTGTATTTTACAAGAGCTGACAAATTCGAGGATCCATACGAAGGATTTATACCCCAAAGTATTATGGATGCTTACAAACAATCCCTCGAGAGTGTTATCCCAACAGAGTTTGTCGAAGCAATTATGAAGACAGAGTTTGTCGAAGCAATTATGAAGAGACATGAAGCTTCACGTAAATATGTTATGTGTAACTGTTGGCATCAAAATGTAGTAGAGTCAATGGCAATGTGGGAAAAATATCACATGCGCAATAGTGGTGTTGCTATCAAAACAACCGGGGCAAAAATGAAAAATAGTTTAACAAGTGAATATTCTATTTATATTGGTAAGATAGAGTATATCTACGGTGACGCGGATGACGACCCATATATGCAAAACTTTCTACAAAACGATATCCCATTGGCTAAAAAGTTGACATATTTTCCTTATTTGCAAAAAAGAAAAGAATACGAACATGAACAGGAAGTTCGGTTAATCGTTGATATTGATCGATTCGTTACGGATGCTCTTACTAATCAGACTGTGGAAACTGTAGATACTTTTTTCGAGACGGGATTACCAGATATATGTGAGATCGGTATGCCTTTCGATATTGATGTAAATATGTTGATTGATGAAGTTATTGTTTCACCTTACGCGAAGGATTGGATTACAGAAACTCTCAGATCAGTCGTTCAGAAATTCGGATTCAATTTTGATGTTAGGGCATCAACACTTTTAGATGCCCCTACTTCAGACGAACTTATCAATGGTGGAGGTTTATAATGGAAACTATCAATGTTGTTGCTGACAAAAAATTTGAACAAATTCTAAAAGAAGAAGCAAAAGAATTTTCTATAGATTGGTCATTGGTAGAAATTAACTGGGTGCTTTACGAGGAATTGCTATTAACGCACTTAAAACCCCCTTCGGATGAAAAAATGGTTAAAATGGTGGTTTTAGGATTCAAAGGAAAAATTCCAGAGCAGGATATAGACAGTTGGTTCCGTTCTTATCGTTTCACATATTGTATTTACTACAAAATCGCTGATACAGCAACTAAAGATATAGATAGGCTTAGTCTTGGTGCTGAAGGCACAATTAGCGATATAGCGATAAAACTCCGTGATATTTTCAGTGGTTTCAAAGGTGGACTGCCATCGGAAATTCGGGCGACTGTCTAAACCGAGAAGGAGTGAAAGTTTTGAAAAATGAGATATATCTTCAGTCTTCTGCTGGTCGTGTGCCTGCTCTTCAGTGCTATGCCTGTAGGGGATGGATTCATCGTGGCGACCGGCGGACTGCATTTGGACGGGCTCCAGCTGCTCATTCTCAAGGTTTATGAGCCGGAGTGGAAAATCGCTTACCGTTACGGTGCAGAGTGTACCCCCGCAGACAGACAAAACGACGAGGCATTGAAGGACGCTATTTCAGCCGCACTGCGGACGTGGCTTGAGCCATTGAAGGCACTGAATCCAGACCGTCCGATTGTCGATAGTTTTGTCTACGAGCTATGGCCTGACTACAACCCCAACCAACCTAAAGATCTAGAGGAGCTGCGAGCGGTTGATCTGCAAGTGACTTTTGAATGTACGCAAGCAACGTCAGGAGCACAAATTAACAGAGGTTACCCGCCTGATGTGGTCATACGGGAAGGCACTGAGACCACATTCTTACTGCTCTCTGCCCTCATCCATGAGTTGGGTCACGCCTTTGGTTTGGCTGATACTTATGATAAAGGTTACGGCATCATGCAGAGTCGGGGTGGGTTGCATCGGACAGCAGGTAATCAGCCAGCGTCAATGATGGCTATGGCGGGACACTTCCATCGCGAGACACCGATCACCATCGGCGAAGATGACAAGCGTGGTATCGTCTGGCTCTACAAGTATTTTTACGAAGACCTCGCATCAGATGACTGTTTTTTTGCTGATTATGTTATGGAAGAAGAGCCGCGCGGCTGTATTCCCAAATATCCGTTGATTTTTGAGACCAAGCACAATGTTCCTAAGTATTCCCTGCAGTTGCTCGATGAAGACCCGACCGTTGATGTCAATGCCCAAGATGTCGGTGGCATGACTGCCCTGCACTATGCGGTGATGTATGAGAAAGAGGAAGTTGTCAAAGCGCTGCTCGCTCACGAGGACATCAAGCCTTCACTCAAGAGCAAGCAAGGGGAGACACCGCTTGATATAGCACTTGCAACGAATAACACTGATATAATCAATATGTTCCCTGATCCGCCGCCGCGCAAAGAGGATGTCAACCGCGATGGTGTCGTCAACATTTTGGATCTGGTCGCCGTGGCATCAAAGTTTGGGGAAAAAGACGCAGGCAACGCCGATGTTAATGGCGATGGTGTGGTCGATATACGGGATTTGGTGCTGGTGGCAGGGGCATTTGGTTAGGGCGAGACATCGGAGATGAGTTATGCTTTACAGTCTAACCGAACTGATAGAAAAAATTAGGCTTGGCGAAGACGCAACGATTGAGTTTAAAAGAGAAATGCCCCGCAGAGACAGCGTGGCAGATGAGATTGCCGCTTTTGCAAACACCAGAGGCGGTGTAATACTTATAGGTGTTGACGATAATAGTGAAATTGTAGGACTTGATCTGCAGCAGTTAAACCGGGTGGAAAAAACAGTCGTTGAAATCTGCGAAGACAGCATTGAACCCGCCGTTCCGATCTTCACAGAGAAATTACGAATTGATGATAAAAACCTACTGAAAATAGAGGTGCCGAGGAGCCTTTTTGTTCACAAAACTTCTAACGGCTATTTCGCTCGCCAGGGAAGTAGCAAAAGAGAAATGCCGACTGACCAGTTGGCGGGATTGTTACAAAGTCGTTCGCAAGCAAGAAATATCACATTTGATGAACAATTAGTCCCAAACACACATAAGGAAACATTAAAAGAATCGCTCTACCGCCGATTCATCACAGAAAATGCCACTGAAGCTGACATAGAAAACTTACTCTTGAAAAGAAGTTTGCTCGCCCAAGAGGGTCGGGAGATTCGTGCTTCTGTTGCTGGCGTTTTGATGTGTCATGAAACACCTGATGATTTTCTCTATAACAGTTTTATTCAAGCCGTTTATTACAGCGGCAAAGTAAAAGATGCCAACTACCAGATTGATGCAAAAGATTTTAGAGGTCCGCTTGACCAACAGATTATAGATGCTTTCAAATTTGTTCAAAAACACAACGCGATATCCGCGCGGAAGGAAATTGGCAGGATAGACCGACCCCAATACAGCATGCGCGCAGTCTTTGAGGCAATCGTTAACGCGGTTGTCCATAGAGATTATTCAAAAATTCGTCTGTTCATGTTTAGGGATCGACTTGAGTTATATTCTCCAGGCGCGTTAGCAAATACGCTGACAATTGATAAATTACGCTATAGCCAAGCCACGCGTAATGAACTCTTATCGCGTCTACTTTCGGAAATTGCTTTAGATGATGGTGATGGGAAACAGGTGAAACGGAGACACTTTTTGGAACGACGGGGTGAAGGCGTGGGCATCATTCTAAACGAAAGCGAACAACTGAGTGGGAAAACGCCTGTCTATGAACTTTTTAACGAAGAATTATGCTTGACGATATTTGCAGCAAAATCTCTTCAAGAAAACAACGACTATAGTAAAATCCAAAAATAAATGAACACTTTTACGAAGATAACCCCCCTAACCCCCCTTATCAGGGGGGGATAAGATGGGGATCGCTTTGATTTGAGGTGTTTCAATAATTATGGGCTGCACTATAAATTGTGGAGGAAGTGATGTCCAGTACGGTTAACGAAATAAACATTCTAAATGCGGACGATGCTGAACTGATGCGTATCAGCCGAGAGGGAACATTGTCGTTGAATCTGAACGAGATGAAGACGATTCAGACGCATTTCGGCGCGTTAGGACGCAATCCGACCGATGTAGAGATAGAGACGATTGCACAAACATGGTCTGAGCATTGCGTTCACAAAACGTTCAAAAGCATCATCCACTATGCCGAAGACGGAAAAGAGCCTGAACAGATTGACGGTCTGTTCCCAACCTATATCCAACGCGCAACTGAAGATATTGACAAACCGTGGTGTGTCTCTGTCTTTTCAGATAACGCCGGTATCATTGAATTTGATGACACATTCAACCTCGTCTTCAAAGTGGAGACGCACAACCATCCCTCAGCGATTGAACCTTACGGCGGCGCAGGCACGGGTATCGGCGGTGTCATCCGAGATTCACTCGGCACAGGACTTGGTGCGAAACCGATCCTGAACACGGATGTTTTCTGTTTCGGGATGCCGGATACACCTTATGCGGAGCTCCCAAAAGGCACGCTCCACCCGAAACGCGTCTTTAAAGGTGTTGTCGCCGGTGTCCGAGACTACGGTAACCGGATGGGGATCCCGACCGCGAACGGTGCGATTCTTTTCGATGCCCGTTATACCGCGAACCCGCTCGTCTTCTGTGGAAACGTCGGGTTGATACCGAGAAACCGATGCGAAAAATCCGTTGAACCCGGCGATCTGGTCGTGGCGATCGGTGGTCAGACCGGACGCGACGGGATTCACGGTGCGACCTTCTCCTCCGCTGAATTGGACGACACCTCCGAAAATCTCGGCAGTGTGGTGCAAATCGGCAACCCCATCATGGAAAAGAAGATCGTCGATGCGTTGCTACAGGCGCGCGATCGCAACCTTTATCGTTCAATCACCGATTGCGGTGCGGGTGGGTTCTCGTCTGCCGTCGGTGAGATGGGTGAACCTGTCGGTGCTGAGGTGCATCTCGAACGCGTCTCCCTGAAATACGCAGGACTCGCGCCGTGGGAGATTTGGCTCTCCGAAGCACAAGAACGGATGGTCATCGCTGTGCCACCTGAAAATCTATCCGAATTGATGGAGATATGTGAGGCAGAAGTCGTTGAGGCCACAGTGCTCGGCACTTTCACGGATACGCATAGGTTACAGGTTTTCTATGAAGGCGAAATAGTTGGCGATTTAGAGATGGAGTTCCTGCACCACGGACTCCCGAAACCTGTGAAACAGGCAGTCTGGCAACCGCCGAAACATCAGGAGATGGCATCACGAGACAAAGGCATCGGGGTTGGAAACTCCTCCTACACGGACGACCTCAAGAGACTTCTCGCCAGTCCGAACATAGCGAGTAAAGAATCCGTCATTCGGCAATACGACCACGAAGTCCAAGGCGGTATGGTTATCAATCCGCTCGTGGGTGTGGCAAACGACGGACCGAGCGATGCCTGCGTCGTTACGCCTGTTTTGGGCAGCCGGAAAGGGGTCATCGTCGCTAACGGCATCAACCCAAAATATAGCGACGTAGACCCGTATCTCAGTGCTGCATCGGCGATTGACGAGGCATTGCGAAATATCGTTGCTGTCGGTGGAAGCGTTGAAAAGACCGCACTGTTGGATAACTTCTGCTGGGGGAACCCGGATAAACCCGATCGTCTCGGCGCGTTAGTCCGCGCCGCGAAAGCGTGTTATGACATCGCTACGGCTTACGGCACGCCCTATATCTCTGGCAAAGATAGCCTCTATAACGAATACCGCGACACAACGACCGGTGAGCAACGCGCGATTCCGTCAACGCTCCTTATATCCGCGATTTGTGTCATCCCAGATATCCGTAACGCCGTTACAATGGATGTGAAGGCACCCGGCAATTTCATCTATGTTGTCGGCAATACCTACGCTGAGTTGGGCGGATCGCACTATTTCGGCATCCATGGGTTCATAGGTAACAACGCACCCGTTGTCCGTCCTGATGAAGGTAAGTTGACGATGGAACGGCTCAGCACGGCTATCAACAGCGGCTTCGTCCGTTCGTGTCATGACTGTTCCGAAGGCGGGATCGGCGTGGCAGCGGCAGAGATGGCATTTGCGGGTGGATACGGGATGTCCCTGAATCTTAACGGTATTCCGACAGGCGACGAGATTGACGCTGATGACTATCTCCTGTTCTCAGAATCAAACAGCCGTTTTATTGTGGAGATTGAACCGCAACATCGCGAGGCTTATGAAAATCACATGGCAGGTGTCCCGATAGGCTGTCTCGGCACCGTCACAGATACACCTGAATTCGTCGTTAAAGGAAGATCAGGAGCCCCAATTATCAAAACTTCGATTGATGTTCTGAAATCTGCATGGCAAACACCGTTGCATTCGTAATAGGACGAGCAAATATCGGGCATTTGGACGCAAACAAACAGTATTTTCCATATTTTATGGTAAAGCCCACAATTAATTATACACCTAAGATTGGTGGGGGTAATGAAGTTTAAAAAAATAATTCTATGTATTTCCCAGACCCGGTAGGTTCGGTTTCCTAACCGAACCGGACTTCGCCAAGAAATTACCGAATTAAAAAATTAATCTTCATCAAACCCCACCAGCGAGGAGAAAGTTTTGTGTTTGCTAAAGTGTTCACATATTTTTGGAATTTACTATAAACCCCCTAAATCCCCCTTATCAGGGGGACTTTAAGAAGCGTTTGTAAGTCCTACGTAACTTTCACGCAAGTTGTGTGTTCTATTCATAGGAGATAAAAATGACGAACCCTAAAGTACTTATCTTACGAACTGCGGGGACTAACTGCGACGCTGAAACAGACACGGCGTTTCGGCTCGCCGGTGCTGAAACTGCGTTAGTCCACATCCAAAATCTTATATCCGGCAAAGTTAACCTCACCGACTATCAGATCCTCGCGATTCCCGGTGGCTTCTCCTACGGCGACGACATTGCAGCGGGTATCCTGCTGGCGATCGAGATGAAACATAAATTGACAGACGTGCTGAACCAATTCGTCGCGGACGGTAAGTTGGTCATCGGTATATGCAACGGATTCCAAGTGCTGGTGCGGACAGGTTTGTTGCCGGGGATGTCCACTGCTGATAGCGATACGCCAGAGATGGCACAACGCACAACACTCGCTATGAACACATCCGCAAGATTCGAGTGCCGATGGGTAGATTTGGCGACACAAGAAAGCCCGTGTGTCTTCACAAAAGGGGTTAAACCACGTGTCTATCTGCCCGTTGCACATGCTGAGGGTCGGTTCACTGCGCCAACAGATGTGTTGGGGGAATTAGAAGCGAATAACCAAGTTGTGTTTCGATATGCGGACAACGCATATCCGAACAATCCAAACGGTTCAGATGCCGATATTGCGGGTATCTGTGATGCGACAGGCAGAATCTTCGGTTTGATGCCGCACCCGGAACGGTTTCTGACAAAATGGAATCACCCACGCTGGACCCGACTTACTGACACACAAGACACCACCGCTGAAGAAGGTGATGGACTCGTTATTTTCAAAAACGCTGTTAATTACGTCAAGGCGAATCTCTTGTAGGAATGCGTTGAATGATAAACAGAAACCCAAATATTTAGAAATAAAAAAATGGATAAACTATCGCGTCGTCTCCTCCCATTCTATATGAAACTGCCTGTTTTTTGGGCGTTTATAGTCATCTCGGTGCTAGGACAATTGCTTTGGGTCGTCGCCATCTCTTACGACGTGCGGATCGATCTCCGTTGGTCGAGTTTCGGCTACGGCTTAGGCATCGGTTTGGGGTTTATGCAGGGGAAATGGACATCTCGGTTATGGCAACAGTCCTATCTAAAAGTTTTGAAGCGGCAGATAACCTTCTGGGACGCGAAAGGCGCGAAACTCCTCACGTTTTATACCTGTGCGGCACTCGGTTTACCGATTTTCTGTCCTTTCCTTATCCGCTCACTCAGCACGTTAGCAGGCATCCAATCTTATGTTTTTGGTTTTATCGGTGCGATGAATGTGGCGCTGCTGCTATGGGTGCGCCGCATCCCGAAGTGAATATAGTTGTCAGTTATCAGTAAGAGGATTCTGATGCATGTCAAGAGCTCTTCAACTGAACATTGATTGAAAATTTGTCCCAGATATGGTAAACTTTATGTAAAATCGATAGGTTCAGAACCTTTTCTGGAGATTTCATTATGCGACCATTGACAATTTCCTTACCAGATTATTTATATGAAAAGCTAACACAAGAAGCAAGGGTGTCTGAAACCTCTATTGAAGAACTTGTGTTGTTTCAACTCAAGCGCGATGAGATAAGAGATACTGCTTTAACACTTTTACGAAAGCGTGCCGGCAGATGCTTGACGGTAAGAGAACCTATCCTCAAAAAATCGTCTCCGCCCATCTGGATAGTTCCTATTTTTACCAATGTTGATCCTCCCGTTGAAGTTGGAGAAATACACGTTGCTGCTGATACTGGAGAAGTTTTAAGTACAGAGATGGACGTAGCTGAAATGATTAGAAAGGGGCACGTTAGTTTTGGGTTTAAGTCTTTCGCCGTAAAAAAACAGGAACGTTTGACAGAACTTCTGGCATTGAATAGTGAACAAGTATTAGCACCGGAAGTGAGACAAGAGATGGACGCACTCCTCGCTGAAAAGCAAGCACTCCAGATCCGGAATCTCCAAACGCTGGAGAAACGGCTTTTGTCATAAGCGAGGTATGTACATGCGTGTAGATGATCCGTTGCGCGATGCCGTGGCAAGCCGCGCAAATAAACGGTGTGAGTACTGCCAATATCCACAAGAATTTTCTGATTCGGTCTTGGAGATTGAGCATATTGTGCCAAGATCCGCAGACGGACCAACTGAACTCAAGAATTTGGCACTCGCTTGTTCACATTGCAACAGGCACAAAGCTGCACGCCAAAAAGGAACTGACCCACAAACGGGAATGGATATTAGGCTTTTCAATCCCCGAATTGACAGTTGGACGGTTCATTTTCGTCTAAATCGAGAAACAGGTGAAATTGAAGGACAGACACCTGTAGGGCGGACAACAGTGGAAATACTTCAGATGAATGCTGAGCAACCAATTCTAACACGACAGAACTTGATAGAATTTGATATTGTATGAGTATTGCAGAGATGCCATTAATCAATAGTACTTGCGCATGAAAACCTCCGATAGTTTTGGAGGTTTTCGCACTTCATTAACCTACCCAAATATGAGACTTGACAGAAACCAAGAAAAAGCCGTCAACCATGTCACGGGACCCGCAATCGTCATCGCGGGACCTGGTAGCGGCAAAACCACAGTCGTAACCGCACGAATCCTGAACCTCATCCAGACCCACAACATCCCACCTTCACAGATCCTCGCCATCGCCTTTAACAGAAAAGCCGTTGAAGAGATGGAAACCCGAATCGGACGCGCACTCGCAGCATCCGAGACCGAAACCTCCGAAAAACCTGTCATCCGTACACTCCACGCTTTCGGTAAAGACATTATCACTGAGAACTATGAACGCGCCGGATTTAACCAAATCCCGGAAATCTGGTCCGGACAGATTGATCAAATCATCGCGGAAGAAAGGCAACAGATTGAACGCGAAACCGCTATAACCGAGGTCGCCATCTACAAAATCGAAAACAAAAAGATCGGCAAATGCTACATCGGGCAGACCACGAACCCAGAACAGCGCAGAAAAGAACACTTCAACCATTCATCAAACGACAGACTCCGACAGGCGATCCGATCCGAAGGAGAGACACAATTCAGTTTTGAAGTCATAGAGTGGGTTAAAGGACGGGAGGCAAATCGTCGTGAGGCACACTGGATCGCATACTACAGAGACCGCGCAAGAGTGTTTAACCGCGCCGACCCACTACGCGTGCGGTACAGCAACCAATTAATCCTCGAAATGTTCTGTCAACACTTCGGCATCCCGTACGAAGCGCATCTCGACACACACCCCGATTTTGAGAATCTCCGCAACCGCTTTGATGACATAAAAGAGACGATCATGCGAGCGAAACGACAGGTCATCACCGGACTGTTCGATCCGAAAACCCTAACCGATCGCGTGGCGCGCGCATTTGCCGAAACGTACGAAGACCGCAAAACCGAAGCAAACGCCGTCGATTTCGAGGATATGATTATCTATGCTGCGCACCTCCTTGAGACCTGTCCTGATCTCCGTCAAACCTATCGCGACAGATACCCATACCTACTCGTTGACGAGTTCCAAGACATTGCACCCGCCGATTTCCGACTCATTGAACTTCTCTCTGAAAACCTCTTTGCTGTCGGTGACGACGATCAGGCGATCTACGGATTCCGCGGCGGCAATTCAGAGATTATGCTATCATTCACCGACCGACAAGACGTAACAAAATATGAGATTACACGCAATTATCGTTCTACGTCCACTATTGTTGAACACGCCAGAGCGTTGATTGAACGCAACGCACCCCGCATCCGCAAAGACCTCCGCGCCTATAACCCGATACGACAGCACATAAAAACCGTCCAGACGACCCCCGAAACAGCCGCAGCTGCTTTATTACGCGAGTTAGAATCATCGCAGGAGATAGCCGTCTTGGCGCGTACGAACTACGAAACCGATCAGATTCAAGCAATGCTTGGCAACCACCCAGCAGCCCCTGAAGTAACAACAATTCACAAATCGAAAGGCAGAGAATGGGAAAAGGTCATCCTCATTCACAACACACTGGAACGGCAATTTCCGCGGCGTGATAGTGAACTCACAGAAGAACGCCGTGTGTTCTATGTTGCGATGACGCGCGCCAAGGCAGAGCTCGTCGTTCTCGGTGGAAGATGTCCGTTTGTGCCAGAGTTCGAGAAAATCTCAAAAAACCTCAGTTACTATCTCCGGCAATTCGCTTATTGGCGTGCAAGAAGAAAATTAAAGAAAGAAGGTGACATAAAATAGAAATTGTGGTACAATGATTAGTAAAAATCAGTTTGGACTGGCATAATTCCCAAAAAGCCAAAGGGAACAGAAATGACAAACGAAGAACTCTATCAGGTGATGAAAGACGGCTTTGATCAAGTCAACCAGCGTTTAGATAGAGTAGATACTCGATTAGATAGGGTGGACACTCGATTAGATGGGGTGGATACTCGGCTCCGAACAGTTGAAAATGGTATATCGGAACTCAAAGGTAAACAAAGCGCGATTGCCGGAGTCCGCAGTTGGATTGTTACCGCATGTGCTATCGGTGCTCTGGTTATTTCTATTGTCGTCGCTATTTTCAAATAAACACTCAAACCTTTTCATAAAACAAAATAAACGTATGAAGTGTAAATATTAAAATTTAAGCGATATTAACAACATTTCTATAGCAGACGCGACATTGAAAAACCAAAATTCCCATCCCGGCGTAACGTTTCGTGCCATCGCGCTCGGTTTGCTACTGATTCCGGTGAATACCTACTTCATCATGGCAAACCACCTCAAATTCTGGAGCACCCTCCCGACCACGATGTCGCTCATCTACAACGTGATTATCACGTTGATGGTGCTCATCCCGTTCAACCTATTGCTAAAACGATTCTTACCAAAGTTCGCTTTCAGACAGGGTGAACTGCTGACAGTCTTCGCGATGCTCTCGCTCTCCTCAGCGATCGCGGGGCACGATATGATGCAAACCGTTATCCCGACAATCTCGGACGGATACTGGTTCGCAACCCCCGAAAACGAATGGAAACAACTCTTCTGGCGACACCTGCCGGCATGGCTGACCTCTAACGACGAAGCAAGCCTGAAACTGCTTTACGACGGTGAAAGCACTGTTTATCGGAAAGAACATCTGCTCGGATGGCTCCGTCCGATTCTCTGGTGGACAGTATTTCTGACCGTCCTTATCTGGGTGATGATCTGTATCGATGTCTTCCTCCGAAGACAGTGGATTGAGAGCGAACGGTTATCCTATCCGATTGTGCAGTTACCACTGGAGATGACGAGGCTCGATGGTCGGCTTTTCAAGTCAAAAATGATGTGGCTCGGCTTCGCGATTGCTGGCGGTATCAATCTCATCAACGGTGTGCATGTCCTGTTCCCCGAACTCCCCGAAATCCCGGTACGGCACGCTGAGATCGGTCAATACTTCACGCAAAAACCGTGGAACTCTATCGGTTGGACCCCTATCTATATCCGTTCTTTTGCTGTCGGACTCGCGTACCTCATGCCGTTAGAGATGTCGTTTTCCGTCTGGTTTTTCTATTGGTTCTGGAAAGCGGAACGGATCTTGGGCAGCGCGCTTGGACTCGATATTATGCCGGGGTTCCCTTACGACTGGCAGCAGATAATGGGCGGCTACCTCGTACTTTCCTGCTTCGCGCTCTGGGGCGGACGCCGCTTCTTCTTCCGCGTCGCGAAGCACATCTTTCGGGGGTATCACGCACCCGGTGAAATCGACGACAGCCGAGAACCGATGCGTTACCGATGGGCGGCATTCGGATTAGTGGGTGGGTTGATATTCCTATTCATCTTTTCACACCGAGGCGGCATGGCACTCTGGACAATCGGGCTCTATTTCCTTATCTACTATCTGTTATCCATGAGTCTCACGCGTATCCGCGCCGAAGTCGGTCCGCCAACAATCCGGACTTACGCAACGCCGCACGGTATCCTCACGGACATTTTCGGCACCCGTATCCTGTCGCACGGGAGTTTGACGATGATGCGTCTCTACCTCACCTTCAATCGCGGCTCTCGTGCGAACCCGATGCCGCATACACTCGAAGGGTTCAAACTCGCGGAGGAGTCAGGTATGCGTTCCGGTAGACTGATTGTCGCGATGATGTTCGCAGCAGTCGTCGGGATTCTTGCATCGTTTTGGGCATACCTCGTCGTCGGATACAAGATCGGTCTCGTCAGCGATCTCGGCACAGGCGGATACAATCTCCTGCAAAAGTGGATTTCACACCCAACGGAAACCGATGTTGCCGCTGTGACTTTTATCGGTATCGGCGCGCTTTTCACGGGTTTTCTCTGGTGGCTTCGGACGATTTTTCCGTTCTGGCCCTTCCATCCGGCGGGGTATCTCGTCGCTGGCGAAAGATCGACGATCGGTAGACTCTGGTTCTCTATATTCCTGAGTTGGGGCATCAAAACGATCCTGCTAAAAGTCGGTGGGATTCGCCTGTATCGCAAAGCGTATCCGCTGTTTCTGGGTTTAATCCTCGGTGAATTCATGATAGGCGGTATATGGGTGCTCATCCGGCTTTTCACCGGCTTGCAGATGTATTCATTTTATAGGTAATGGTTATAAGTTATAAGTTATAAGTTATAAGTTATAAGTCTGGGTTGTGATTTATCAACGCTTTCTTGTGGATGCCACAACCGCTATTGGATTGCGACGTGATAAAGAAATGTCGGAACATCCGAAGGTAACTAAAAACTGAAAACTGAAAACTGAAAACTAATAGTGATTTATCAACGCTTTCTTGTGGATGCCACAACGGCTATTGGGTTGCGACGTGATAAGGAGATGTCGGAACATCCGAAGGTAACTAAAAACTTATAACTTATAACTAACAACTACTACGGAGACAAAACATGAAATTAGCGGTGCTTTCTTATAGTCATCACGGACGCAGCATGGCGCGCACGGCGCACGGACTCGGACATGAGATCGTCGGCGTTATGGACGGTGAACCTGCGCCCCGACAACAGTTGGTGGACGATTTCCAATGTCCGGGGTTCGAGACTGCAGCAGAATGTCTTGACACAAGTAAGCCGGACGCTGTGCTTGTCGCGGGAAAACATATTGAGATGGGGGCTCACGTACAGGCGTGCGTAGACCGGCGTATCCCCTATCTTTTGGACAAACCGTTTGCGGATTGTGCCGACAGGCTCCGTCCCGCTGCTGAGGCATCCGAGAAACACGGTGTGTTCAGCGCGCTTGTGTTACCGAACCGGGCAAGCCGAATCGTGGGTGTTGTCAAAGAGATGATCGCTGATGGAAGTTTGGGAGACTTGGTGTTATACAACAGCAGACTCAACAACGGTCCCCCGTCCCGTTATGATCCGACACCCTCTTATTGGCACAACGATCCGAGTATCTCCGGTGGCGGATGTTGGGCAGTTGAGGCAGCACACGGCATCGATACATTCCTCCAGTTTGTCGGCGATGAACCGATTACCGTTGTCGGCGCGGTCATGTCGAACGCGATGTATGGCCGAGGTGTGGAAGATACGAGTATAGGCGTGCTACGCACGGAAAGCGGGATCACTGGCATCATTGAATCGGGGTACAACTACCCGTCCGGCACCCGCGGTGGCGATCATTTCTTCCGATTCATCGGGACGAAGGCATCCGTATTTGAGCAGTACGGTCGCAACGGTGAACCGCTGATTGAAGTGCATACAACGGAGGGTGTACAGTTCAGCGAGGACATCTCGCACGGTGCACGGATACAAGGCGTAATGGGTGCTGCGTTTGACGCAATCAGCACCGGTGGCACCTTTGAACCAACGGTTGCTGATGCAGTAAAAATTCTTGAGATTCAAGATGCTGTCTATGCGCATGCGCGGCAAGGCGTAACAACACACGGACCGCATCCAATGGGTTGACAACGTTCACGGTGTGCCTACCTTAAACGATAGCTGTTGTGTTGTCGCAACTGTACACCCCAGAAACAAGTTAAAACAGTTGAAAGAGTCTTGGGACGTATGCTAATATAACCCAAGTTGCTACTTATAAGATGTCGCGTAGACAGCCCCTGTTTTTGAGTAAAAAGTGTTCATGAGCCGCGAAGGGATCGTCGCGTAAACTTTTAGTTTGCACATTCACTGCCACAAACTATGAAGTTTGTGCTACAGGTCGCAACTTAGGTAGTTATACTATAGTTTGGACAGTTTTTTATCACTTACATGTAGAAGTAGATGTAGGTTGGGTTGAGCGGTAAAGGTTCAAATGCCTTTGGTTTCTACAGAAGATGTCATCTGTTGATAACCCGTCGTGATAGCCATCAATAGCGAAACCCAACACGCGGATACCGCTGAAAACCAAAAAGCGTTGGGTTTCACTCGGATTTTTGGGAACGCAGGGGTTCTGAGACACTGCGAAGTTGCTGGTTTGGCAGCGATTGTTTGGCATTCGCCGTTCAACCCAACCTACAAATCCCTTTTATAGTGAATTAGAAAAATATATTGACATCTACAAGGGACCCAATTCCCCCCTGATAAGGGGGGTTAGGGGGGTTCTGATAAGGGGGGTGTTTTTGATAGGGTGTTTCCCTTAGGGGGGTTTGTGCTTGCAGAAGAGGCAAAAGTAATTCTAAAATCTACCATAGTTTGCGCGTTCAGTGGCACAAACTGGAAAGTTTGTGCTACAAGTGGCAACTTAGGTTAATATATTTAGGACTTACGCAAATTGAGCAAATATCGGACATTTAGACGCAAAAAACGGTTTAAACCCCCTAAATCCCCCTTATCAGGGGGACTTTAAGAGGGAATGTGTAAGTCCTAATATTGTAATCCAATACATCATTTCGCGACAGACAAGAGGAGTCAATTATGAAAACGCAAACCTTCACGGCAAGCATTTCGCAAGAAGGCGAGTTGTTTGTCGCGCAATGTTTAGAGATAGATGTTGCCAGTCAAGGCAAAAGTGAAGATGATGCGATCAACAACCTTAAAGAGGCATTAGAACTTTACCTTGAACCTCCTCGTCCAACTATAATTCCGAAACTTCGTAAATTTGAAGTGTCTATTAACTCCGATGAAACCACTTTCCTATCGTCAGATTAAGGAGGGAAATATGCCGAATCTACAAATGTCTCAAACGCTTGTATGTACCTTAACGTCTACGTTCATTGGGAATACCGAAAGTAGCGACCCCGTTATTGCACCAGGGGCGGAACTCACAGAACTCTTTAGCGACGCACATTTCACAGAAGGGCCCACCGTCGCACCAGACGGCACGGTTTATTTTAGCGACATCACCTTCACGGATCAGACGGATATGCAAGCGGGACATATCATGAGATACAACCCCGAAACCGGGGAAACAACTGTTTTTCGTTCCCCGAGCGGAATGTCCAACGGTATGGAGTTTGACGCACAAGGTCGGTTGGTTGTTGCAGAAGGCGCGGATTTCGGGGGACGTAGGATTACTCGGACAGATATGGAAACCGGTAAAAGTGAGATTATCGCCGGTCTGTATAACGGAAAACCTTTCAATTCACCGAACGACCTGTCAATCGATGAACAGGGACGCATCTATTTCACGGATCCGCGGTATGCTGGACACGAACCCGTCGAACAACCGATCTTTGGGGTCTATCGAATTGATACGGACGGTTCTGTGCACCTCGTTGTCACGGATGGCGGTAAACCGAACGGTGTGGCGGTCTCACCGGATCAAAAGACCCTTTATGTCATCAGTCATGACAACGGCGCGATGGGGAGTAATCTCCCCGATGAGATGGAACCGCATAAAGGACAGATGGCACTCCTCGCTTATGATCTCTCGCCGGAAGGCACGGCGACTTTCCGAAAAATACTTGTTGACTACGCCCCACAAGACGGGCCGGACGGTATGGTGGTTGATGCTGAAGGAAATCTTTTCGTGGCAGTGCGCGACGAGACACGACCCGGAGTCCGCGTGTACACACCTGAAGGGGAGGAATTGGCGTACGTCAAGACCCCGGATAAACCCACCAATGTCGCATTTGGACACGGCACAACGAGCAAGACACTCTACATCACTGCAGAACATTGTCTCTATAGCATCCAGACGATGAAAGAGGGGTATCGCCTACCACAGAAATAGTAATGCCGCTTTAGCAAGATGGACGCAAAATTTCTTCAGTTGCTTGCGGGATTGGAAGACTGGAAGGCAGGAAGCGTAGGGAAGCCCCTTTCACGTTCCATGCCATCCTTCCAACTGACCAGAAATTAGATAGCGAATGAGAGTAGATTTCTTCCACCTTTCCATCCGTTAAACATCGGGATGAAGGTCGTGCCACGGTGTTGCACTTTCATACGCGTGTCCAACCCGACATAATAATGGCTCTGTCAAATGTTTCCCGACAAACTGAATGCTCAACGGTAGCCCTTCGCTGTTCATGCCGCACGGCACCGATAGCGTCGGCGCGCCGTTGTAGTTGAACGGCACGGTAAACCGTTGGAACTTCGGGTCTCGCGGTTCATACGCGCCGTATAACCCCTTTTCCGTGACAACGTGCGGTGGCGCGGACATTGATGGACACACCAGCACATCAATTTCCGAAAATACCCTTCTAAGATGTCCTGTACAGGCGGCTCTCAGGTGATTCGCCTTTGCATATTCCGCGCCTGTCACCTTCGCACCCATATCAAGCCAGCCTTGGAACCAAGGACCGTAGGCATCTCGTTGAGAAGGATAGGTTGCGGCGTGTGCGACTACCGCTTCAGTCGTACAGAGTATGGGCCATGCAGAGACGTATTCATCCACGTCGGGCAATTCCACTTCAACAATTTCAGCACCTTGATCCGCAAGAACTTTCACACCGGTGCGCACCGCATCAGCGAGTTCAGTGTCGATATCGTGCGTCGCATAGTGTTCATCGAACCCGATGCGGACACCTTGGAGGTCCTGTCCTATCCCTTCAAGCATATTCGGCACCGGATTCGGCAGAGAAGTCGGGTCGTTCGGATCAAACCCAGCGATCGCCTCAAGTATAATCCCTGCATCAGCGACGCTCCGCGTCATCGGACCGACGTGATCCATCGATTCAGCAAGTGCGAGTACACCGTAACGACTCACCCTGCCCCACGTCGGTTTTATGCCGACGACACCGCATCCTGCCGATGGAAACCGAATGGAACCGCCTGTATCGCTGCCGAGCGAACCGAGGCACAACCCCGCCGCCGTTGCGACACCGGAACCGCTTGACGATGAGCCTGTCCACCGATCAGGGTTCCAAGGATTCTTGGGAATATCAAAATTACGGTTGTACCCGCCCATCGCACCTTCGGTCAGATTGAGTTTACCGAGCAGGACTGCACCCGCAGCCGTAAGTTTTGTGATGACCGTGCTATCAAACGTAGGCACGTGATCTGCCAAGACTTCCACGCCGCCCATCGTCCGGATACCCTCGGTAAAACAGAGGTCCTTCACTGCGATAGGGATGCCGTGAAGCGGACCCCGATACGTTCCGGCATTAATTTCTCGTTCCGCCGCTTGTGCAGCAGCCATCGCTTGATCCGCTGTCACAGTTGCGTAACTCTTGAGTTGACCGTCAAGTTGGTCAATACGTTCCAGCATCGCAGCCGTAACATCCACAGGCGATAGCTGCTTGGCAGCAATTTCTTCCGCGATCTCAGTAATAGTCCTAAAGTGAAATGGCTTTTCACGCATATCCTTTCTCCTTGTTATCAATTTTCAGTTGTCAGTCCTAACTTCCCATGAATCGGGATCTTAAACACACCGCCAGCAGCCGTTCCCGCGTAAAGAAAACCGTCAAGTGCCGCTAACGATAGAACCTGACGAGACAGCGAACCGATTGGCTCCCACCATCTTTTATCCGGCATCCACCGGAAAACGCCTTTACTGTAAGTGCCGACGTAAAGTTCGGTGCCAATGACCGCCATTGTCACAACAGTCCTATCCTCCAAACCATCGTTTATAGGTGTCCAAGAATCGCCGTCATTCACGGAACGGATGACCCCTTTCCCCCAAGAGGCTGCGTAGAGCGTTGATCCGACCCACCTCAGCCCAGATATATGACGACCTGCTATATCTGTTGAATTGAGCAGTTTCCACGATTTCCTTGTGCCCGCGTTAAGATAAATTTGTCCGGCATCCGTGCCAGCATAGATATTCTCTCCATTTACCGATAGTGCTGTGATAAAGTGTCCTTCCAATCCAAGATCCGTGGTCCGTGGGTCTGCGTCTTTTTCCGACTTATAGATCCCGTCACGTTGGGTGCCGATATAGAAAGTCGTCCCGACAATCTCCAAACACTGAATCCCGGTCAATTCATTATCAGCGATAACTTGAACCAATGCACTGCTCTCATTATCCAACCGGAAAACACCACCTATGACACCGCCTTCATCGCGCGGCGCAAATCTAATAGCACCTCCGTAAAGTACGCCCTCCGAAACGGATAACGTGGAAAACAGATATTCGTCCGGCACTGAAGAAATCTGTACGGGTTGCCACGAGTCTCCACCGTCAACTGAATGGACAAGCCTTTCGCTCATTCCGGCATAAACCGTCTTTCCAATAACAGCCAACTCGCCAACCGATGTATTCGTCAATCCAGTGTTGACTGCCACCCACGAATCGCCACCGTCCATTGTGCGAAAGATACCACCTTCTGCAGTGCCAGCGAAGACAGTGTCTTCATTGACTGCCAACAAAGCAGAGACTTTCTGATCTGTCAAACGCGCGTTGACCGCTGCCCAAGAATCACCTTTATCGTCGGAACGGAAAACGCCACTGCCATACGTTCCGGCATAGAGCGTTCCGCCAAACACACTCAACGCCGTAACGGGGTTTCTCACATTTCCCGGAGTGATGTCGGTCAAAGCGTCGCCTTCGTCATTAGACCTAAAAATTTCGCCATCGCTTATATACGCGCCTACGTAGAGCAGGTCCCCCATAACCGCGAACGACTCAATCTGCGGTACAAAAAAATCATCGTTGATAGCCGTCAATGCGTCCGCCTTCGCTCTTTTGCGAAAAATCTGGTTCTGGCTGCCTGCGATAAGGGTTGTCCCGATACCCGAAAGTGCACGAACGGATTCAGGTCCGAATCCATCGTTCACCTGCAGCCACGAGTTCGCGTCATCATCTGAATACCAGACCCCGGTATTTAAGGTGCCAACGTATATGCGGTCCGCGATAATTACAATACCGCTGATGGATTCAGGGTTTCGGAAGTTTGGGACGCGATGCCATCTGTTGCCTCCATCGGTTGAGGCGTATAAAGCGTCCCGTGTGCCGGCGTAGAAAGTATCCCCCTTTTGCGCGAAGGCGGTAACACCCGTAAACCCGTCTCCCGGCTCAAAGTGTAATCCAGTATTGACAGGTGTCCAAGAATTGCCGCGATCCGTTGAACGGAAGATCCCCGCGCCCTCTGTTCCAGCAAAAAGCACACCTTTAGGGGCAGCATAGAAGGCAAGAATCTCGCCACCGTAAGGACCGTTGGTTTGCACCCAGTCGGTCTCGTCAAGTGCAGCGTGCGCATCCGCCCTAACTTGCGGCACGAAACCGATGCAGAGTATCGCTACAGCACCCCAAATAACGAGTAATCTTCGTTGAGATGCGTTTTTTATCTGTCGCTTCATCTGTATGGATCCCCCTTTAGCGACCAATTATCAAAAGTCCTTTACTTGTCAAAACGAGGACACAAGAGGAATGTTTACAACGGAGGCGCGTAACTGGAGGCTTTTCTTAAGTTTTTACGGAAGATATAGGATACGCCAAATTCGAGAAACCTTTAACGAGAATCCCGCTTCCATCCATTGAACCTCAAAATTGTGTCGGTATAGTGAAACGCAACGTGAATTCTGATCGTTTATCCTTTGTATAATTTCAGTTATGTATAGACATTAATGAATTTTAATTTATAAAAAATAAAAATATGTCATATTACAACTTACTGACGTGAGTTTGATAAAAGCACATTGTCGCGCGAACTGGAAAGTTTGTATGCTACAAATTTATTTTCGCCCTATACGGAAACGGATAAAATTGTCCAAAAACTAAGTATAGATAGAAAGCACTCTTATTTTTTGAATTGGTGTAAAAAGGAATCATGTATGACAAAAACAGAATTGAAAATTACGGGTATGTCCCACCTGCGCTGTGTCAAAACTGTAGTCGCTGTCTTGCCAACACTCGACAGCATTCAGCAGACGAAGGTGAATCCGCGCAAAGTTGCATCTGTATCGTTAAGTTTCATCAGTGGTATCCTAATTGCCTTTTTCAGTATCGTCGGTTGTTCTGATATGCCTTATACCGGCTCAATGATGACAACTGACGATATAGACCAGTATATTGTATCGCCTAACGATGAACTCGTTTGTATACAGAACGGTACTGATTCAGAATGTCTGACCCTTATCCCTAAAGACACCGAAAAAGCGGATAGCATCATCAATGGCCCCATCATCCATATCTATCCAGAAAGACTCGTTTATGTATTCTATCATGAAGGCGAAAAAATTGTGCAGGCAGAAAAGGTAATGGATACCACCGAGATTGTAGAGACATTGACAGAACCGAAAGAGGATCCGCCAGCACCAACAGACGAACCGGCGAGTGCCCCTGCTGGCGATGATCCCAATGCTAATAACACCTCTGATGACACACAACAACAACCGATCACGCCGCCCAATGGTGGCACACAACAATCCATCACGCCGCAACAGCAACCACTACCACCGCCACCACCAACGAGCGGAGCGACCGGTAGCACAGCTGCTGGCGATGATTCCAATGCGAATCACAACTCTGATGACACACAACAACCCCAAACGCCACCCAATGGTGGCACGCAACAACCGATCACGCCACCGCCACCGCCACCACCAACACCAACAATCAATTCATCTGGCGACACCGGTACTGTAGGCAACGATCCGGCTGATGATAACAACTCTGACGACACGCCGCCACCGCCACCACAACAACCCCAAACGCCGCCCAATGGTGGCACACAACAACCGATCACGCCACCGCCACCACAACAACAACAACCGCCACCCGGTCCCCGCCACTATACACCGAATGCAATATACTATGACAATGACCCTGTTGGACATTGGTCCGTGACAATATATTACCCCAGGAACTACATGGGCCCGCGTGGTGAAAACGGAGAGGGCTTTGGATTTGACATATCTTCACCCAATGGAGACAGAGATGAAGGAACACCTACCCATAACGGGGTCCGATTCCGCATTACAATAGGGGAAGGAATGTTACATGTTACCGTGACGTGGGATCCTAATAAGGATAACTGGGAACCTCATACTGATCCACCTCCAAAGCATTACCTAATACAGGCTCGACCTGGTGGCACCCACAGAATCAGCGTTACAATGGAATGAGGGTGTTCATTATTCATGGAAGTTTCGTACCGTAAACTCTTAGTTTGCGGGCAATCAACGGACAACAATCGATAGCATCTGTCCCCCACAGACCACAATCTAACAGATTATGGTACAAAAGCGTTCTTATCGTTAGATTTTACGAGTTGCCGCACGACTTGCTATTGTTGGGGTCGCAATAATTTATGAAACACCCTCAATTATATAGAACTTACACAGCACTTCCATAAGCCATAAGCCCCCTGATAAGGAAAATTTAGAGGTTAAAGGCCCTTAAAGTCCCCCTGATAAGGGGGATTTAGGGGGTTATAGTAAAATCCAAAAATAAATAAACACTTTTACGAAGATAACCCCCCTAAGAAGAAACACCCCAGCAAAAACACCCTCCTTATCAGGGGGGAATAAGATGGCAGAAGATAACCCCCCTAACCCCCCTTATCAGGAATCCCCGCTTTATACTGGAGTCCAAACTATGAAAGGATGGCAGAAGATAACCCCCCTAACCCCCCTTATCAGGGGGGAATAAGATGGCAATCGCTTCGACTTGATGTGTTTCAATAATTATGGGCTGTACTATAAATACCACAGTGCGTCCATAACTCCTAACCTAATTCAATTCACTCACACGCGGACGCCCTAAAAGGCTCATCAACCGATCATCCGCATTTTCGATTGCCTCTTCAGGGACAGGCACACCGTTGCAGAGGCTAAACCGCCAATAGGCCCAATACGCCGCATACTGCGATTGGATAATATAACGCGTCTTGTTAGAAAGGTTCGGTGCGCCGCGGTGCCAACACTGCGGATCTTGTAGGTAGATGTCGCCCGCCTTGCAAAGAATCGAGACGGGTTTGTTGCCCTCAAACTCAGGGTTTTCCTGATCGTTCGGATGTCTGCCGGAGTAGTGGCTCCCCGGTACATACTGCGTCGGTCCTTCCTCAAGCGTATCAATATCGTTCAACGCCATCTGGACGGTGAACCACATCACAGGCATCCGTAGGCGTGGGTCGTGGCGCGGCATCTTTTCGGTAACAGGGAAATGCACAGAACCGTCCACATGCCACGTGTCGATCGAAAGACCGGGTAGATTTCGCAGGACATTCTGTCCACAGAACTTGCAATTCTCACCGACAATCGCCTCCGCCAAACTCAGAATCGGTTCCCGGAGGAGCATATCTCGGAAGATGGGATCGAGTTCAATCGTATTCCGTAATATGAAGGGCAGCGTCTCACCCGATTCGGTGTGCGCACCCATCTGGATATATCGGACATCCGCAAGTTCTGGATTGGTTCGCTCCATGAGTGCCGGGTCCGCGAAAAGTTCGTCCGATTTCTCCCGTAGCGCGCGCACCTCACCCTCTGTCAGCACGCCGGGGATATAGACGAACCCATCACGAAAAAATTGCTCGGCAATCTGCTTTGTTTTCTCTTCACTAAAACGTTCACCTTTAAGTATCGGGCTGTTCGCCATGTTGTTCTCCTCTTACGTGTAAAGGTTGGCAATCAATAAATATCACCACGATTGTCAATTTGCACAATTCGGATTAGACGGTTACTTCTGTCAACACGATAAATAAAACGGATAGTTCCTATCCGATAGCGATAGAATCCTTTTTTCTTGCCACGCAGTTTTTTGATTGTTGTTGGATTTTCATGCCGAAATGGAGAACCAGTAATATACACAAAAGCAAGATTGATTCGCTCTTGTGTTTCCTGATCTAATCGCCTGATAAAACCCTCAACTTTGCTCGGAAGTGGTTCAAGTGTGTACCGCTGGTGTCTCACAACCCAATTTCCTTCTTAATCAGAGACCACGCCTTTCCACCACCAGCAGCCAATTCTTCTTCTGCCTCAAGAATATCTTCCAAAACTTCCGGTTCTGAATTGAGTAACGCGGTTTCATGCCATTCGGAAAGAAAAACCGAAAGCGTTTCAGCATCTTTTTTTCCGTCTGAGATTTGCGTTACTAACTTGAGCAGTTCAGCAAGAAACTCAACAAGTTCTTCTGGATCTAATTGCCTGAGCCAATCAAGGTGTTTTGAAGTCTTAACAGATTTGACAAATAATTGATCGTTCATGAGGTGTCCAGCAACAAGTTTAGGATTTTTCATTTTCCTTCCTCTCAATCCAAATAATCCATCTCTGGTCGTAAATTCCAACGGTATTGATCCGCCGGTTGTGTGTTTCGTCCCCATCTACCGAGGAGTTGCGTGTCCGCACGCTTTGCTGTCATCTGTGCCGCAACCTGCTCAGGATCCCAACCGTCTAATACTTTTTCTGTCAATTGTGTTAAGATATCTTTGCACGCCGGATCGTCTGCTCGGTCATTCAATTCGTTCGGGTCTTCCGCCAAGTTGAATAGCTGCGAAGGCTGTCCGTGATAGTAATTCAGTTTCCATTCACCCTCGCGAACCATCCGGTGATAGCAGCCGTCGTCGGTGCAATACTCAGAGAAAGCGATGTCCTCCCACTGCGTGTCTTCACCGCGGAGCAGCGGCAAGGTACTCCGTCCACGAGCGTGTGGCAACGCAGGTGCATCGAGCGCGTCCAGCATCGTCGCATTTAAATCCAACGCGCTGACGACGCGATCACATCGCACCCCTTCCGGCAGTGTACCGCGCCACGACAAAATCGCAGGCACCTTCACCGAATGCTCATAGAACGTCTGTTTCCACCACAGCCCGTGTTCACCGACCTGTTCACCGTGATCTGAATTATAAAGGATGAGCGTATTCTCGTCCAATCCATTCTCTCGGAGTGCAGTCAAGATCTGCCCAATCATCACGTCCATCCGCGTGACCAACGCCCAATACGCCGTGCGTGCGCGGAGAATCTCAGCATCGGAGACTTCAACGATCCCGCATTTCTCACGCCACCACTGGAAGTAGGGATGCAACGCCTCCGAATAAGGTTCAGGGTTTTCGGGCATCGTCATCCGCGCTTCATAGCGTTGATAATCCGCCTGGCGCGCAACGAAAGGCTGATGCGGTAGCATAAACCCAACGGAAATCGAAAAGGGTGTCTCCAGAAGTCCCGCCCGTTTCTGCACACCGAGTCGGTTAAGATAATCGACCGTCGCTGCCGTCACATCCTCGTCGTGAACCTGATACGCACTCTGTCCCGCTCCAGATTTTTCGAGACTCACACGCGCCGGTCCTGCTGTCCCAGAGAGTTCGCCGTGATCAACGCCGCCTCCACCGTGATAGTTCGGTCCGTGGTCACCGACGAGACGTTCGGCATACCCGTGCAGCTGATCGGGTCCTAATGCATGCATGCGTCCGACAAGCACCGGCTGATACCCGGCTGCACCCATCGCATGCGCGAACGTCGGTATCCCAGAATCGAGGATATGGCTGTTCGTCCACACGGCGTTTTCGTGCGGATAGCGTCCGCTCAGCATCGACATCCGGGACGGCACACAGATCGGGGACGGACAATAGACGTTTTCAAGCACCACCCCCTCGGCAGCAAGGCTATCAAGGTTAGGAGTCTGTACCAATGGGTCGCCGTAGCAACCGGTGACATAAGGATCGTGCTGATCAGAATGGATATATAACAGATTCGGACCTTGCGTAGACATCTAAACCTCTTCATGAACATCGTCAGATTTGCTCTCATTATATTTACACACCAGTTTTTGTCAACGGAAATCGGTTTGCAAAGTAGTAGGCATACTCCGTATGCCGTAACCTCTTAACTAATAACCAATAACCCTCTTGACAAAAAAACGGAATTCATTAAAATGATTGAAAATTGTTATTTTCAACGCATAACACGCGAAAGGAAAACTCATGACACAAACACCACCAGAATCCGCAGTCGTTCTCTTTGACGGCACAGACCTCAGCAACTGGACAAGCATGGATGGCAGCGCCCCCGGCTGGGAAGTCGAAGGCGACGCAATGCTCGTTATCCCACGCACCGGCGACATCATCAGCAAGGAAACCTTTACGGATCACTTCGTCCATATCGAATTCAGATGTCCCGATATGCCAGAAGCCACCGGACAGGCGAAAGGCAACAGCGGCGTGTTCCTCCAAGGTCGATACGAAGTTCAGGTACTCGACTCCTACGGCATTGACGTTCCTGGGATGGGTGACTGCGGCGCAATCTATAACCAATTCGCACCGCTCGTCAACGCTTGTAAACCCCCGCTCGAATGGCAGTCCTACGATATTACTTTCCGCGCGCCACGTTTCGACGACGCTGGCGAGATGACGGAAGGTCCGCGGATTACCGTTATTCAGAACGGTTTGGTCATCATCAATAACGCGCAACTGGCAGGTACAACTGGCGGCAGCGTCGGTGAAGCTGCCCAACCCGGTCCACTGCGTCTGCAAGATCACGGCAACGACGTTAGATACAGAAACGTCTGGGCAGTCGCGCTCCCACTCGAAGGCTCGGATCAATATTAGAGTCATTAAGAAGTTATAAGTTACTATAGTTTGGACAATTTTAACTTTTTTACAGACAAATAGCAGAAAAGAGGGTATCCTTTCATAATAAACCTGACATTTATTGAAAGGACATATCTAATGACCCCTCTTTCCCGCTTAGAAGACATGTTATCAGA
>JAJEDN010000007.1 GCA_022821495.1 Candidatus Poribacteria bacterium
CTGAGAAGGGGGGATATGGGGGGTTGAGGCATATCTCCTTCCCCCCTGATAAGGGGGGATATGGGGGGTTGAGGCATATCTCCTACCCCCCTGATAAGGGGGGATATGGGGGGTTGAGGCATATCTCCTACCCCCCTGATAAGGGGGGATATGGGGGGTTGAGGCATTTAGGGGGTTTAAAACTAAAAAATCTACTATCGCGTGCTAAATTTGCGTAGGTCCTGTAGGATTTACACATGGAAACTTGAGAAATCATGAAGACACTGTTCGCATACCTTGAACTGACGCGCCCAATTAACGGCGTTATCGCCTTCATCTCCGCTTGGCTCGGGGGTATGTTCGCCAGCCAAGGCAGCGTGGCAAACATTATAGACATCCGTCTCCTATTGGTCTCTATCTCCGCGCTTGTCTTGCTCTCTGCGGGTAACGCCATAAACGACTATTGCGATTATGACATCGACCGGATTAACCGTCCAAAGCGACCACTCCCGTCGGGGCGCATCCGGCGCAGAAATGCCCTAATCTTCGCTATCGTCCTTGTCGCAATCGGTATCTGGTTAGGGATCCTAATTAATAGAAACGCGACAGGCATTGCTATCCTCGTGTGCCTCTCACTCGTGAGTTATGCTTTCTGGCTGAAACGCACCCCTTTTATCGGCAATTTAGTCGTCAGTGGATTGACCGGTCTCACTTTCATTGCTGGCGGCGTCGCCATAGATTCAGTGAAGGGCACACTGATTCCCGCGACCTTCGCGTTCCTCTTCACAACAGCAAGAGAAATCGTCAAAGACCTTGAGGACACTGAAGGAGATTTGAAAAACAACCTCAAAACGCTTGCAATCCTCAACCCACAACTTGCTATAAAGACTGCTATCGGTTTCATGGCGTTGCTTATCCTGTTCAGTCCTATCCCGTATCTATTCGGCTGGTATTCATGGCATTATCTGGTAACTGTTGTGGTCGGTGTTGATCTCGTGCTTATCGGTTTAGCAATTCGTTTATGGCGAGATGCTTCTAAGGAAAATTGTGCATCCATTCAACACTGGATGAAATGGGATATATTCGTTGGACTTGGAGCCATCTATATCGGGGCATTTTTATGATAAACTACGATGAAGTAATCGCTTTCTTGGAGAAAGAGTATCCGGATGTAGACGCGGTTACCCGTTTTAAACAGGCGTATCACACCTTTCGCGAAACAGGTAAATGGCAAACCGCCTACGAAGTATCTGTTGCCGGTTGGCAACAACTTGATGGCGTTATGTTGTTAGAACCCGCGAGGACACCCGACAATGACTATCAAGTCCATCTCACAGCGACAACCGAACGAAGTTTGAGGGAACTCTTGAACGCATTCCCGCGACGGCGCACTGGACTCTTTCATCTCACTGAAAAGTGGATAGAAGATAGAATTCACGATGTTTTAGAGGGCGATAGAGTTCAGACCGATGCAGGCACCTGCTATCGAGGTATCAAACGCGGGAGCGACACAAAAGCCGAACAGCGTATCGTTTCAAAACGGAAGGATGTGATCGTCTCGCATCTGCGGAAATTAGCCTCATTGAAAGGTAGATTTGAACACGCCCAATTCCTCATTGAAGGGCATCTGATAGTAGAACGCGCCGTAGCGGACGGACTTCCGATCGAAACACTGCTCTATACCACAGGATTTCTTGCAACACTGGAAGGAAAAACACTTCTCACACAAGCAACCGCCGAAAATCTATCTGCCTATCAAGTCAGCGATGGCGTGATGGGTTCAGTCACAACAACACGACCTATCCCGCCGATAGCGGCTTCGGTGCATCTCAGTTACCCGAACTTCCTTTCAGCATCCAGGAACCTCAATTTTCACTTTAGTCCGAGATGTGTCTTACTCATTGCTGAGAATGTTGGAAACCCTGATAATCTTGGGATGACGTTACGGACAGCTGACGCAGCGGGTGTATCAGGTGTTTTATTGAGCGATGATGGGGCGAACCCTTTTCACAAAAACTGCATTCGGGCATCACGAGGAGCAGTCGGACGGTTGCCGTTATTCCATGCCCCAAGTATCAGTGAGGCAATTGAGGTGCTTCGGGCATCAGGTTGGTACGTGTTAGGGGCAACAGCCAGCGCGGAGCACCAGTTATACACAACAGAATTTGACCCGCCTACCGCCATCGTTATCGGTAATGAAAACACAGGACTTTCCGATGCAGCTCGCCAATCCTGCACGGAATTAATCCGTATCCCGATGGCATCAGGACAATCATCTCTTAACGTTGGCGTCGCTGCCGGGGTCTTACTTTATGAATTAACGCGACGCTACAGAATTTGACAAACCTTCATAAATATGGTAAAATTCATAGAACAATTGGTGATTCACTGACACCAACAAAATCACAACTCGCAGCGCAGGATTTAACGCAGCGAAAGAAGGGAAATCGCATTTGAGATCGAATTGGGTTCTCGACCACTTCCACGAAGTCCTTAAAAAATATGATGCCGGCTATTTTGTGCTGATTGACCCGGAGCAGTGCGCCGTTGAAAAATGTGCCAAACTCGCTCGCGAAGTCGAACACGCCGGCGCAGATGCGATCCTACTCGGCGGCAGCTTTTTAACAAACGACTTGGATCCGATTGCGAAAACACTCAAGCAGGAAACAGACCTACCGGTCGTGCTTTTCCCCGGCGATTCTATGCACCTCACACCGCATGCTGACGCGATTCTCTATACAACTCTAATCAGTGGACGCAACCCAAATTATCTCATTGGGGAACAGGTTAAAGCAGCGCCTTGGATACAACGCTACGCGCTTAAACCTATACCTACTGGCTATATGCTTATTGACGGCGGTAATGGCAGAACCAGCGTTGAATTTATGAGCGGCACTATCCCTATCCCCCGCGATAAATCGGATATAGCGGGACCGCACGCATTAGCCGCTGAGTACCTCGGTATGCAGATGGTGTACTTAGAGGCAGGGAGTGGCGCATCACACCCCGTCCCTGATGAAATGATTTCTATAGTGAAAGCCCAGATTAATATACCCTTAATTATTGGCGGCGGCATCCGGACCCCCAAAATCGCTGCAGAAAAAGTGGCAGCAGGTGCCGATTTCATTGTCACCGGAAATGTCCTCGAAGAAAACGACTCCTTTGAACTTATGAAAGCGTTCGCTGATGCTGTTCACGGGTAAAACGAAGTCTACTTCATTATTGATCGCACGAAAAAATAAAAGGATTGTATTATGCCTGAAGTTAAAGAAATACACATAGAAACAGATACCGAAGAGACGACTGACGCAGAAGCATCTACAACTGATGCAGAAGCGTCTACTGATAACGATACTGCGGATAGCAAAGAAAAATCTTTTACGACACGTATGCGAGAAATGGCTGAGGCAGCACTTGATACAGTCAAATCCGAAGTCAAAAGAGAGATAGAAGAACGTATCTCACCCGTCGAAGAGAGTACTTCCAACCTCACATCCGAAGTAAAAAAAGAAGTAGAGACAATTATCCAACGCGTTCGTGAACAATACGAAACAGAACGCGAAGAATTATTGCGTGTAGAGATTGAAAAAGAGGTGGAAACCGCTGTAGAGGCAGTGCATGAGAAATACAAGGAAGAACGCGATCGCCTGCTACGCACAGCCGCGGAGGCTGAAAATACCAAAAAACGCTTGCAAGCCGATTATCAGCGGCAACTCAAGTTCGCTAACGAAGGGATCCTTGAGGGCATGGTGCCTGTGTTGGATAGCTTGGAAGCCGCTATTAAAAGCGTGAGCGAAAAAGTTGACATGGACGATGTTTCGCCTGAATTCACAACCATTAATGAGGGCGTGCAACTCGTTCATAAGCAGTTACTCGATGCACTCAAAATCCACGGCCTTACGCCAATCGAAGCGGTCAGTAAAACATTCGATCCAAATCAGCACGAAGCACTTCTCGTTACACCTTCAGATGAAGTGCCAGAAGGGTTAGTGATTGAAGAATTCCGGCGTGGCTATATGTTGCACACCCGTGTGCTGCGTGCTTCGCAAGTGGTCGTCTCCCAAGGACCAAGCGAAGAAGAAACATCAGATGATAGTGATGAAACTGACACTACTGAATAAGGCATAGGAGGGGTAGGTGCATGACGCAAAAACGCGACTACTATGAGGTTTTGGATGTGGGGCGTGGCGCCGATGAAAACGAGATAAAAAAGGCATATCGCAAACTCGCCATCCAATTCCATCCAGATAAGAATCCTAACAATAAAGAAGCTGAAGATAAATTCAAAGAAGCGACAGAGGCTTACGAAGTTCTACGCGATCCTGAAAAACGGGGCAGGTATGATAGATACGGGCACGCCGGATTAGAAGGGATGGATACCGATTTTGGTGGGTTTAGCGTGAACTTGGATGACCTGCTTGGGGATGTTTTTGGCGACCTCTTCGGCAGCCAACGCGGTCGTAAACAAGGGCGGAGTTTACAGTACAACCTTGATGTGACACTTGAAGATGTTATCCACGGCAAAGAGGTCACGATTCAAGTACCGAGGATTGAAACCTGTCCGGAATGCCACGGCAGCGGTGCCAAGAAAGGCACCCAAGTCATAACGTGTCCACAATGCCACGGCAGGGGGCAGGTCAGTCAATCCCAGGGCTTCTTCATGATGTCCCGTACCTGTCCGCAATGCCGCGGCGCAGGTGAGGTCATTCAAGAACCCTGTCCACCTTGTGGTGGAAGAGGGCGTGTTCGAAATACACGCGACATTAAAATTAATATTGATAAAGGCGTTGATACCGGTTTTAAATACCAATTACGCGGTCAAGGTGAAGCAGGGGCTAACGGCGCACCTCCCGGAGATCTATTTGTCGTCATCAACGTCGCACCACATAAACATTTCCAACGTCATCGAAACGATCTCATTACATCCGCCAAAATTTCGTTCGTCCAAGCCGCACTCGGCGGGAAAATTGAAGTTGAAGGTATTGATGGACGTGAAGAATTGCAGGTCCCTCCCGGCACCCAGTATGGCGCGCAGCTGCGGATTCCCAACAAAGGGGTACCCCACTATAAACGCTCTTATGTAGGAGATCTTGTTGTTGAGATGGACATTGAAACCCCAAAAAATCTTAATGACGAGCAGCGGAAAAAATTAGAAGAGTTCGCGCAACTGCGGGGCGAATCCTATCAGCACGAACACAGTGGATTCTGGGAGAAACTGCTCGGTAAACATGAAGATGAAGGATCCTAACAATAGGAGCCGCTGCGCTTTCGAGTGGTACGTGAAAAAATGGACTGGGCACAGATCACTGTCACCACTTCTCAAGAGGCATCCGAGGCAGTCGCTAACTGCCTCTTTGAAATGAATGCCACTGGCGTTGAATTCAAAGAAAATGCCGCTAATATCGATCTCATCGTCTACTATCCTTTAGATGATCGGCTTGGCGCGCGGATGCAAAAACTCCGAGACTTTCTCTCAGAACTGCCAACGTGGAATGTCCAACCCGCACCCGCAACCATCGACCTAAAACATGTCAAATCCGAAAAATGGGCAGAAGCGTGGAAAGCCGCTTTCCCGCCGCAACGGATCGGAAAACGGATACGCATCACACCGACATGGCACGATACACCGCACAATGAAACGGATATCCTGATCCAACTCGACCCGGGGATGGCGTTCGGCACAGGGTACCACCCGACGACTCGGCTCTCGCTTGAATTGTTGGAACCGACAGTCGAACCGCATCACATGGTCGCTGACATCGGAACGGGTTCCGGTATCCTAACAATCGCCGCTATCAAACTCGGCGCGAAACAGGTTGATGCAATCGAACTCGACCCAACAGCTATTCCTGTCGCCGCAGCGAATTTCCAAACGAATGATGTGACACCTTATGTGCGTTTATCTCAAGGGGATGGGCTTAAAGAAGTCGCACGTAAATACCATCTTATTATCGCAAACATCTTGACGAAGGCTATTCTTCCGATCATCCCAGACTGTGCTAAGCGGCTACATCCCGCGGGGACCGTCATCTTTTCTGGGATTTTAGAGACCGAACTCGAACAAGTTCAATCCGTGTTAAAGGCAAATCAGTTTGAATGCCTTCAGGTTATCAGTGAAATAGAAGATAGCATCACGTGGGTAGGCATCAAGGCAGCACTACTTGTACCGCAAACTGTTAGTTTACCAGTATGAACTACCCGCTGTTATCTAAGGTGCCGGCTGCTCCTTTGATAATCCGTGGCAGAGGTTACACCGACCGAGATTCAGATGTGGCATCGTCGGCGATTTTTCATCGCCTCTTAAATGGCATTTCAGACACTCAGTATCTTCATTTGAAGCGCGATGCACCTCAATATTGGAACGCGCAGGCGCAGCGTTGAAAAAGAGGATCACCATAACAATCGCAAAGATAAGACCAATAACGCAGACAATATACATGAGCGTCTTGGCACTGGCTTGTTCTGTTGGCATCTATCTAAAACGAGACTCCTTATTAATAGAACTTGCATACTGCTTCTTCTTAAAGTCCCCCTGATAAGGGGGATTTAGGGGGTTTAGCCTTAAAGTCCGTCTGATAAGGGGGATTTAGGGGGTTCAGCAAATATTCGATATTTGCTCAGTTTACGCAAATCCTTATTCAAAAAATGGGAAGAGGGTCGGTATATTTTCTGCTGTCAGTGATGTACCGTATTCGCAGCCTTCAAACGCCTCAGCGTATACAATTTGTCTGCCTGACTTTTTGCCGTATAGCGTTATCAACAAATCTCGATACTTTTCGGCTGTATCACGAAAACGATTCAAGAGCCGTTCAGCGAGCCATGCCCGTCGTGCCGAAGCATCAGCAGGGACAGTATCCAACGTGCCACCGTTATAAGGCAGCCATTCATAGAATTGCGATACATGACAGTGGAGCATATCAATCTTTTGCTCAATTACAGCGTCAATACCGACAACCACATCTGGTGTGAACGGATAGGGTTTCATAAAGCCATCGCTCAAATAAACGATAACAGGGTTCTTCTCCAGATGCGGTGTAAGCGCGCAGATATTCGGAACGGTAACCATATACGCCGCATCTTGCACCAACGTTGACGTATACCGGTGATCCGGATGGTAATCGTTGGGACGATGCGTCATAATCACATCTGGATGGAATTCACGAATCGTACGGATGATCTGATACCGGTTTTCTAACGTCGGCATCAGTTCGCCGTCGTGATTGTCCAGAAGTTCATATTCAATACCGATAACTTCGGCGGCGGCTTGTGCTTCAGCATAGCGTCGTTGTGCCAAGGGCCCACCACCCATTTCGTGGTGTCCCGCATCACCGTTTGTAACGGAGACAAACTTAACGCGATGTCCCTGTTGCACATATTGCGCCGCGACACCGCCCGCTTTAATATCACAGTCATCGGGATGCGCCCCGAAGACCAACACATTTATCTGTTTTTTTGACATCTTTCCACCACTTTTCATCATCCAATAGGTGCGGTTTCGCTGCGTCCTCGCCTGCCCTCTGATAAGGGCGGATCGCGGATAAAGGGGTTCTTGCGATCTGCATTCCAACCGCACCGGGCATAACTTTATAAACTGTTGAATCGCTTTTTCTCTCTGTGCGTTTCGTATTATACCAAAACTCGGCAGAAAAAAGCAACCTCTTTCTGAACTACAGGCAAGCCGTTCAGTTCTTCCATTCTTCGCACTGAGAGAGCCTTAAAAAAAGATTGACAATCTACTACCAACAACGGTATAATACCTAAACGGAAGCTGCAGAGGCACGCGCGGCACAAGAAACCATCGCACGACAGAAAGCCGAAGAAGAAGTCGAACAACTCAGAGAACAACTCACACGTTTACAAGCACGCACCTAAAGGATTTCTGAGGCAATACGAGTCCGTTTGGAAAATATGGTGAAACTTAAACCTAAAGCGAGAAAAAATACCAAATAGACCCATAATTAAAAATATGAAAAACTGGAAAGTTGAAGTCTCCTATAAACCCGAAGTCCCCGACACTGTTGGACACGGTATCCTTGAGGATATCGCCGACCTCGGTATCGGTGGTGTCAATTCTGTCCGAACAGCCACCATCTACTGGATTGAAGGTTCTCTTGACGCACAAGCGATTGACCGAATCGGTACAGAACTCCTCGCCGATCCGATTACACAGACCTACACCTTCGCGACGCAAAACGACACTGCGAAAGACTGGACACTTGAAGTACAATTCAAGCCGGGTGTCACCGACGCTGTCGGCGATAGTACCGTCAAAGGTATTGCTGATTTAGGTGTCACAGGTGTCACCACCGTCCGGACTGGGCATAAATACTGGCTGACGGGCACCCTAAACGCTGAAGTACTTGAAACTATCGCGCAGCGGCTCCTTATGAACGATGTCATCCAAACGTTTTCTTATCAAGAACCGTCACCGTAGCAGCTATCTCCTAACTCGCATATACCCGAATCACTGTGCCTAAATGAAACTGGACCAACAGCGAAGTCGCTGCTTGACGCAAGGTAAAACGGAGGTTCGTTGTTGGGGTGACGCGCTTCGGTTTGCCTAACGTAACATTCTGAAACCCGTGCTTCTGAAGCAGCCGCGGCAAAGAGTGTGCCGAGAAATAGTACAGATGATCGTGCGGGTGAACGTAGGGCCAATCCGCTTTCTGCAGACGACTCTGTAAACCCTCCCCATTCGGCACTTCAATAACCAAGGTGCCGGTCTCCGGTTTCAAAACCCGACGCAATTCACTCAGGAACGGATTGAGTTCAGAAATATGTTCTAACACATGATAAAGCACAATCGCGTCGAAATGCGCAGACGGGAAGTTCGCCTCAAAAATATCCGAACACCGCACATCGAGTTCATATTTTTTCTGCGCGAAGGCACTCCCACTCTTCGACGGATCAATACCGTGTGCTTCCCATCCGTGTTCACGAGATAGATGGAGAAAAGTGCCGATACCACACCCAACATCCAACAGTCGTCCTTTGCTTGGATGCTGTTCTTCCAACTCTGTGAGGCGTTCATTCATCTGCAACCACTCCATGCTATCCTTACGGATCCGTTCTACTTTATCTGGAGGATAGTAAGTCTCCATATATTCTGCCTCAAGCGTCTGGCGATTGACGCGCGGATTCACATACCGCAACCGGCATCGCTTGCAGATAACGACCGACAAAGAATCTTTATCAAAAAGGGGTTCTGCTTTATCCTCTTCACAAATCGGACAGTCAATGTGTTCTAAGTTGTTTGTGTTCATCATTCTGTAGGCGGGATTACAAATCCCGATTAGAAAAGCGGCACACCTTGCGCTTCTACATAAACCGAATAGAGCGATTGGCTACCCATCATAAACAGTCGATTCCGTTTCACGCCCCCGAAGCAGAGGTTCGCACAGATTTCAGGGAGATGAATTTTCCCGATTAGCGTCCCATCTGATGCGAAGACATGCACACCGTCGTATCCATCACCGACCCATCCAGCACTTGCCCACAGGTTGCCATCAACATCGCACCGGATACCGTCAGCAATCCCCGGAGCCATATCGCAGAACACCGCTTGCTCACCCACGCGTTCATCATCAATAACATCGTAGACGTAGATATTCCGTGGCGTTCCCTCTGTATGCGTAACCCCCGTATCAACGACATAGAGTTTATCATAATCCGGTGAAAAGCAGATACCGTTTGGTTTTTCGAGTGCTTCTATCACAACGGTTGCGTCCCCAGTATCAGGATTAAGACGATAAACGCAAGTCGGCAATTCAAACGCCGCGATATGTCCTTCATAGTTGAGCATGATCCCGTATCCGGGATCCGTAAACCAGATACCCCCATCCGGGTGGACGGCAACATCGTTCGGTGCATTGAGCGGTTTGCCGTCAAAACTATCCATCAGTACGGTAATTGTACCATCGTATTCTGTGCGTGTAACGCGCCGCGCGCCGTGTTCACAACTGATGAGTCTACCTTGTCGATCGCGGGTGTGTCCGTTGCTATAGTTTGACGGCTTGCGATAGACGCTTACCTGACCATTGGATTCCTCCCATTTCAGAATCCGATTGTTCGGAATATCGCTCCACAGCAGGTACCCGCCATCGCCGAACCACACAGGTCCCTCTGCCCAACGCGACCCTGTCCACAACCGTTCAACAACAGAGTTGCCAATCTTATATTTCCCAAAACGAGGATCTATGACCTCAATCGCCGGATCTGGATAACGGACAACCGTCCCATCCCAATCTCTTTCTGGTGGTGTATGCATGCAATTTTCCTCCAAGTTCACAGCAGATAGCAAAATGCTTCAGTTCTGCAATAGTATATCACAAATCCATGTTTTACGCAAAATCCTGTCACCAACCTGCAGAGTCATTCAGTTTTCAAATTGTCTGAATCGCGGAGGACGCGGATTTTCGTGTTTAGATACGTCAAAATCATAAGGTAATTTAGTTGTTTTCCAGAAAATTGAATGGCTCTGTTTCATCAGCCTGCCATCCTTGACATTTTCCCGAAGTTCCGCTATAATGCAAATTATCTTAGGACTTACGCATACCCTCTTAAAGTCCCCCTGATAAGGGGCGGTGAATGCCCATAAGGCATTCATACCGTTGATTCTTTAGGGGGTTTAAAGGACGGAAATTATCGCTTTTTGCGTCCAAACGTCCGATATGTACTTCGGTTTGCGTAAACCCTATTATCAACGCCGCACTATTGCTTTCATCGAAATCAAGTTACATTACAAATAGAGATACCTATGTCAAATAAAAACACATCCCTAAAATCCGGCATCCGAGATAACCTGCTTCGTGAAACAGTCCACGATTTTCTACAACAAGAAATTAAAAACGGTTCCGCACTCTCCATCGTATCCGCCTACTTCACCATCTACGCCTATGAAAAGATGCAACACACCCTCAACAAAATAGAAGGACTCCGTTTTCTTTTCGGGGACCCCGATTTCGTCAAACGTATGGATCCGAATAACACAGATAAAAAAGCGTTTGATATAACAGACACAGGTTTAGCACTCAACCAGCAACTCCGGCAGAAACCGATTGCCAAAGCCTGTGCCAAGTGGATAAAAGAGAAGGTAGAAATCCGTACAACCCGCCAATCAAACCTGATACACGGGAAAATGTACCATATCGCCAATAACGGTGTTGACAAAGCAATCCTCGGCAGCTCCAACTTTACGGTACGCGGACTCGGACTCAGCGCAAATAACAGCAACATTGAACTTAATCTTGAGGTGGATAGCGACCGCGACCGGACCGACCTCAAGGCGTGGTTTGACGAACTCTGGCATAACGACGAACTGGTTGAAGATGTTAAAGATAAAGTGTTGGCAAAACTGAAGCAGATCGGACAGGATCACGCACCAGAACTCATCTATTACAAAACCCTATACGAACTCTTCCGTGAAGAAATTGAAACCCGAAAAACACACGAACAGGCACTTGAGGATATACATCTATACGACACGAAAATCTGGGATAAGTTATACGACTTCCAAAAAGACGGAGCGAAAAGTGTTATCGCTCGGTTGTTACGACACAACGGTTGTATTTTAGCGGACAGTGTCGGGTTAGGTAAAACATACACTGCACTCGCGGTTATCAAGTTCTTTGAATTGCGAAACGAACGCGTGCTTGTGCTCTGCCCGAAAAAACTCCGCGAAAATTGGGCAGGCTATCCAGCCTATAATTCACAAGCATCTAATGAGTTCCTCGACGATAAATTTGGATACACCTTACTATCACACACTGACCTATCCAGATATAGCGGTGATTCTGGCGGTGTCAATCTGGCAGATTTCAACTGGCAGAATTTTGATCTGATTGTTATTGACGAATCCCACAACTTCCGAAACGATACCAAACCCCGTGAGGACAAAGATGGCAACTTCCGCCACAGTCGTTATTCTCGGCTATTAGAGGAGGTCATCAAGGAAGGCACAAAAACCAAAGTGCTGATGCTTTCCGCAACACCCGTGAACACTTCACTCACCGACATCCGCAATCAGAGAGGAATTTTTGATTAATCGTGCCAGAAATCCTTACCATCTAAAGGAATTGGATTGCACCCGCTGGAAACAGGACATCATTTCAGACAACTTCCGCGTTCTCTGTGTTCTCCGCGTAATCCGCGATTCAGACAATAAGCCGCGTCCCCTTACACACTCACAAAAACGCTTGAAAAAAATCATCAAATGTGGAATAATATAAAGTGGAATCAAAATATCTTTATAGGGCGAAGTTTGCAAGCCCATATTAAACAGCAAAGGAGAAAATACCCAAAATGCCACTGGATAGGAAAATACGTTATGGCATGGTAGGCGGCGGACCGGACGCATTCATCGGTGCCGTCCATCGTAAAGCCGCAGCACTCGATGGCGAAATTGATCTCGTCGCTGGCGCGTTCTCATCATCACCCGAAAAATCGCGTCAACAAGGTGCTGAACTCTTCCTCGACGCAAATCGGGTCTACGGCTCTTACCACGAAATGGCAGAAAAAGAGAGTCAACTGCCTGAAGGCGAACGGATCGATTTCGTCTCTATCGTGACACCGAATCACGTGCATTTCGATGTCGCCAAAACCTTTATTGAAGCCGGGTTCCACGTCGTTTGCGATAAACCGATGACGACGACAGTTGCCGATGCCGAAGCACTCTGTAACCTCGTCAAACAGCACGATGTCGTCTTCGCACTCACGCACAACTATACCGGATACCCAATGGTGAAGCAGGCACGTGAACTCGTAAAAGCAGGGCAACTCGGAACGCTCCGCAAAATCGTCGTAGAATACCCACAAGGCTGGCTCGCCACATTCCTGGAAGACGAAGGAGCGAAACAAGCCGTCTGGCGAACGGACCCCAAACAAGCCGGGGCATCTTCATGTATCGGGGACATCGGTTCCCACGCCGAAAACTTGGCACACTATATCACTGGACTGGAAATCGAAGAAATCTGCGCAGACATGACGACCTTTGTAGAGGGACGATTGTTAGAAGATGACGGGAATCTATTAGTCCATTATGAGAACGGGGTTCGCGGTATCTTGTACGCATCGCAAATCTCTGTAGGTGAAGAAAACAACTTGCGCATCCGCGTTTACGGTACGGACGCTTCACTGGAATGGCAACAAGAGCACCCGAATTACCTCTATCTCCGTTTCCCAGACGGTCCCGAACAGGTTTACAAACGCGGGAACGACTATTTGGCAGAAGTTGTCCAACACAACTCACGGATCCCTTTCGGACATCCAGAGGCATTTATTGAGGCATTCGCAAATATCTATGTGAACGCCGCACGCACGATCGCCGCAAAGCTCGCAGGTGAAACAGCTGCTGAATTTGACACAGATTTCCCGACCGTCCAAGACGGCGCACGCGGCGTGCATTTCATCAACGCAGCCGTAGAAAGTGGCAAACAGCGCGCATGGATTGACGCAAGTTATACACCACCTACGTAGTCAAAAATTCTGTTTTATGCGGAGGATCTATTAAAACGGAAAAGGAGGGACTAATGGGAACCTACCGAGATCGATTCCACATCCCTTACGCACCTACGGAAACGACGGATCTTTATCCCGATTCGGATGGACAACCTATGGCAGTTAGCGATCTTCACAGACGCATCCTTACGCGAACTTTGGAAGTCCTTGACACCCATTTTGAAGAAAGACCGGAAGTCTACGTCTCTGGCGATATACTTATGTATTACGTAGAGGGGGATCCACGTAAATCGGTTGCACCTGACGTACTGGTCACTTTCGGGATGGGTAAAAAAAATAGACGGACGTATCTCGTCTGGGAAGAGGGAAAAGTCCCTGATTTCGTGATGGAGTTTTCCAGCAAAGGCACCTATCGCAACGATTTAGGAAGCAAGATGGAACTCTACGCTTCACTCGGAATCCGAGACTATTTCTTGTATGATGCCGAAGGTGTATATTTATCATCGCCTATAATGGGTTTTACCTTGGTTGAGGGTGTGTATACGCCGATCTCGCCTGGTCCGGATGGAGGTTTGCACTCCGCTGCTCTCAATTTAGACTTTTCTGTTGGCGAAATCGGTTTAGGTATTTATGATCCGGTTGAAGGTGAATGGCTTCAAACGCCAGCGGAATCAGCGTCAGCCCGTGCTGATAGAGAGGCTACACACGCTGAACTCCAAACGCTACGTGCTGAAATGGCTGAAGCACGCGCCGACGAAGAAGCCGCCGCACGCCAAAAGATAGAAGCGGAACTCGCAGAACTCCGAGAGGAACTCGAACGCTTGAAGGCGCAAACTTAACTCATTTTTTTTTTCAAATACCCAGAAACTGTGCCATCTCTATTTTCCTGGATTATTAGCACAGCACTGGGCGAAGCATTCCCCAAGGTGGGGCAATCATGAAGGAGCAACACTATTATGGCAAGACCTGTAACACTCTTTACAGGCCAATGGGCAGATTTAACATTGGAAGAAATAGCAGAAAAAGCGAGTGGATGGGGCTACGACGGGTTAGAACTCGCCTGTTGGGGAGATCACTTTGAAGTCGATAAAGCACTCTCAGATGACAGTTACTGCCAAGGCAGACATGACCTGCTCGCGAAATACGGACTCAAAGTCTGGGCAATCAGCAACCACCTCGTCGGACAAGCTGTCTGTGATAATATCGACAGTCGGCACCAAGGAATTTTGTCTGAACCTATCTGGGGTGATGGCGATCCCGCTGGCGTTCAGGAACGCGCTGCCGAAGAGATGAAGAACACCGCACGCGCTGCAGCGAAACTCGGCGTAAGTGTTGTTAATGGATTTACGGGCAGCTCAATATGGCATCTTCTCTACTCTTTCCCGCCAACCGCGCCAGATCAGATTGATGCAGGTTTTGAGGATTTCGCTAACCGCTGGAACCCGATCTTCGATGTCTTTGACGAAGTCGGTGTTAAGTTCGGACTCGAAGTCCATCCGACTGAAATCGCCTTTGACATCGTCACCGCCGAACGCGCAATCGAGGCAGTCAATGGTAGAGCAGCATTCGGATTCAACTACGATCCGAGCCATCTCGGTTATCAAGGCGTAGACTACGTCGCGTTTCTTGAACGGTTAAGCGACCGGATTTACCACGTCCACATGAAGGATGTCTGGTGGGCAGATACACCGCGGTTATCTGGTGTGTTCGGTGGACATTTGAACTTCGGCGATGCCCGAAGAAATTGGGATTTCCGATCCATCGGTCGCGGTAATATCAATTTTGAAGAGATTATTCGGGCATTGAACCACATGGAATACGACGGTCCGCTTTCCATTGAATGGGAAGACAGCGGTATGGATCGCGAACACGGTGCCCGTGAATCTTGCAGTGCTGTCAAAGGCTACGATTTTGAACCCTCCGCTGTAGCGTTTGATGCCGCATTTGAGGAATAGAAAATCTAAAGGTCGTTTCGGCGGGGCACCAGCCCCGCCGCTCCTTAAAGGACGCTCAAAGATAGGTTACGTCGTTTAACCGCAAGGAAAATTAAAAGAATGGCGAAAGGCACAGTCCGCCCTTCCGAATCTCGAACTTTTTATGACCGACGCACAGGAACGCGTGTCCGTCAAGTCACGACCGCGTCCGCACATCATCATCACCCGTTCTTTATCATACCGGCGTACGATGATGCAATGCAGCGTTTGATTTTTGTCTCCTACCGAACCGGAAGCCCACAAATATTCGCGGAGGAACGGGGGACAGGCGAACTTCGCCAGTTGACTGACAGATCGGACCTCGCAGAATCAGAATGGTCTGTGCATCCATCACACGACGGAAAATCAGTTTTTTTTACCGCCGGGACAAGCGGGTGGCGACTCGACTTGGAAACGCTTGAGGAGCGGGAACTTGTTAATTTTGACGTAACTTGCAAGTCAAAACTTGCTGTTAAAAGTGCTGCCACAGCGATGAAAGATGAAGGCATGGTCGCTGCCGCTATGGGTACAACCGCACTCAGCTACGACGACAAATGGTGGGCAGTCAAATTCAACATCGGCAAGGAATCCGCACTTGCGATTATAGATACAGACACCGGCGAGCACGACATTATCCTGCAACGGGACAGTATCGCACATCTCCAATTCTGTCCTGACGATGCTAATTTACTCTATTACGCGGGACCTCTCACCGACCGCGTGTGGGTAATTCATCGTGATGGCAGTGGGAACCGGCGCCTCTACGCACGCAATGTCGAAAAGAATGAGTGGATTACACACGAAACATGGATTCCAAGGACGCGTGAACTCGCTTTTGTCGATTGGCCCAGAGGTGTGAGATGCGTTAATGTTGACACGGGAACAGAACGACAGGTAGCAACTTTCAATGCTTGGCACGCGATTAGCAATCCTGCCGGAACGTGTATGGTTGCGGATACCAACTTCCCAGACATCGGGATCCAGATTTTTGATCCACGCGACGGGATTGGCGCGCCACAAACATTATGCTACCCGGAGGCTTCTTCTATTGGTGAACATTGGAACGGGCCTTTCCCTTATGCGGACGGTCCAGTACAAGTTTATGCACCGCAACATACACATCCGCATCCGTCTTTCAGTCCTGATGGACAACATGTCGTATTCACATCGGATCGGAGTGGATTTACCCAAATTTATGAGGCAACTCTCAAATAACACATAAAGACATAGGACCTACGCAGCCCCTTGCTGGCGGGGTTTGAAACCCCGCCAGCAGTGCGTGATAGGTAAGTTGTCATGGAAAATGCGTAAGTCCTAAAGACAAATAGATAGCACTGCTCAGTGGATAACATTGATCAAAAATATAAACTGATCTCCAAATCAGGTCTTCCTATAAAGTCAGCGGCTGACTGCTAATGGCTGATAAAAAAGGAGAAAAAAATGCCAGTTGTCGTACCACGTCTTATCGTTGAAGTGTTTCAGCACGTTAATTTCCGAGGCAGAATGGGGTATGTCGTGGAACCTGTTCCATTTACGGCACACATCGGATTTCAAGACAACATCTCTTCACTTCGGGTCTACAAGGGTCCGAACTTCTCATCAAATCCTAACTATAAAGTAATCCTTCACCAGCATCGTGACTATCGCGGTAAAAGGCTGGCACTCGGTCCCGGGCTTTATCCGAACTTGCACGATGTCGCTTTCAACTTCGCCGACAGAATCTCATCAATCAACTTCGGGTCATCCTTAGACGTACCTGGACCGGAGTGGGGGACGATCCCGATGATTGTTGATTGCTATGAGCATGTCGAATTCCGCGGAAAAAAAATCACTATCCTGCGCGATATAGCGAACCTACGCGACCCCCAAGGCGGAACATGGTTTGAAGATCGGGTTTCGTCAATTCGTATTTTTAAAGGCCCCGATTTCCCACGCGACGGCGCGGAAGTCGTCTTTTATGAGCATCCCGAATTTGAGGGTGCCAGTATCCCCATCCGTATGGAACCCAGCGAATACAAAAAAGAGTTACCCAACCTCCACTTGCTGCCCCAAAACTTTGGCGACTCTATCTCTGCTATAAAAATTGAAGGATGGGCATCGTCTGGTGAATTTACAGAACTCGTGTTTGAAGATGAGTTTATCGGCAACCGTATGCGTCCAGAATGGCGATGGGAAGACCCACAAGGTGGCGGTGCTTGGGCAGAACGGCAAGGCTACTTAGAGATGCGAACTGAACCCGGACAAGATCTTTGGCACGGAAATGGGAGTGGCGGCGATATGAGCGCACCACGCCTCCTCATGAGAGTGCCGGGGGACTTCGCTATCGAAACGCGTATGCGAATCACGCCACAACTCAGAGAACACGGCGGCTTATTGGTTTGGAAAAACGGCAACCGGTTCCTGCGGCTTGAGAAGACTTCAGGACCCCACGCGTTTAGAGGCGATGTCCGATTTGAGCGACACGTCGGACGTTCCTTTAACCTCCGCGGACGCGGGGGCGGACTCAGGAATGTCCGTGAACTTTTCCTACGTCTCGAACGTCGAGGGAATCAATTTTCCTCTTTCGCGAGTGCAGACGGTATCCAGTGGAAAAGCTGCGGGCAAACCAATGTCGGGATGGGAGAAGCCGTTGATGTCGGCTTACATGCCCTGTGTCCGGGGAATATCCCGCCAACCTTAACCCGTTTCGATTACTTCCGAGTATTCAAGCGGAAAAGCGAAGTCGCCGAATACCGTCCCGTCATTGCTGAACAGACCGGACAAATGTCTGATGAAGAGCGTGAACGCCGAGACGCAGACAGACGTGAACGTGCCATGCGCGACATGTTTTAAAATAGTTAACAGTTAACAGTTAACAGTTATAAGTTAAGAGGGGTCGGGGTTATCAAAAATCTCTTGTAACTTATAACTTATAACTTATAACTATTTCCAAGGAGGGAATCAGTCATGTGTCTGAAAAACAACGTCCATTCTGAGCAAAGATGTTTTGTGAGAACCTCTCAATTCCTTACAATAACCTTTTTCCTTCTCGCGCTTCTCGTATGGAACGCGCAGCCTGCCGATGCAATCATCGGGGCAGTTGAAAATGGATTAGTTGCTTACTGGTCCTTTAACAAAGATACGGTAAAGATTAAAACAGAGGCAGTAGATGTACTCTCAGGACTCGTTGCTGCCGTTCATGGGGACCCAGAACTCGCACCCGCTCCCGATTGCAAAGTTGGCGAGTGCGTTCTCTTTGATGGCAGTGTTGACCGGTTCCTTGTCGAGGATTCAAACCCACCGAAAATTGACCGAGACTGGGATGAGATTACTTTGGAATGCTGGGTCTATATCACCGCCCTGGATGACAGTTGGAACCGGATTATCTCACTTGACGATATGCCGACAAACAGCGCAGTCGTAAGCCTCTATTACGATGACGACGACAACCAACACGGTTTTTTCGTCAGAGCCGGTGGTCAATCAACGCAGGCTGCAAAAGACAACGTACTGGAAGACATTCCAATTGAAGAGTGGCTGCACCTTGCTGGTACTTACGATGGCGCAACGGTTCACTATTATGTGAACGGCAAACAAGCGAAAAAGTACGCCATGAAAGGCGGGAAAATCCCTAAAGGCGGACTCCTCCTCGGCATTGGTGACCGTTCAGACGGTTGTGATTGCGATACTATCCAAGGGTATATTGACGAATTTCGCATCTACGATCGCGCGTTGAGTGCCGCAGAGGTTCAGAACAACATGAATGCTACAGGGCTTGATGTTTCTCCCTCTGCAAATCATCTAAGCGTTACATGGGGACACATCAAAGCAAGACGCAGATAATTTTCTAATTTACCTTAAGGAAAAGCACAAAACCGTAAGGAAAGGTAAAGTTTTAGCGTATCATTCACAACCGTAGCCCGTAATGTAATGGAGGGCGATTCTACGGCGGAGGGATGTGAAGGTCTAATCTCCCCTGAACGAACCGCAAGGAAATATAAAAATATGGAAACGATTGGAGTCGGTGTTATCGGATGTGGCGGTATGGGCAGAAGCCTCGCTACAAGCGCACACGCTGTTGAAGGCATAGAAGTTATATGTGTTAGCGATTTACAAGAAACATTGGCAGAAAAGCTCGCGACGGACCTCAATGCATCCTACGTATTAGATTACCACGAGTTACTCGCCGATGACCGGATTCAAGCGGTGCTAATCGCGTCGCCTGGGTTTATGCATTCACCGATGGCTGTTGATGCTGCCAACGCTGGCAAACACGTCTTTTCTGAAAAGCCGATGGCACCAACATTAGAGGGATGCGACGCAATGATCGTCGCCGCTGAAGAAAACGGTGTCAAACTCACCATCGGTCTGGTCTGCCGTTACCACGCGACACATTCCAAAGTGCGTGAAATTGTGCAGAGCGGTGAAGTCGGCGCGCCTGCCTGTATGATGGTACACCGGATCGGTGGACCTTGGCGTAGTGGCGGGAGTTATGTTCCGTGGCGACTGGAACGCGCAAAATCCGGTGGTAGTCTGATGGAAATCAACGCACACGAAATTGACTTTATGCGCTGGACTTGCGGCGATGTGGTTTCCGTCTATGCTGCGGGGGGTCAGTACGTCCAAAAAGAGAGCGACTACCCGGATGTCGTCCTTGCGTCGTTGCAGTTTGCGAACGGCGCAATCGGATTGCTCCACTCCAGCCACATCTCTGCTGTTGGCGGGTATGGCGGACGCGTCGATTGTGAAGGCGGTTCCATCTATTTCCCACAGACTTGGGGCGGCGATGCAACAATCCGAGTCAAACCGTTTGAAGGCGACGGGCGGGAGATCAAAATTTCAGATATAGAAGTACCACCGCCTGTGCAAGAGGAGATTCGCGTTTTCATAGATGCTATCCGAAACGATACGCCGCCTCCGATTACAGGGGTAGACGGTCGCGCAGCAGTCGAAATCGCACTCGCCGCATATCAATCCGTTGAAAGCGGTCAACCCGTTCCGTTACCCCTATAGTTGTAGGATCGATCTCCCGAAAGCAGAAAAACTCCATAGGGCACCAGTGGTTTCTTCTCTTGGTAAACATCAAATCGAAAGCCCGTAATGTAATGGAGGGCGGATCTACGGAAAAGCATGTCAATTCCCTAATTACGCCCCATCGAACCGCAAGGAAATTTAAAAAAGGAAAGTTTCTTTAGAGTATCATTCACAACCGCAGCCCGTAATGTAATGGAGGCGGATCTACGGAAAAGCATGTCAATTCCCTAATTATGCCCTATCGAACCGCAAGGAAATTTAAAAAATGAAGATTTCAGTCTGGGATGGTGGACTTTCAGATAGCTACCTAAAACAGGTCACACAACTCGGTGCCGACTACATCGACTTCGGTGGCAGCAATTCCTTTCCCGGTGTCAACGAACAAGGTTACCCCGATTTAGACGAGTTGCTAAAAATCAAAAAACGCATCCGTTCTTGGGGACTCGACATCAACCGCGTGACACTCCCAAACATCACCGAGAAGTTTATGACAGGACAACCCGATGGTGAAAAGGAACTGGAGAACACCTGCAACGCACTCCGGGTCTTCGCTGAAGCAGGTGTGCCGATCGCACGTCAACGGTTCTGGGGCGATACGTTCGACTATCTCATGACGCGTTATTCCTCTGTCCACAGAGGCGGCTATACCTCGCGCGGCGAGAGCCGTGCTGCAACGAAAAACTCGCCAGATACACCGACAATGGAAGCACTTGACGAGTGGTGGAAACGTTTCACTGAGGTTTACGGCGCGCTTGTGCCTATTGCTGATGAATACGAAATCAAACTCGCCATCCATCCGTCAGATGTACCGAACCCAGACACGCCACTCGGCAGCCTCGGCTTCCACCGCGTCATTGATGCCTTTCCAAGCAGAAACGTCGGTTACCTGTATTGCTGCGGCACGCGTGCTGAAGCAGGCGGCAGCACCATCGTCCTTGACGAAATCAATAACTACGGACGCAAAGGACGGATCTTCATGGTACATTTACGGAACGTGCGTGGCAGTCTCGCAACCGCTGGCGCGTTTGAAGAGGTCCTCCTTGACGACGGTGATATGAACGTCTTCAAAATTATTCGCGAACTCCAGAAGGTCGGATTCGACGGATGCATCAACGCCGATCACATCCCGAACTTAGAAGGCAATGTAGGATTAGCCTATTCCGTCGGTTACATCAAGGCACTGTTCGCGGCGTTGGTTGCCTAACCGTTTAGGCTGCGTATGTACACGGTGGAACCGCTTACCCCTCAAAATCATGACGAATGGGATGCTATCATTCAGCAATGCCCAAACACGACTGCCTTCCAAAGCCTCGCGTGGCGAGATGCGTTAGCGGGTGCGTTCAAACAACTTACGCCGGTCTACCTATTCATCAAGCAACAAGCTGCGGTGATCGGAGGACTGCCTGCCTTCGTCTTTCAACCGGTACCGGGGATCCGTTTGTGGCACTCAATGCCGTGGAATCTCTTCGGTGGTATACATCTCACGGACAACACACCCACAAATCCCGAAGCGTTGATTGCTGCTGTTGAAACCGCTGCAGCAGAAAACGGATGGTGTGAAATCCGTTGGACATTGACACCGGAACATACCACAGCCTACGGCGATTTTTTCACTAAAACTGGGTATGAACGGACGGATCACTTCACACATCTATTGAAAACGGATGGAGATGTTGAGGTACTCTGGCACGCCTACAACAAGCGCGTGCGTGGTGCCGTTCGGAAGGCAGAAAAATCGGGGGTATCGGTTACGGATACAGACAGTGAAGAGGCGTTATCCACTTTCTACGACATGTATCTCATGACTGTCAAACGGTTAGGAGGTACGCCGAAACCGCGATCGCTCATGCAAACGCTACTTCAGCAAAAAATAGCCAAACTTGCCATCGCGACATATCGCGACACGATCATCGCCGGGCTGCTCTACCTACGTTTCAATCGGACAGTGACGCTGTGGTGTGAGGCATCCGTGCCAGCATTCCTGAAATATCGTCCCAACAACGCGATTTTCCACTATATTATCACACAAGCGTGTCAGGAAGGGTATGAATGGATCGATTTTGGGGCATCACCGCCGGAGAACGTAGGGTTAATCGCGCACAAAGAACAGTACCGAGCGACGCAGACAGATTTCGCCAGTTATACAAAGGTCGTTTCACCCTTGAAAAGAGCGTTGTGGACTGGAAGTGAAGGGGCCCTCCGCCAAATTTACACGTGGATGCAATAGCGAACATTGGACCCAATAACGTTGTAGGGCGATGTAAGTCCAATCATGGGGTATTCTTGTCCATTTGCTGCTACTGTTACAAATCAGTATCCACTTAACACAAACCCGATTTTGACAACGGAAAAAATCGGAGCAGAAACCCAATATTTAAAAATATGGAAACTACTCGTAAACCTAATCTGATTTTTGTTTTCGGTGACCAACACCGCCAATGCGATGTCGGCTGTGCAGGCAACCCGCAAGTGCAAACGCCTGCGATGGATCAACTCGCACAGGAAGGCATGTTCTTTCCGAACACCTTCACCAATGTCCCGATCTGTGTGCCTGCGCGTGGATGCCTCATGACAGGCAAATATCCTTTGAATCATAAAGCCGTCTCCAATGATTTACCGCTCCCCTTGTCCGAAACAGGTATCGCGGAAGTCTTTAAGGCTGCTGGCTACGCAACCGGCTACATCGGTAAATGGCACCTCGGTGGTATGCCGAGAGATAAGTTTATTACGCCTGAGATGCGTTTCGGCTTCGATCACTGGGTCGGATGGAATTGTCATCATAACTATTTCAATGCACCCTACCACGACTCTGACGGAAACCAATTCCAGATTGACGGCTATGAACCGGAGTTTCAAACCGATCAGGCAATTCAATACTGCCGTGACCACGTTGATGAACCGTTCTGCCTCTATATGAGTTGGGGACCACCGCACAACCCTTACGAACATGTCCTAGAACACTACAAGGAGATGTATCCGCCTGAAGAAATTCAGTTACGTCCGAATGCAGTAGACACACCTGCGACACGGAAAGATATCTCCGGTTACTACGCACATATCACGGCTTTAGACGAAAATCTCGGACGCTTAATGCAGGCACTCGACGAACTCGGAATCGCTGACGACACGATCCTCGTCTACACATCCGACCACGGGGATATGCTCGGTAGCCACGGACACGTCCGAAAAGAGCGTCCATGGGAAGAATCTGCCCGGATCCCTTTCATGATCCGCTGGCCCCGCAGAATACCCGCAGGCGTTACCCGTGATACTTTGCTAAGTCTCGTTGATTTTATGCCATCAATGCTATCCTTATGCGATTTACCGACCCCTGAAGGTGTCGAAGGCATTGACCTTTCAGAGGCGATGCTTGGTAAGACGATTGACGAACCGCAATCCGTCTTCCTTGGCGTACCCTTACATGGCAGCGAGGGTTTCCACTTCGGTATCCGCGAGTGGCGCGGTGTCCGAACGCATCGCTATACATACGCACGTCATTACGATGGTACAGGTTGGCTCCTTTATGATAACGATAACGACCCGTATCAATTGAACAATCTCATTGATGACGAAGACTCACAGGATCTCCGAGCGGAATTAGAAGCAGACCTCCAACAGTGGCTAACCCGAGTAAACGATCCGTTCCTACCCGGAATTGAACACATACGACAACTCGGTCTCTCTGAACTCTGGAACATCAGCGAGCAGCGGTTCGGCGGCGGAAAACCCCGCTGGGCATAATTCTCTGATGTCGTACCACGTACCACAAACTTTTAGTTTGTGGGGTATACGCAAACCTCTTTTGTAGAAGCGAGTGTTTTTGCTTGGGGATTTCTTGTCGCTCGCGATTTTTCCGACGGCCGATGGTTATGCCATATAACTAACAACATGAGGTACCAACCCATGACTGATGAAGAAAAATTTCGGTTTGACTTAACCGGATTCCTCGTGCGTCCCGCAATTCTTGAACGTGACGAAGTCGATGCAATCGTTGACCAACTCGACAGGATCCATCATAACAAAGAATCTTTACCACCCGAACATCGTGCTGTACCGGGTGGACCCGCGAGTGTTCTGATTGATCACCCCAAAGTCCTTGAGGTCCTACATGAAATCATTGGACCCGAGGTACGGTTAGAGCACAGCTACTCTGTCTGGCGTGAAAAAGGGCAGAGGCACGGTGAGCTCCACGGCGGCGGACCGCAACAGGCAGATCCGATCTTCGGATACCGCGTCAACAACGGGCGAATCCACGCGGGAATGGTGCGCGTCGTCTTTGAACTCACAGATATTTCCAAAAATGATGGTGGGACGCACTTTATCGTCGGTAGTCACAAATCCAATTTCCCGATGCATCCCGACCATACATCGTTAGAGGATGGAAAGCGGAGCCCATTCTTGATGACATACGAATGCCCCGCTGGCAGTGCAATCTTCTTCACGGAAAATCTGTGTCACGCAGGCCCAGTGTGGCAACGCGAAACACCACGTGTGGCAGTGCTAAACGCTTACGCGCATCTCGCAACACATTGGCACCGTCTACCGATTCCGCCTGCAGTACTGTCCGCTTTACCGCGTGAAAAACAGGCGTACTTCCGTGAACCGTGGATTGCAGATTTCCGGACGCGTCCGGCAACGAGAAACACCATTGAGCGGTTCCTTGATAACGACGAACCCCCTGTTAACACCGATCACAAACCGTGATTTAAAAAGTAACCCCTGTTTGTAGTGTCCGTTGACTCCTACGCCGTTGACGACACCTTTGAACACAAACCGTGATTTAAAAAAGTAACCCCTGTTTGTAGTAGGGCAATTGATTGCCCGTTATTGCCCCGTGATCGTGCGATAAACTCTCTATAAAATAGGACTTACGCATGCTGCTCTTTTGTACCACAAACTTCCAGTTTGTGGTGTCAGAACGCTATGTTTTCCGAGAAATCTCATCTAACAGAACAGGCTGCAGTCAAAATTGCGTAAGTCCTGTAAAATTAAAAATATGAAGAAACGCGTCCTCATTATCGGTTGGGACTGCGCAGCATCTGAACTCGTCTTTGACGCATTCAAAGATGATATGCCCAACACACATCGCTTAATGGCAGAAGGTACGTACGGCGAACTGGAAAGCACTATCCCGCCTATCACTGTGCCGGCGTGGATGTGCATGATGACCAGCCGCGATCCCGGTGAACTCGGTATCTACGGCTTTCGGAACCGCAAAGATTACGCCTACGATGCCTTGACGATTGCGAACGCCCACGCCATAAAAGTCCCAACACTTTGGGACTTGTTAGGGCAAGTTGAAAAGAAATCAATTGTTCTCGGGGTCCCGCTCACCTATCCTGCCAAGCCGTTTCCGGGTTGGATGATCACCAGTTTCCTCACGCCTGACCGCAATCTACAGTGGACTTTCCCGCGTCGATTGTCGCGGGAAATCGATCAGGTCGCAAGCGATTATATGATAGATATTCCGAACTTCCGAACGGATCGACGCACTGAGTTGGAACAACAACTCCTCAAAATGACATCCGAACGTTTCAAACTCGCACGCCATCTGATTAAGACCAAGGATTGGGATTTCTTTACGATGGTCGAAATGGGGTCAGATCGGCTCCATCACGCTTTCTGGCGGTTCTGGGACAAAACGCATCGGAAATATGAACCGAATTCACCGTTCTCAGAGACGATGCGGAATTACTATCGCATACTTGACGCAGAACTCGGAGAGACGCTGGCATGCATAGATGACAATACCACTATTATGGTCGTCTCCGACCATGGGGCAAAACGGATGGACGGCGGTATCTGCGTCAACGAATGGCTTAAAAAAAATGGTTACCTAACGCTTAAAACCGAACCGCAAGAGATTACACGATGGACACCGGATATGGTAGACTGGGAAAAAACAAAGGCGTGGGGAGAAGGTGGATATTACGGACGGATTTTTATAAACGTTAAAGATAGGGAACCTCATGGAACCGTTAGCGCGGAAGACTATGAAAATGTCCGTGATGAATTGAAGGCACAACTTGAAGCAATCGTAGATGAAGATGATAACAATATCAACACGCGCGTCTTCAAGCCCGAAGAGGTCTATCGGGAATGTCGCAACATTCCTCCAGATCTCATCGTCTATTTCGGTAACCTCTTTTGGCGTTCAGTCGGAAGTGTCGGATACAACAGCATCTATACCTACGAAAACGACACTGGGCCCGACGATTGCAACCATGCAGAAATGGGTATCTTTATTATCAAACAGGATGGATCAGGACGTGGATACGTTTCTCCCAAAAGTCTGTACGATATTGCCCCGACGGTGTTGAACGCATTCGGTATCGACATCCCAGAAGCGATGCTAGGACAGCCGATTTAGGCGGTTACGGCGTTCACAATCGCCTCTGCAACAACTTCTGCTGCCAAGATACCAACAGTATTTGCACTGCTTCCGGTATGTGCCTCTGTAGCAAGGGAAAAAAGCGTATCGCCATCAAACATCGTATGAGACGGTCGTATCGCACGGGCCATCCCGTCGTGCGCCATCTCCGCGACTCGATGCACCTCCGCAGGGGTAAGCGTTGCGTTTGTAGCAACGACACCAATTGTTGTATTTGTCCCCGGCACCAAATCCGCGTCCAGAAGCCGTTTAGTGATGTCCACAAAACCGCCGTCTGCTTTCCCACCTGCAACAATTTCACCAGTCCTCGGATTCACAACGTTTCCGAGCGCATTGACAACCACAAGCGCAGCAACAATCAAACCCGACTCAAGATATTTACACGCTGAACCCACACCACCTGGAGAAGGCGTAACACCGGGTGCTTTGCCGACAGTAGCACCTGTGCCTGCACCGATAGTGCCCATCGCCACCGGTTCATCAGTAGCATTCAGGCACGCCTGATACCCCATTTGCCGATCAGGGCGCACCTTTGCATCGCCGACACCAAGATCGAAAATAACGGCAGCAGGAACAATCGGCACGCGAACGGGACCCGCAAGAAAACCGACGTTCTGTTCTTCAAGATACTGAACGACACCACCTGCAGCATCCAAACCGAAAGCACTTCCACCAGTTAGCAACACCGCGTGTGCTTTTTGAACCAAGCGTCCCGGACGGAGTGCTTCTGTCTCACGTGTTCCCGGCGCCGCACCGCGTACATCAACACCCGCCGTTACCCCTGCCGGACAGAGCATAACCGTACATCCCGTCTGGGCAGTTGCGTCAGTGGCGTGTCCTACCTTAATACCTTCAATTGCAGTGAGTGTTTGATTTGTTGATTCCATAGTTTACACCGTATTTCAGAGTCCTGAAGATTACTATAGCCGATTCCGATTCCATCTGCAAGAAATATTGTTTTCAGATTGTATAGACTACATCTGAATATGCTGCTATAATGCAATTTATCCAATCTGAGTTGCTATTTTGTCCTACCAATCGCAAAGGATCTGAGTACCATGAAACATATCTGCTTGCTTTTTGTGTTTTTCATTGTTTTGATAAGTTGTTCACCACCAGCACCGGTGGAAATACCCGATGCGAACTTGGCTGCAGCTGTGCGGGAGGCATTAGGCTTAGACCCAAATGCACCTATCATGGCAGCGGATTTGAAAGAATTAGGATCCCTACGTGCTACATCAAGAGGAATCACAAACTTAACAGGACTCGAAAAAGCGACAGGTTTAACACACTTAAATCTTTACCAGAATCAAATTGTGGAGATTACACCAGTAGCAGGATTAACAAAATTGAGGTGGTTAGACCTTTATGACAATCGCATCAGCGACATTACACCGCTTTCAGAATTAGAACAGCTTGAGTGGCTACGACTTCATAGTAACCAGATCCGAGACATCACACCCCTCACCCAATTAAAGCAGCTTGGCTTTTTAGGGCTCTCGTTCAATCAAATTAGTAACATCAAACCACTCACTGAGTTGAAACAATTGAAAAGGTTATTTATCAATAATAACCAAATTGTGGAGATTGCATCACTCACAAGGCTGACACAACTGACGCATTTAGGGCTTAGCAGTAACGAAATTAGAGATATTGCCCCACTCACTGGATTCATACAACTAACGGAGTTAAGGCTTAACAAAAATGAAATCCGTGATACTACACCACTATCAGGGTTAGAAGATCTCAAAATGCTATTGCTGGACGATAATGAAATTGTAGACATTACACCACTAACAGAATTGAAACAACTGAGAGAACTATACCTCGCTCGTAACCAAATCGGTCACATCCCTAAATCTATTGAGTTGATGCAATTGAGACTTTTAAATCTCCAAGAGAACCAACTCAGCAACATCACACCACTTGGTGGATTGACGAGGTTAGAGTCCTTAAATCTCTGGGGAAATCAAATTACGGACATTACACCACTTGCAAGGCTTCCACAATCCGCCGACGTGTGGCTTGAAGAGAACCAGAGAAAACTTTTACATAGAAGTGGGGACCTAACCGAAGATATGGGACCAACCCACAAACTTCGCAAATAGATTCCGAACTTGGAACAAAATGTAGAAGTTGCTCACTAACAAAGCACGGTTTGATAGCCAACAGAACCTATTTTTAGGGAATAAAATTTACAAGGATTTTAACGTTATGAAACACCTTTACCCCCTTTTCCTGATTCTTACCGTTTTCCTCAGTTGTTCACTTGTAAAGTCGAAAATAATACCTGATAAGAACTTAGCCGCTGCCGTGCGAGAACAACTCGATTTAGCCCCTAACGCACCTATTTTAGAAAAAGATCTGAGAGCGTTAGAATTCCTGATGGCTGTCGGTAGAGGTATAAAAAAACTGACCGGCTTGGAAAAAGCAACAAATTTATCTTAAGAATCTCGTCTGGTTAGATATCCAGAAAAACCCGATTCAAAATATGAGTGCAATCCGTGAACTCCGAAAGCAGATTCCAAATTTGCAACTTATTGAAGATAATCGCTAATCAAGGCATTAAAAAAAGGAGATAAAAATGGCAAAACTGGCACTCAACGGTGGTGAACCCGTTGTCAAAGGCGGTTTAGGGAAAAGTTGGCCCATCTTTGATGAAACCGAAGAGAACGCACTTTTAGAAACCTTGCGGAGCGGCGCGTGGAACCGCCGCGAGAAAGTCGATGAAGCCGGTGAGAAGTTCGCTGCGTTTCAGGACGCAAAATATGGAATTCCACTTGCCAACGGTACAGTAGCATTACAGTGCGCACTAAAGGCTGCTGGTATCACTGCGGGCGACGAAGTCATCGTTCCTGCGCTCACTTTTGTGGCGACGGGGACATCGGTTGTTTGCGTCAATGCCGTGCCCGTTATTGTTGACGTTGACCCACTCACCTATAATATCGCCCCTGATGCGATTGAGAAAGCGATTACACCACGAACACGGGCAATCATCCCCGTACACAACGGTGGCTATCCGGCAGATATGGACGCGATTATGGAGATTGCCGAAAAGCATAACCTCATGGTAATCGAAGACTGCGCGCATGCCCACGGCTCACAATGGCGCGGGAAAGGGATGGGTTCAATCGGACATCTCGGTGCATTCAGTTTCCAGATGGGGAAGACGCTCACCTGCGGCGAAGGTGGGATGGTGATAACAAACGACGAAGAACTCGCAGGAAAGGCGGGCAGCGTCGCACAGCTGAATATGCGGATGACAAATTTCCAAGCGACGCTTCTGCTGTGTCAACTCGAACGGTTTGCGGAACAGGTAGAAACGCGCGAGCAAAACATCGCGTATCTCTCTAAAGGTATGGAAACGATAGAAGGACTCCATCCGATTCCGCGCGACGCACGCGTCACGCGATGGTGTTTCTACTATTGGGATTTCCGGTTCGTCTCCGAAGAGTTCGGGGGTATTTCACGCGGAAGGTTCATGGAAGCACTCAGCGCAGAGGGGATAGCATGTGGTGTCGGTGCACACGGCGAACCTATCTATAACGAAGGTCCCTTCGGGAATCCAGAGTTATTTGACCAACTCGGCTTGCCCCGAAAATACCTCGGCGATCATGCGATTGACTACAGCACACTCAATTGTCCAGAGGCAGAACGGGTCTATAGCGAAGAGGTTTGCAGTTTCGGGCATTCCATGTTCTTAGGCGACACAGACGATATGCAGTTGATTTTAGATGCATTTCAGAAAATTCGGATGCATGTTGATGAACTGTGATTCGCGATAGCCGCCAAAAATCAGGGTTGAAAACACTTGTCGCAGGTGCTTAGAAAACAGGAAGAAACCCGCTACATCTTCTTTGTCAGGGGTTTCTTCTTATTCCAGCGTGCTTTGTCCTAAGCTGCTGACTCCGTTTCTGGTGGACATTTTCCAGATACCTAAGAGTGCGAGGAGCGATAGATTTGGAAAGAGTAGTGGCGCGAACAGCGGCGCGCCATAGAGAAATTTATCTATCTGCGTAACACCTGGGGCTTGCAGATCCGCTGTCAGGTGTAGGAAAAACCCCGCAATACCAACGACGAAGTTGATCCCCAAGACAATGACACAAAACCTAAGGAGAGCGGCTTGGTGAGGAACAAGAAATAGCGTTATCAAACATCCAACGGCGATAGCACTCGTAAACACAGGTAGCCATTCAGACGGGTTGAAAAACCCATTTTGCGCGTGGTCAAAAGCCGATAGAATAAAATTACCACACCACCCAAACCCCGCCATAAACACAACCCATTGTGCCCACTCTAAATCCGTATCTCGGATCATACCGTTCATGATTAAAAGCAGCCCTACCCCTGTAAAAGCCAAGGGTGCCACAAACGGAGCCGTGTAGACAAGATTCTTGAGGGTCAAATCAGAGAAGAATTCGCTGCCGAGATGAAAAAACATGCCAGAGATACCGATACAGATAGCACCCCACCCAACACCAAACCGGCACCATGCTCTCAGCCGATCGGCACTCCCAAAAAGTGTTAGCACGAGCAGCACAGGCGCGGCTAAAGAAAAGTAGAACGGAATCCATTCCGCCGGATGTGCAAATGCGTTGACGGAGTGCGCTAAAAACACGTCAAGTGCCAAAAACGCAAGGTTCGCAATAATAAAAAAGTCGAGCAGTCTGGCAGCCAATCCCTTACGGTTTCGCAGCGTCTTCTCTGAGTTCTTGGGCAATTCTTTTCAACTCCGTCATCTTTAACAAAAGTTCATAGTTTCCGTGCCACTGGACAAAATCGGCACCCCCCATGAACGCGCCATGTTTCGCTGTCCGACCATAATAGTGCCACAGATCGAAGTAGAGAAATTCGATGGGTTCGTCAAAAGGCGTTTCCGTCAATAAGCCTTCCTCACGCAGCGATTTCATCAGTGCCACCGCTTCCGAAATTTTACGGTTGGTATCCGCGACAACACCCTCAGCCTCCTGATAGTAAACCTCTACCTGTGAACTCGCATGGCATTTTAAGCACGTCTCTTTCATCGCGTCTTGACCTTGCTGATAAGTCGGACGCTTCTCAGAGACCGCCGCAAATAGCCAATACGAAAGTCGCTCGGTTGTATCGTGCGTCACATTCAAGCCGTCCAAACCGCTCAAATGGCACGTCACACATGTTGGCACTGTCATATCCGCTGTCGTGAGTGCTTTTGGCGGTGCTTTGAGGTTCATCTCCGATTTCTGCGCATTATAAAGCACACCGTGCTTCGATTCATGGTAAATTTCGATCTGTGAGTGATCAGGTCCCATGTGGCACTGCCCACAGGTTTCCGGCTCCCGCGCCAGCGCAACTGAGCTTGAATGTCGCGCATGGCAGTCTGTACACGTCCCAATAGAGCCGTCTGGATTCGGCTTACCTATATCGTGGCACCCCAAGCATCCAACGTCAATAGCACTCTCACCTTCTGCCATGGCTAAAGGGTTCGGAGGACGCTCCACCGCCCCCTTGTGATATTTTTCAGCGAAGGCGATCTGTTCCGCTGTAAAATCCTTCGCACCCCATACCGCTGCCCAAGCCGGTGCAGCGTGTCGGCTTCGGAGGAACTGTGTATACTCGGTTGTATGGCACTGGCTACAATTTTTCGCCGTGAGCTGCTTCGCTATTGTGAAACTCCGATGTGCCTGTGTTTCTTGATTTTCCACAGCTGTGTGGCAATCCAAGCAACTCACACCGTGCTTCGCGTGCTCACTTCGTTCGTATTGGTGAACAACCGCAGCTGTTTCCCGGCGATGGCACTCCGCGCACTTCCCTGTCGCCCGCACAAAATCAGCACTCGGTTGCTCTACTTCCATTGCCGGGCGTTTCGCATTCAGGATGAGTACAACCGTAATCAGGACTGCCCCAAGAAATACTGAAATGAAAACAGATTTAAACGACATCATATAAGCGTATCGACTCCAATCATGTCTCTACGTTCTAATTAGATACTTTGCCCCCAATCGCAACGAGGAACGCGCTATTTTCGTTGGTATGGGCCGAGTGTAGGACATCACCTGTGAAGGTAACTCCCTCACCTTTTTCAAGCGTTATTTTATCACCACTCGTTGTAAAACGGTAGTGGTATTTTACCTTCGTCTATGACTATTTTATCACAGCACTCCGTCCTTTTCAACCCAAAATAGATTACGATTGCTCCTGCCTCTTTTTTAAAAACCTTCTCCAAATTGTGCTTGCAGTTCTGCCAGTATTTTCTCCTTAATATCCTCCATCATCTTTTCTGACACTTGCTTGAGTATATCCCTGCCCATTTGTGTGTCGGGTATACTTTTTCCGAGTTGTCCTTGAAGTTCGGCGCGAATCTCTTTCTCTATGGTAAGGCTTAACTCTTCAACTACTTGCTGAGCTTGCTGAAGTTCCTGTCCACCTTCTTGTGTCATGGGAAATGCTTCTCCTTGTAAACGCTTGCGTGCCCGATGGAGCCGACTATGAACCGTCTTCACGGGCACACTTAAGAATTCGCCAATCTCTTTAGTCGTCATTTCATCAAGATAGTGAAGCACCATGACGGTGCGTTCATGCGCCGGGAGTTTTTCTAAAAGATTTTTGATGGTTTCATAATGATGCGCAATCCCTTCTGTTTCGCGCTGCTCCGATATATAACGTTTATAGGAGAGTTTTTCCAGTATATCCGTCCGTGTATCCTCCAGCGATTGCATGGCTGGTTTTTGCTTTCGCAGCCAACCGATGCAAAGCCGATCGGCGATGACGTAGAGCCATCCGGCAAACTGATCCGGATTTCTAAGCGTTGAGAGTTTTTTGTATGCCTGAAGGAAGGTGTCTTGTGTGATTTCTTCTGCATGATGAAAATCGTCGATCTTCCGCCACGCGAGGGCATGAACGCTTCTATAGTATTTTTCAACTAAGGTGGTAAAGGCTGTATTGTCGCCCGATAAAATACGGTGAATGAGTTGAGCATCATCTTTTTCCATCAGGATCCTCCGTGATTAATCATTGGTTTATAATAAACAAAACTTACGCATTTTTCGATAACTTACCTATTACACACTGCTGGGTTTTTGCTTGGGTATTTCTTCAGGGTTTAAAACCCCGCCAGCAAAAGGGCTGCGTAAAGTGAGTAACCTCGCCAACATCGAAACGTTCTCCCGTCAAATATCCGATCTGAAGAATTTCAGGAACGCCACACTTGTAAACCCGCCTATGAAGAAACAGAGCAATAGCAAATCCAGAGCAGCGTGCTGGAGCATCTCTTCCAAAGTCAACTCTGCCAGTGGCGGCGGAGATGGCGGGGACGCGATCTCTTCTGTTTCGATGAGAGCCGCGTCTGACATTTTGCTGAACATCTCCGCATCCAGCATCTCATAATAGCGAGTGCCCGTTTGAAAGTAGGTATCTCTTTTCACTTGACCGGTTTGTGTGGCATCCGTTGCCAGGAAAATAAAGGAGGACGTAGGCGTGATTCGGGAAAAGTTTATACCGATTTTATCTTGGCGCTTTCTTTCTCGCGCATAACGTCTATCGAGTTGTGTTGCGAGATCTCGGTATTTTGACCGCGCCGCCGCCTCAAGAGGGCGCATCTTCTCATTCATTTTGGCGACGAACGCTTCATCTAATCTAAAGAAACCGGTTGTTTTCTCCCCCTGATTGGCTTCCTGTATCATTTTACCCATAATTTTGTTTCTTTCCGCGTCGAGTGTAGCACGCAATTCTGATCGCCTCGCTCCTTTTTCCCTATAGACGCTCTCCGCTGTTGAAGTCGGCGCGACGATTTGCGCAGCGAGAAAACCGACACGCGGTAAGATCAGAACAGCAAACACCCAAATGGTAAAAGCGACGATGAGTGCTGTTTTGGAACTGTCAAAATAAATCGAGATCACTGCCCCGATTCCAAAAAAGACCGCAATGTAAAGCAGTGAGATACCGATGAGACAGAGGACACGCGGAAAGATATCCGGTTCAGATAGTGGGAAGCCTTGCCAGACGATCACAAGTAAACCGGTGATTAACGAAACTAAGAACGGAACGATGAATACGAGGTATCCGCCAATGAGTTTGCTCCACAAAAAGATATCGCGTGGAAGGGCGTTAGCGAGATTTATCCGAAGTGTGCCAGCTTCTTTTTCTCCCGTAACAGCATCAAAGGTAAACAAAAGTGCCAACAGACTAAAGACAGTGCTGACAACGAACACAAAGTCGAGATGCCCTAAAAGAAAGGCTATCGGCGCGGTAGAAAGTGCCGCTTCCCCTCGTTGTATGCCGTTACGCGTCATACCGAGATAACTCGGTAAGGCAGATTCTAAGCCCGTCCCAAACACACTTAAAGGTGTCGGCTTAAGAATCAATTTGGAAACTTCAAGATTCGGATCCGTCCGCTGTTTCTGTAACCAGGGTTGTTCCGCCGGGTCCTTACTATTTTCGTCCTTGACAGTTTCTCGATAGTCAATTTGGCGTTGGAGATAACGATGGTAATTGATATGGAGGTTGAGCGGGATGAGCAGTACGCACATCAGAAGCAATGCTATAAACCGAGCACTCAGAATATGATGCATCATCTCTTTCCGAATTAGGGTGATTAACATTATATTACCTCCAGTCCATAGAGCATTGTTTATGTCCGCATTTCAAATTGCAGCATACGCTAAAGATTAGACCCACTTGAACAGGGCATGATGCCCTCGGTCGTTAAAGACGCGTTTTTGAGCAGAATGCTTGCATAATGCGGAAAAAAATCTAAGGATGTTTGGTAACTTCGTCGAGCCTCAGTTTCGCCGCGATGATCTCATCAATGATGCGATCATCCAGAACAAGATAGCGGGCTTCTTGAAGTCGGGTGGGAATAGAGTTTGAGGCGTAGACACCGCTATCTCTTTAGCCGTCAATATGAGAAGGTGTTAAGTGGGCAATTGAGATGCTATCTATTATTAGACGTGGCGAGGCTGAAATGCAGATCGCATTTCAGCCTCGCCAGTGAGAAAGATAATGTTGCACATGCGATTTATCAATAGCCGCGTTTTACTTTTGCCCAAGTCGTTGAGAGTTTATCTGCGGGATCAACAGCAAATGTGCCGCCAATGTTTTGGTTGATTTCTGCTTCTGTGAGTGCTTGGTCATAAGCGCGAATGATCGCAAATGATCCGTTGAAAGTTCGACGGCGTTCATCGAAAGAATTCGCACCGATAGAGATGTCGTTTATCGGTAACTTCTTATCAAATTCAAAACCGGCTTGTTCGCTGACCTTTTTACCATCTTGATAGGCAACAATCGACTTGCCACTCGTTCCGACAAGTGCTATCCAGGTCCATACGCCTTCTTCAAGTTTGAGGTTAAGGGTCTGAACACCTTGCTTCCCACCCTTCGCATGGATAGACATGTCGAGATTCTGACCACCAACGATCCAGAGACGAATCCCCTGTTTGCCTTCCCTTGGACTGTTCTGGAAACCGGCGAAATGATGTTCTTCCACAAAGAAATCGCCGTTGCGTCTACAAAGAAACTCCAAGGTCCAGTCCTCGAAAAACAGGGGTGTATTTTTAGCTGGTGGTCCGCCAAAAGTTTGAAGGGATTCTTTGGTTGTATAATACTTTACATTCGGTTCGTTGATACCGAGCGCGCCAATTTTAATCGTTCCCTCTTCGAGTTCAGGTGGATTGTCTGCAGCGAGCAATTCACCGCCCTCAGTGCCGAGATTTTTCCAAGCTTTTGGATGCGCGGGATTGTCTGCAGCGTTAAGATAGAGAACAGGATCTTCAACAACATCCGCAAAGGCGATGGGGCACGCTATTGATAGAAGAAATAGCGCTGTACAAATTGAAATAGTGATTTTCATTTTAAGTTCCTCCTAAGAACGGGGATAGACTAACAGTCTGGTAGGGTTGTCGAACAAGATCATCAACCATCAGTATAGCACAAGGAAACCCATTTTCAAATAAATTATGCCGGACATGCTTCTGGAAGAAAACTACGGTAATTTGAACGAAACGTCCAAAGTCTCCGGGAATAGACACTCAGTATCATTACACGGCTGATAGGTGAGTTTGAGTGTGATCGGTGTGTTTTTCTTTTCTGCTACATTCGGCTTTTGTCTTAAACGCAGTGGAATCGTTAGACTTTCTTCATAAACGTTCAAAGGCTCGTCGCTAAACTCAAAACGCATAGATCTACCTTTCGGGTACGCTATATCAACGATCTCTACCGGTGCATTTGCATCTAATTCAACAGTTGTCGAAATTAAATAATCTTGTCCCGCAGGGTTGGCGTTAATGTGCCAGCCCGTAGCAATTTTGATCTGAAGTTCCACATCGAAAATTTTATCGCTTTTCCCTTTAACTTTAGCAGTTGCAGCTACCACTGCATCGGATGAAGGTTCTAAATCTTCCGCTGAGGTAAGGTAATCGTTAAGGGCAAAGTGCATATACATAAAGGATGACGGGCTTTGTGCCATGGATTCAGCAAAAGTACGCAAAGTTTTCTCAGCGTAATCCCGATAATCCGTTCCAAGTGCTAATAGGTTTTTGACAGCAACAGCATTGCCAGACGGAATCGCGGAGTCATAAGGTTTTTTAGTACGCACAATCAGATGTTTTGCATCCGCCTTCGTGTAAAAGAAACCACCGTTTTTATCGTCCCAGAACAGTTGGAGCATCCTATCGGTCAGCCTCTTCGCTGAATCCAACCACCGTTCCTCGTCTGTAGCCCGATACAGCGTAAGCAGACCGCGCACAAAGAAGGCGTAGTCATCAAGATATGCATCTTGCTTGACGACACCCGCGGTATAGGTATGCCACAATTCGCCATCAGGTTTTCTCATGCTCCCAAGAATGAATTCGGCAGCTTTCGATGCTGCGGCGAGATAACGTGCCTCACCAAGTACATGGTAACCATAAGCGAACGCATCTATCATCAACCCGTTCCAGTTAACAATGATTTTGGTATCCAACAACGGATATTCCCGTTCAGTGCGTGCGGTCAGGAGTTTCTCTCGTGCGATTGCTAAGTCTCTCACAGAACTTTCCACTTCCGAGCCTTCAGGAACATAGAGAACGCTTTTCCCCTCAAAATTGGGACCCTTATCAACACCGTAAACATCATTGAAACCTTCTGCGTCCTTCTTCCCAAGAACTTCCCGAATTTCGTCCTCAGTCCAGACGTAATATTTCCCTTCTTCGGCATCCGTTTCAGCGTCCAATGCGGAATAGAACCCACCTTCAGGTGCCGTCATTTCTCGGAAAACGAAGTTGAAAATTTCTTCAGCGATGCGCCGGTAACGCGGCGCTTGCGTCAACTGATAAGCCCGCAGATAGATTTTCGCCAGTTGCGCGTTGTCGTAAAGCATCTTCTCAAAGTGAGGAATCAGCCACTTCGCGTCAACGGAGTATCGGTGAAATCCGCCCCCAATCTGGTCATACATGCCGCCATAAGCCATCATATCCAGTGTCCGAGTTACCATCTTCAATAAGGCTGCGTCGGAGGTGCGTTCGTATTCACTTATTAGAAACTCGATATTAGCAGGACTCGGGAATTTCGGGGCTGCGCCGAATCCACCATAAGCGTGGCTATAGGCATTTCGGAGATAGTCCAACGCCGCAGTAGTCAAAGATCTGTCAAGCGCTCTTGCATTGAGTGCTGTGAACCCTCTGCTGATCGCCATCTCAATTGTCTTTGAGATTTGGTTCGAGGATTCGATAACTTCAGCCGCTCGCGTTACCCACGCTTCATGCACAGCATCAAGGATCGTTGGAAACCCCGGTCTGTTCGGCATGTCTGTCGGCGGGAAATAGGTGCCAGCGTAAAACGGTTTCAGGTCAGGAGTGAGGAAAACAGAGTTCGGCCAGCCGCCACGTTGAATCAGCAATTGCGTCGCGGTCATATAAATCTCATCGAGATCCGGACGTTCTTCTCTGTCAATCTTGATATTGACAAAGTTTTCGTTCATCATCTCGGCGATTTCGGGATTTGAGAAGACTTTCCGCTCCATTACATGGCACCAGTAGCACGTCGAATAACCCACAGAGAGAAAAATCAGTTTGTTCTCACGCTTCGCGAGTTCTATGGCTTCATCACCCCACGGATACCAATCTACTGGATTATGTGCGTGGAGAAGTAGATATGGACTGGTTTCATGGATCAGCCGATTCGTCCATTTCCATGAACCGTCTGGATTTTTGAGTGCGGCTTCATCAGCACTTGTTATCCATGCGAGATTGAAAAGGAGCAAATGGACGAGAAATTTCTGTATTGTGTTTTTCATGTTAGAAATCTTTGTTGTAAGGCGCAACGTACGATAATGCACTTCGCATTTGGAGTTTTCGCAAACGCTAAAATCCAATGCGAAGAAAGTATTTCTTCAAGTACGCTGCAGAATCGCACGACTACAAACCTATGCACTTTTTTTAGCGTTCAATTCGCGTGGCATACTATTGCACGAGTGCCTGCTGTGCGATAGCACGTCCCTGTTCCGTTAGGATCAGCTGCGCCTCATCTTGGGAAACACATCGGTTATGGAGCGCATATCGTACGACTTGGGTTGTAAAAGTAGGATCCCAACTCAAATGCTCATGGAGATCTGCAATCGCTGACTCCGTTTCGGCTTCAGGAAGCCCCTCGTGATTAAAGAGGTGGATTACCAGCATCGTCTGTGCAAACTCCCATTTTTGGCGTGCATGCCGACGCGCAATAGCAATAAGTCCACGGTTCGGAACCACCAGAAAGATTACCCCAAAAACGAGAAGCGTCATCGTCGCAATCGCGCCAGCAATAGAGACATCAAAAAGAGACGCGAACCAATACCCGCTGACAGCGTTTACACTCCCGATAATCGCACTTAGGATGAGCATACGCGAGAGTTTATCTGTCATCAGATAAGCAGTCGCGGGTGGTCCAGCGATGAGTGCAACAACTAAAATTGAACCGACAGCATCGAACGCGCCGACAGTCGTTACAGACACCAGGGTCATCAAGCCATAGTGGATAAGGGTCGGCGTAAATCCCAATGCAGCAGCTAAACTGGCATCAAATGTCGCCAATTTCAATTCTTTGTAAAATACGAAAATAAAAATAAGGTTCAACACAAGGATCGTACCCATTACATATAGGGCAACAGGTCCAAGATCATAACCAAAAGCCTTTAATCGGTTGAGCGGCGCGATAGCGAGTTCACCGAGAAGCACGGCATCCATATCGAGATGAACATTACCTGCAAACCGAGAAATTAGAATCACACCGATGCTAAAAAGTGCGGGGAATGTCAACCCAATTGCCGCATCCTCTTTCACAAGTTTCGTCCGTTGTAGCAGTTCAACGAAAAGCACAGTCAGCACACCCGTCCCTGCAGCTGCAAGGATCAACAGCGGTGATGACAGGCTCTCCGTAAGAAAAAAAGCGAGCACAATACCCGGAAGAATGGCGTGGCTAATCGCGTCGCTCATCAATGTCATCCGTCGGAGTACCAAAAACACCCCCGGCAAGGCACACGCAACTGCCGTGACAATCGCAATGAGTAGGATATCAAGATGATTGTGTATCACGCTTTTTGATTTACTCCTGTGCTTCTGCCGCCATCTTCAAATCGCGCCTGTTCCGTTGATGGCGTATGCGATGCCACACAAGTCCACGATTTGGTGCAAAAGCGATTGAAATACCCACCACAACTGTTGCACATAGCACAATCGTTGGACCCGTCGGGATACGAGACGCAGTGCTGCTGATAATAGTCCCGCTCACGCCTGCAAGTGCCCCAAAACATCCGGCGAGAAACACCATCAGCCGTAACCGGTTTGTCCACTGTCGTGCGGCGACTGCAGGTGCTACCAGCATTGCGCTCATCAGCACTGCACCAACCGCTTGCAAACCGAGCACAATCGCTATAACAAGTAAACTTGTTAAGAGAATATCAAGTGTGCGTGTCGGGAATCCCAGCGATGCCGCGAAATCCTCATCGAAAACAAGGAGTTTCAACTCTTTCCAAAAAACAAGCGTAACGATAATTGAGGCACCACCGAGTATGCCAATTGTTAAGACATCACGTTCCAGGATTGTCGCTGCTTGTCCGAAAAGGAACGTATCCAACCCAGCCTGATTTGCATTGCCAGTCCGCTGAATCAATGTGTGCAACACCAACCCAACCCCGAAAAAAGTAGATAGAACGATGGCAAGTGCGCTATCATATTTGATGCGTGTCAATCTTACAATACTCATAATCAGCAGCGTGCCTAACCACCCCGCAATCGCTGCACCGAGCACCAGAATTAACGGCGTTTTGCTACCTGTCAGTAGAAATGCGATTGCGATGCCCGGCAACGCAGCATGCGAGATCGCATCGCCGAGGAGGCTTTGTCGGCGCAAAACCGCATAAGTCCCAAGCGCGCCACTCACAGTACCGAGTAACGCTGCACCGATAGCAACAATCATGAGTGTATAATCAAGATGGATTAGAATGCTTAAACTTTCCATGATTGGTTATGGCGTATAGAGAATCGCAGTTGAAAACCGCTCCTACAAGTCTCGTTATAGCATACGGTGTGTGTGTCCATTACTATTTACCGGTTTTCATGAACGCGACGCGTCCACCGTAAGTTTCACGTAAGTTGTCAGGTGTGAATACTTCGTCAACAGGACCACTGGCGATGCGGCGAATGTTCAATAACATCACCCAGTCGAAATAATCGCTTACAGTCTGTAAGTCGTGATGCACCACGACGACTGTTTTGCCATTTGCTCTAAGTTCTTGAAGGAGCGTCACGATCGCGCGCTCCGTAGTAGCGTCTACACCTTGGAAGGGTTCATCCATCAAATAGACTGTGGCATCTTGAACGAGTGCCCGTGCGAGGAACACACGTTGCTGTTGTCCACCAGAGAGCTGACTGATTTGTCGGGTAGCATATACTGCCATACCGACCTTCTCTAACGCCTGCAGAGCCAGTTCTCGTTCCTGTCTTCCGGGTCGCCGCACCCATCCGAGCGCACCGTAGCGCCCCATCATCACCACATCTAAGACGTTTGTCGGAAAATCCCAATCCACACTCCCTCGCTGTGGGACGTAACCGACAATCTGCCGTTGTGCCTCATAAGGTTTGTTGTAAATTAAGACGCTGCCAGCAGCAGGACGTACTAACCCTAATATCGCCTTGATTAACGTCGTTTTACCAGCGCCGTTGGGACCGACGATTGACAAAAGCACCCCAGGTGGCACATTAAGATCAATATCCCATAGAACAGGTTTATCCTGATAAGCCACTGTCAAATCAGTGACTTCAATGGCTTTCGATCCAGCCGTTTCCATGCCGACTACTCTCCTGTAGGAGGGGTTTGTAACCCCGATTCTCCCGTCAGGGCATTCACAATCGTATCAATATTGTGGCGCACCATGCCGATATAGGTGCCTTCTGGTGTGCCTTCGCTTCCCATAGCATCGGAGAAAAGCTCACCACCGATTTCCACATTGAACCCTTTCGATTTCACAGCGGCTTTCACTGCTTCAAGACTTCGAGACGAGACAGACGATTCGACAAAAATGGCGGGAATACGCCGATCTGCGATAAAAGTTGCTAACTCCTGTACATCCGCTATGCCCGCTTCTGCTGCTGTGCTAATCCCTTGTAAACCCCGGACTTCAAAACCGTATGCTTTACCGAAGTAGTTAAAAGCATCGTGGGCTGTTACCAACACCCGCTGCGCTGAAGGCACGCGCGCCGCCTGCGTCTTCACATATTGATGAAGTTCCGCAAGTTTCGCGAGGTAGCGTTCGGCATTGCTCCAATACATCAGCGTATTGTCTGGATCATATTCACTCAGTGTATCGCGAACTTTTTCTACAGTTTTCATCCAGAGCGTCACGTCAAACCATAAGTGTGGATCATATTGCCCCTCAAATTCTGGAGGCTTTAAGAGTTGGTCTCGATCCACTGATTCCGACACAGCAACGGCTTTCGTATCTCCAGACATCTTTCCGAGAATATCCCCCATTTTAGATTCAAGGTGCAACCCGTTATAGAAAATGATGTGTGCGGAACTAAGCCTTTGGACATCCTTAGCGGTCGGTTTATAGAGGTGTGGGTCTACCCCAGGTCCCATCATACCGACGACATCAACGCGATCGCCACCAACGTTTCTAACAATGTCGGTAATCATACCGATTGTCGTGACGACGCTGAGTTTATCTACTGTAGATGCATCAGGTTGTCTTTTCGGATCACATCCAGTTCCTATAAGCACGACTATTAAACAAAATGAAATGTATATTTTCTGCATAATCCTAATTTCCAAAGAAAAAGCGTTCCAATAACTCGCCGACGAGGTAACCAACACCAGCAACACCAAGTCCTACAACAAACATGTCAATGCCACTCCGAAACAGACCGCGTCCTGTGAAAAAACTCCGTGCCCCACCCACAGCGAAGTGGGACATCATAGCGAGTGTGAACGAGATCCAAATAGCGAGCATACCTTCCGTAAAAAGAAACGGCGCGACAGGAATGAAAGCACCAATAGCAGTCGCGAGACCCGTAATCCACCCCTCATTGATCGGCGTTGTGTGGGTCTCACCGATCTTAAGTTCAGATTGGATTTTTTCCGCCAACGCTCTCTCCGGATCGCTCATTATCTCTTGTGCGAACGCCCGGGCTTGGTCTTTTGGCATCCCGCGCGCTTCGTAGATAAGGGCAAGCTCATCCTCTTCAATGTCAGGCATCAGGCGGATTTCTTCTTTTTCCACCTCAATTTCGTGTTCATAGACCTCTTGTTCGCTTTTCGCGGCAAGGTACCCCGAAGCACCCATAGAGAGCGAATCTGCAACCGTTCCAACGATACCTGTCACAAGAATCGTGGAGACATCGGATGTCGCAGCGATAACGCCAGCGACCAACCCGAAGTTTGCCGTCAAGCCGTCGTTGAACCCGTAGACAATGTTACCAACCATACCCCCAGATTCGGTTTTGTGCCACGGTTCGTCGCTCGTTCCGGTCAGTTCTTGTAAACTTTCCGTGTGCATCGCGGATTCTTTTGCCAAAGCGAGTGCTGTCTCTTTCACGTCCGTCAACGTACTATTCCTATGAAGCGTTAAATAATCTTTGACTTCACTTGCCTCTTCCCCGAGCATCTGCGCAAGTGGGAACGCACTGTCAAACTTGCGAGCATACCACGCCATTAGACGCGCTTTCAAGGTCGGCTGCGAGTTTTTAACATTCACATCGTATAGCGTGAGCATCTCTTGCCAACGGGTTACATGTCGGTTTTCCACCTCGGCAAGTTCACTTAATATCCTTTTTCGATCGGTATCCGCTTCAAGGTCAGCGAAAACTTTATAAAGGAAACTCGCATCAATTTCGTCTTGTAAATGTTGTTTCCATACCTTACGGGTTTTAGCATCCGGTCGAGTTCGTTCTTGTTGTTCCATTTTTTACTTCCTTTCAGCAAGATACGCGCGCCTGCAAAGCGCGCCTACACATTATCTGGGCCTTGCACTTTATCGACAAAAATTTGTTTCGCAACCTCACGACCGATAACCACCTGCTGTCCAGCAATATCAATAGTAAAGGGGCCTTCAAAAGGGGCAACTTCAATCACACTGAACGCAGTACCCGGATACAGATTAAAACTGCCGATATGTCGGAGCAATGCTGAATCGTTGTCGCTTACTTCCGCAACAACACAGGATTGACCATCCTGCAGATCTGTCATTGGAATGGATGCTGTCCGTGTCACAACGCCGTTTTTATCGGGTATCGGGGCACCATGTGGATCGGCAGTCGGATAGCCGAGAAACTCGTCCATCCGCGCTTCCACGTCTTCCGAAATGACATGCTCCAATTTCTCGGCTTCATCGTGAACCCCATCCCACGGCACGCCGAGTGCTGTGAACAGATAAAGTTCCAACAAACGATGGTGTCGGATGATTTCGAGCGCAATCGCTTTCCCCGCATCCGTTAGTGTCACTCCCCGGTAACGTTCGTAACGCACCAGTTTCATCGCCTTCAGTTTTTTGACCATCCCTGTAGCAGACGCAGGCCTCACATCAAGGTACTCCGCTAAAATGCCTGTCGAGACCTTACCGCCCTTTTCTTGTAACTTATAAATCGACTTGAGATAATCCTCTGCTGCATGTGTAAGCATTGATCTTTCCAATGCGCTCCTGAAATATACAAAGCATATAGTTCACGGTGCGCTTGTAGGTGTCCCACCTACTGAGTTTTAGGCACTCTGTGCCGTAATTATTAGAAATGCCAACAAACTAATTTAGGCATACCTAAATTATATATCATACAAAGAAAATTGTCAAATTTTTAATGTGCCTTACAAATCTGAAATCGTTGTTAGAATTCGTTGAATACTTTTACAGGTTGTCCCGATTCAATAGATTCCCAAGCCGCTACACCGACAGCAATAGATTTCGCGCCATCAATCACATTCGGAGCGGGTTCCAAATCCTCCTCAAGACACTCCTGGAAATGCCGCATATACCGGATTACCGTCTGTCCGTGTCCATAAACGCTTGTGTCTATCTCAGGTGGGCAGATCACTTCAAAAGGCTCCCTGGTGGCCATTTTATCAAGCATCAACTTGACGTGTCCCTCTTTGTTGTCCGTAAAATCTCCAATTACCGTCCCTTTACTTCCGAAGACGGAGATCTGCTGCATCGGCATCGGCGGATGGACAACATCGTAAAGTCCCATCGCTCTCGCAATCTGTCCGCTCTTAAACTTCAAGTTGAGAAAGAAATTATTCTTTATCGGGTATTCCGGTGTAAGTAAGCCTTTCGTCCCATAGGCATGCACCTCATCTACATCACCGAGGAGACAGCGCAATAGGTCAACAGGATGCACAATACCGCCGAACATCAAATCTTGCGGTTCATGGAGTCGCCACGGCGTGAAATCATAAACCTCTCGCATGTCGTGGACATAATAGGCATCCGCCAGCATAATGTCGCCTAAATCACCGTCATCGAGGAAGCCTTTCATCGTCAAAAACTGGAGATCAAACCGCATTGACTGCCCGACAAGGAATTTGACTTTATGCTCGCGCACCAGATCCACCAAGCGTTGTGCGTCGTCTAACTTGGTCACCATTGGCTTTGTGCAAATGACATGTTTCCCCGCTTCAATCGCAGCGACGCAATGTTCGGCATGCAAATGGTCCGGCGAATAGATGGCGACGACAGAAATATCATCACGCTGCACGAGTTCTCGGTAATCCGTTGTCCAAAAATCTACACCGATTTGGTTGGCGTAGTTCTCAAGCACATCTGCCCGCTTTGCACAGATACCGCGGAGTTCATATTTCAAGTCCGGTACATCTTTTAACAGGATCGCAGTTGAACCCATATTGGTGGGATTCATCCCAATAACGCCTAATCCTATAGTCATTTTGTATCTCCTCTTTGAATCAGTTGACGTGTTGCTATTCTATCACAACTGTTTTTTATCTGCAAGCAGGGAACTGATTTGCTTTGAAAACCACTTGTTTTCTGTACTAATTTGGGGTAATATTGTTAACAGAAAACACGTAGTGGAGAAAGAATGACACAAACTGAAACGAGAGACGATGCTAACTTTGAAACGCTACAGCGACCCGAATTAGAAAAAAGATATAAATGGATTTTTGAACTCGGTGCAGCCGGGCTTGTCCTTTATTATATCTATAGTGCTGGTTTCGGTAGCGCCAGCGAGCAGTACCACCTCGGTCTTTACCTCCTTCTAACCTACGCACTCATCGGTATCGTTTACCGATGCCGAAAAAGTTCGCCAGCCGCTCGACCCTCTGTGCTGGATTTTTTGCTCATCGTAGGCAGTATTTTTACCATCGGCTATTGGATGGTAGAGTATCCGAACCTCGCCAATCGTGCAGGCAATTATAACCCGCTCGATATTTTCGTAGGTGCGATCGCGATCGTCATCAGTTTTGAGGTGAGCCGACGGACCGTCGGTTGGGCACTCCCTATCATTGCGGTGGTCGGTATCCTCTACGCGCTCTTTGGGAGAGCCATGCCGGACGCTATCGCGCACAAAGGCTTTGAACTCCGCCGGATAATCGAATACTGTTTCTTCAGTCAAGCAGGGGTCTTCGGCATTATGGCAAACGTGATGGCAACCTATGTGATCCTGTTTATCTTTTTCGGGGCGTTTCTGGAGAAATCTGGGGTTGGGCAATTCTTTATTAATCTACCGATGGCTTTAGCCGGTCGTTCAGCAGGCGGGGCAGCGAAAGTCTCGGTGATGACCTCCGGTTTTTTCGGCTCTGTTGCCGGAAGTGCGATTGCGAACACAGTCGCTACCGGAACATTCACGATTCCGTTGATGAAACGCACCGGATTTCGTCCACACGTTGCCGGGGCGGTCGAGGCTTCTGCTTCTGTAGGTGGGCAGTTTTTACCACCAGTGATGGGGGCAGGTGCATTCCTAATAGCAGAACGGACAGGCTTACCCTACAGTCAAATCGCGCTCCTATCTATCGTGCCAGCGGTTCTCTATTTTTTATCTGTCTGGGTAATGGTGCATTGTGAAGCCAAAAAGCAGGGACTCGAACGGATACCAGAAACAGAAATCCCGAAATTCGGGCAACTCCTTAAAAGCGGTTGGTATTACTTACTGCCCTTATTGACGCTCATCGGGATCTTGATCGCTGGCTATACCGCCTACAAAGCCGCATTCTTCGCGATTCTCGTTACGATCGGTGTGAGCTATTTCCGTCGGGAGACACGACTGACACCGGGCCGAATCTGGGAAGCGATGGTCAGTGGCGCGAAAAATTCGCTCGCCATCGGGGGCGCTGTTGGTACGATCGGTATCATCGTCGCTGTTATTGATTTGACAGGTTTAGGACGGATATTCCCAGAATTAGTGTTGACAGTCGCAGGGACAAACAAGGCGATCGCTATTTTGCTGCTCGCTATCGCTTCGCTGGTACTCGGAATGGGGATTCCTGTCACCGCTGCGTATCTGATTACCTCCGAACTCGCTGTGCCGATCCTAACGTCCCCGGAGATGGGTATTCCGATCATCGCGGCGCATCTGATTATCTTCTGGCTCAGCCAAGATTCCAATATCACACCACCCGTCGCGTTAGGGGCTTATGCAGGTGCTGCAATCGCGCGTGCGGATCCGTGGAAAACGGGGTGGGCATGCTTCAAATTCGCGAAACTTCTCTATATCATGCCGTTGTTGTTTGCCTACACGCACATCCTATTCACAGAAGGCACCCCCGAACAATACGTACTATCTGTCGTATCTGCTATCGTTGGGACTATCATTTTCTCGATTGTGACGATGGGATACTTTGTCCGTAAAACACACTGGGCTGAGTGGATACTGCTCGCACTTGCGGCGTTCCTTGCGTACATCTACAACATCTGGACGTTCATTTTGGCGATAGTGCTGGTCGCAGTTGTGTATATTGTTCAGAAACGTTCAGAGTCGTAGCCGCTACCTTTACGGGGGGTCAACAATCTCTTGAAGTCGTTGGAGGAGTGCTTCGGCGGCTTGACGTTTTTCTCCCAGATTGAATTGCTCGACTGCCTGTCCAGCGCGGAAGGTATTCCCTCGGTAATAACGCAAGAAAACAATGCCTACCCACAATGCGGCATCTGTATAGTGTCCATCTAACACTGCGTCAACGGCAAGAAAACCGAACGCGCCGTTGAGTACAATCGCATTTAATCCACCTCGCCAATCGCCGGCGTACACGTGTCCAGCACCGGGAATTATTTTCGACAATACGCTCGCAACCCTAACAGATTTCTGTGGTATATTGAGAGCCGAATCAAAGAGTGTGTCAAGCCTTTCATCAGTGGTATAGCTGCGTAGAACTTCGCGCGCCGCTTCCCACCGAAATTGGTAGATATAGGTAACGGCTTGCAAGAAAAGCGCGCGACGGTAAAGTGGGACGGAAGGGTCTCTGAGCATGACTTTAATCAGTTCCAGTTGTGCAAGATCGTAATTCTGTGTAGCGATGAGTGTCACCGCGAGTTCCAACTGGTACTCCGATTTTGATTCACTATCTATGGCGTAATGCGTTGCGATCCGCAGGGCATTAACGGCTTCTATCCATAAACTTTGTGCCCTATAGGCAAGTCCGATGTTGTAGTAGACTTCACCGATACGCGGATCGTGTGGATGGAAAAAGAGGAAGCGTTTATATTCGGTGATGGCAGCATCGTGATTGCCCTGTGCAGCGAGATGTCTGCCGAGGGATAACGGGAGTTCTTCCGCGACTGCCATAAAACTGCAGAAGAGTGAAAGGGGCCCGATGAATAAAAAGGATATAAACTTGTTCAAAATCTTATATACTTGACGTTGAATTTCTAAGTTCATCAAGAGACATTCAACTGGACTTTGGTGTGCCTATATTGCAGGCATCGGTTAATAACAATCCGATACAGCCACGTTCCAAATGCTGTTTGACCTTGAAACGCTTTAATGTGTTGGCGGGCTCCTGAGAACGTCGCGTGTGTTACACCTTCAGCATCTCTCGGATTGCCAAGCATTCGGTGTGCGACTTCATAAATCTTAGGACGATGACGTTTGATCAACTCATCGAACGCCTCGTCATCACCTGCTGCTGCTTTTCGGACGTAAACATCATCAGGAATCATAGCGTTTACCTCTTAAGATGTCGTTTAGTCTATAGCATAAACCTTCACACTTGATTTGTCAAACTTATTTTCTTTAATTCCGTATTCACGAACATTTTTCAAATTCAGATGTCTAAAAATATAGCAAACCCGAATACGCCACGCCGATTTTAAGCGCGTGTGCTTCCTCCCTAAAAGAAAGGGAATTTTTAACATGGAAACAGAAATAATTAAACAATCAGGAGACTTCGTTAACACACGCATGAAATCACTCTTCGTCGCACAAGACAAAAAACCCGCTCGCTTAAAAGAAATCAATTTCGCTCGTCTCACACCTTTCCAACGCGGCTTGATCGTTACCGACGGAACCGTCACTCGGTTCATTGAAGCGTACACGTTCGCACCGGTAGAGGTTGTCCTGCTCGATCAAAAGCGGCAGACTTTATCCAGTGACAACAATTGGCTTCAACTGCCTGCCGGCGAAGAAGTCATCTCACGACAAGTAACACTCCAAACGCAACGAGAATCGGCATCAACCCCTATAATTCATACGTATGCAGACTCGCTAATTGCCCTCAAACGCCTACCGAAACCCGTTTTGGAGGGTTTAGAATCCGATAAACAGGGATTGGGGAGGCTTTTGCAGCACAGTGGTTTAGAGACTCGGCGCGAGTTACTCTGGTGTGGTATTGAGATTTTAAAGGATATGCCACCAGCCATTGCACATCTTGAAGGCGAGACGTTTATCAGTCGTGCCTATTTGGTGCTCGCAAATCAAGAACCGCTGATGCTGATTAATGAAAAATTTCCATTATGATGGTTATCAGTTGTCAGTTTTCAGTCATCAGTTAAGAGGTTCTTGTGGTCCCGAACTGATAACCGAAAACGGATAACTATTAAGAAAGGAGAGTATCTCTAATGAAATTTCGGATTCCAATCATGACCCTTGGCATACTGCTATTAGCCGTATCATTCTGCTTCGGGCACGGTGACAGAGAGGTCGCAGAAGACCAAGTAACGGTAAACTCGACGGGTTACTGGATCTATAACGACCTCGCTAAAGGATATGCCCAAGCAGAAGAGACAGGACAACCCATGCTCGTCGTTTTTCGCTGAGTACCGTGAGAGTCCTGCCAAGGCTTCGACGAACAGGTTGTTCGTCACGACAAAGAAATTAAAGACTTGATGGAGCAG
>JAJEDN010000035.1 GCA_022821495.1 Candidatus Poribacteria bacterium
GCTCCCCAAGTCTCTATCTTCTCTGATTTCGTGATGTCGATGGGGCAATATACACTCTGAGAAGGGGCTTACCGCATAATCTTTTGGTAAGGACACCGTGTCAGGTCTATTAGACGAGTGGTGACGGTTTCCTTGTTGAACGAAGCAGCACATCTGAATCCAAACACCCAGTGTGCAGGTGGTGTTAAAACAGCACTCTCTATTCATCTAAAAAAGGAGCGGTGTTTCCTCTCCCGCTAAAGCGTGGGAGTCTCCACACCGAAGATTTTGATGAAAATTGTCGTAATCTGCTGGGGCTCAACCGGAGATGTCTATCCCGTTTTAGCATTGGCGGAACGTTTGATGGAACGTGGACATCACGTCCGGGTCTGTTCACCAGCACTCTATAAAGATAAGATTCTTGAGGTTGGCGCGGAATACTACGAGATAGGCGTTGCTTTTGATTTAGCAGAATTTCACGCGGCGATGGATGCTATCATCCCAAAACGCGACCCGACCGCTATGCTACGGTTGATCGTAGAAGAAGGAATTGTGCGTCGTGGTGGAAGGTGGTATCAGGACTGTTTGACAGCGATGAAAGGGTTTGATATCGCGATTTGCCATTCAGTAGACATCCCCGGACAGGAGGCTGCGATTCGGAACGGGATTCCGTGGTTCACCGTGACGTATTGTCCGGGTTTCATCAAATCCTTAGATTTCGCGCCCTACCCTTTCCCCAACTGGGGACGTATATCCAACGCTATTGTGTGGAGATTGGTGCAACTCCGGCTTGCGCCGAGTATAGATGCACTCTTTAATCAATTTATCGCGTCAGTCGGCGGAGAACCGAGGCGGACCGTGGCGTTAGAGGGAATGTACTCACCGCATCTGAACCTCATCGCTGCATCTCCAACGCTCTGTCCATCAGCCGATTTTCGATCAAACCACAAATTCACCGGGGTATGGCATCTCGCTTCTCCGGATTACACTCCCCCACCTGAACTTGTCAGCTTCTTAGCCGAAGGTCCACCACCTGTTATCATCACATTTGGCTCTATGGGTGGCTCAAACGGACGTGAGACAACAGAAATCTTGATTGAGGCTGTTAAAAAGACAAACCAACGTGCGATCATCCAAGCCGGATGGGGACAACTCGGCACGCAAGAAACATTACCGAACATCTATTGCACAGAATATGTACCACATCAGTGGCTGTTTCCGAAAGGGTGTTGTGTTGTACATCACGGTGGCGCGGGGACTACCGCTTCGGTGTGCCGTGCGAAGGTCCCGTCTATTGTTGTAGCGCACCACGCGGATCAACCGTATTGGGGAAAACGCTTATTCGATTTAGGCGTTGCCCCTAAGCATCTGCGCCGACGGAACCTTACCGCCGCACGCTTAGCAAAACGGATTCAAAAGGTCTTGGAAACTCCGGCGATGACGACGCGGGCTGAGGTCTTGGGAAAACAGATAGAAGCGGAAGATGGGTTGGCGACAGCCGTTGCGTTAATTGAAACTTTCTAATTGTCTGAATCAGGATTTACAAGATTTATTGAAACACATCAAGTCGAAGCGATTCCCATCTTATTCCCCCCTGATAAGGGGGGTAGGGGGGTTATCTTCGTAAAAGTGTTCATTTATTTTTTGATTTTACTATAGATAACACGTTTGATTGAAAACTAACTCTTGGAATCGCAGAAACAATTTTGTAATGAAAAAAATACTGATTTTCAGTTTCAGCTTCATCGGTGATGCAGTCCTATCCACCGCTGTTATTCAGCCGCTACGCGCACACTTTCCAGATGCACATATCACCTTTCTCGTTGGACCACGAGCGGTTGACCTTCTCGCTACCGAACCCAATATTGATGCGACCCTTATCTATGATAATCGAGGTGAACACGCCGGTTGGAAGGGACGACTACGTGTCATAAAGACTTTAAGACATAACAAATTTGATCTTGTTGTGAATCTGAGGGATAGCCTCACCGCGCGGTGTATCGGTGCGGAACATTGGGGGATGGTGCGTGGCGACAGCAATCGCCATGCTGTTACCCGATATCTGGAGGTGCTTCAGAGACATGGCATCGACACAACGGACGCACATCCACATTTACAACTCACTGAAGACGAACAGGCTATGGCGCACTGTTTTCTCACCGAAGCAGGCATTACCTCGGAACGGTTGTTAATTGGCATTCATCCGGGCGGGAATTGGGAATATAAGTTGTGGAGTGCAAAGAACTACGCGTTGGTCGCGAATGCTTTGTGTAAAGCACAGAATGCAGCGATTTTACTCTTCGCCGGTCCAAATGAGCGGGAACTCCAAAAGCAGGTTTCGGAAATGATGGACATTCCGCCAATTCTTGTTCAGACAGAAAATCTACGGCATCTCGCGGCGTTAATCTCTATCTGCGACGTATATATTGGGAACGATACAGGACCGATGCATGTTGCGTCAGCAGTGGATACACCAGTCGTCGCGCTTTTCGGTTCAACGAACCACATTCGGAGCGGTCCTTATGGTGAGAAACATTCAGTTGTTCAGAGTGGGATAGAGCTGGGCTGCAACCCGTGTCATCCAGGTCGGAATCCAGGCGGATGCCGTGCTGGTAGTTGTGAAGTGATCGCGGGGATTACGGTGGAACAGGTATTGGAGGCTGTGGAGAATATAATAAAAGATGTCCGTTCTGCGGGATAGGTTCCAAAACGGACATCTTTGTTGGGATAAAATTACGGATCACCCACGGTGTAAAAAGGATATCCCATGGATTTACAACTGGTAACTTGGGTTATATAACAACACGAGTAATGACACAAATCGCTTTAATTTTAAAAAACGATGGTTCCTGTTACCTCTAGCCCTATCTTGTTTTGACCGACACGCGTATTGTAACTAATATAACTCAAATCAATATTGAATAAATATGTCTTTACACCGATTCCAAAAGTAAACCCACTACTAAGTATATAATCTGTTGCATTTGATAGGTCTGTTACATTCGATAGGTCTGTTACATTCGATGGGCTGGTTCCGGGTTCAAATTTATAGCCGCCCCGAAGTGCAAGCATGTCACCGATCCAACACTCCAAACCGAGATTCTTTTGAAGGTGGCGCCATTCAAATGCCCGGATACCGACACCACGATCGGAAAGCAGCTGCTCTCGGGTCAGTTTTTCTTCTCTTTCAGCGTTAAGTCGTTCGAGGTCAATGGCTAATTCGTTTTCATCTTCTCCTAATGTATCGATATAGGTTGTGACACCACTCATGAGATGAATGTGGAAAAACTCTGTACGAAAAAGATTCATGGAGGCACCAATTCGCAAAACCCGAGGTAAGGGATCTGCTTGGTTTTCATCAATGAAAAAGATACCGGGGCCAACGTTCTGAACCGCAACTCCAAGCGTTGTGGGGACAGAATCGAACGGAAGGAGATATTGCATTCCCAAATCAACCGCATAAGAACTGCCACTCTCGTTTCCGAGAACCATTTGAATCATTTTACCGTTGATACCTGCCGATAAAGACTCTGTAATGCGGTTGGCATAGGAGAACGTCAACGCGAAGTTGGTGCCGAGATTTACTTCACGGTACGAACCTAGAGAATCCGTTGGCACAGTGACTGTGCCTTGTCTCTCCATTTGGAGCGTTGCTCCGATAGTTCCAACATCACCGAGGGGGATCGCGCCAGAGACGACAGTATAGTATAATGCTCCTATGGTTTCTCCGAAAGGAGTGGCGCGATCTGTATAAGACAGTGAGGCTTGTGCTGCTTTTTTGCCAGCAAGGAATTTACTATCGGGCATATCTGCAAGCCCACTTGGGTTCCAGAGTATTGTGGTGACATCCCCTGACATCGCAGACAACGCGTCGCCGAGGGCTCTTGCTCGTGCACCACCGCCAAGTGTCAAGATTTGCGCGCCTGTCCGACCGGGGCCCGCAAGAGCCGCCGCTGGAAAAAAGATCGCAAGACATAAAAGCAAGTTGAAGATTTTGCGTCTAAAAAAGTACACTAAATCCCTCCATTTTTGATTCAAAAGCGATGCTACATAAACGGGAGTTTTACTACCCTCTTGAACTCCAAGCCCAAGCGTATCATCATGTGATCGAGCCGATACGGACCCTGGGGCCCCGGCTTTTGATGCCCAATGGAACTCTCTACGGAGGTAGAAGGTATAGTCCCTGGAGATATAGCGTTTCTCAATTTGATCCTATGGCTGCTATCCAGAAAAATGTCAAACATCCGTACGCGGCTACCCCAGTAGCACAACCAGTTAAGGCATACTGAAATTGAAGTTTTTCCATTTCTGTTTTATAAGCATCAGTATAGAAAGCAACATATTCTGGGGGTTTTCCAATAGTCCTTCCAGTTGGTACAGGAGGTCTATACAGATAAGGACCCAAGAGTCCAAACACGGGGATCAGACAACCAATAGCGACCCACATAGGTTTATTGATATGTACCTCTACATCTCGTTTGGCATCTTCTATCGCCTGTTTCTCTATTGAGGTCTGTTGTGACAGGGCGATAAAAGACGTACTAAAAATCAAGAACACCATACAAAAAACTAAAACATAAAATGGTGAGTTTAGTTTCATTGAATTTTTCCTTATTTCTCCTTACTAAAGATGGGTTACACACTTATAGGAACGTAAATTTGGAGGGTGTGAACCAAATAATGATGCAAGTTTTAGCAAGACACCCTCTGAATCTCACTACATCATCTCAACTGAAATAATAATAACGTGAGTTTGAGAATAAACCGTAGTCAACCGTTAACCGGTAGCACCAATGTTTGATATCCGCTTCACACGGGTCCTCGCGACGCATCACGACGCAATTGACACACTTATTCAGTTATAATAGGTCAAATCTTATTTTTTGTCAAACAAAAAATAAAAAAGCATATATCCAACTATGAATTAGAGGATATTTTCAGGGAAAAAGCAAATTATAGCCATAAAAATCGCTAATTTTACTTGAAAATATTTTTGGGGGTAAGGGATTGGTTAGAGAAATGTGGGATTTTCATTATACCAAAGCGGTTCTCTTTATACAAAAATTTTCGATTATTTATCAAACCCACGTTATTACACAAAAAACCCTGTCTACTTGTTCTTCCATTGTAGGCGTAAACTGTTTAGCACAACGGACACACTGCTAAACGCCATCGCGAATGCAGCAAGCATCGGGTGTAGTTCTCGAAACATCGTCGGCACGAAAGATAGCGGATACAGCACACCTGCTGCGATAGGAATCAATAGCACATTGTAGAAAAACGCCCAGAAAAGATTCTGTTTAATCGTCCGCATCGTCGCGCGGCTGAGCTGAATCGCATCGGGGAGTCCACGCAAATCGCTGTGCATAAGCGTTACGTGTGCTGTCTCCCGCGCAATATCGGTGCCTGTGCCGAGTGAGATGCCGATATCGGCTTGTGCCAATGCGGGGGTATCGTTAATGCCGTCCCCGACCATCGCGACGAGTCCACCATTTTCCGCTTGTAGCTTTTTAACGGCTGCCGCTTTATCCTCGGGTTTGAGTTCTGCCATGACATTGCTAATCCGCGAAGCCTTGGCAATCGCATCAGCTGTAACGCGATTATCGCCTGTCATCATTGTTACCGTACATCCAAGTTCGTAGAGTTTCGAGACTGCAGCTTGCGCTTCCGATTTTAACGTGTCCGCGACCGCCAGAAGCCCAATAACGTGCGCATCAACGGCGACCCATAGGACGGTTTTTGCCTCGGTCTGTAGACGCGTTGCTGCTTCTTCAAATCTCCTCGTTGGAATACCGTGCTGTTGAATTAAGGATAAATTGCCTATGATAACACTGTTTTCACCAACCTGTGCGGTGATACCGTGCCCGGTGACAGCTTTAAACTGACTCGGTGTCGCGATGTCCAGTCCACGCGTCTGAGCAGCTTGGACAACTGCTTTTCCAATGGGATGTTCGCTACCACGCTCCGCAGTGGCAGATAACTGTAAGAGTTCCGATTCGTCCTTATCCGTGAAAATATCTGTAAGCGTAAGTTTACCCTCTGTTAAGGTGCCTGTTTTATCAAGGACAATTGTGGTTAAGTTGCCTGCGCGTTCGAGTGCTTCGCCATTACGGAAAAGGATGCCGCGCTGCGCGCCGATACCGGTTCCCATCATAACGGCAGTTGGGGTGGCGAGTCCCAAGGCACACGGGCAGGCTGTGACGAGGATTGCAACGAGGCGGAGCATTGCTGGCGTGAATCCCTCTCCAAGGGGGAACCACCACACGAGAAACGTCCCGACGGCAATCGCAGTGACAATAGGCACAAACACATTTGTGACTGCGTCGGCAGCGCGTTGGATGGGTGGTTTGCTCTGTTGGGTCGTGTATACCAATTGGACAAGACGGGAAAGCGCTGTTTCGGCACCGACGTGCGTGGCTTCAATTGTGAGCATTCCGCTTTGGTTCATCGTTGCAGCGGTCACAAGGTCGCCTGAGACCTTATCTACAGGTAGACTTTCGCCCGTGAAGACACTTTCATCAATGGCACTTTCACCGCTGCGCACCACGCCATCAACAGGAATACTTTCGCCGGGACGCACAATCAGGACATCTCCGACACCGACCTGTTTGATAGGGATGTTTTGTTCTTCGCCATCTTTTAATCGGCACGCTGTTTGGGGGGCAAGTTTCGGGAGTCGTTTGAGGGCTGCGTTTATCTTACCTTTAGCACGTGCTTCAAGCAGTTTCCCTAACTTAATCAACGTAACGATAACAGCGGCTGTCTCAAAATAGACATGTGCGCCGAAGCGATCCCCCTCGCCTGCTGTTAAGGCAATCGTCACAACGAGGCTATAGAAAAACGCCACGGATGAACCCATAGCGACAAGCACGTCCATATTCGCGGATCGGTTGCGCAGTGCCTTAAAGCCGCCGATGTAATAGTCCCAAGCGACATAACCCTGCACTGGTAATGCTAAACCAAACATTAGCCAGTTAACCCAATGCGCGTGTGCCCAGTTGCCGATGATACCGAAATCTCTGCCCATACTCATCAGAAAAAGTGGGACCGTGAAGATGACCCCAACGATGAATTGCATTTTTTGCCGTTGGAATTCCCCCGCGCGAGCTTCAGCTTCTTTGTCTTCATCAACGACATCAAAACCGAGATCTCGGATCTTATCGACAATAATTTCTTCATTGAGTGTGGATGCGTCAAAAGTAACCGCGGCATATTCCGTGGCGAGGCTAACTTCTGCGGCAAGGACACCATCCATCTTTTTAAGATGCCGTGTGATGGTACTTGAGCAGTTTTCGCAATGCATTCCGGTGATAGGGAGCGTAATTTGGTGTTCCACGGTATACATTCACCTCCTGCGGAGAAAGAATGGTAAAAGGCACAGGAAGGGCTTAATCGGAAGGATGGATTCAGGAATGGAAGATTGGAAGATTGGGGGGCGCCCATCCTTCCACCCTTCCAGTCCAACGCCTTCCATGTTTCAACACTCTCTTAACTGCTATGTTAGGTGTACAGGTAGCCCTGTTTCCAGAGATTCGTTGGCAGCGATAGACAGAATAGCGGTTTTAGCAGCATCGGAATATGGGGATCGGATTGCGCTGCCATCCCCTGTACGAACAGCCTCAATAAAGGTACTATCCATATCAATCGTGCAATTGTTTTCCGGGTTCCATGTGGTTGTCTCGTCGGCAGTAGAGAGCACAAGTGCACGCCGGAGGTGATATTCAAGTGAACCGTCCTCACAGAAAATATCTAATCCAGAACGCTTCATTCCATTCGTCGTGAAACAAGCCGAGAACATAATACCAAAGACACCGCTCTCAAATTGCAAAGAGACTGCAGAGGCTTCTTCAATATCGTAATCGGTATCGGGAATCAGATCATAGCGTGCGACAGCGTATACAGTTTTGACTTCGCCGAAGAGGTATCTCGCCATATCAAATTCGTGTGTTGTCTGCTCCATAAGCTGCCCACCGGATTTTGCCTTCTCGCGCCACCATCCGCCGGGCATACCGCCCATCCAGTAACCCATGAAAAATCCCACGCGTCGGGAAGCAAGGAGTTCCTGCGCTTTGTCAATGATATCAAGGTAACGTTCTTGATACCCAGTCGCAGTGATAATACCCTTTTCTTCTATTTCCGCTGCGATCTCCTTTGCGTCGTCGGTATCCATGTGTACCGGTTTTTCGACAAACATTGCCAATCCGGCATCAATAACAGCGCGTTCAGGTGCACCGTGTGCAAACGGCGGAATTGAGATGTACACCGCATCCAATTCTTCGCTGGCAAGCATCTCATTGTAGTCGGCATAAGCTTTGCCACCATATTGCGTAACAGCTTGCTCCGCTTTTTCAACGACAATATCACAGAAGGCGACAAACTGTGAACCACCAATCTCAGTTAATTCACGTAAATGGCGGTTCATGTTACCACCTGTACCGATAAAACCTAATCTAACGTTTGACATTTTTTAACTATTGTCCTTGCTCGTTTCTCTCCGTTGTCGAGAAACGGGTGGTTTATTAATTCTTAGTTTCCTGATTAAGTGTACGGTAATTGAGTTGTTGCCCAAAAACCCACTATCCCCTTCAGATAGCACTTAAAAAACCGAATTCTGTGCCGGTGTGAGCATGAGCGATGGCAGAATACCGATAAGCAAAACACCAACGACAGCGAGGATTAACCCGACGACTAAGGTTGACGCGTAAGGACTGATCTCTAATTCTTCCTCTGGTTCACGCATATACATTGTCACAACGACGCGCAGATAATAGAACGCCGAGATAGCAGTGTTGATAGCACCGATAATAACGAGCCAGATATGTCCTGCCCCAACTGCTGCCTTGAAGATATAGAATTTTCCGACAAACCCGGCTGTCGGCGGGAAACCCGCAAGCGACAGTAGCATTACCGTCATAAACATGGCAAGTAACGGTTTTCGGGTGCCAAGTCCTGCATAATCAGAAATCATGAGGCTCTCGCCATCTTCTGTTCTCGCCAAGATGACTGCACCGAACGCGCCGATATTCATCACGCAATAAACCAAGAGGTAGAGCATCGCGCTTGAAATTCCGTCGTCATTTGCAGCTGCCAAGCCTATCAGTACGTAACCGGCGTGGGCAATACTTGAGTATGCCAGCATCCGTTTGATATTTGTCTGCGAAATCGCAATGATATTCCCAACCGTCATTGTCAACATCGCCAATAGGATGAGAACACCACTCCATTCAACTTGCAGGGTTGGTAAGGCTTCCATGAAAATTCTGAGGAACGCTGCAAACCCAGCAGCCTTCGGTCCAGCCGAAATAAACGCTGCGATCGTCGTCGGTGCACCTTCGTAGACATCAGGTGCCCATTGGTGGAACGGAACAATCGCGACCTTAAACCCGAATCCTACGACCAGCAGGAACATTCCCGCTAACAGCAGCGGCGACTTGTTTTCTGCTGTAATTGCCTCAGCAATTGCCGGAACACTTGTGGTCCCCGCACCCCCATAAATGAGTGCAATTCCGTAGAGGAAGAACGCGCTCGCAAATGCCCCGAGCAACAGGTATTTCATCCCTGCCTCGCTTGAAGCAGGACTTTCTCGGAAATAGCTTGCCAACACATACAACGACAACGACATCAGTTCCAAGCCGAGGAAAACGATAATCAACTCGTTACCTGCGGCCATCAGCATCATACCGAGCGTCGCAAGCAGGATCAGCAGATAGTAAGGTCCCTGCTTCCTATCGCCTCTATCCAAATAACTCATCGAAATTAAGGTAACCAAAATTGTTGAAACGAGGAAGATAATGTTGAAGAAAAGCGAGAAACTATCTACCTTAAACATTTCGTTGAACTGGATACCCACTGTACCTGCCTGATGCATCTGGATGGAGACCCATAGCGCAATCCCGGCACCAATGATCGTCATCCAGCCGAGGACCGTTTTCGAGATAGAATCAAAAAGGTCAAAGACGAGGACAATAATCAACGTTAAGGCGATAACCAGTTCCGGCATTAGTAATTGCCAGTTAATCTCTATTGGCATTTTTTAATTTCCTTTACAGATTTTTTAGGTTCCTTTGCAGCGTACAACGGTTTCTGCGGTAGTTTTTATGGACTGGAAAATCTCGGAAGTGTCTACCGCAGTCGTCCAAGAATTGCGGTCAAAACCAGCACTCACAAGCAGATCGCCAACTAACGGAAAAACCAAAATGTTACAATCACAAAAAGCGGGAATAAAATTACGACCGACCAGAGCATATACCCGAAAAAACTCGGCATGCGGATACCGCTCTGTTCCGCGATGGCTTTCACCATGAAATTCGGAGCATTGCCGATATAGGTGTTCGCGCCCATAAAAACGGCACCAACAGAAATAGCGGTTAGCAATCTAATAAACTCTAAGTGCTCCGGACCTGTCAATTGACCTGATAGTATTTGCGGGACAATAACGACATCAGGTTGGGCTGTGAGCCCCAATTTTCCGAGTGCTGTATTAAAGAATGTCAGATACGTAGGTGCATTATCAAGGAAACTCGACAGAACACCGGTTACCCAGAAATAGTGTAATGGTTCTTTTATTGCACCAATTAATCCGCGTAAAGCACCGTCTTCACCAGCCTTTAGGATCGCCAGTGCCGGAATAATCGTTATGAAGATACCGGCAAAGACTTTCGCCACCTCTTCTATCGGCTCCCATGAGAACTCGTTTGATTGCCGCAATTCGCCGCTAAAGGGTGTAAACTTAAGCGACAACAGTCCCATCAGAACAATCAGGACATCGCGGGCAATATTTTGCCAATACACATGGACACCGAGAACATTGACCTCTCCCCACTTGAAAGTTCCGCTCATTAACACAGCAACGACGATACCGAGCAAGAAGATTAGGTTGAAAAGTCCTTCTACGCGAATCGGTTCGTTGGTTCCATCGTCTGGGACCACGCCGCCTTCCCGTTTAAACATGAAAGTGTCTACCACAAAGAAGAGCACGATCAAGATGACGGAAATAAACAGCATGTGCGGGAAAAGTGCCGTCGTTGTCCAGAAGAAGGGTACACCGTGCAGGAACCCCAAAAAGAGCGGTGGGTCACCCAAGGGTGTTAAGGAACCTCCGATGTTGCTGACGAGAAAAATGAAGAAGATAATCAGATGAACTTTGCTCTTCCTATATTCGTTCGCGCGAATTAATGGACGAATAAGGAGCATTGATGCTCCCGTGGTTCCCACCCATGAGGCGATAGCAGTACCGATAAGTAACAAGAGCGTGTTAACGATTGGTGTGCCGCGCAACGTGCCACGCACGAGGATACCACCGGCGACAGTGAACAAGCCCCACAACAGAATGATGAACGGGATATAATCTATGAGGTAGATATGGAGGATATCGTAAAAAGCCTCCCCTCGGAACGCGATGAGATACGGAACTGCGAAGATTAACGCCCATGCCAATGACATTTTTCCGCCGTGGTGGACAAGAAAATGTGAATCCAATACGAGTGGGAAAATAGCGATTGAGAGTAAGATACCGACAAACGGGATAATACTCCAAATCGGTAATTTCGCGCCATCTACGCCGTGACCATGGTGTGCGTCCCCGCCACTGGACGGATCATCCGCGCCAAATGCTTCTATTGAAATTGATAACGCCAGTCCTACAATTACACAAAGAATCAGACAAGATACCAGTTTGAACTTCATTTATAGTTGAGAGTTGCGATTCAGAGATCGCTCCTACTACTGTGCCTCCTTTTCAATCTTTTCATGCTGTGTCCGCTGTGTTTCTCGTAGTGCAAACCGACTGTCTTGCGTCCCCTGATTCTTGAGGTGTCCCATAGAAGGTTCAGCTTGTACTTTGGTCACAACAACTTCTACTGATTTTTCGATCTTGCTCAAGAAAGTCTTCGGATAAACGCCGATCCAGACGATGAAGAGGAGTATCGGCAGCAATACAACGACCTCACGCGCATTCAAGTCTGGCAATCCTTCGTTGGTTTTATCCAGTGTTCCGAACATCACTCTCTGGAACATCCACAACATATACACGGCTGCGAGAATCACACCGGCGGTTGCGAAAACGACGTGCACCTTAGAGAAGGCGCCCTGAACAAAACTACCGAGTAGTATCATATATTCACCGACGAACCCGTTCAAACCGGGTAGCCCGATAGACGACAACGTTACAATCATAAAAAATACAGCGAAGATCGGCATCCGTTTTGACAAGCCTCCGAAATCGACGATCATTCTGCTGTGTCGCCGCTCATAAATCATCCCGACCAAAAGGAATAATGCGCCGGTGCTTAAGCCGTGATTCACCATTTGCAACACGCTTCCCTGAATACCTGCGGAACTTTTTGAAAAAAGCCCCAATACAACGAAACCTAAATGGCTGACACTCGAATATGCCACGAGTTTTTTGAGATCCGGCTGCACCATCGCCACCAATGCCCCATAGATGATACCAATGACGGCGAGTGTAACTATCAAAGGCGTATATTTATCCGCTGCATCAGGAAAGAGCGGTAGACAAAATCGGACGATCCCATAGGTTCCCATCTTTAGCAAAACGCCAGCAAGGATAACGCTGCCGACCGTAGGTGCCTCAACGTGCGCATCTGGCAGCCATGTATGGAACGGGAAAAGTGGCACTTTAATCGCAAACGCTATGAAAAAGGCAAGGAACAATAGGTTTGAATGTTCAAACGGACCGCTGAGCGTCGTAAGATCGAAGCTATTATCGTTTTGGAAATAGAGTGCTAAAATGCCGACAAGCATGAGTGCGCTGCCCGCCATCGTGTAGAGGACGAACTTGATGGTCGCATAAATCCGACGTTCGCCACCCCAAATACCGATGAGAAAATACATCGGGATCAACATTGACTCCCAAAATACGAAGAAGAGAAACAGGTCTAGCGAACAGAAAACTCCCAACATCCCAGTTTCGAGCGCAAGGAGCGACATCATAAAGCCGCTCAACCCCTTCTCGATCGAATTCCATGCAGCGAGAATACAGATCGGTGTCAGGAAAGTCGTCAGTAAGACCAACCACAACGATATACCGTCAATCCCGATGTGATAACTTGTACCTAAACCCGGGATCCACGGTTTCAGGGTTACCTGCTGGAACGTTGCAGTATCCGCGTTAAAACCCGTATAAAGCCCCAACGAGATAACAAACGTCAGAAGCCCGATGACAAGCGCGACGCCTTTCACAGCAGTTGCACCGAAACCTCTAAGCAACGCGATTGCTATCACGCCGAGCAGTGGTAAAAAAATGACTATTGAAAGTAACAAGGAACCCTCCTTAGGAAATTTTAACTTTCATCAACAGGGACTACTTACCGTTATGATTCCCTCTCTCCAAGAAATAGATTACGGTCTGAAAAGTTTATTCCATAACCACTTACGACGGTCGAACCAATAAAGCCTACGGTTTTCTTTCTCATAACCTAATTTACGGCGGCGTTTTGAGAACTCGTCTTGAGGCATCTTGCTCTGCCACCAAGTCTTCATTTTACGATTGAACTTTGATATTTCTTCAGAAGACCTACTACAGTTGTCCAGAATCCACGCGCCGAGTTTAACATCATTGTTAATCCGTACAGCCGTTTCTTGAAACGCTTCCGCCGAGATACCAAGGAAGGATAAAATCGCTGTATCTTGATCGGAATCAGCACCGTATTTATAGCTTCCGATATTTCCAGCGTGGGCAGCCCGCGCCTTATCTGTTAATCTTGCCACACCACAGATGCCCGCAACCTCTTTGCTGAGCAGATCTCGCGGTCGAAAAGCGTTCTGTTTCATCTGCTGCCTCCATCAGCGTTCAAGAACAAGAGCAGAAAAGAATCCTATTGCATATCAACTTAGGTAAAAAACAGATAATATGCCAAGAATAACACAATTCCCAAGACCATCGAGATGATATACGCCTGAACAAGCCCTGTTTGAAGTCGCCGTAACAATCCGCCAATAAACCTGATAAGCGCAGCTACGCCGTTGACAATCCCGTCAATAACGCCGTTGTCTACCAGTTTCCACAAGAGGAAATGGGAACCGTTTTTAATCGGTTGCACGATGAGTGTATTGTATATCTCATCAACATAGTACTTGTTCGCAAGCAGCCTCTGTATTGCTCCAGTTGGTTCATCGGACGGCGCGCGTTTGCTATAACGTGTCCACGCGAACGCAATGCCTGCTAAGCCGATCACTGATGAAATTACCATAAACAAGATAACATTACCGGATGCGTCGTGGTGTGCTTCAGGGAAAACGTTTTTCGTGAAATGATGGAACCAACTGTCGTGTCCACCCCAACCCAATAGTAAACCGATCAAGGCAGAAGGGATCGCCAGAATCGCTAACGGTACCCACATAACCGGTGGTGACTCATGCAGATGTGAAGCAACGTTGGATTCAACGCGAGATTCACCGTAAAATGTCACGAAAATCAAACGGAACATATAGAAGGCTGTCAGGAATGCAGTGACCAATCCTATACCGTAAATTATCGGTGAGCTTCCCCACGCACTGTGCAGAATTTCATCCTTACTCCAGAAACCACTCAGGAACGGGAACCCAGCAATAGCAAGCGCACCGACCAAAAAGGTCCAATGCGTTATCGGCATCTTCGATTTTAAGCCGCCCATCTTTCGCATATCCAATTCATTTGCCATGGCGTGCATGACACTGCCGGCAGTAAGGAACATCAACCCTTTAAAGAAGGCATGCGTTACCAAGTGGAAAACGCCGGAAGCATAGGCGCCGACACCAACACCGACGAACATATATCCGAGTTGGCTTACGGTCGAATAGGCGAGGATGCGTTTGATGTCGTTCTGCGTGAGCGCGATCGTTGCAGCGAAAAACGCCGTCAAAACGCCGATCCATGCGACGACTTGCCCTGTATGTGCGATTTCATACAGCACTGCGGAACGTGCTATCATATACACGCCTGCTGTTACCATTGTAGCCGCGTGAATCAAAGCACTGACCGGTGTCGGACCCTCCATCGCATCCGGTAGCCAGACGTAGAGGGGGATCTGTGCCGATTTACCGATTGCACCCACAAAAAGAAGCAACGTTGCAATTACGAGCGTGCTGGCTCCAAAAACTTTCTGAAAATTATCTGCTTCCGCGGCATCAAATATTGTACCGAAATCAAGCGTTCCAAATGCAGCAAATAGCGTGAACATCCCCAGCAAGAAACCGAAATCGCCGATCCGGTTCACAATAAACGCCTTTTTCCCAGCATCCGTCGCGGACTGTTTGTCATACCAGAACCCGATCAGCAGATACGAACAGAGCCCAACGCCTTCCCAACCGACAAACATCATCAGGTAGTTATTGCCGAGAACGAGGATTAACATTGCGAAAACGAATAGATTCAGATAGGCAAAATAGCGCGTATATCCCTCATCGCCGTGCATGTAGCCAATCGAATAGACATGAATGAGGAAACCGACCCCAGTAATTACCAACAGCATCACCGCTGTCAGGGCATCTACGCGGAAACCGATATTGAAAGCGAACGATTCACCTGTAATCCATTCATACAGTGTTTCATCTAACGGAGCAGCACCGCTATTCAAACTGGTGAAGGCGATAATTGAACAGACTAAGGAGACAAGCACCGCAAGCGCACCTATCCATCCACTCAGTTTCTCGTTACCTTTCAGCCATTTTCCAAATAACCCGTTAATCAGAAACCCAACAAGCGGGGCAACTAACAGGACAACAATTAGTTCAGTTGACATATTTTAACTTTCCTTGCGGTTTGAACACGTAGGTTTGTTACTTGAAGTGCCACTCCATATATCCGTCCCGGTGCGTTGCTTGGGACTCTGTTTTTGAACTATTTTTCATCAGAGACCCGATTTTGACATCGGAAAAATCGGAGCAGAAACCCAATATTTAAAAAATCCTTGCGGTTAATCAAGTGGGTTTGTCGTTTTCAAGGGCCATGCTTAAATCTGAAGAAACACCCAAGCAAAAACACTTCCACTTCGTTTCAGACTACGGTTTTTGTTGTTTGGTTAAGAGGTGGATTTGTCAAATCAGAATCCCCTGTCAACGATAACCGATCACCAATTTTGCTTAACCTTTCAATGAATTAACTTCGTCCACGTTAATCGTTTGCTGATGTTTGAAGACGCTGACAATAATTGCGAGACCGATAGCGACCTCAGCGGCAGCGACAGTCATTACGAAAAAGACAAACACCTGTCCTGTCGCCTCACCGAGACTGCGACTGATTGCCACAAAAGCAAGATTCGCTGCATTCAGCATCAGTTCAATACACATAAAGATGATGATAGCGTTCCGGCGAATGAGCACCCCGATGACTCCAGTTGTAAACAGAAGTGCGCTCAAAACAAGATAATATTCTAATGCCATATTTTTAATTTTCCTTGCAGTTCGGTCAAGTTACTGAATTTAGCTTTCTTCCTGACGCTCGCGTTTTACTAAGACGATAACGCCAATCAATGCTGCTAACAAAATCAGTGAGGTAACCTCAAAAGGTAGGATATACTTGCTGAACAAGAGTTCGCCAATGTCATAAGTGGTTGTCGTTACCGATGCTGCAGCGGGTTCAGCAGACGCAACAGCCGTATCGTTAAGGGCATTCACTGCGATATAGATGCCTTCAGCGGCAAAAAGGATGCCGAGGATTATCGCAAGTCCTTTCAGTTTGCTTCCCATCGCCCCTTTCACTGAAAGCGTACCGAGGTTCAGAAGCATAATCACGAAAAGGAACAGCACCATAATCGCACCCGCATAAACGATAACTTGTGCGGCAGCGACGAAGTGCGCGCCTAACAACACAAACAGCCCCGCCTGTGCGAAAAACGTCACAATAAGCGAAAGCGCGCTATAAATCGGATGTCGAAACGAGATAACAGCGATCGCACCAATCAGCGAGACTGCTCCAAATAGAATAAATAGTATCTGTTCTGGATTCATTAGCACGCCTCCTACTCTACTGCGTCGAGAGCAGTCGGTGTGAACCGACTGTCGTCATCTTGTATTGCGGGTTCAGGTGTCTTGTTCATGACAAGCAGCCCCGCAACAATCGAAACAACGATAAACGCTGCAATCACATTGCCGATACCGACTATCAAGCGGGAGCCGGTTGTTATCCATAAAGTGCCAGTTACCACGATTGAAGTTAAGGCAACAGGTAACAGGAATTTCCAACCGAAGTTCATGAGTTGATCGTAACGGAATCGCGGAAGTGTCCAGCGGACCCAGATAAATACAAACAAGAAAATCGCTGTTTTGAGGAAGAATATACCGAACGAGATCAACCCGCTCCATACGGGGCCGCCTATATTTTCCAAACCGAAGAAATGCCATCCACCCAAGAAAAGCGTCACCACGACGGCAGATCCGACAATCATGTTCATATATTCCGCCATGAAAAACATCGCGAATTTCATACTACTGTATTCAGTATGGTATCCAGCAACGAGTTCTTGTTCCGCTTCAGCGAGGTCAAAGGGTAAGCGGTTTGTCTCTGCGAACATAGCCGTCGTAAAGGCGAGAAAGGCGGGGAAATGAATCAGGAAATTCCACTGCCATGGATATGCGCCCTGTTCTATAGCGATTGTACGGAGGCTGAGAGAACTCGTTAGCATCAATATACCGATGATCGCCAATCCGAGCGTTAACTCGTAACTAATCATCTGTGCCGATGAACGTAAACCGCCTAAAAGCGAATACTTATTATTCGATGCCCATGCCCCGAGCACAACACCATAGACCCCAAGAGATGTAATCGCTAAGATATACAGAATACCGATGTTAATATCCGCAATCTGGAGCGGTATCTCGTAGCCGAATAGGGTAATAGAACCCCCAAACGGTACGACTGCCACTGTAATAAGCGCGGGAACCAATAGCATCGCAGGCGCGAGCACATACAGAGGCTTATCCACATGATTCGGGATGAGATCCTCCTTAAACATGAACTTAAGCCCGTCAGCGATAGGTTGGAGCAGCCCTTGCGGACCGACACGGTTCGGTCCCAATCGATCCTGCATCCATCCGCTCACCCGACGTTCCGCCCAAATCATTACCATAACCCCGATAATCAGCATGTGGACAATGATGAGAATCTTGACCACAGAACTAAGGATTAAAACGAGAAGAGGCATATTTTCCATATTTTTATATTTCCTTGCGGTTCCGATCTTTTACTGATCGTTGCCTGCTAACTTAATCCCTGCATCCCCAATATTTTGATGCGTTGCGTCCGCATAACCCGGAACATTCTCAGCAATCGCGAGTGCGATTTCACCAGCGAAATGATAGTTTATCTCACCGTCCAACTGCTTGGCAAGCTGCTGGGTAATCTCCCAGTCTACGCGTGCTTCGCCCGGCGGATCAATCGTCTTGCGAATCCGTTGTACCCAACCTGTTGAATTGGTAAAAGTGCCATCTTTCTCAGCGAAAGTTGTTCCGGGTAACACCACATCGGCTAATTGCGTAACCTCCGATGGTAAAACGTCTTGCACGATAAGGAAATCAACGCTCTCTAACGCGGCTTTCTCTGCTTCGTTCAGTGGACGTTCCGGCGCGCCGCTCACGAGATAAACGACCTTCGCACCTGAAACTTTCTCCCAAAGGGCATCACCTTCTAAAACAACGTTTCCATTCGCTGAACCGAGTATCGTTCTCGCACCTGCGGTATTAGGATTCTTATCCGCTTCAATCGTAAATTGTGGAAACTTGTGTTCTTCACCTTGTAGCTGCCCGAAGAGTCCTAACTGCGTTGTCTGTAGCACTTCATGCGCAAACTGCTGCAAGACGTAGTTATCTTCGTTAGTGCCTTGGGCGGAACCGATGACAACGATGTTTTCAGCTTCTACTTCCGATAACTGTTCCTGAATCACGGATAGCGCGTCTGCCCAATGTGTTGGTGTTAGCTCGTCATCAACGCGTTTCATCGGCAGTTGAAGTCGGTCATCACTGTTCACATAGTGGTAACCGAGACGACCATCATCACACATCCAGTGTTGGTTAACATCCTCATGGAAACGCGGTTTGAGTCGATAAACACCATCGGCTTTATACTCTACAGTGATATTACAACCGACACTACACCCTGAACAGACACTGTTCGCCTTCTCCATAAACCACGGACGCGACTTGAATAAGAAATCTTTGCTAATCAAGGCACCGACCGGGCAGATATCAACAACATTTCCAGCGAGTTTATTATCAAGTAACTGAATAGGAGTCCCCTCGTGGCTTCGCGGAATATCAATTTCGTCATGGGAGCCGCGGTTAATTAAACCCAATTCACCAGTTCCAGACACCTCTTCCGCAAACCGGATACATCGTGTACAAACGACACATCTTGTCGAATAGAGGAGGACATCCGGACCCAAGTCCTTCTTGGGGGGAACATTCTTGACCTCAAGGTAACGACTTTTATCGTGTCCGTGCCGATAACTGTAGTCTTGCAAATCGCATTCACCAGCCTGATCACAGACAGGACAATCCAAAGGATGATGTACAAGCAGGAACTCAAGTATGTCCTCGCGTGCCTTTTTCACCCGCGGGCTGTCTGTATAGACAATAAAATCGTATTTTCCATCGAGTTTTCTCTCTGGAGGTGCTGTTCTGAGCACGGTCGTGCACCCCGTTGCGAGCTGCCTGTCAGGGACAATCGCGCCAGCCGGTGGGAAGAAAACGTGCGGCTCAACGAGACACATTCTGCAATTCGCAGGACGCGTCAAACCGGGGTGATAACAGTAGTGAGGCACCTCAATGCCGTTTTGCCGCGCTGCCTCGACTACATTCGTTCCATCTTCAACCTCTATCTCAAGGTCATTCAATTTAATTAGTGCCATATAATTACTCCAATGTATTCCTACCAAGGAAATTACGCTTACGTCAACTTAACAGTTTTTCAAGTGACTCAATTTTCTCGCGCAATGCCTGAATCTCTATGGCTTGTCCTTTTATAGTATCGTCTTGCTGTGTGCGTCTGTTCTGCTGATACGCGATGAAGGCTAATGGCACACCCACAAAGGCTATAAGCGCGCCGATGAGTGTTATTATTAATGTTCCCTGAAAGTCTAACCTTTTGCTTTGCTCTGTGAAGCGTTCAGTAATACGCTTTTCTGAACGCGCCTCGGCTTCGTTAACAATCTGCCGGATCTTCTCTAAGTCTTCAACGCTCAGTTCGGCAGTCGCGACAGTGCTGAGGCATAAAAGTCCCACAATGGCAAAAAACAAGGTTTTCATCATAGATGCTCCTTTCAGCGTTCTGAGGTCGGTCCTACAGGTCAGCGAACTCTTTGGGAACAAACCGCTGTTGATACGCGTAATTTTCTTCCGGTGGGACGGTCGCCTCAGCAATAGGCAGCGTGACGAGTTTACCTTCACGGATAGCGGCTTCAAATTCGGGGCGGAACTTTCGTAAATAACTCACAGCGGGCCACGAGACAGCAATACCAAAGACGCAAATTGTATTCCATGTCATCGTATCCACATTCGCGATGTTGTTCGCAACACTCTCTAACAGATCAAGATCTTCATAAATCTCTTCTGTTTCGCCAGTATCACCCCATCTGCCATTTTCAGCGACACCGAATTTGGGACGTGTGATGGTGTCTTTTCGTCCGTTTCCGTCGGCAATACGTTGCACAATATCCCGTACCCACGGTGTGCCCCATCTGCACGGGGTGCATTGTCCACACGATTCATGGGCATAGAACTTCATGATATTGAGTAAGCAGTCAACAATATTCCGAGTCTCGTTCATAACGATGATACCACCGGAACCGAGCATTGACTTCGCGAGTGTAAGAGAGGTAAAATCGAGTCGTGTGTCCAGCTCATAGTGCGTTAGAATCGGTGCGGAACTACCGCCAGGGATCACCGCCTTCACTTCTTCACCGCGCAAACCGCCTGCGACCTCAATAAGTTCTGAGCAGGTCAAGCCGAGGTCAAGTTCATAAACCCCGGGTTCGTTGACATCACCGCTGATACAGTAGAGTTTTGTACCCGTATTGGGATCAGGTGTCGGCGGATCAGACCGCGTATCAGCATACGTCGGGCCCATTTGGGTGTACCATTCAACGCCGTTACCGACGATAAAGGGCAGATTACAAAGTGTTTCGACATTCTGCACCACTGTTGGTTTACTGAAGACCCCTTCAACAGCCGGGAATGGCGGTTTGTTTCGAGGCTGCCCGCGTTTGCCTTCAAGCGACTCGATCAAACCCGTCTCTTCACCACAGATATAAGCACCCGCACCTGGGTGAGAATAGATATCGACGTTGAGTCCCGTGCCACGAATATCTTTGCCGAGGTATCCGTTCTCGTAAGCCTCTTTGATCGCTGCGTCTAACATCTTTTTACCGAGTGTAAATTCACCGCGGATGTAGACATAAGTCGTCTCAATGCCCATCGCATAGCAGCAGATCAGGATACCTTCAATCAATAGATGTGGATTCTTCTCCAAGACGTAGCGGTTACTGAACGTTCCTGGTTCACTTTCGTCAGCGTTGCAACAGAGGTAACACGGTTTTATATCTTTGGGGACGAAACTCCATTTCAAGCCGGTTGAGAAGCCGGCACCGCCTCTACCTTTCAACCCGGAATCCATCACCATTTTAGCAATGTCATCTGGTTGATATTCCGCAATCGCCTTTTCAAAACGGGCATAGCCGTCATATTGCCGAAAGACATCGAACGTGTTAATGTCAGGTACGTCCAGATGCTCGTAGAGAATCCTTCTTTCTTCAACCATACTCACTCCTCTACAAATTGTTTAAGATTTCATCAACCTTTTCCGGGGTCAAATTCTTATACAGATCGTCATTCACCATGATAACAGGCGCAACATCGCAGGAAGCGAGGCATTCTACTTTCATGAGCGTGAACTTACCATCAGCAGTTGTGCCTTTCGCGAGATTCGTTTCGGAAGCGATATCCGTGTCGAGTTTTGCTTTGAGATGGTCCAGAACCACTTTGCAATCCCGCAAGGCACAAGGCAGCGTATGGCATACCCGAATGACGTACTCGCCCACCGGTTCTTCAAAGAACATCGGATAGAAAGTGACGACATCCTTGACCTTCATCACGGTGACTTCAAGTTGCTCCGCGACATATTTCATGACAGCAGGCGTGATATAGCCTGCCTGTTTCTGCGCGAGATGGAGTGTCGGCAGCATCGCCGCTTCCTTAATAGGATACCGTCCTATCAACTCGTTGAATTCACGTTGATTTTCTTCATTAAACGCGAAAGGCGTTTCTATTTGAACAAGTTCATCTGACATATTTTTAATTTTCCTTGCGGTTAAAGGACGTGGTTTGTGCTTTGACGCTTTTCGCTCAAGAGCCGCCCTCCACTCCGTTTCGGGCTTGCGATCTTAGTCTGAGAAGAGAGATATTAGGGTTATCAAAAACTCTCCTATATGTCTTCACAACCACTGTTTTCGATGCAAAGTGCAAATTGGGTTTCTAATAGTTTCTTTTTCATAAAATGTTACACTGGTGTAACACTTAGTGTAAAAAAGTATCGGCAGAAACCCTGTAATTACAAGGGTTTATCGTTGTTTTTTTTTACTCTGATTTTCCGCGGTAAAAAAATAATTTGGCGAAAAGTGTAACATTCTGCGAATGTTTCGTAGATGACCTCTCTTAATTTAAATTACCAAATATCGCCCATCTTAGTAGTCGCCGTAAAACTGGATACGGTTGCCTTCTGGATCGCGGATATCGAAAATGGCGTGCCCATCTTCATTTTCAAGTTTCCGTAATTGTTTCCCTTTCGATTTTATGTGCTGATGAATGGCACTCACGCTTTCAACGTGAAACATCAGTTTTTGTCTGCCTTCGTTGGGTTTGCTGGCACTATGGAGACACAACGTGCAAGCCCCTGCGTTAAAACGGAAAAACCGGTGTTCTGGGAACGGCTGGTCTTCATCCGGAGTCAATCCGATGACATCCCTGTAAAAGGCGATGACAGTTTTCATGTCTTTGACAAAAAGCATAATTCCTGTGAGTTCCATTGAATTCCCTTAAAACAGATAATTCGTTCTGACAAAGCTACCGATCCAATTCGCCCGCGATGACGTTCAAACTTCCCAAAACAGCCACAGTATCGGACACCATTCCGCCTTCTAACATGTGCGGTAATGCTTGGAAGTGCAAGAAACTCGGTGGACGGATGCGGATACGATAAGCGGTGCCGCTGCCATCACTAACAATATAAAAGCCGAGTTCGCCGTTCGGTGATTCGGTCGCACAATAGTGATCACCCTTTGGGGGCTGCACACCGTGTCCGTCCATAACAACTTTAAAGTGGTGGATTAAGCCCTCAATATGCCCATAAGCGTCGGACTTGTTCGGCATTGTGATTTTATTATCTTCGACGTTGACGGGTCCGTCAGGCATATTATCAAGAACTTGGGTAACGATGCCACAGCTCTGAATCATCTCCTCCATCCGGACGAGGTATCGGTCGTAGGCATCACCGTTAGTTCCGACGGGTACATCAAAGTTGACTTCATCATAACTGGAATAAGGTTCAGCCTTGCGAATATCATGGGCAACGCCGGTCGCTCGGAGGCACGGACCTGTTAATCCATAACTAACGGCATCATCAGCAGAAATGGCACCAACACCTTTTGTGCGGTCCATCCAGATCCGATTCTTTGTGAGCAGCGTATGGGTCTCCTTTAACGCCTTCGGAAAATTGCTAACGAATTGTCGCACATCTTCTTCGCATCCGTCGTAGAGGTCGCGGAGCACACCGCCGACGCGTGTGTAACTCGTCGTCAACCGCGCACCGGTTGTCTTTTCAAAGATGCTATACAATTTTTCACGCTCACGGAAGCTATAGAGAAACACTGAGAATGCCCCTAAGTCGAGTGCAGCGGTTCCTAACCATAACAGATGATCCGCGAGCCGTGAGAGTTCCGCCATCAAGATACGGATGTATTGACACCGTTTCGTGACTTCAATGCCGAGCAGCTGCTCAACAGCAAGGACATACCCGAAATTATTCGACAACGGTGACAGATAGTTCATCCGGTCCGTCACAACAATATACTGGTTATAGTCCAAGTGTTCACCGAGTTTCTCGAACCCGGTATGCAGATAACCCGCATGTGGTGTCGCCTTCAAAACGGATTCACCATCAAGTTCCAACACAATACGGAGCGTGCCGTGCGTTGCCGGATGTTGCGGACCGAAGTTAAGAACCATCTTCTCGCCTGTGGCGCGTTCCAGCCCACCTTGCATAGAATTCTCCTTTTTTATAGCCATCAGCCGTCGGCGATTAGCCATCAGTAAAGACACAAGCGTACAGCAGCCTTTTTTCTTTGCTGACCGCTTTTTTTAGGCATTCTGTTTATCAAAATTAAAGCGTTCGCGTTCGCCGCGGCCGCGGAGCGGATAATCTTTACGAAGCGGATGTCCTTCAAAATCATCTGGCATCAAAATCCGGCGCAGGTCCGGGTGCCCCTCAAAATTGATACCGAACATGTCGTAGGTCTCACGCTCCAACCAGTTTGCGCCTTTCCACAAGCCAGTGACGGATGGAATATTCAGATCGTTTTCATGTACAGGCACCTTTACGCGAAGGCGACACTGCCCCTGATAGGAATAGAGTTGATAGACTACCATAAATCTTGCGTAGTCAAACTGCATCAATTCGGATTCCATCTGCGAATTGTCAACTGCGGTGACATCAACGAGGAAAGTATAGGCAAGTTCAGGGTCTGTTTTCAGGTATTCTAAAACCGCGTAAGCCCGTTCTTTACGGATGACTATGATGACAGTACCCCGCGACGCATCCTGTGCCAAGCGCGCGTCTGCATAATTCGCCTCTAATTTTTCCAGAACAAGGGGTTTCGGTTGTTCTTCGACTTGGTTTTCTTCACTCATAAACTACCTCTACGCCTTTAGGCGAAGCACCGCTGGCGATCTTTTGCTGTACCTGTAGCACCGCATCAATAAGATCTTCGGGGCGCGGTGGGCATCCGGGAATGTAGACATCCACAGGAATGAATTGGTCAACACCTTGAATGAGGGTATAAGTATCAAACACACCCCCACAGGAAGCGCATGCCCCCATTGAAATTACCCACTTTGGATCCGGCATCTGGTCATAGATACGTTTCAGTACTGGCATCATTTTGATGGAAATCCTGCCGGAAACGATGAGGAGATCGGATTGACGCGGTGAAAACCGAATTGCCTCAGAACCGAATCGAGAAAGATCAAACTTGGAAGCCAAGGTCGCCATCATTTCTATGGCACAGCAGGCAGTTCCAAACGGCATCGGCCACAATGAGTTCTTTCGTCCCCAATTGACTACCTTATCAATCGTCGTCGTGATGATGTTGCCATCCGTTTCCTCGGTACCTCGTCCAACAAAATCTAATCCCATGTTAAGCCTCCTTTCTTCCAAGCGTAAATATAGCCAAGAAGAAGAATACCGATAAATACCAGCATTTCAACTAAAATAAACAAACCACTCGTTTCAGAGAATTTCTTGAAGACCACTGCCCAAGGGTAGAGAAAAACTACCTCAATATCAAAGATGATAAAGAGCATCGCGATGAGGTCGAACCGGATGGTAAACCGCTGCCTCGCATCGCCAATGGGTTGTACGCCGGATTCGTAAACGGAGAGTTTAACGCGGTTCGGGCGTTTAGGTCCAAGAAGATGGGTCAGTCCGAGATTGATCGCCGCGAAGAGCACGGCGAACAACCCTAACAGCAAGATTGGGAGATAATCTATTAACATTGTTTCTAATCTATTTTGTCCTCGCACATTTTAATATGGGTGCGCAAGCATCACCAAAGTGAAGGTTAATTCAGACTCGTAAACATGTTCTTTTTAATATGCTTAATAGTTTCTCATATTTTAAAAACATTGTCAAGTTTTTTTGAAAAAAAATAAACTTTCAGATAATTTTGGAATTTTTCTGAGGAACCTAACGAAATATTAGATTCACGGCGATAGGCGTTTCAGCTGCCACCTTCCATCGGACTGTCGTGTATAACAGAGGCGATCATGAAGGCGGTTTGGGCAGCCCTGCCAGAATTCAAAAAGGTTTGGCACGAGCCGATACCCACCCCAATGCGGTGGACGTGGAATGGTATCAGATGCGTACGTCTGTTCTGCCTGTTGGAACCTCTCTGTGAGATGTTCTCGTCCGCTAATAACAATGCTTTGGCGTTCTGTCCGCACAGCGAGTTGGCTACTCACAGGACGACTGGCGAAATAGGCATCCGATTCTTTCTCGCTCATTTTCTCAACGGTACCTGTACTCCGAACCTGCCGGTCAAGCTCACGCCAATAGAAAACCAATGCGGCGTTTGGATTCTCAGCGAGTTCTTTTCCCTTTTGACTCTCATAATCGGTATAGAAACAGAAACCCTTGGCGTCAAAGCCTCTGAGTACGACCATTCGGGCAGACGGAATCCCGTCCGGTGTCGCTGTTGCTAATGTCATTGCGTCTGGCAGGTCTATTTTGGCGGCAATAGTATCAGCGAACCATTTCTCAAATAGTTCAAAAGGATCGGAGGCGACATTCTGCTCAAGCAGATGCCCGTTCTGTGCACTATATTCTCTGCGGAGTTTATCATTATTCATAGTTGAAATAGTTCTCAGTTATTGGTCATCAGTTAAGAGGTTTTGGGTTAAATCAGATGCCTCTTTAACCGATAACCATTACAATGAAATATCTATCTTTTCCAAAAGTTCGGTGAAAAGAGGATAAGTACGGTATAGAGTTCTAAGCGTCCGAGTAACATACAAAAAGATAGGACATATTTTCCCGTTGTATGAATGTGGGCATAATTATCAGTCGGCCCGACACTGCCGAGACCGGGGCCTATGTTGCCCATTGTAGCGATCGTTGCGCCGGCAGCACTGACAAGGTCAAGTCCTAAAGTTGTCATGATGCAGGTTACAATCGCAAAGATTCCGATAAAAAAGAAGAAAAAACCGAGAACGTTTGTCATAACTTCAGGCGGTACCACTCGATCATTAACACGAATAGGCAGGACAGCATGTGGGAAAATGAGCCGTTTAATTTCCGCACCACTCTGCTTGATAAGCAGGAGGAACCGAACCTGTTTCATCCCACCACCAGTGGAACCCGCACAACCCCCGTAAAACATCAACGTCACCAAGATAAATTGGGATAGTGCTGGCCACTGTTCAAAGTCAGCAGTCCCGTAGCCGGTCGTTGTGATGATAGATATCACCTGAAATGCGGCATAGCGCAGGGATGTCCACATCGAATCGTAAGGCACCTCTCCATCGACCTGAAATCTGATGGTATTCCATGAGATTAAGGTGATACTCACTGCGATAACAATGCAATAGAACTTAAATTCTGTATCTTGGAAATAACTTTTGACATCGCCGCGGAGTGCGCGATAGTGGAGTGCGAAATTGGTGCCTGCCAGAAACATAAAACAGCAGATGACCATGTCAATGTAGACGCTATTGTAGTGCCCAACGCTGCCGTTTTTTGTAGAAAACCCACCCGTTGCCATGGTACCGAAGGTATGGCAGAGTGCGTCGAAAAGCGTCATGTTCCCGAGCATCAGTAAGACTGTTTCCGCGATAGAGAGAAGGAGATAAACGCCCCAAAGTAGTTTAGCAGTCTGGGCAATGCGGGGGGTAAGTCGGTCCGTTTGGGGACCCGGAGCTTCAGCGCGAAAAAGCTGCATACCACCAACACCGAGCATTGGCAGAATAGCCACAGCAAGCACAACAATCCCCATCCCACCGAGCCAATGTGAGAAACTTCGCCAGAAAAGCATGGCGTGCGAAAGGTGTTCAATCTCTGTCAGAACAGTGGCGCCTGTCGTTGAAAACCCTGCCATAGATTCAAAATAGCAGAACGAAAATTCTGTCCACGCTGAACGTCCTTCAACACTAAATACATCCGCGAAGAGATACGGAAGTGATCCAAAGAGAGCGACTGTTATCCAGCCCAAAGCGACAACCGCAAATCCTTCGCGGATACCGAGTTCCTCTTGTCGTGTCCGGATACTGAAACGGAGCCCTAAACCGATAATCAAAGTGATTATTGCTGAAATAACAAACGCCCGCAAATCGTTCTGGACTTCACCCGCAGCCACGCGATAATAGACAGCCACGCCCAAAGGTAATAGCATGGTCCCTGCGAGACAGATCAGTAAATTGCCGAGGGAATAAAAAATTAATCTAAGGCTCATGGTTTCCAGTTACGAGTTACGAGTTTTAAACGACAGCGCTTCGCTTTCCAGTTACCAGTAAGAGAAAGACTTGATAAATCAGCTCGCCTTCTTAACTGGTTACTGGTAACTCCTATGAAAGGTTTTCGCAGAAAAGCCGAACTGAAAACTTTGACCAAGAACGCGTCTACAAATACTTTGGCTAAGGCGCGAGTTCTTGGTCAAAACTATTTAACTTCTCCGTTCCTCGAATAGGTCTTCGACGATCGGAATTGCGCCAGGCATACTAAATACAATCACGCGATCCGCGGGCTGGATAACAGACTGGCCTGTAGGGATAATGAGTTTTTCGCGCCGGATAATCGCACCAATAAAGGCGTTTTCTGGGAATTTTGTTTTCAAGAGAGCGAGTTCTTTATGCACAATTTTTGCATTGACCCCAGCGACAATCTCAATAGCCTCCGCGTCTATTCCGTGGAGCGAGGCAACAGAAACGATGTTTCCACGGCGGATAAGTCTTAAGATATTGCTAACAACCGTAAGATGTCGGCTGACGGCACCATCAAGCCTCGGAATGCGTGCTAATAAAGGGAGGTAACGCGGCTGCTGAACGAGTGCGAGGACGCGTTGGGCCCCGTTCTCTTTTGCCGTCATACACGCCATAATATCGTTTTCATCGTCGCCTGTAACGGAGATAAACCCGTTGACATCATGGACGCCCGCTTCTTCCAGCAGCCTAAACTGGAGATAATTGCCTTGTAAAACGGTCGTGTGTTTTAGCATCTGGGAAGCGAGTCGCGCTTTTGCTTGATCTTCTTCGATGAGTTTGACGTTGGTGTCGTTTTCTTCAAGCGTGCGGGCAAGTTCAATGCCAATGGGACTTGCACCAACAATAATAACGCGATCCAGCTGCTGATTAAATGTCATACCGCTAATGCGCAGCAATTGTTCAACTGCCAGTGTACTACCGATGACAAAAACCTCGTCCCCTTGTTGCAAAGCGTCAGTGCCTCGGGGGATGATAATGTGCCTGTTGCCGTTATTCGGTGGATTTCCGTTACTCGGATGTCCACGACGGCTAATCGCAGCAAAGCGGGTATCGTTGAGCAACCCACTCGCATCTAAGTCGGCGAGGGATCTTCCGATTAAAGGGTTCGACTGTTTAACCCGAAAAGATACCAACTGTATCCTACCATCTTCAAATTCGACAATCTCTCGTGCTTCCGGTATCTGTAAAAGCCGAACGAATTCAGCAACACAGAGATGCTCAGGGTTAATCAGCAGATCTATGCCAAAATCGTTGGGAGTTAGACCGCTTTCTGTAGAAAAATAGTCAGGATTCGAGACCCGTGCAATTTTTGTGTTAACGCTGTACCTCTCGGCAATCTGACAAGCGAGCATATTAATTTCATCGCTGTTCGTAACGGCAATGAGGAGACCGGCTTCATCAATGCCAGCGGTTTTGAGCAGTCGCGGAGATGCGCCTGAGCCGCGTAAAGTCTGCAAATCAAGTTGTTCATTAACCCGACTGCAGGCGGCATCGGATTCATCAATGAGGACGACATCGTTATGCTCAGCGGTGAGAAGTTTAGCGGTATGAAACCCAACTTCCCCTGCCCCTATAATTATTGCTTTCATTTTTTTACGGTTGTCGGTTATCAGTTATTAGTTTCATATTCATCAAGCGGTGGGCAGGCACACATAAGGTTTCTGTCCCCATAGACTTCGTTAATACGTGCCACAGGGGGCCAGAATTTAGCATCTCGCACCCACGGCTTCGGAAACACGGCTTTTTCACGTGAATACGGATGACACCAATCAGATTGTATAACCGTTTCCGCTGTGTGCGGGGCATTCTTCAAAACGTTGTCTGTCTTATCCGCATTGCCTGCCTCAATTTCGGCGATCTCTTCACGAATCGAAATGAGAGCGTCACAGAACCGTTCTAACTCGGCTTTTGATTCACTTTCTGTCGGTTCAATCATCAAGGCACCCGGTACGGGCCAAGAGACCGTCGGCGCGTGGAATCCGTAATCCATTAGACGTTTCGCGACATCAGTTACGTCTATATCAGCAGTCTTTTTGAAGCCACGCAAATCAATGATACATTCATGTGCCACTAAACCGTTTTTTCCAGTATAAAGTACAGGATAGTGCGGTGCGAGTTTCTTGGCAATATAGTTGGCGTTGAGGATTGCAACTTCTGTTGCAGCTGTAAGCCCTTCTGCTCCCATCATAGCGATGTATGCCCAAGAGATAGGTAGGATGCCAGGACTTCCCCACGGTGCGGCAGATACTGCTCCAATACCAGCATTCCCGCCAACGGTAACGATTGGATGTGTCGGTAAGAAATCTACAAGATGCGCCTTGACACCAATCGGTCCCATCCCGGGGCCACCGCCACCATGAGGAATACAGAAAGTTTTGTGGAGATTTAGATGACAGACATCTGCTCCAATATCCGCGGGTTGTGCGATACCAACAAGGGCATTCAGATTCGCACCATCCATGTAGACTTGTCCACCGGATTGATGGACGATATCACAAATCTCGCGGATTTTCTCTTCAAAGACACCATGTGTTGAAGGGTAGGTAATCATGGCAGCAGCAAGAGTGTCCCGGTGCAAATCTGCTTTTTCCCGAAGATCCTCAAGGTCAATATTTCCCTCCGCATCGCAAGCAACAACAACGACTTTCATCCCTGCCATCACCGCACTCGCTGGATTTGTGCCGTGTGCAGAAGTCGGGATTAAACAGACATCGCGATGCGGTTCACCACGGTTTTGATGGTATTTGCGAATGACCAACAACCCCGCATATTCGCCTTGCGAACCTGCATTCGGTTGCAATGAGATACCGCTATATCCCGTTATCTCGGCTAACCACGATTCCAATTGTGAGAATAGACGTTGGTAACCTTCCGCTTGCGCCTGCGGTACGAATGGATGCAGTTCTCCAAACTCGCGCCATGTCACAGGGATCATTTCTGCCGTAGCGTTGAGTTTCATCGTACAGGAACCGAGTGGTATCATCGCGTTGACAAGGGAGAGGTCCTTGGTTTGAAGTCTGTGGATATAGCGGAGTATCTCGGTTTCAGAATGGTAACTGTTGAAAACAGGATGCGTTAGATAGGGCGTTTCTCGCTGGAGTTCCACCGAAATCTGTGTGGAAGGGTGGAAGGGTGGAAGGGTGGACGCTGAGATTTTTTGCTGCCGTTCTGATGTCCTGGTGTTTTCGGCGAAAACTTGCAAGAGTTCTTCAACATCCGCAGAGGTTGTCGTTTCATCTAAAGAGATGCCGATGTGTGTTGAATCAATCGCGCGGAGATTTATCTGTCTTGCCTGTGCAGAAGTGCGCAATTCCGCTGTCGTTTCTGCTGGCACCGTAACAGAGACGGTATCAAAACAAGGAGATTCCCCAGTAGCATAACCGAGTTCTTCAAGTCCAGCACGTAGTGTGCAAGTGTGCGCGTGCACGCGTTCTGCAATCCGCTTAAGCCCTGTCGGACCGTGATAGACTGCGTACATCCCTGCCATTACAGCGAGCAGCACTTGCGCGGTACAGATATTGCTCGTCGCCTTTTCACGTCGGATATGCTGTTCCCGCGTTTGGAGTGCCAAACGGATCGCCGGTTTGCCGTTTGCATCGTGGGATACGCCCGCAATTCGTCCGGGAATACTCCGTTTCAGTTCTTCATGTGTGGAAAGAAAAGCTGCGTGGGGGCCACCATATCCAAGCGGAACACCGAACCGTTGCGAGTTACCGATAACAATGTCTGCACCGAATTCACTCGGAGGCTTTAATAGCGTGAGTGCTAACAAGTCTGTGGCGGTAACAAATAATCCACCTGCAGCATGCACCTGTTCAGCGAATTGGTGGTAATTGTAAATCGCGCCATCTGTGGCAGGATATTGCACGATGGCACCCAAGATCGGTGTGTCAAAATTGACATCACGGTGGTCACCGATTTGTAATTCAATGCCAAGAGGTTCGGCGCGGGTTTGTAGCACAGCGATTGTTTGTGGGTGACAGGTTTCTGACACAAAAAAAATTCGACTGATTTGCTGGGGGACATTTGCAAAACACATGCCCATTGCTTCCGCTGCAGCTGTTGCCTCGTCAAGGAGTGAGGCGTTCGCAACAGGCAAACCGGTTAAGTCAATAACCATCGTTTGGAAGTTGAGTAGTGCCTCCAAACGTCCCTGCGAAATCTCAGCTTGATAGGGTGTGTATTGTGTATACCAGCCTGGGTTCTCCAGAATGTTGCGTTGAATGACGGGTGGCACAAAGCAATTATAGTAGCCCATTCCGATATAGGAGCGGAAGACCTCGTTCTGGGAGGCGAGTTCCTGTAATACCGTGAGTGCTTCCGGTTCTGACTTTGCAATATGGGCTTGCAAGCTGTGCCCTAAACCACTGGCATCCCCATTTAAATCAAAGGTTGGCGGTAGGCGAATGTCGGCTGGTACAACGTCGTCAATAAAATCTTCCATCGACGCATAACCGAGCGTTGTCAACATCAGTTCAATATCTTCCGAACGTGGACCGATATGCCGATCTGCAAAGGTCACTATTATCTTTCCTTCTAAAAAATGCTACAAGCGAGCCAACAACGGCGGCTTGCGGATCTTAAGTGAAAACTGTTTCAAACGGATGGAATAATTTCACGCTTGGCGTGGAAATAAAAGATTAGGCATGCTCTGCCTCAATGTGTGCTTGGTAACTATCAGCATCAAGAAGTGCGTCAAGTTCACTTGGATCTGTTATTCTGATTTTGAGAAACCATCCATCATCATAAGGCGATGCATTGACCTGTTCCGGTGCATCAAGTAGGGATTCATTGACATCAATTACTTCACCACTCACAGGTGCGTAGAGGTCAAATGCGGCTTTGACAGATTCTATCACGCCGAATTCTGTTTTCTGTGTGAGTTCCGTGCCGACTTCCGGCAATTCGACGTAGACGATATCCTGAATTTCGGATTGGGCATAGTCGCTGATACCGATGGTGACGATGTCACCCTCTTGCCTTGCCCATTCATGACTTTCATTGTATTTTAAGTTTTGTGGGATCATCTAATCTTCGGGCAGGAGCCCCCATCCTTTAGGTTGGGGAGGAATGCCCACTCCTATAGTTGAAATTAAGCCGTCTGAGGACTGTAAAACTGTTTCGCTTCGCACCTGTTGTGAGCCGTTTTCCGTCAAGGTTATAGAT
>JAJEDN010000048.1 GCA_022821495.1 Candidatus Poribacteria bacterium
GCGAACAGCAGCCTAACTCGCAACCTTACACTACAAGGAATAGTCTAACATTCTTGATAGTTTTTGTCAAGGAAAAACGAAAAGGAGCGGGCATTCCTCCCAAACTTAAAAGTTTGGGCTTCCTGCCCGAAGATTAGGTGATATGCTATACAGCGGCAGGCATTCTCGATATAACTTTGGTAACCTTTCCACTACGCAGGCATTTTGTGCAAACACGAATTCGCCGCGGACCTGCCTCCGTTTGAACCCGAACCCTTTGAAGATTTGGAAGCCAACGCCGCTTTGTGTGCCGGAAAGATTTACTAATCTGGTTACCCGTCATCGGGCGTTTACTGCAAATACTACAAACGCGTGACATTTTGATCTCTCCTTTTTCTTTTCTCGAAAATGTTGGTTAAACCTAAGTATTAATAATACCACAATTAGGGCGAAAAAGCAAATTTTCTTTACTGCAAACCTGTTGTAGGACGGATCTCTGAATCCTAACCCTCCAAAATCGGTGTTATCCCTAATTCAAATTAACTGAGAACCGTTAACGATTCCGCTGGCGACTGATTGCTGATAACTGACGGCTATGGTGAATTATAAAAATAAGTTGACGTTTATCAATAACCCTGTCCTTCTCAAAGTCCCCCTGATAAGGGGGATTTAGGGGGTTGACCTTTTACTGAAAATAGACATGACTTTTTTTCCCGCATCTGATATACTATCTCATTGAGATTTATATACTTCACCACCTATTCATGGGCTCTCAAACACAGACAATACGCTGCAATAGAGGAGAACGATTTCCATACCTTAAATCTGTAACATCAGAACAGAAAATATGAAAGTTGCTTATATTACCGCAGGTGCTGCTGGCATGTACTGCGGAACTTGTATCCACGACAATATGGTTGCCACTGTTTTGAAGAAGCACGGTCATAACGTTTCATTGATTCCTACCTATACACCTACCCGAACGGATGAAGCAAACGTCAGCATGAACCGTGTCTTTTTCGGCGGTGTGAACGTCTATCTTCAGCAAAAACTCTCCATCTTTAGGCACACCCCGTGGACTTTTGATAAACTGCTTGATAGCCCGGCACTGTTGAATGGATTAGCAAGATTCAGCGGTGCAACGGACGCGCGCGACCTTGGACAACTCACAATCTCTATGCTCCAAGCTGAGCACGGATATCAAAAGAAAGAATTAGCGAAATTAGTCAAATGGCTTGCTGAGGAGAACAAGCCTGATATCGTCTATCTTACCAACTCTATGTTAGTAGGTTTCACGAGAGAAATAAAGAAGGCGTTGGATGTACCAGTTATCTGTGCACTTCAAGGCGAGGATATCTTCCTGCAAGATCTAATCGAGCCTTACAAAACAGAGGCGTTAACTCTTCTCCGGGAACGTGCTGTGGATCCAGATGGTTTTGTGGCACCCTGTCACTACTACGCACAATTTATGGCGGACGCGTATCTTAAGGTTCCTGTCGATAAGATTGACGTGGTTCCGTTGGGATTAAACATGGATGGGCATGGGATACCTGTTCAAAAATCAGAACCGCCTCCCTTCATTATTGGCTATTTGGCGCGCATCTGTCCTGAAAAAGGGTTACATATCTTAGTAGATGCTTTTCACACCGTCGCTGAAGCGATGGGACCTAATAACGTTCAACTGCATGTCGCTGGATACCTCGGAAAGAAAGATGAACCCTATTTAGAGGAACTCGGTAATCAGATTCAGGCGTCTGGTTTGTCGGAGAGTTTTGTGCATCATGGCGAGGTAACGCGAACGCAAAAAATTGATTTTCTCAACCGCTTACACGTCTTCTCTGTTCCTACTGTTTACCGTGAATCCAAAGGGCTATCCATTATAGAGGCACTTGCTAACGGTGTACCCGTTGTCCAACCCCATCACGGCACATTTCCTGAGATGATCAAGGCAACTGAAGGTGGAATCCTTGTGGAACCTGAATCGGCTGAGGCTGTGGCGATGGGCATCATGGAACTCCTTAACGATGCCGAACAGCGTGGACACCTCGGAGAAACCGGCAAAATGAATGTCCATGAAAAATTTAACGATGCAGCCATAGCAGAGCAGCTCTTGAAAGTGTTTGAAAAGTATACCTAATGTAGTTGTCAGTGAAGAAGTTACCAGTAACCAGTGCAGGAGTCTCTTTTACTGTAAACTGGCAACTGATAACTGAAAGGTTTTTCGCAGAAAAACCGTACTGGCAACTGGCAACCTAAAGGAAATAAATCATGTCTAAAACATGGCTAATTTTTGTTTTCATGACCGTCTCAGCTTGGGGACTTTACGGCGTTTTTCTGCATCAGGGACAGGTCTCTATGGGGGACCTTAAAGTAGATCCTAATGTGCGCTACAAAGCGTTCCTCTTTGTCGGTATCGCTTATCTGCTCGCAGCCGTCATCGGCTCCGCACTAATGCTTGTCCTTAACGGGGCTGACTGGCAGTTTACGGGCAAGGGCGTCACTTGGTCGTTTGTAGCAGGACTTGTCGGTGCTATTGGCGCGTTCGGCGTTTTACTCGCCTTTGGTGCAGGCGGTAGACCCGCAGTCGTGATGTCTATTGTTTTTGCAGGCGCGCCTATTGTAAATGCTATCGTCGCAACGCTCTCACATCCACCTGCCGGAGGTTGGGGCGCAGTCCGATGGCAGTTTATAGCAGGCATCCTGCTCGCAGCACTCGGCGGCTGTTTGGTGATGCTTTATAGACCCACCTCATAGCACGCTAAAAAGCCGCCGTACACTCCCTCTTTCGCTGGCGGGGTTTGTAACCCCGCCAATTTTCGTTGGAGTGTATCTCAGAAAGGCTGCTGAATCTCCTATCTCCTGCCTCACTCGATTCAATCGTTTTGCAACAAAATGCACTTTTCACTATCCTTTTCACATGACATGTCTCTAATAAGCAACAAGAGGGAGAATTGTCATGCATGCTGAAGAATTAATTGAAGCGAGTGACGCCGAGTTAGTTGTCACAGCACTTGCCGGTAATACACGCGCATTTGATGTATTAGTGAACCGCTATCGACGGGCTATGTTGACTGTCGCACAACAAATTGTCCGAAACGCTGCAGATGCCGAAGATGTCGTACAGGACGCATTTCTGCGGGCTTTTGAGGCATTACCACAACTCACCGATTTGAATCGGTTCGGCGCGTGGCTGCATTCAATCACCCGCAACCGTGCCTTACGATATTATCGAAATACCAGTCGCTATCAACCGCAGGAGGATATGGAACCACACTTAAATAGGGTATCTGATACATCGGCGGCGGATCCTGCTCATATTGTGGAAAGTGAATCAACGCAGCAGGCAGTTCGAGACGCTATTCAGAGCTTACCTTCAGATTATCAGGCAATTGTTGAACTCTATTATTGGGCAGAGATGCCCCAAAAACGGATGGCTGAATTCCTCTCCCTGCCTTTGACGACTGTAAAATGGCGGCTTCGTAAGGCGAAAGAGATGTTAAAAGCAAATTTAGAAAAACTCGGCTACGGCGAGGATGTGTGACAATCTTTAGGAAACTTAATTATGAATCCATACGGAGGTAGATACCGTGGAACAACAGACACAAGAGAGGCAACAGGAACTCAGAGCTCTTTTCCACATGTTGGATCACACCGCAAAGATCGCTGAGGATGCAGCGTTAACAGATACCTTTAAGGACGGCGAAACGCGATGCATCACACAATTCAATAACACCCTCGCACGCTTGCGGGAACTCAACGCTGTGCCTGATGGGCTTTTCGACGAACTTCACACTGAAGCGTCTTTTGGCCAAATCGGGATTGCCTGCCATCAACTCGCAGCCTATCTTAATGAAGGGTTAGGTACAAACACGGATGCTAAGGGCTGGTTCGCCAGCTTTTTCGGTGAACGCTTCATGGAAAATCTGGCAGAAGAGGCAGCAGATAAACCGCTTGGAGATATGATCCGCAAGGCTGTTCCTGATTTCTTGACCGAAACAACGTTAGAAGACATCGCCGAAGCTTTTCCTGTTGCACCGGGTGGAAAACTAAAAATTGATGCTGACTGTGGCGGAATTGATGTACAGAGCACAGGGGACGATACCGTCTCCGTCCGTATTCAACGCGCCGCGCAGATAAAAGCAGATCGGCGGGCAACGGAAATCCTCAATAATCTTGATGTTCAGATAGTGCATGAGGCATCCGATGTTAAAATTGAGGCGAAGTTCACAGGTAATGCAAAACGATGGCAGAAACGGAAAAACGGTCTTGATGTTCAGTTCGATATCCTCGTACCACGACAATATAACCTCGATTTGCAAACTGTGTATGGCGATATTTCTGTCGTGAATGTTACAGGAGATGTGAACGTAGAGACCTTCAACGCAGGACTCCGTTTGCAAGATATTACGGGACGTATTGATGCCGTCACAGTCATTGGGAATATTGATCTCAAGGCGTTCAATGGAGATGCGGCGCTTCAAACGAAAGGCGGGAATATTACACTGGCAGATGGGACCGGTGATGTCAAAGCCAAAACTTCGGGTGGAAACGTCCAAGCGACGCATATTGGAGGCGCAGTCAATGCGGAAACCTCTGGCGGCAATGTTACCCTACGCGAATCTAAAGGTGGCGCAGATCTGAAAACGGCTGGCGGCAGTATAGAGGTCGAAAACGACGGACCTGTCCTCGCGAAAACCAGTGGCGGTTCCATCCGTTGCCAACTTCAAGAGGCATCCACGCATCAGAACTTACTATTAGATTTGGAGACAATGGGCGGCAGTATAAACGTCTCACTCGTTCCAGATATTGCGGCGACTGTCGAGGCAAAAGTACTCGGCGGCTCGGTAACGACAGAATTTCCTGTAACAGTAAAAGCATCGGGAACTGTGAAACCCGATCAGTTGCAAGGGACTATTAATGGCGGCGGTCCGCTGCTAAAACTCCGTTCTGTTGGTGGAAATACCATACTCAGGAAAGCAGAGAATGATGATTCAGTTGAAATGTAACATGTTGCAAAGCAGGCAAAAGGAATTGATGTTAACTGGATTGTTTGTATGGTTTATCCTGAGTATAGGTGTTTTTATCATACTTCTGCTTCCGTTTGTTGTGCCACAACACCAGTTAGCGCAGTTTATCCCTGAGTGCAGTTGGCAATCGCAATTTCACAAACCGTGTGCTTTCTGTGGGATGAGTACTGCATTCTACGCCATCTCGCGCGGCGATTTTGCCCAAGCACATCGTTTGAATCCTTTAAGCCTCTGCATCTACTCTGTTTTTTTTCTAACTACGCTCTTCGCAGTGATTACCTTAAAACCAAGCATACGTCTTGTTAAAAATATAACAGCGACGCTCCATCGCGACAGCGCGTTCTCATAATTTGGAGATCATCATGGGTCTATTATCAATCTTCAGTTTAATTTGGGGGATATTGGCTATTATTGGAATGGCAGTCGGTATCATTCCATGTTTCGGATCCTTTAATTACCTTAACATTCCGTTTGCGGTGCTCGGACTCCTGTTCAGCGTCTTGGCTCTCGTCTTATCATCAAAGAAGGAACTCGCTATTGTTGGATTAATCCTTTGTGCCGTAGCCATTTTCATAGGTGGCATCCGACTCGTCATCGGCTTCGGGATTTTTTAAATGCAGGATATGGAAGTGAACGCCGTGTCGTGTCTAAGATCAAAACGCATCACCGAGAGGAAAATCAATGAATTGTTTGGATTATGGACTTTCTTTTATCAACACTGTTGGCAACGGGAATGCCCCCCGCTTTTGGGTCGAATCTCGATGCCGCATCATAGATGACACAGATGGAAGTTTCAGCGATTATTACCAATGTGGTTCGTGTAAGAGTGAACACACCTTTGCGGAGAAAAATCTCTTCATAAACCCGAACTACGACTTCCTCCCCGTTTTTGGTGAAGAAGATATAGCGGTATTCAGAAGGCATGCTTACTGCAACGATAGCTACGTCGAGTATAGACCGGTACAGGAGTACTGGGGAGGTCCCCTATTTGATATTCAAGAGGCATCCCCGGTCCGGGTCCTTGAGAGCAACGCAGCTATTATTGAGGCGACACAAAAATCTCTGCCCATCGTAACGCACACAGAAATATGGGATACCCATACACATCAGCGGGCAATTATCGAGTGTCCAGTTAAAACGATGAACATAGATGAAAACGCGGGCATCTACCAAGTTGATACAGGAATTGTGCTATTGCCAGATCTGTCAAAGCGATATGATCCACAGATTGAGACGTTTAGCCTCGCTTACGTTGCTTTCAACGTACCGCACTTCGCAGACTTCGTTATTGAATGCCCGACTGCCATCATTGAAAATGGGGTGGAAGTTACCCAAGTTTACCACTATTCCGAGATTCGGAGTTTAGAAGCAAAGAATACAGTATTCTGCATTGGTGAACTTTAACAGACACTCTCATTCACATAAATGCAGTTAGGTCGGTAATCCTAATCAGGGAATGTGACGCGTTGGTAGATTTCCTGCAAGGGTAATTCGCATTGGACGGAAGGCAGGTGCAGGATCTCATCATATTTTTCAATATCGGTAAAAATCCATAGCTTTTCTTGGCGGCGATAGTGATCAACACGAATCTGATCTTGGGAAACGAGAACGTATTCTTGCAACGATGTGAGTTGACGATAATGCGCGAATTTTTCACCTCTATCATACGCCTCGGTTGATAGCGAAAGCACCTCTACGATGACAATCGGGTTCAGGAGCGAGTCAAAGACATCGTCTTCAAAACGGGGCGCATCACAAACAACACCGACATCGGGATAAAAATAACATTTTGCTGTGGGAATACTGATACGCATGTCATTCGCGAAAACAGCACACGGACTGCCCTTCAAGCGTGTGTGAAGTTCACTAAGGATATTACTTGTAATAAGATTGTGTGCGAAACTTGCCCCGGGCATGTTGATAATCTCTCCATTAACGTATTCACTTCTGACTGTTTCAGCGTCAGGTATTACCTTGCGTTCTAAAGTGACATATTCTTCTGGTGTGAGGTGTGTTTGCGCCCCTTTCGTTGCCATGATTTTCCTCCGAGAATTTTTAGTGATTCTATTATAGCACAGTTACGGGCAGGGGGCAAGATTTTTACATGTCCTCACCCAAACGATTTTTCTTGCAAAAATTTTTCTGTTTGCTTATAATGCGTAATAAAGCACCGAGGAACTGTATATCAGATTTTAACAGGTGCTGATAACAACTCGCATGATCTTTATATGGAGGAGAGAAAATATGAAAAGTGTTCGCATAAGTCTGGTCTTAGCACTAATACTTGCATTCGCATTTGTTAGTGCCACGAAAGCCGATAACCATCAATCTTTAACCATTGTCTGGGCAGAATGGGATCCAGCTAATTATTTGCAAGAACTCTCAAAGGACTTTACCGCTGAAACCGGAATTGCTGTTGATGTCATCCAGATTCCGTGGCCCAACTTCCAAGATAAAGTGTTCACAGCGTTTGTCGGAAAGAGCGATCTTTACGATATTGTCATCGGTGATAGTCAGTGGCTCGGCAGAAACTCGCAAGGTGAAAACTACATCAATCTAACCGATTGGATTAACGAAAATATTGATGTCGATGCTATCTACGGACCCGCGATGACAGCGTTTGCTGAATATCCGAAAGGCAGCGGAACCTACTGGGCATTGCCTGCAGAGGTAGACGCCGCGGGATACGTCTATCGGAAAGACCTTTTTGAAGACCCGAAGGAAATGGCGGCGTTTGAAAAGAAATACGGCTACGCACTCGCACCCCCGAAAACTTATGACCAACTTCGCGATATTGCCGAATTCTTTACACGTCCAGACGATGATCTCTACGGTATCGCAACATGGTATAGCAAGGAATACGACGGTATTACGATGGGCTTTCAACAGGTGATGTGGAGCTTCGGTGGCACTTATGGCGACGCAGATACCTATAAAGTCGCTGGACACCTTAACTCGGAAGACGCTGCCAAGGCACTCGAATTCTATACTGACCTGCTCCAGTTTGCGCCCCCAGATGCCCCGAACTACTACTGGGCTGAGACGCTGAATGCTTACAACTCTGGTAAGGTTGCGATGGCAATGAATTATTTTGCCTTTTTCCCTGGGGTGCTTAATCCAGAAGTAAATAAAATCTCCCACGATAAGAGCGGTTTCTTCATCGCACCCGCCGGTCCAAAAGGACACTACATTAGCATCGGTGGACAAGGCATGTCCATTTCTTCTTTTTCTAAAAACAAGGACATTGCCAAGCAATACATGAAATGGTTTATGCAGAAACCTGTGCAGGAGAAATGGGCAGCACTGGGTGGGTTCACGCCGCACAAAGAGGTGTTGCAGTCGGATACCTTTAAGATGGCAAGTCCCTTTAACAAGGCTTTTGCGGAGAGTTTTCCATACCTGCGCGATTTCTGGGCAGTACCAGAATACGCAGAACTCTTAGCAGCTTGCCAGACCCACTGGAACGCAGCCATCTCTAAAATCAAGACGCCTCAGGAAGCGCTCGACGCTATCGCCCGAGAACATGAGGAAATCTTCGAGGACGCAGGCTACTACGACGAGTAGAGATTGGAAGATAGGAAGACTGGAAGTTTGGAAGGTTGGCAGTTATCCGATCCTTCCATCCTTCCACCCTTCCCTCTAAATTTTTCCGCACTTCCATTCTATAGCACTTCCACAAGTTTCGTTAGAAATATGCAAACCAACCACCCGTACAAGACATCGCGCGGGATGAGCGACTACCAATTGAAGATGGCATTTATCATGCCCACCATGACTTTGCTCATCTTGATGAACATCTTTCCGCTGCTCTGGTCGCTCTACTTAAGTTTCCATCGCTACAAAGCCTCAATGCCCGCAGCCCCAAGATTTATCGGGGTGCGTAACTACGCACGCCTACTTCAAGATCCAGAGATATGGGGATATTTTCAAACCACTGCTTATTTTGTCTTTTTAGCGGTGGCAGCGCAGTTCTTTATCGGGTTCGGGTTGGCACTCCTCCTGAATCGCGAGTTTCGGTATAAAGGCTTCATTACAACACTCCTCCTACTCCCGATGATGCTATCTCCGGTGGTTGTCGGGCTCTTTTGGCGGTTTATTCTTTTCTCAGACAACTCTGGATTGTTGAACTTTTTCCTGAGTCCGGTGCTGAAATCTCCTATCGGTTGGACGACCAATCCCAAAGTGGCAATGTTAGCCGTTGTTATTGTGGATACGTGGATGTGGTCGCCATTCATGATGCTGATTGCGCTGGCAGGTTTGAGTGCCGTTCCGAAATATCTCTATGAAGCCGCTGATGTCGATAGAGCCTCCGCTTGGTTTAAGTTTCGGTGGATTACGCTGCCACTCGTATCACCGCTGCTGCTCATCGCACTCCTGTTCCGAACAATGGATGCTTTCAAGATGTTTGACATCGTCTATGTCCTGACTCGGGAAGGCGGACCCGGCACTGCCACAGAGACGGTATCAATGAACCTCTATAAACTCGCCTTTCGCAACTATAACACCGGCAAAGCGTGCGCGATGGCATACATCCTGCTCATTATTATCGTTGCACTGAGCAATATCTACGTGAAATATCTCAATCGCGTTAAGGGAGAAGCATAAGGAAAATGCAGGGTCGGAAAAATTTTTGGCACTATCTCATAATTATATTCATTGCCGTTGCTGTGATTATCTATATCGCCCCGATTTATTGGATTTTAGCAACGTCTCTGAAAGGTTTCGCTGATATTGCTACGAAACTTCCCAAATTCGTTTTTAAAATATCGCTGGAAAACTATCAGAAATTAATGCCTTCAGAAGGGGTACCGGGTGTAACGTATCTCTTTCTGGCAGAGGTGTCTATAGGATTAATCCTATTTGGTGTTTTTTCTCTGTTTAAGGTGAAGTTACCTCGCTACCTCGATCTGGTCTGGAATAGCATTTTTGTTTTAACCTGTCTCTATAGTTTTCTGAGTTTGCCGCCGATGCAGAGTCGCCTCCAAACGGATGCCCGATTCAATTTTCTGCTACTGATCGTCTGCACAATTATCGCCTATTTGTTGATTGTCCCACTAAAGAAGACAGGCGGCATCGTTTCACAAACTGAAAAGAAACGCCGACTGACTTTTGTGTTACCCAGCGTTTTTGGAACGATCGCTATTTGTGTGGCTTTGGCTAATGGTGGATCCAAGTATTTCTACCAATTGCTCAATAGTATCATCATTGGGGGCGGTAGCACAATTCTTGCTGTCGGGCTTGGGACGCTCGCGGCTTACGCCTTTTCCCGATTTGACGTAGCCGGTAAAGATGACCTACTCTTTTTTATTCTTAGTACACGGATGTTACCGCCTGTCGTTGTTGTCATCCCGATCTATCTAATGTATAGCCAACTTGGGTTGCGCGATACACACTTCGGCTTGATTCTGCTCTATACCACCTTTAATGTTTCGTTTGCAGTATGGCTCATGAAGGGATTCATCGATGAAATTCCGAAAGAGTATGAGGACGCTGCGCTCGTTGACGGCTACTCTCGATTCCAAACCTTTGTGAAAGTGATTTTACCGCAATCCGTGACAGGTATCGCAGCGACCGCAGTATTTTGTCTGATTACAGCGTGGAATGAGTTTGCCTTTGCTTTGGTGCTCACGGAAGTCGGTGGCAAAGCCGTAACCGCACCGCCCTCAATTACGAGTGCAACCGGGTCCGCAGGCATGGATTGGGGAAAGATCGCTGCATCGACATTTGTTTTCCTGCTCCCCGTCGCTGTTTTTACTTTCCTAATGCGAGGACACTTACTCAGAGGCGTTACATTTGGCGCGGTGAAAAAGTGATAAAAGTAGTAGGCGCGCACCGCGTGCCGTGAACAAATTTATAGACATTGAGAACTTTGTGGATTTTCAGATAGAAATGATGCTAAAATACATACAACTTAGGGAAATAGCGTTAAGTCCGAAATAACGATGAATGGAGGTTCTTAAAATGAACAGACCAGCACTACCCCTCACTGACCAACAGATGCGGGATTTCATCATCAACGGATACATCAAGGTAAAGACCGATTTCCCGTCAAGCTTTCACGAAAACGTTTACGAACAACTCGATGCAATGTTTGAACAAACGGGCAATTTGGGAAACAACGTCCTGCCGCTCATCCCTGAGATGCAGGAGGTTTTTGACCATCCTATCGTCCACGGCGCAATGCAGGGTGTACTCGGCTCGGACTACGTCATGCACCCACATCGTTATTGCCACCACAACCCTGAAGGGAGCGATGGACAGGGTTTCCATAAGGATACTTACGAAGGCGACGAACAGATCCGTCGGCATAGGTGCCGTTGGACGATGGGGTTCTATTATCCGCAAGATGTCACCGAAGATATGGGACCTACCGCCGTGTTACCCGGTTCCCAGTATTACGAGACCGGCGAAAGTGCACACCAGCAGCCTGACCTCTCACTTTGTGGTGAGGCGGGAACTGTGACAATCGTTCACTACGACTTATGGCATCGCGCAACGCCGAATCGGAGCGACAAAAAACGGTACATGGTAAAATTCCTTTTCTCCCGACTCGGTGAGCCACAAACCCCTGAATGGAAAAGCGATACTGCTAACTGGCAGAACGGTGCAGAACTTGAGCACCCAGAATTGTGGGAATCGTTATGGGACTGGTATTATGGCAAACAGAACGGTGCCGCCAATGGCGTTTCGCACGCCGAGGTCGACACCCTCACCGAAACTTTAGATAGCGATAACGAAAGAAAAAGGCTAAACGCTGCCTATCGCTTAGGACGGATCGGTGCCGATGCTGTGCCTACACTGAAGCAAGCGTTACACGGTAAATCTGATGCAATCCGAAACTACGCAGGATATGCGTTGAGTCTCACTGGCGCACCCGCGGTTCCAACACTCATTGACGCATTACAAGCGACAAATGATGCCGTCCGTGGCACCGCTGCGTACGCCTTAGCGGACATGGGCAAAACCGCACAAGAGGCGATACCTCCGTTAACTCACACCGCACAAGATGCTTCTGAATGGGTCCGACGACACGCCACCGAGGCATTGGGACTCATCGGACAACAAGTTTCTGACGAGATGGATCTGTCCGAGACCGTTCAGGTCTTAACAAACGGATTGGGTGATGACTATTACTGGGTCCGTGATAATGCCGCCCGTGCCTTGGCGAAATTAGGCACACGCGCTGAATCGGCAATCCCTACGCTGGTTGAGCAACTTGAAGACGAGAACCGATATGTCCGATTCCACGCCGCGTTGGCACTAAAGCAGATTAAGACCCCCGAAGCACAGGACGCGCTCTTCAATCACCTGTTTACTTCGCGGTGGTGTGCGATAACAACACGCGGGGCACCGTTTTAGAGAACACCCCTTAAATGTCTGATAGCATTTGACGCCTTGGCACAAGGAATAGAGGAGGGCGCGCAAGATGAACAAACCAACACTGAAACTCACCGATGAACAAATGCGGGGTTTTATCGTCAACGGCTATGTCAAAGTGAAAACCGATTTTCCAGCAAGTTTTCATGAGAATATTCGCCAGCAAGTGGATACAATGTTTGAGGAAACCGGGAATTTAGGGAACAATCTCCTGCCAGCCATCCCTGAAATTCAAGAAGTTTTTGACAATCCGGTTGTTCACGGTGCTATGCAAGGCGTACTCGGTTCAGAATACGTCATGCATCCACACCGATACTGTCATTTCAATCAACAGGGCAGCGAGGGACAGAATTTTCATAAAGATAGTTATGCAGGAGACGAACAGATTCGACGACACCGATGTCGTTGGACGATGGCGTTCTATTATCCGCAGGATGTCACAGAGGATATGGGACCTACTGCTGTCCTACCCGGCTCACAGTATTACGAGACGGGTGAAAGTGCACACCAGCAACCTGAAGTCGCACTCTGTGGCGAAGCCGGCACTGTGACGATTGTCCACTACGATTTGTGGCACCGCGCAATGCCGAATCGAAGCGACAAAAAGCGATATATGCTGAAGTTCCTCTTTATCCGACTTGATGAGCCACAAACGCCTTTATGGAAGAATGATAGCGACAACTGGCACACCCTCGGCAACGGCGAAGAATCCGAGCATCCAGAACTGTGGGAGTCGGTATGGGATTGGTACTCCGGCAAACACAACGGCACTGCCAACGGCGTTTCTCACGATGAAGTGGATACCCTCATTGAAACCTTAGACAATGATAACGAAAAAGATAGGCTAAACGCCGCTTATCGGTTGGGGCGCGTCGGTGCCGATGCTGTGCCTGCCTTGAAGCAGATGTTACATAGCACATCCGCGACTATCCGCGAGTATGCCGGATACGCTTTAAGCCTCACCGGTACACCTGCTGTTCCGACGCTCGTTGACGCACTGCAAGCGACAGACGATTCAGTACGCGCAAGTGCAGCGTTCGCCTTGGCGGATATGGGGAAAGCCGCGCAAGAAGCAATACCTGCGTTAATGCACGCTGCACAAGAACCTTCCGAATCCGTCCGACGGCACGCTACAGAGGGGCTTGGACTTATCGGACAGCTGGTGTCCGAGGATATAGATTTATCTGAGACTGTACAAGTCTTGACAACTGGGTTGAGCGATGACTATTTTCCTGTTCGCGATAACGCTGCCCGCGCCTTAGCAAAATTAGGAGCAATTGCTGAACCGGCGATCCCCGCGCTCGTCGCGCAACTTGAAGATGAGGATCGATACGTTCGTTTCCACGCCGCAGTGGCCTTAAAGCAGATTGGAACACCGAAGGCACAAGATGCTCTCTTCAACCATCTCTTTACCTCGCGATGGTGCGCATTAACAACACGAGGAACACCGTATTAGTGCATATCTTAGGACTTACGCATTACCTCTTAAAGTCCCCCTGATAAGGGGGGTTAGGGGGGTTATCTTCGTAAAAGTGTTCATTTATTTTGGGATTTTACTATAAAACTAAAAATCTACCATCGCGTGCTAAGTTTGCGTAAGCCCTGAATATCTATTGTTTATCCTTCACACACCGGAACCCGCGGAAGACGCTGGAGTAGCTTTGCGGTCCCCAGTCCCGGTAGGCGACACGTAGGAACAATCCGTTATCGCTCCAGCAGCCGCCACGTAACACACGTTCCTTCTCCTGCACTTTTTTGAAATCGCTGATAGTCGCTTGGCGTTTTCCTTTTGAAAATGGATTTTCTCGCGGGGAGGTCGCATAGAAATTGGGATCGTATTCATCAAGGCACCACTCGGAGATATTGCCTGCCATATCGTATAAGCCGTAGCCGTTGGGTGGGTACTGCCCGACAGCGATCGGAGCGTTGAAATGTCGGGTATAGTTTGCGAGTGATGCGTCCATCGTATCGCCGGATGGATATGCCTTCCCGACGAGACCGCCGCGTGCCGCTTTCTCCCACTCCGCCTCTGTCGGTAACCGTTTGCCTGCCCATTCTGCGTAAGCCATGGCTGCGTACCAACTCACATAAACGACAGGGTGGTCAGCTTTGTCTTCGGGGAAGTCGTTTCCCTCCCAAAGTCGGAGGTATGTACCGTCGTGATATTCCACCGCAATGTTACCTTTTTGCCATTCCGGATTTGCATCGACAAAAACTTTGTATTGTGCGTTCGTCACTTCATAGATGTCCATATAGAACGCATCAAGATGAACGGTATGCACTGGACGTTCATTGTTTTTCCCAGTGTGACTCCCCATTTCAAACTCACCTGCAGGGATTAGCACCATACCTTCATGGTGATCATCTGCGGAGGGAATGTGTTGTGTGCCACAGACCCACAAAACGGTAAGGATTAGGATGCTGACGATTCCTTTTTGAGTCATTGTGTATAATCCGAGTTGCTACCTTTATTCAAAGAGCTGCTTTATACTTGTTGTGATAAGAAACAAAAATGCTTCTGTAAAGTATTTAAAAAACACTTGAACGAGTTGAAATATCCCATGGATTTACGAATGGCGACTTGGGTTATCATAGGTCGATTTTGAATATTATTTAATATTAAAACTGATTAAGTCTGAATATAACTCTATACTATACGATATTTTAAGACAAAAAGCAAATTATATCGATAAAAATCGCTAATTTCGCTTGAAAATACCTTTGTGGGTCTCACTGTGTGATGCAGACAAGGAAAATAACACTTTTATTTCAAGGTAGCAATTTGGGTGATGTATAACTTCTTTCGTGTCTATCGGTTTGTGGATGGATTAAGGCTGTCTATTCACAAGATAGATTCCTATTGCTACCAATCCAGTGCCTGACAACAAACCGAAGGTCAGTTGATCACCTAAAAACAGATGGCTAAACAAAACACCCGACATCGGCATCAGGAAGGAGAAGACAACCAATTTGCTCGCCTTGTATTTTCTGAGTGTCCATGTCAACCCTAAAAAGCAGAAACCTGTTATAATCCAGCCCTGATAGATGAGCCCAACACCGCTTGTTAGTGTCCATTCAATCGGTTTCTCGTTCTCAAAGATGCGGCCCAGGATGTAGAAGCAAGGGATGTTTAAACCTAAGAGCCAGACAAGGAGTCGATAGGGGTGGATCTCTTGAACAAACACCTTTGTCAACGTAATACGAAGTCCCAAGAAACCTGCACTGAGGAGTACGATGAGATCGCCGATGAGAGATCCTGTAGAAAGACCTTGTAGATTTGGCACGATGGCGAGAAACACCCCACAGAATGCGGTGAGAACCAACGGTTTTCGTCACCGTGAGCCGATCATTTGGCAGCCAGAAGTGTCCAAACAGGACTGTGAAAAACGGGTAAAGACTAAAAAAAATAGTTGAACGCGAGGCTGTTGTGAGTTGGGTACCGATGTTCAACGTAATTGTATGCAGCGTATAGAGGGCAGCGATCAGCAACAGCCGGCGGAATTCCTCAAAACGCAGCCGCATTGACATCCCCAAACAAAGCCCTAATCCGCCAACGGCGATAAGTCCTAATATACAACGAAGGAGTGCCATTTTTAGCGGTGGGATGCCTTGTAGACCAAGTTTAACGGCAAATGCGCCGCCACCTATGAGAGAAACGATGAGCAACATAAAGGCAATGATCTTGCCGGATGGGTCCTCGTTCCTAAATTCTTTTTCAAGCATAAATGTAAATAAGTCCCGAAAAGAGAGTCCAAACTCTGATTTTGTGGTATATTTATTCTGCGTTGTGGTATCCGAAGCTTGTGAAGTGATATTGATTTTACTGAGGATACTGTATCTATCATTGTTGGTGAAGAAAAAATCGTTCTGGTTTTTTGACATTTTTTCGGATTTATGTGATACTTTGCAATAATTGTAGCACAAACTTTCCTGTTTCTGCTACAAGAACTGTGAGGTGCCCTTTGGAAGAAAGACCGCTTATCGAACTCACATCATTTATTATCAAACTGGCGTTATAGTAAAAAGGAAAGCAGAAATTAAGCATGAAAATAAAAAGAATCATAATATTCGCACTTGCTTTAATAAGCATCGGTTTGACTGTCGGGCTTTTCAGTTGTAATAGAATCGTCTCGGTAGTATCTGATGGCGAAGGAACTCAGACGATGGACGAAGAGATTCCTATTGGTGTTGTCGTCGCACTGACAGGGAAATACGCCGAACCGTATGGCTTTCCAATGCAACGCGGTTTTGAATTGGCACGAGACGAAATTAACAGGCGTGGAGACGTGAATCTCAGGTTTATCACTGTGGACGATCAGAGCACCGCAGCCGGAGCAAAGGCAGCTGTACAGCAACTGGTTAATCAAGGTGTACCTGCTATCGTCGGACTTGCTATCTCGACGCACCTTAAAGAGGCGGCTCCAGTTGCACAGGAAAATCGGGTCATAGCTTTCAGTTCGGTCTCCTCCGCTGCGGGTTTGAGCGCGATTGGCAATTTTATCTTCCGCACCAGTCTCGCTACAGATATAAGCATTCCGCTTGGGGTGATGGCGACTCAGCAGAAAATTGGCTATCAAAAGGTCGCGACGATCTATGATGCCATCGATGTCTACGCCAGAAGTAGCAATGAAGTGTTAAAAACGGTACTTGAGGCAAACGGGGTTGAGATTCTAACCCAGGAGACCTTCAAAACCGACGATACCGATTTTTCTCAGCAATTAAAGAATATCATGGCGGTGGAGCCGGACGCCCTCTTTATTTCCGCACTCTCACAAGAAATAGCGCGGATTGTCGCCCAGACATCCGAGGTGGGTTTTCCTGATACGATTCACGTTATTTCGCCTGATTTAACCATGGATGAAGTCCAAAAGGCGGGCGATGGTGCTGAAGGGACAATCGGTTTTATCGGATGGTCGAGTATATCTGACGCTCCGGGAAACCAAACCTTTATTGAAAATTATCGAGCGAAATACGGTATTGAACCTGAGCCGTGGGCGGCACAGTCGTATGTGACGCTCAATGTTCTTGCGAATGCAATTAAGGTAGCACAATCGGCAGATTCGACCGCCATTCGAGACGCACTCGCACAGACGAAGGATTTACCCACTATTTTAGGCAATTTCTCTTTTAACGCTGACGGGGACGCACTGTATGACCAGATTGTCTTGGTCGTTAAGGACGGAGAATTTCAGGTTTTTGAATAATTTTTAGCGTCGTAATGATACTAAACTTTGGACAATTTTTGCGAATCTGTGTCTCGTACACTGAATTGAACAAAAACACCTTTATCTTCTCTTGAGTTGGCTCCACAGTGCGGTTAATTTGGCTTCTGGGATGATATCGAGTCCTGAGATGGTGAACGAATCGGCCCACGCCTGACCGACCCACTCGTTTGCGATGTTAATGCCCTCCATGACAAAGCCGAGGATCTCAATTTTGTCGAAGTTGGCATCTTGGAACGCTGTACGGAATTTACCGTCTGCAAACAGCACGAAGTACCCCAAATTAAAGTGTAATTCCATCTGTGTCAAGGTATCTGTTTCCCAACGGATGCGTGGCTCCCTGGAAAGCCGAAACCGAAAAGGATGGCTGTGTCCTTTACCGTCGAAACGTCTTGCTCTGATCTCATCGGGAAAAAAGATATAGAAGAATGGATCGTCTCCCGGAGTATCGGAGAAATGCTGTCCGACACAAAAACCGAAACGCGTTTTATCGCCGCCGAAATCGTTTATTTTGATTATGAAGTTCCTATAAGGTCCCGGGATTGCGGTGAATTGATAGAGTTCGTAGTCTATTTCCCATTCACGTTTCACCTCTACGCGTAGAAACCCATCGTTTATTTTCCAGATGAAACGCTTTCCGACAGCATCCCATGCGTCTGGATTTTCGGTATCAAAATCGTCGTGCCACATCTCGGCGGATGCGGAGACGATGCAGCTGAGGAATGCGCAGAGGAGGATGAAGATGCTTAGGTTTTTGTGTGGCATAAGCGGTTTCTAATTGATCTTTATGCAGTCGTACCAGCGTTGTGTTTTCTTTCCCCATCGACTCAGAACACCCGGTTTGCGTTCGACGGGGAGACCGAAATCTCCGTCGTTCTGTTTCAAAACATCCCAATCCGGCGGGAACCAAGTTCTTAGGGTTTTGCAGTTAACCTCAAGCGTTTCACCTTCCCATCCGCCGATTTTATAATACATAGGACAAACCCACCGCTCCGCGCCGCGCCCATACCGTCGCCACCCGATGACGAAAGCCTGTGCCCGGATAATTTCACCGTCGCGCCAGTGCCGTTCAACGCCACTCCACGGATACCCCGTTGTGCCACCACCGACACTTATCTCACTCCATCCTAAATCGTCGCGGAGCGTGATATAGGAGTAGTTTGTACCCCAGGGTGTATCGTCTGTGGCAAATCGCCACTGCTGTCCGCGGTACCAATGGAGCGCGCCTCGGATACTTGAACGGGAAACCGTCGCACTTTCAATGGTTTCTACGATATCAAACTGCCCTCTGTTGTTATATGGATTATGGACCCCCTTACAAAGGGTGAGGGAATTGAGTTCGGGACCGAACCATTTTCCGTTTACACCGGGGGTTCTATAATAGAACCCTGAATTCGCGGGTTGCGCGCGTTCGCCCGGATTCAATCGTGCTCTGGCATAGGTGTTCCAAAACGCGATGCTGAGGACGGTCAGAAGTAAAAATGCGTCGAAGATAATATCTAAATTTTTTCTGAACATATTTAATGGTTATCAGTTATCAGTTTTCAGTTAAGAGGGTTATTGTGTCTAATAAAGATCTCTTGTTAGTGGATGACCGAAAACCGTTATGGTTCTTGCTTTAAGTTTGCCCATGTTGTTGCCAACTTCCGTAGAGGTGAGACTGCAAGCCCATCAATTGTAAACGTATCTACCCACGCGTTGCCGATATTGACATCCTCTGTGATAAATCCTGCAAGCACAAAAGCGATACTATCGATATGAGTGAAGTTCGCATCCGTAAAGTCGACGCGAGGTTCGCCATCCGCAGAGAGTTGGAATCTGCCGTCTTTAAAGCTTAACACCATCTCTTGGAGTTCGTCTGTATTCCAGCGTTGTCCGGGTTCGATAAGAATTTCGCCATCTCTTGAGGTATACATGTCGTTTGTGAAAAAGAGGTAGTAACCCTGTTCGTCTACTTCAGGCACGGTGTTGCGGAAATGCTTTGCGAACGCGATACCGAATCTGGCACGCGCTACCCCGACGGTTTCAAGAGTGATCGTAAAGTCGTTATAAGGACCCGGATAGGCAATGAATTGGTAAAGCTCAAATATAGGGCTCCATTGTGATTGTGCTTGAATTTCTGCCTTTAAAAATCCATCCTCAACCGTCCAGATGGAATCTTTTCCTGTGTGCTGCCAATCTTCTTTCGCCTCTTGTTCAAAGTGGTCTTCCCAAAATACAGCATCCGTCCCCAGTGAGGAAACGAGAAATGCGCAAATGATTATGACTGCTTTGAAAATGTGTGCGATGTTTTTCATTTTTGTTTACGGAGAACCCATGGCGTGTGCCTACTACTTTGCAAAAGAGGTGCCGTCTTGTTCTCCCAGATAGATACGGTATGTACCTCCAGCCACAGGAATCTCGACCTGTTTGTGAATAAGCGCGCGCCGGTAACGTTTCCTGGTACCTTCAAATACTGCGTGCACAGCGCGGATGTGTAGTTGATAGTGTGCTTCAGTGAGATTGGAGAATTTAAATTCGCCCTGCGCGTTTGTCTCCACCTCAAACCGATCCAGCGTCATTGACATGTCGGACGGATGCAATTCCCACGGATACCATGAACGTGAAACAACAGCGTTGGAAACAGGTTCTTCTGTATCTGCCCAGAGGACCTGTCCTTGAAGTGTTGTTACGGGTTGATCGGCGATAATAATGCGTGTCTCGGTATTCGCAGAAGCGTTCACATCAATGCCGGTTGCCGAGATGCCGTCCCCGACGACATAGAGGGTGTATTTTTCCGCAAAAAGTCCATTAATGCTGAAAGCAGATGCTGTTACAGGAAAAGATCTGGATAAGAGCGGTTTATGTAACGCTAAAGGATTCAGGCTCGACTCCGTAGGCATATCTGCGGGAAATACCTTCACGGTGAACTGTGCATCCGCGGGGAGGTTCCGTGGTAAGACAACACGACCTTTAACAGTGATCCCTTTTTCGAGTGGGATCATTGACGGCATTTTTTCGAGGTCCACGTGCTCGTAGATTCTGGAAAAATAACCCTTTTTGCTTATCTCAAGCGAAAGGAGTTGCGGCTCGGTTTCTAACACCTGCATCTGAAAATTGCCTGCATCATTTGTCTGTGCTGTTGCGAGACGTGCGCTGTGTCCGTGTGGTGTTTCGGCGTAGCGCGTTGCGTAAACCTGTGCCCCTGTTATTGGATGCTTTTGTGCATTGATAACTGTACCGCGTAACGTTCTCATTTTCGGCAAACGGACGGCAATCTGTGTCTGTTTTTGCGGGTTAATAGACACCATATACGCTATAATAACACCGTCCTGAGAAATTGTCAAGGTATACTCGATCGGATAGAGATCCGTAAAGTGGAAGTCGCCTTTGGTGTCAGTCTTTGCTGCGTTCTCAATCGGTGCGGCGGCGCGAAAGAAGTTCGCCGATTTCGTGTGCATCCTCAGATTTACGATGAGTCCAGCGACATTCTTTGAACCAGAGACTTTGCCTTGTAGCGATAGTGTACGTCTCAGTTTGATTTTTCCTAAAGGATACTGACTTTTTCTCGGAGACATCTCGTATCTCAAGCGTTTCGCCTGATATTGGGGATGGAGTGCCATGAGTGAGAAGGCGTAATAGGTTCGCGGATCATTGGGGATCGTCAGTGAAAAAGTGCCATCCGCTGTTGTTGCCGTCGCGTGTTCAAACTCACTATTAGGGTAGACACTGGTGAGTTTTTCAGCATCGGCACGCACGAGGACATCGGGAATCGGTTGTCCGTTTTCGGCATCAACGAATGTGCCGTAGACGGATGCACCATCTGGCACTTCGCAGATGCCCGGAGCGATAAAGAAAAGGGACAGTAAAATTGAATAGATGATACGCATATCGTTCACAAAGTGTGTTTTCTTGAATAGTTTGCTAAAATTATAGCATATAATAGGAAAGAATGGTGATTGGTTATCAGTTATCGGTTGTCGGTAAAGAGTCCACCCGTGTGGAAATCCGTTGCTTTAATTACAGCGTGGGCATTTTTTTATGTAACCTTTTTGTGAGATTTGCATTCTTAACTGACGATGACGTTTCAAATTCAAAAGTATCAAACCGAGACCACGCGTTTTGTGAACACGGAAAACTTGGAGGTAAAACCGTGAAAGAAAATAGTGTAGATGTATGGGATGCCTTTCTCAATACACTTGAGAATCGTGGCGTATCCAGTGAATGGGAGGTCGCTTCGGACGTTCAAGAAGGACTTATTGACTACTTCAAAACCAAAATTGATATGGGGATCGTTGACGGAAAAACGGCATTCCCGTCGGATCTAATATGGAATGAGTATGTCTGGCGTTTTCCTGATGAGATGCGCGAAAAACTGACCGAGTATGCTGAACGTATGCTGGAAACCGATCCTGATAATGGCGCAGCAGCTAAATTTTTGGCAATCGCGATGACAGAATCATCGTACGATATACCTACTGACGAATTCTGGCATTTTTTAGAGAAAGCCATGATATTGCTGCCAAACGATGTTGGACTCTGTTATTTGGCATTTGAAAAATCAGGAATTGATCCGCTCTACTTTGAGAAAGCAGTCATCGCACTTGAAAGACTCTTTGTGCGGTATCACGAAGGTGGAAAACCGACTTTGTACCAGTGGTTATTCCGGTGTTGCTACGACTACTTACATGTCACATCAAGACCCAACGATTTTTACAAAGCACTTGAAAGCGATAATCCACTCTATGAACGGTGGACAGCGGTTATGGGTAAAATTGAAGTTGTCTTTGAAGAACAGTTGGCGCAGTATCCAGATGATTGGAATATTGTTCGCATGCTGACTGAAATTCAAGAAGCCTTAGGAAATACTGCCGCAGCGGAGCAGGTATTTAAGAAAACACAAAGCGTTTATGAAAAGCAGTTGGAACAGGACAAAGATGACCGGAATGCCCTAAGCGGATTAGCGAATATCCATGAGAAATTGGGAAATATCGAACTCGCGAGTGAATATAAGGTCAAAGCAGACCCCAGTTTGGAATGGGTGGGACAGGTGTTACCCGATTTCTCAGCTGCGGTTGACCTTGATGGCAAACCGATTTCGCTGGCTGACTATCGGGGTAAGGTCGTGTTGCTTGATTTCTGGGCGGTGTGGTGCGGTCCGTGCCTCGGAGAGATACCGAGAATCAAGGCGGTGTATGAGAAATATCACGACCAAGGCTTTGAGGTTATTGGGGTGAGTCTTGATGAAGATGCAGCGGCGTTGCGTGAGTTCATCAAGGAGAAAGAGATGCCGTGGCGACAAATTTTGGACGGTCAAAGATGGGCTGGTCATCTCGTACAGCAGTATGGTGTCTGCAGTATTCCGGCACCGTTTCTGATTGATCGGGAAGGTAAGGTTATCTCGGTTAAGGCAAGAGGTTCCCTCTTAGATGAGCTCGTTGAAGCAGAGATTGTGGGTAAAGCGGATTAGGTACATTTGTCTATAAAGATAAGGTTGTGATGGCGATGGATGAATCACGCGACGAAGAACTGGTGTATCAAAGTTTAGACGACGAGAATGAGGGTGCATTTGAAATCCTCTATCACCGTTATGAGATGTCGCTTCTTAATTTTTTCTATAGACGCGTCGGCAGCTGGGAGACAGCACAAGACCTGATGCAAGAGACATTTATTAGGGTACACAAACACCTCGGAACACTTCGGGATCGCAAAAAGTTTTCAAATTGGATGTTCAGCATCGCAAAGCAACTCGTCGCAGCACATATCCGAGAAAACCAGAGAAGCATTAAGACGGATCCTGTTGATGAAATCTTTGAAACCCATACGATAGAACCTGAGCATCGCTCGCCTATAGAGTCGATCATCGCTGAAGAACAGTTAGAAATTGTCCATGCTTTGGCGGAGCGGTTGCCTGAATCAGAGCAGCGTGCGTTTGAACTGAGACTCAACAACATGACACTTGAAGAAATTGCAAAAACCTTGGACATCAGTCCATCGGCGACGAAGGTGCGGTTGCATCGAGCGAAACAGAAGTTAGTCGCTTGGATGAAGGCGGAATATCCGGGCGAGTTCGACCATATATTCCGCAATAAAGGTTAGAAATTGTATAGAGGATGTAACCTTTTTTCTCGATTTGCATTCTTAATTCACAAAAGGAGATATCAAGATGACACCGACGGATGTCAAGGAATTGCTGAAAACCTTAATTGCGGAGGAATGTCTACCGATTGATGTTATCGATATGGCACCCTCTCAAGATTTGGCAAAGTATTCGACGACAGAGGCGCGTATTAAGGATGTCATCACGCAATGGAACAAGGATCGGAAGATCCACGTACTTCCGCCCGGACATCCGGAGATTATGGAGTTCTACGTCAAAACTGATGCCGATTCACCGGTAAAGGAATTGTTGGAAGCCTCAGCAGTTGAAGCACTCCTTGAATCAGTCATAGGGAAACAGGGGTTGCCTATCGGTTTCACCGATTGTGGTTTCCGGTTGATTACACTCTCAGAGGACGATACGACGAGTTACCCTGTTAAAATTCTTCATGGCGGATTTAGGTTAGAGAAATGGCGCGGAACGGAGGTAGAACTATCGGAACTTGAGACGGTAGCCCATCAATTTGAGGCTTCATTAAAAGCGAACAGATTGAAAGCGAAACTGTTCCATCGCGGTTTCCAACTCCAAAAAAGTTCGGAAGCCGAGATGCCGCTCTCACAGGTCAAAGAGATTGCAGAACAGATAGATACAACCCTCGGCATCAATTATGTGCTGAATGCTTACGAATACGCGAACCGTGATGAAGCCTCAGATATGAGTTGGACGCGTGCGAGTATTTGTATCTCTCTGTGGCGTTTTCCACGGCGTTAAATTGCAAAACGGACAAAAGATTTGATTTAGGGAAAGGAGAAAACTCATGGGTCCAAATGCGGATGAAGTGCATATTGCTGAGGCGAAGGAACTCACCTATCGCTTAGAGATTATGGTAGGCATCCGCTATGTCCAAGGGAACTATTCATATTCCAAGGATGTGCAAAACCCTGAAGTCCATTGGAAATCTGCTGGCGTGAATACTGCTCTGCCGTTTTGAAATAACAAACAACGGATTGGCACACACACCGACAAGAACGGCTATTAAGATACGCTATTAATCCGATCAAAACACACATAAGGAGAAAAAATGACGTACGTAATTTGTGAACCCTGCATTGACGTAAAAGACAACGCCTGTGTTGAGATATGCCCTGTGGATTGCATTCATCCACATCCGACTGATGCATCCGACGAATATGAAACCGTCAATCAACTCTATATTGATCCCGAAGAATGCATCGATTGTGGTATATGTGAAACGGAATGTCCCGTTGAGGCGATCTTCATGGAAGAGGATGTCCCGGCGGAGTGGGAAGAGTACATAGAAATAAACGCAGCCTATTTTCAATAAAATAGTCCCAGATCGGCATATCAATGCCAACCCTTAAAAGGAGATAAATGAGATGACGTATGTAATTTGCGAACCCTGTGTTGACCTAAAAGATAGTGCATGTGTTGATGTGTGTCCTGTGGATTGTATCCATCCACATCCGACTGATGCACCCGACGAATTTGCGGAGGTGGATCAACTCTACATTGATCCCGAAGAGTGCATTGATTGTAGTGTATGTGAACCGGAATGTCCTGTTGAGGCGATCTTCATAGAGGATGAAGTGCCAGAAGAATGGGAAGAGTACGTAGAGATCAACGCAGCATATTTTGAATAACGGAAGAACTCGTAAGTAGTTAGCAGATTAGAGAGGTGAGTTCTCAGACAAACAAGCCCTGTGAGAATCAGGGCTCGTTTTTTTAAGCACCTAACTTAGGCGTATGAGTCAAACTCACATTTGGTATTTCGATTGACAAATGGGTGTTTGAAGCGCGATACTAATTCTAACACGACTTACGCATTTTCCCTGATAACGGACATCCTACGCACTGCTGGCGGGGTTTAAAACCCCGCCAGCATGGGTGCTGTGTAAGTCTTATCTAAGCAAACAAAGTGGCACACGGAGGAGATTATGGCCGCGCAATCCAATTCTGCAGATTTCTGGTATACATTTCTCGACTCACTTTACAATGAAGGACTCTCAGGAAATGAATTGAAGGAGATAGACGGGGAGACACAGGAGAAACTCCTTGCTTACTTTAAAACGGAGATTGAAGAGGGGACCTCTGACGGACAGACGGCGCTCCCGCCGGGTCTTCACGACTACTTTTGGCGTTTTTCTGAAGAAATGCGATCAAAGTTAAAAGTGTTAGCCGAAGGTATTCTTGAAACGGATCCGGGCAACAACGCGGCAACTGTATTCTTGGCAATGGTAACGGCTGCTTGTAGGAATCCCGAATATCAGTTGTTTTTAGAGAAAGCAATGGCATTGGTACCGAAGGACCCTTGTGTGAATTTGTTTTTCATTAATGAGTACAGGGGACACCACGGTTTCTTTGGGCGCGTCAGCGAACAAGAAAAAGTCCTGATCGCGCTTGAAAACCTATATCAATGGGCAAAGCAGCAAGACGATACGTCATACTATCGAGATGCGAAGTCTGCTTATCGACAGCACAGAATAACTCCCTACGCAGTCTATCAGCGACTTAAGACATCCGAGGGAGGCTATGCTTCGGATCAGGGTGAGCAACTCAGTCCCTTGATTAAGAAATGTAGGACATTGCTACTCGAAGAGCAGACAGCGTTCCAGAAAGACTTGGTTCAAGAATCAGCTAATGAGTGCGACTTAGGTGATGAAACGACCAAAGATGCAGATTTCTGGAATACCTATCTTGATTCACTGGAAGATCGTGGGCTTTCAATGCCTTGGTGGGAACTCACGTCGAAGGTTCAGGAACAACTTTTGGATTACTTCAAGGCGAGGATTGAAGCAGGCGTTGTTGATGGCAAAACGACTCTGCCCCCGCAGCTTCCTGAGTACGTTTCACGTTTCCCTGAAGCCATGCATTTGGAACTCCGAGAGTTCTCTGAAGAGGTGCTCGAAAAGCAACCGAACAACGGCGCGGCGGCAAAGATGTTGTCAATCATTGTCTGGGAAGATAAACACACCTTTAATGGTGAAAAAGATAAGGACCTTCTATTCCTTGAACAGGTGATGACGCTGGTCCCTAAGGATACCGAAACCTGTTTCCTTGCAATTAACCATTACAGGGAATTTTTAGATCCGTTGTTTGAATTGACGCTTACTGCACTCGAAAGGCTGTTTGCGAGGGCGAAGCAACACGATGAATCTGAATTGTATCACTGGCTGGCAAAACTTTACAAGGATGCAGGGAGAACGCCTTGCTACATTTATCGGAATCTGACGAAAAGTCCCGAGGAAAACGCTGAACTGCTTGCGCGGTGTAAGCCTCTGATTTTTGAAGTGCAGCACGCTTTTCAGCAACGGCTCGAACAAGAACCGGACGATTGGTACGCTTTACGCGGCCTCAGCGATATCTATGAAATATTGGGTGAAACTGAATCAGCAGAAAAATACCCGTGGACAGGGCATTCAGAGGTAAAGGTCGCGTGGGATCAGACAGCATGGGTTGGTAAAGCACTCCCGGATTTTTCAGCGGTGGCACTTGATGGCACACCGGTTTCATTCTCGGATTACCGCGGCAAAATGGTGCTTCTTAATTTCTGTGCAAAATGGTGTGGTTTTTGCGCGCCAGAGATGCCGCATATTAAGGAAGCATACGAGCAGTATCACAAGCATGGCTTTGACGTTATCGGTGTGAGTCTGGACGAAAATGAGGCGGAACTCCGCGAATTTATTGAAGAGCATAACATCCCGTGGCTCCAGATTTTTGATGGAAAAGGGTGGGAGAGTGAACTTGCGCGGTATTTCGGTATTAATAGTGTGCCTTCACAATGGCTCATTGATCGAGATGGCAAGATTCTCTCGGTTAGTACCAGAGGTGAACAACTCGGGCAACTCATAAAGTGGACTGAACTCACACGAGTTGGGAGAGAGGTCCCAGACTTCTCAGCAGTCTCTGTAGATGGGGATCCCATTTTGCTCTCGGCGCACCGAGGGAAGGTTGTCCTCCTCTATTTTTGGAGATCAAGTGACTACTGTGAAGCCGAATTAACTGCCATGAATGTGATCTACCAAAGGTACCATGACAAAGGTTTTGAGATTGTCGGTGTTAACGTTACAGGATGGAACAATGAAGATGCACTGCGCAACTACATCGGTGAGAGAGGGTGTCTAGGACAGCATATCTATGATGATGGTGGACGACAGGGACCCCTGGCTCAGCAGTTCGGTCTCGCGTCGGAGCGACTGGCTTCCGTGGTTACGCTCCCAGCAGTCGTACTAATTGATACCGATGGAAAAGTGATTGAGGCGCGGTGTGGGAAGGTGTATTCGACTGAAGCATGGGCGGAAAGATTGGAGAAGCTCGTTGCGGCTCACCTACCGCGCTGATGTGTGTATATGCTTTAAGCAAAAGACAAGCCCCGAGTAGCCGGGGCTTGTCTTTTTTGCGCTAAAATACCCCCGACGAGATTTGAACTCGTGTCGCCGCCGTGAAAGGGCGGTGTCCTTGGCCAGGCTAGACGACGGGGGCGTAAGAATGTGAGCCGTACATTTCAATTCCACATTGGTTCGATTAGAAGTCTCTGCTTCTTTTTCACCGCGTTTGCTTCGTCCACATTAGTTCGATTAGAAGGAAAGTGAATGAGCCGTACAGGAATCGAACCTGTGACCACCTGATTAAAAGTCAGATGCTCTACCTGCTGAGCTAACGGCTCAAACGTATAACAAATTTTAATAATACCACACTTTTAAGCAGATGTCAAATTAAAATGAAAAAAATCGCAGAGGTTCCCAATTATCAGTCGTCCGTAATCAATTACCAGAGCGGTTCCCCCAGCTGCACGATCTGATCCCTATCGGGTCCCACAGAGATAATCGGAATCGGTACGTTGAGATAATCTGAGACGTACGCAACATAGTCTTTGGTGCGTTGCGGAATATCCGACGCGACGCGTGCTTCAGTTAACGGCTGTTCCCAGCCGGGCAGCGTCTCGTAGACAGGTTCGCACGCCTCTAAAACTTGCAGGCTGCTCGGGAAACGGGTCGTCTCTTTCCCTTTATAGCGGTAAGCGGTACACACCTGCAAATCAGTGAGCGTATCAAATACATCGAGTTTCGTCAGAGCGATACCGGTGAGTCCATTAATCTGTGTAGCATACCGGAGTGCGACCAGGTCCAGCCAACCGCAGCGTCGCGGACGTTGCGTTGTGGCACCATATTCTTTACCGATCTCCCGAATTTTTTCGTCCAGATCGGGTGGCATCTCTGTCGGGAAGGGACCGCCGCCGACGCGTGTCACATACGCTTTAGAAACGCCGAGTACCTGTTCAATTGCTTTGGGTCCAATACCGAGTCCGGTACACACGGCACCTGCGGTGCAGTTAGAAGAGGTGACATAAGGATATGTTCCGAAATCTATATCGAGCATAGTTCCTTGCGCGCCTTCAAAGAGAATCTGTTTCTTCGCAGCGAGTGCGTCGTGCATGAATGCAACGGTATCCGTCACATACGGTGTGATCCGCTCGGCGTAACCGTAGTAGGTTTCGAGAAGGACGTGTCGCTCGGGACCGCCTATCTGGAGTGCTTCCGCTTTGGTTTCAAGATTGTAATCCAATTTCTTTTGGAAATGGTCAAACTCCAGCAGGTCGCCAACGCGAATGCCAGCGTGCCGGTTCATCTTATCGGAGTAGGTGGGTCCAATGCCGCGCGATGTCGTGCCGATTTTGGTGGCACTTCCCATCTGTTCCCACTGTTCGACAGCCTTGTGGTACGGCAGGATAAGGTGGGCGCGATCGCTGATTTTCAGGTTCTCGCTGGTGACCTCAATTCCCTGCGCCTCCAAGCGGTCAATCTCACCGAAAAGCGTTTCCAGATTGATGACGACGCCATTGCCGATAATATTCACGGTATCGGGTCTGAGGATACCGGATGGAATTAAATGGAGAATAAACGTTTTTTCGCCGAGAACGATGGTATGTCCAGCGTTATCACCGCCTTGATAGCGCGCGACGATATCCGCGTCTCCGGCAAAAACATCGGTCAGTTTTCCTTTACTCTCATCACCCCATTGGGCACCTAAGATGACAATGTTTGACATACAAGACCTCTTCTTACGCAATAAAACCTGTGAACGGCACACGGAGTGTGCCTACTACTTTGCAAGCCGCGCGATGTCTGTCCGCGGCTTCGTGCTACGCGTTATAATAAGACGCATGATTAATGGGACGCTGTTAATGACGGGTTTAAACCCGACCTGCGGTGAATGGGGCTCGCATTAAATTTTGCGAATATGCGAGCAAGTCGGTAATTTTAACGCTTAGAGAATTGAAAGCGTGCGCGCGCGCCTTTTTGTCCGTACTTCTTACGCTCAACCATTCGCGGATCGCGAGTCAGAAATCCTGCTTTTTTCAAGGAAGCCTTCAGGGATTCATCCGCTTTGACGAGTGCACGTGCGAGTCCGTGAGAGATTGCACCTGCCTGTCCGGTATGTCCGCCGCCTTTTACATTGACGTGAACAGCAAACTCACCACTTCTTTCAACATGCTCAATCGGGCGTTGCGCTGCCTGCCAATGGTCGGCACGTTGGAAGTATTCCTGAATCGGTCGCTTATTGACGGTAATCCCAGCTTCACCACCGGGGATGATCCGGACACGCGCGACTGAGGTTTTACGTCTGCCCGTTCCCCAGAATTGTTCAATAGCCATACTGCTGATATTCTCCAAAGTTGTAGAACGCTTTCTAATAGCGCGCCCTCAACTCAATTAAAACGTTAAGACTTCCGGTTCCTGTGCTTGGTGCGGATGAGACGGACCCGAGTAAACTTTGAGCCCTTTCATGAGTTGTCTGCCCAGGTTACTCTTCGGGAGCATCCCCTTGACAGCGTCCATGATAATCGCTTCCGGCTTCAGGTTCATCTGCTCATCAAAGGTCCGGTATTTATCACCACCCGGGTAACCGCTATGCCTAAAATAGACTTTCTGTTCCCTTTTCTTCCCTGTGACGTGTACCTTCTCCGCATTAACAACAGCAACGCGAAAACCTAAGTCCGCGTGAGGTGTGAACCGCGGGTCATTCTTTCCGCGCAGCACTTGTGCAATGCGGGATGCCAAACGCCCGAGTGTCTGTCCCTCCGCGTCTACCACATACCATTTAATGTCTTTACCTGTTTTCGGAAAATAGGTTTTCGTTTTCAGTACCATGATTCCCTATCCCTCTAAACAAATTTAGCGCAGGCGCGACTAAATTCGTTTTCTCTTTACATTACTTTTTCTATCTTATTGTTCGCGTTCGGTTTTTTTAATAGACAAAGTGTTTACACAATTTGCGAACCTAACCGCATAATATTATATCATGAAAGTGGGCGTTTGTCAAATTTTTATGGGCATCGGGTGTGTGAAGTCTTCAAGGTGTCCGCACCGGAGAAGGCACCCTAATTTTTTTTGTACGCAAAAATCTGCGTCATATTTTTAGGGGCTGTCGGTTTAGATTCCGGGGCGTGCGATGACATAGGTGGCATCTCGAAATCCGAAGACACCGCGATAGGTGCGATCACCGAATCGCGATTTTTCGATTTTGGTTTAAAAATGTGACGTAAATGTGACGTTTGTAACGTCACATGTGACGTGCAGAACCCGCGTGGTGCCTGGAAATGTGACGTGAATTCGCGTTTTTTTTACTGAGGTTTATCCTTTCTGTTTGGATCGTTCGTTTTTATGGTAGATTTTAGAATTACTTATACATTCTTAATGCTAAAGTCAACCCCCTAAAGAATCAACGGTATGAATGCCTTATGGGCATTCACCGCCCCTTATCAGGGGGACTTTGAAGACTTTGCGAAGGACAGAGTTATTGATAAATGTCAACTTATTTCTATAATTCACCATAGTAAGCATTGCTCACCGCTGGCGTTGCATTCTAAATCACGTGTTAATTATACGACAGTATTTCGGTGTCATCAAACAGAAAATGCGTCAACATATTGCGATTCTATTGTTTTTTAATGTATATTCAATTTTTGTGCATTTTTTGGATTGTTTGGGACGGGATTTGTGGGAGTTAGTGAAAAATGTGGATTGCCTTTGGGCGAGTCAGAGAAAAAATCTAAAATACAAACACCTCTTGGGTTCTAAACTTGAGAACGGTTAATCTACTGGCATTGCGTGCGGCGGGATTTCTACACCTTGCTCACGCCAAAATTTGTACGCCCCGCGATGCAGCGGAATCACGAACGCTTTCGCGCCGTTTTCTATCGTCATATCTGCTGCCGCTTGATTGACCAGCAGCATCGCCTGATGTCCCTCTGCTGAGTAAATGTGTTTTAGAATAGTATAAATCGTCTCTTCACTCACCGCTTTATTCGCGATGAGGACAGTCGGCATCAAAATAGTCTTTACGGATTTAACTTTCCCGTCATACGCCCCTTCTGGCAAAGCACCAGAGAGATAAAACGGATATTTTTCATAGAAACCATACTTTTGGGCAGGTGTGTCCAAATCAAGCATCCGGATGGATTTAATCGTTGTCAATTCGATAACAGCACTATTCGGCACGCTCACAAGCCATTGGAAACCTTCGACCTGTCCATTTTGAAGTGCCTCAGCCGCTGCAGTGCCACCCTTGTAAATCGGTGTGAATTTTCCCCAGATACCCGCGAGTTTTGTCAACCGCTCCAACGTTTGGGCAGTGCCAGAACCGCTTGCCCCTGTAGCGATTTTTTTCCCGACAATATCTTCAAACTGATGAACATCGCTGTTCGCTAACGTTGAAAACTGGTCGTAGGCGATAAAAAGGAGCGTTACGACACGGATATTGGTCTTCGCGCCCTCTTCAGCAAAAATCTCTTTGCCGTGATAACCGAGATAACCTTCAGCAGCGAAAACGACACCGAGGGCTTCTGGATCGTCATTCACACGCCGTGTATTTTCGACCGAACCCGCAGAGCCATCAACAGATATTTTCAGATGCGGTTCATGTTTTGTGACGACTTGGCGAATGCCGCCAGCGAATTGTGAAAAACTACCACCGATCACGCCACCGAGAATTGAGAGCCATTCCTTCTCCTGAGATGCAGTGTCAGCGGACTTTGGTTTTTCAGTTGACTGTTTGTCACTACAACCGTAGAGGACAAGAGCGGTAATTAGGGCAACACATATAAATAGATATGGTAAATTGCGGGACGCGAGGTTGTTCACTGTAAACATAGGGTTTCCTTTTTCGTTTGCAATTTGTACAACGAGTTTCGGCTCGCAAGCGATGATGGTTTGTAAGAATGATACCAAATATCTCGCTATATTTCAAATGTTTTCTGGTTTGGAGCGAGGTATGCAGTTTACCAGACGTTTTGTATACAAGGCTCCGGTGACCGGTTAAATTTTCTTGATAATTGTTCAGACAACTGTTAGACTATAATCGTGAAAGGTGAGAAAACGAAAAGGAGACTAAAAAACAGTGAAACGCTTCTGCTCATATCTATTAGTGGTAGGACTCAGTTTAGGTTTCATCATCTGTCCTATTGTCGTTAGTGAAGCTGCATCGAAGAAACGAATTGCGGTGCTCTATTTCGAGGACAACAGTCGCTTTGATTCCCCGACCGGATGTGGGTGTATACCTGGGTTTATAGGAAATATTTTTAGTTCAAAAAAACGATGGGATTTAGAGGCAGGATTTGCCAGAATGCTGAATCGGAAACTTGTTGAAACAAACATGTATGAACCGATCAGTAAGGATGAACTCTTAGATGCCATGGCAGTTATGACGCTCTCGCGACATAACTTGAAAAGACTGAAACAAGAACAGCGCGCTACGCTTGCGAAGCATCTCAATGCTGATGTAATTGCGATAGGCAAGATTCGCCAGTTCAATCAGGAACGGTTCCGAACCAGTGCTTCGCGGACCCTACGAGAAGGCGGACGCAGAGCACCACAAGGACCAGGCACTGCAAGTTACACGGCACCAGTCATTTTGCGTGGATCGATACACCGGGTCGCAATTAAACTGGAGATGAAATTTTACAATGCATCCGGCGATCTCATTGCTGAACCGCGAATTTCTGCTGTCCGTGATCATACGTATGGTGCCACAAAATTCGCCTCCCTTGAAGCAAGTATGACTGAGGAAGGAACGAACCTCACATTTGGTCAGACATCCGACAAACAGCGGAGAAATCCACGCCCGATTGTTAAGCCGACTGAACTTAATGAAATCAAGTTTGCGAGTGCTCAATATGACAGAACACTTTTCGGGGTGGTAACGAATGAAGTGTTGATTAAAGTCGTTCTTGCACTCCGAGATAATGTTGGTCCCAATTTCATTACACCTTGGGAATCACAACCCGCAACTGCCGAAAAAGGTGAGAAAGATGCTTCAGCAGGAACAGGGGGACCCATCAAAGGGAAGATTCAGTATGTTGATAATGAGAACCCGGATAAGATCTATGTCAGCATCGGATCCAACAGGGGCATTGCTATCAATCAGGAGTTTGCTGTCTTCACCAAAGGTAAGCCGGTACGAGATATAGATACCGGTGAAGTTCTAACACACGTGCCTAAAAAGATTGGGACCTTAGCGGTCTCCGAAATTCTGACAGATAAGGTCTCTGTCTTCCGCGTTGTTAATATAGCGGAACCGCTCAAAATCGGCGATGTCGTCAGCCAAGATACGCCGGAAACCCCGGCTTCTGAAACGGATACACCAGAAAAACAGGAGTAACTCTTGAAAGGAGTGTAATATGAAGCACCGCTGTACTTTTACCAACCCGTTTTGGCTTCCACGCACCAACAGATGGAAAATTGGGATGAAAGCGACCTTACTTCTCAGCGTTTTAACAGCGTCTCTCGCGGTGCTCTCTGGTTGTGCTGATCAGGGTGCTAAGAAGATTAAAATCGGTCTGTCCATGGATTCGTTGCGGGTAGAACGGTGGCAGAAGGATCGGGATATTTTCACGGCTGAAGCGGGAAAACTCGGTGCCGAAGTTATCGTCCAGTCTGCTGATGGTGATGAACGGAAGCAGAATGAACAAGCCGAGAACATGATTACACAAGGTGTAGATGTCCTCGTTGTCATTCCAAAGGATAGTGTCGCCGCTTCGCAAATTGTCCAAGCCGCGCATGCCGAAGGGATCAAAGTCATCGCTTATGACCGGTTGATCCGTGAGAGTGAACCTGACTTGTACATCTCTTTCGATAACGAACAGGTGGGATATCTCCAAGCAGAATACCTACTCCGCCAAAAGCCGAAGGGCAACTATTTTTTGCTTGGGGGCGCGCCAACCGATAATAACGCACAACTCCTTCGACAAGGACAGATGCGTGCTTTGCAAGCCGCAATTGATAGTGGCGACATCCGGTTGGTCGCAGAAGGAAAGCATTGGGCGGTCAATTGGGACCCGCGGGATGCCCTCAAGAAAGCAGAGCAGGTTTTGACGCAGACCAACAACGAGATAGACGCTGTTGTCGCCTCAAACGACGGCACGGCTGGCGGTGTTATTCAGGCACTTGAAGGACAGAATTTGGCAGGGAGCGTCCTCGTTTCGGGGCAGGATGCTGAACTTGCAGCGTGTCAACGGATTGTCAAAGGCACGCAAACCATGACAGTTTACAAACCGATCCATCTCATCGCAACAAAAGCGGCACAGGCGGCTGTCGCCCTCGCGAAGGGCGAACCGATTGCTGAAGCGACACAGACCGTGAACAACGGAAAAATTGACGTGCCATCAATCCTTCTCACGCCTATTCAGGTTGACAAGGACAATCTCGACGGTGCTGTGATTAAAGATGGATTTCACACGCGTGAAGCCGTTTATCAGGAATAGTTTTTAGTTATAAGTTGTTGGTTATAAGTCTGGGTTGCGCGTTATCAACGGTTTCTTGCGGATACCCGGACCTCAATTCGGTAGTGGCGGTTACAAAAATGCGTTGATAACATCCGAAGTTAACTTATAACTTATAACTGACAACCGACAACCACTGTAATATGCCTATCTTTCTATTGGGAGTAGATACTGAAGGCATCGGGATAGCCGACCGAGTCAGCTGGGTCTGGCGTTCCGATGCATATCAGAACATTATCGTTATCGTATGTCTTGTTGCTGCGGCGTGGCTGCTCCGATACGCCTCGCGACAAGAACATTGGCGGAACGCTGCGAGACAGATACGCGGGAACCGTCTCGCGATGATCTGTTTGATTATCCTTTTGGGGTATCTCCTCATCGGTATATTGGATAGCCTTCGCTGGCGCGATCCGCTGATACGTCAAACCGACCAGATACTCACGCGAAACGAGGACGGTGCCGTTGTCTATAAACCGAGAGGTCTGAGCCTCCTTGATAGACTTTGTACACCGCTTCGTGAACGGACCGAGAAAACCTATTCCGCCCCCTTCGCAACCCATTTGTACGCTAAAAGCACGATTGAAACCCCTGATGGTCGAACGGTTCGGGAATACCCGCCGCTTGAACATCCGCGCACACATCTCTTAGGTACCGACAAGGTTGGCAGCGATGTCTTCTATCAGGCACTAAAAGGTATCCGGACGGGGCTTATTATCGGTGGATTTACGACCTTAATCGCTGTGCCGTTTGCCATACTTTTCGGTGTTATTGCGGGATATTTCGGCGGTTGGGTAGACGATGCCATTCAATACATCTACGCAACACTTGATTCGATTCCGGGTATCCTGCTTATTGTCGCCTTCATGCTCCTTTTTGGACAGGGGTTATTTAATCTCTGTCTCATTATGGGGATCAGCAGTTGGACAGGGCTGTGTCGTATCCTACGCGGCGAAACTTTGAAACTCCGAGAGTTAGAGTACATTCAAGCCGCTGAAGCCTTCGGCGTGCGACGTGGGCTCATTATTCTCAAGCACCTGATTCCGAATCTTATGCATATCGTGTTAATCACCGCTATTTTGCGATTTAGCGGATTGGTATTGACGGAAGCGTTGCTGAGCTACCTCCAGATCGGCGTTGATCCGACGACGGGGAGTTGGGGGAACATGATTAACACAGCGCGTTTGGAACTTGCGCGCGATCCGATTGTGTGGTGGAATCTCGCAGCAGCGTTTGCATTTATGTTCGGGCTGGTGCTGCCTGCGAATCTGTTCGGCGACGCTGTCCGTGATGCGTTGGATCCGAGGTTGCGGACGGAGTAGTATTATTCTTTACTTCTAATCTGACAGCTATTTTCAGGGCTATTTAGTTCTCGTTTTTTTTGGTCCAATTTTGGCCCCCAGAACCGGTAGGTGCGTGTTTCTAACCGCACCGGATCTGTAACAGAAAGCATAAAACCCGCGAATTTCTTAAAACTAAATCACTCTGAGTTATTTTTTTACCACCTTGACTAATTAATGATCGTTTTGTATAATGAAGTATGGGCAAATCCACAATCGCTATTTCCCAAGCTAAAAACTTATCGGACGTTGACGATGTTAAACGCATCGCCGATCAACATCGCGCTGAGCTCGGTTTTCATGCCCGTCAGGCTTATATAGACAGCCTTAGCAAAGAGGAACTCCTAATAGCAAAAATAGACGATCAAATTGTGGGTTTCACGCGCTATCATCATAGGCGAGACAACCGAACAACACTTTATGAAATTGCAGTAACGCCTGATGCTCGCGGCAAAGGAATTGGACATCGGCTAATCGATGCATTGATTGCTGATTGTCGACGTGTGTCTTCGCGATGCCTTCGATTATCCTGTCCAGTGGAATTATCAGCAAACCGTTTTTATGAAGCGGTCGGTTTTATTCGGTCAACGCGTCGTAGCCGTCGTGGTAGAAGTCGTCCACTATATGAGTGGGAACTTCCGATTTTACCGGATCGAAAACTCACATTTGTAGCATCATTAACATCGGTACCTGCTGATCTGAAACAATTGATTCAGCTTTGGGAAAATGAGGGACCGGATCATAAACCATTTGACAAATGTATTATCACGCCACTCTTTATTGCACGCAAATCTTTTGATTATGTCCGATATATGTGCGAAAATTGGGGTATTGAAGTCATTTTTGATTCTGGAGGATTTTTCGTTCAGCAAGGCAAAATTTCGTATGATGAGTTGTTCTCACAGCTTCTTGATTTTTATCTTAAACATGAATGGGCTGAAACGTATGTACTTCCAGACTTTGTGCCAACATCAAGACAGACATCAGAAGAAGTAGCAGAAAGAGTATACGTTACTGCAGGTGAGAGCATCAGATTTTTGAAAAGACTTCCCACTGATTTACAGAGTAAGGCTCTCGGTGTCTTACAAGGACATAAACCAGAGCATCTTAAACACTGTTTTGATGTCTACATGAACAGTGGTTTACAAAGTATCGGCTTTGGAAGTTTTGATACCACTGGTGTTAATGCAGAGATTAATCTGCTGACTACCCAAACTGAACATCGTCTTGTTTTTGTGCGAGATTTGATTCAGCGTGGTTTTCTTGATGGGGAAATTGGGGTACTGCCTGATCTACACCTATTTGGTGTGAGTTCGCCAAATATCATTCGTCAGTTCAAAGGCTATTTAGCAACTAGTTTTGATAGTTCAGGTTGGCAGCGCACCGCTGGATTTGGAAATGTTTATCTGCCATTTATGGGGCGGCGGAATGTCAGTCATAAGTCAACTGCTTTGACAATTAACAAAGGTCTGTCTGCAAAAGAATTTTACGCAGAATGCGAACGTACAGGACACTCATGTCCGTTCTGCAAGGATTTTACACGTCTTCAAGAAGATCGACTTATACGAATGTGGCACAATGTAATCGTTTTTCGCGACATGATGGAGACAATTAATCGAGATAGGTAAAGAGAAGATCAATTTGGCTATTAGGATAATCATCCTAATAGGTATTATGCTATATCTGAATAACCATTTCTCATTAACGAAAAACCGGTTTGTAGTAGCGCAATTCATTGCGCTTCTTACATTCGTCTTCGTATGAATTTTAAAGTCTCTATAAATATGAATTTATCTTTCAGATTTGGTATTAGATAGCGTTTTCAGAAATAAAGGACTTAAATGAAATCTCCTCGCCACGTTTTTCATACCAGACATGACTTCAAGCCAAACTTAGGATGGGAGGCATTTCAACTCTTATCTGACCTTCCACCAGATGGAATTCCTGCTTCCAACTTGCATACTATTTCAAAAGCGGTTGGGTCCCCTTTGGGACGACTTTCTAATTTGACTAAACTTCTTGCTTCTATGCAAGATGTTGGGCTGATTGAGAAAACACGAGAAGGAATTGCACTTTCTAAAGCAGGGAAATCCCTTGCAAAAGGTATTGGCAGCTATGAATCTGGTTTCTATACAGCAGTACACTGCCTCTATGCTTGGAAATGGATTTGGGATGGAGACAAGAAGACTGCTTCTCCTTCATGGAGTTATCGTGAAGTCTTACGTCAAATACTAAATTCTGGATCTATCGGAGTTGATTCAGATGAAATTGTGTTGAGGTTAGTTTCTGTTGCTGAAGAGGACTTTGGCAAAGTAAAAGTCTCTTTCAGCAGAGCAAGTGTGAGTGGTGTGACAGTGTGGCTTGAGGAGCAAGTATTACCCCTCGTTAAAAAAGAAGGAAAACGTATTCTCTGCCAAAATTCGTCAATTCCTATGGCAGATGCTATACGCCTTCACTTAGCTGCACTCTGCTCTCTTGGAAAAGGTGAGATCCTTCTTGATAACGAGAAGATGCGATTACTTGCAGAGTCCTTTCTGGTACAAACGGACAGACTAATTGGTTTGTTGGAGGATTTTACACGCGATACTGATGAATTTTTGTTCATATCATCGGTGCCCAATCGTGTCGTTTTTAATGGTTCAGAAGATCCATTTATTGAATGGATAGTCAAAGGAGCATCTAAACTGAACCCAGAAGTCAGTGAGTAGAAGAATTTATGGAAGAGAAATACGAAGATCATTTGCAAATTTTACCTATAGCAGATACCATTAGTGGTTTCGCAGCACGGGAAAACCCCAAACATACGCTTGAACACTACAAGCGTCTTGCCAATCAGTTTTGGTTATCGTCAAAAGTTAGTGATGTGGCTGATAATGTATTTTCAGGTGTCCAACGCGGTCATACTACGTGGGGTAGCCTAAGTGGTCCGTATGGATTTGGTAAAACCGCATCGGCAATTGCTCTATGGGCACACGCGAAAAAATCTGGGTTTTTAGCGATACCTCCATTGTCATGTACCAATTTTAATGAATTGGCAACTGGAATTGCCTCGCTCGCTGGCGTGCAGAACCCGCAAATAAAAAGACAAGTTGACAAGCTTTTTCGAGATGTCTTCACAGAAGGTTTAAAGCCTATGGTGCAGGCAGACGCGAAACGTTACGCTGTGCCTCCTCAGACAGTCCGAAAAATCTACAACGATAAATTCTCTGCTGGTCAGTTTACATTAGACAGCCATCCCCATCGAACCGTTGAGTTTTTGTCAAGGCTTGGAGAACTTGCATCTGAAAAATCTAAAGGTTTAGTAATAATCCTTGATGAACTTCAGCAATTGCTTGGTCCCCTTGATGCGCGCGCCATCGTCCAATTTCGAGAATTTGTCTGGGGATTGCGCACAGAACGTTCACCGTGTGGTGTTATCTTAGCCTTGGATTCTTTACTTGAAGCGAGGTTGGCACGTTGGGCATCTGACATTCTTCACAGGATCCGCGAGAGCGGTCCAGCACTACAATTGACAGATATTTACACGAGAGAGTTCCCTGAATGGCTTTGGAATAAATTCAGCAGTAATGGAAAACAGGCTTCGCCGCTTCCATCAGCTGCCTTGTCAGAGAATGTCCTCACCTCTTTAGGTCAGTTTGTTGAGAGACCAGATCTTGCCAACGGTCCGAGAACCGTTGTTGATGTTTTTTCCCGATCAGTAATTCATTACCAAGAAACGAAATCAAGTTACGATATACCCAACCTCGTTGATGACATTCACCAAGGAAGATTTCGTTACTTTGGAGAAGGGGCGGCGGTCCAAAGTATCCTAACCCAAATCCTCTCAGACGAATGGATTCTTGAAGATGAAGGACGTAAGAGTCTGGTGACAACTCTGGCGGCTTTTCCACAAGGATGTCCCAAGCAAATACTACACGACCAAATTTCTGACAAAACCCAAACTGAGAAGGCGAGATCTGAGTTATTTGCTCCGTTACTTGTTGAACTTTCTGAAGGACTGGCCTTAGAACCACTACAACAGGTTCCTCGAACTTGCACCAATTGGGAGCAAATCCTATCTCGTTGTTGGGAGACTTTGCCCTCCCTTGATGCCTTAGCTGCACAAACTCCAAATATGATTCTCCGCGTTCTTATTCCAAAACTTTTTCCGAAAGGAATTCCTACCAAACCGATCTGGGAACGGATCTCTGACGACTCAAATGCTATATTGACAGGTTGGTATATATTCCGAGGCACTTTCGATGATACCTATCCCCAGAGAGAAGTTGCCTTATGCGTAACAGACAAAGAACCAGAATCATGGCCAGAGGATGTAGATGTCTCCATCGCTCTCGTGTGCGATAGCAGCACGGATCCTGATACCGTTCCAAGATCGGAATTACTGGATAAAAATGAAGGTAGTTGCATTTTAATGCGATTACCTATATTAAAACCCTTGGTAGACCGTATTCCGATGGATCTACAGCGTTATGAGAAATACATTCAACCGGAACCGTTTCGTCCGGTAATGATTTTAGCCGCCCTTCACGACCTTGAAGCATTTTTAGGAAACTTGATTGACAACTCTGATAATAGCGATAAACTTTTGGCACCAGAGGAGCAGGTTGAGATGGAGAAAGGGAAAGCATTCACCGAGATTGTAATAGACTTTGTTTTAAGAGAACTTCTGAATGGAACGGTGGATATAGAGACAACTGCTCCAATTTCTTTGCGAGGTCCAGAATTATTGCGTGCTTTGTTCACCCAAGCATGTCATCGTCGTTTTCCACAATACCAAACGTTAGCAACAACGGCAAAATGGCAAGACGTTTTGTCTGACTATCGAGAAGGTTTGAAGTCTGGATTAAGTCCCGCAGAACGTCAGGGTCGAAAAGAAATTGTTATGTCCAAGGCAGAGGTATATGAAACACTGTTTGGTCAAATGAGTACTGCAGCCGGTGACAGTTTTATCAAGAAATTGGGACCATTCGTTCAGACAAAGAACAACAGCGAATCATTTTCGCTTCGTTTGGCAATGCACCCCGCCGAGGATATTCTTATCGAGTGCTTCAAGAAACTTTCCAACCACGAGTCTATCCCTCATGATGCTGCGGTGGAACTTTTGCGTCATCAGGGTTATATAGAGACAGAAACCAAGGAAATCGTCAAAATTCTCATTGACAGAGAATGTCTTGCCACAAATTCTGATGGCAGTCTTCGCTTCATTCCAAGTGCGGAAATTGAACGCGGCCGTTTGTTGGATAAGATTGCTAAGATGAATGACCAACTCCAACGCCTTGAAATGACCAATGATGCTGTGTCAACACATAAGAATACATCTATAGTCCACCTACAAGAACACCTGAATCAGCAGCAAACTCGTTTAGAAACTGCTGCTGAACGGCAGATGACAGATTTGGAAAACAGTGTGCACACGCTTCAAAATTTGATAGGAACCGTAAATGCTGCTATTCTTTCAGCAGAATGGTTAGATTCAGACTTGAGTACACACCTAAGAGGTATATCATCTAAGCTCAAGGATACACAAGACAATCTGCTGAAGACTTTACGCAAGGAATTAGGAAGGGTGGTAAAAGGACTCAACCTGTCTTCAGGTCCTACAGATGTAGAATGGGCTATCACTCAAAAGGACAAGAAGAAATCGCTTTCTGGCACATTGCAGCGCCTACAAAACCGTGTAACAGAATTTGAAGAACGAGCGAAAGCACTTACATCGTGGCAAGTGTTGAATAGTCAACTTCGTTCAACTGACATGTTGTGTGCTAAAGTGGCTAAAGCAGAACATGGCCCGGTACAAGCTTTAAGTCAACTCGTTACTGAATTCAAAGAACGTTTTGCCGCTGATTCATGGATTCCTTTGTTTACAGCAACCGAATTTTCTGAAAAATTAGGCTCCATACAATCTGAGGTTCAAGGGCTCCTTTACAGTCATTTTCAAAATTTCAATACGGAATTAGCGGAAATCAGACACCAATTTAATTCCTTATTATCGTCAACGCCCCCACCAATGTTTGACATATTGACGGAAAGAAGTCAGCAGAATCATTCAATTCATAAGTATTTTCAGAAATTGTATCAGTGGGCGTTTGAAGGTTTTCGGGCAGTTGTCACTGAGTGTCGAAAGGAGGCAGAAAATGGCACTCAATGGCGTGATCCAGATAATGAAGACCGAAATTGGAAAAAGTTACAAACGGAGGTTGAGGAGGTACTCTGGGCAGACGAAGATACGCTCAGTTTTGAATTAGTTCAACGTATAGGATCGAAGGTTTTGTTGATACAACGTGGTTTCACTGAAGCGATATTCGGCTTATTTGATGATTCTGACCAACCTCCGAATTTCGAGAAATTAGAACAGTTGTTCCAGAAAGGAAAAATCCAAATTCAAGTTACCCGAAAGACCTGAGTGGAGTTAGCAGATTTGTTATATCTTAACCTGCATGGAGATTAGTATGGCTACTTATGATGAATGGAATAAGGCAATCGCTGAATACTTTGTTAGTGGACTTTCAAGTGGTTCAACCGTCTATTTGAGTGTGGACGAAGAAGCACTAATGGGCATCGGTGCCCGATTTGAACAATCAGAGACTAACCACGTAAATTGGATTGAGGATTTTACTAAGGCGGTTCGGTCTAAGTGTGTAATTGGAGACAAAGTCTATCTCCCACGGAACTCTCGTTATCAATCTGATCAGACTCCAAATTGTGTTGCTTTTTTAGCAGCGATGGTTCTTGCCGCACATTATATGATTAGTGAAGAAATCGAAAATGAAACTATTTTGCAGACCAATTATTTCAAACGTTTACGTCAGGTTCTCGGTTTGTCGGATGAAGATACCGGACGTCCTGAAGGTCTACTTCCAGCAGGGATTGAGGAAAACTTATGGCTAACTTGGAATCGTTGGTTAATCAGCAACGGTTGGCTCCACTCATCAGAGCAGGGACAGTCTAATTATAACAAGTTTATCAACTATCCTCTCTCACAGGCTTTACTTCGCGAAGCGGATCAGGAAGTTTTAGAACGCCTTTTTCGTCAGCAAGTGAATTCAGGTCAATTAAGCCGTGTTTCAGATAGAGATATCATAGGTTTTTGGGTAAGAAGGCAGCAGTTCGGTTCTAGGCATCTCAGGGATCTGATTCAAGAAAGCGATTTCAGAAGGTATGAAGCGGTTACTGACGCTGTTTTTGAGGTATATACTTCAATAGATTGGGGTCAAGAAATTGATGCTACATCCGGTAAACGCCGAATTGGTCAACGACGTATGACAGCGGAACTGTATAGGGTAGAAGATGTTATCATGGGAGACCTCAAATACCACCTATACCCGCGTCAACCAAAGCAATTTGGTGGTGGAACACTTGAATTAGTTCACAATGGTACTGTTTACCCTTTGCGGGAAGAGAGACAAGGCTGGTTCATGCCATTGTTGTTTGTCAAACCGGCTGGGGGAATACGCTATGAAGTGAGGGGGCATCCTCAAATCCAAGAACTCATCTTACCCGAACGGAAATTCTGGATCCTTGTTCGTGACCCAGAGAATGAAGCATCAGGTATTTTTGCTGGTTGGGGACATCCAGGACTTGGAGAAACCTTCATTTTGTTATGTACAAAAGAATATACAGAACAAATGGAATCGTTCAGACAAGAAGATTTAATCAACTGGGATCACGATTTTTCAATAAATGACGAGTGGATTGAATATAGGGAATGCATGATTACTTCACAAAGTTGGGAAGGCATCATCCCACAACACCAAGACCTTTACGATGCCTTAAAGCCGGATGTCTCAGCGACAATTTCCTTGAAAGGTGGACTTAGAGTGCCAAATCAAGGCGGATGGTTAGAAGGATATGCACCTGAAGTGAGGATTATTGCCTTTGATGATAGTGTCAATCTAAAGTTACTGGATACTTCCTCACCTGACAAGCCTATTATACATCAATTAGTTGACACTAACAGGCCTATAAGTGTTCCTTCTCTTACGCCAGGAGTTTACTTGTTTGAAGTTTATAGTTTAGGAAAACTCGCAGCTCGGCGCGTCCTTCAAATTTTACCATGGGATTCGCTAAACTGTCCAGAACCTAAACAACCTTTTGATATAAATGTAGGAACCTTTACCCAACGTGGGGCTGTTATCAGAATGAATGAATTATAGAGCAGTATAAGGTAATGAAAGGGGATAAAATGGCAAGACAATATGTTGCTGTGCGTACAGTTGGTAATCCTGCGTATGTGCTTGATCGCATCCGTCAAGCTGTTCAAGCCGAAAACTGGACAAGAATAATTCCTGCAGTGAAATTTGAAAGAAGAGCTCGCGGAGAATTTTATTTTTTTCTTGCCATGGAGGGGCAAGGGATAGATTTTTTAGATTTGGTACGTACAATTTTTACCCAGTGGAATCTTCCAGGCAATATTATTCCAGCGTTGTTGATACCTGATGAAATTAAGTCAATGGTAAACCAGACAGAACTTGAAACTCACAGTCTCAACGCACTCACATACAAATCTCTGTGGTCTAGCGATTTTAGCGATCCATTTGACTTGTCCGATACTTTTTCCTATACGGAAAGCACAAGTGATACCTCGCTTAGAGAACGGTATGATCAATTACCTCACTGGCTATCCGCTAATGCAGCAAGTGATACCTCGCTTGGAGAACGGTATGATCAATTGCTTCACTGGCTATCCGCTAATGCAGAAGGGACCTGGCAGACCTTTGTAAGGGTTTGCAGTGTTTTGGCTTTGGCAGACGACGTAAAGGTTGCAAGATCGATTTTTAGACGATTAACCCTTCTCGGTCATATTGAAAGTTCAGAGAACGGACAAAATTGGTCAATTTGCCCAACGGCTTTGGTGCGATGTCCTACAGATCAAGACGTTTATATTTTAACTGGTCAACAAACACCTATGTTGATTGAGTACCTTAAGGAACATTGCGATGTTGAAACACTTCCCCAACCGAATTATCAGGGACCTCCGTGCGTGAGAGTAAATGGCACCTTTACAGACGATGTATCGCTCAAGGGTTTTCACCTTGTACATTCAGGAAATATTTCGGTTCAATTGGCACAGTTGCTTCCTGACTTAGAGGGATGGAAAGGCATCTTGCCTGTTATAGATCGGCTTAGTACGACCTCTTACAACATTGAGATTTGGAATGGCAGAAAATTTATCCAATGCGATAAGTTTTATGAAAGACATGGAAAATATTTTGGCGAATCAGGTATGTATCGCTTAGCTAAAAAAGAGGAAAATAATCCTTATCAAATTGTCCTTTATTTTCACGAACCAAATCAACGATGGTTGCGTGGAGACTGGTATGGCTTGCGTTTCCTCACATACAATAGTGCAGGACGAAAATTTGAAGTAAAATACGACTCCAGTGCAAATGAATTAATAATACCAGTTGAGGAACATTGGCCCTTGCTGTATGAACGTGCATTAGTTCTTGCATCTGGTATGTTACCTGTCCGAGATAAGAATTTTAGATGGCTAAAATATACAAATATATCTAACGAATTGGTTCAATTGCTTGCTGAAAAATTAAGCATTACAATTATGGAGATTTAACATGCATGATCTTGTTGGTGCTTATGAACGAATGAATAAGGTTTACCAGTGGTATATTGAGAGTGCTTTTCCATTAAGATACGAAGCACTGAGTGAGGAACGGCGGAAACTTCTGGCACAACAAGGAGTTCTTTCTCAACCACCGCTGCTTGAAACAATCCCAGTATATCCAACCTTGAGCAACAATTTGACTGAAACAAGTCAATTATTACCACCGGATTATCAAGACCTTCAATACCTTGCGCAAGATTTACTTCCAACCAATGTTGAACTTTGGGAACATCAATGGGAGAGTCTTCATCAGGTGCTTGTGAATAAAAAAGATATAGTAGTAACTACTGGAACTGGGTCAGGTAAGACTGAGTGTTTTCTGTTACCACTTTTAGCAGAATTAGCCCGCGATTCGGCTTCCTGGCCAGCCTGTCCAAAACCAAATGATGATCGGAAGTGGTGGCAAGATAATCAAACCCCATGGAAAAGCCAATGGACACACACGGGAAGAAAAGAAGAAAATCTCCACGCAGTTCGAGCAATCATTCTTTATCCGCTTAACGCTCTTGTTGAGGATCAATTGCGTCGCTTACGAAGTACACTTGATTCAGAGAATGTCCATAATTGGTTGAATGACAAACGCGCTGGAAATAGGATTCTGTTTGGAAGATATACTGGAGAAACACCTGTATCTGGCGAACGAGGAAATCCGAATGCAATGAATCGCTTACGTGAAAGATTACAGGAGATAGAAAGCACAAGTGAAGAAATCCCTCAACTGTTGGCTGCAAACCCAGATATGGATCAGGACATCCGATACCATTTCCCGAACATTGATGGTGGCGAAATGTGGTCTCGATGGGATATGCAGGATACTCCTCCTGATATTCTCATCACCAATTATAGCATGTTGAATATCATGTTAATGCGTAGAATTGAATCGTGTATCTTTGATAGCACACGAGAATGGCTGGCAGGTGATTCAACGCGTAAGTTCTACTTAATTGTTGACGAACTACATTCCTACCGTGGCACTTCTGGTACAGAGGTAGCATATATTTTACGTTTATTACTTGATCGAATCGGCTTGAGTCCAAATTCTGACCAGTTGACTATCCTCGCAACTTCTGCAAGTGTCACTAAAACACCTGAATCTCGTAAATTTTTGCAAGAATTCTTTGGAAGAAATCGATTTGAGATTATAGGGAAACAACAGCGACAGCCTACGGCAGGTGCTCGAGTTAGAATGATGCCTTTTCAAAAAGCTTTTGAGAAATTCACGCAGACGGTTCAACCGGACCTATTTGACCCTATGTCCCCACCTAATCCTGAATCGAACACAAATAAAAAAGCGATTGCTGAACTTGCAACATCTTTGGGACAACCACATCAATCTGAACTTCCAGCGGAAGTCAGATTAGCAAATGCTTTAAAGACTCATAATGCTCCAGATGCTATTAGAGACGCTTGTGTTGCCGAAAACGAAAGTGTTCGACCAACGAAGGTTCCTGATTTAGATGACATTCTCTTTCCGGGGGCACGTGTGCAAAACCAGACTGCCTCTGATGCAATGAGAGGATTGTTACTTGCACTCGGCATGAGTAAGGAATCAGTAACAGGACCTTCACCACAGCCCGTGCGGGGTCATATCTTTTTCCACAACCTGCAGAATCTTTGGGCGTGTTCAAATCCAGAATGTACTGACACGAATTGTGATACAACACAACGTCAAGATGCTGTTGCATTAGACATGGCGATTCCTATTGGTGCAATACACAAGGAACATCGTCTGACATGTACCTGTGGAGGGAGGGTACTTGACCTTATAGTTTGTGAGGTGTGTGGGGATGTTTTTCTTGGAGGTTTTAGAGCAAAACGAAGAATTGGTACTCAAGAAATTGAGATTCTAACCGCTGACCAGCCAGATTTAGAAAACATGCCTGATCGCTTGTCAGTTGAACAAAAATATGGTCAATACGCTGTCTTCTGGCCTTTAAACGAAGATGCCTCGTGGACAACAGAACCGCAAGACGACAGATATCAACACGATCATATCATTAGACAATGGAGAAGGGCTTATCTTAATGCATTTTCTGGAATACTTCGGCAAACCGCTGACCTATCGAAATCGGATGGGGAAATTGCAGGCTGGCTATATTTTATATCAGGTGATCATCCTGATGAACCAGCTATGCCACACAAGTGTCCGCGATGTGATGCCGATTACCGTCGCGGTAGGCGAATTCCTACCCCTTTACGTAATCACAGAACAGGTTTCCAAAAAGCATGTCAGGTGATTGCCAGCGCACTTTGCCGTGAAATGCCTGAGATGCTTAACAATAGGCGTTCGCGGAAACTCGTTATCTTTTCAGATAGCCGTCAAGATGCAGCGAAATTGGCAGCTGGTATGGAGCGTGATCATTTTCGGGATATGATTCGTTTAGCATTGATTTATGCTTTAAACGGTTATTGGTCTCAGTTTGAATCCTATGTTCGCAAAACCGTTAATAGCATCCCAAATTCACTTGAAAGACTACAATCTGTTAATCCACATTTGGGAGATGTCTCTTCTGGTTCGATTCAATCCGATGATGAAGAAGCTTCAAGAAACTTCCAATTAGCCAATCAGGGACTTGCCTTAGAAATGTTAAATTGGCTGTTAAACATCCCACCTGGAAATCAGGATACCTTTGATACATTGATGAACATGATTGTAGAATACCCTGGACGCATTCCACTTGCAGAAATTCGGGGAGTCGTGCACAACTTAATGCTCAACCTTGGAACGAATCCGGGTGGGACATCTTATCAGTTATTACAATACCGAGTGGACAGCGAGTATCATGATTGGTATGAAAGTTATAATTGGGAAGGTGATATCCCACAAGAGAAAACTGATTTGGTACCACAAGCCTCTCGGTTATTAGGACGGATTGATTCATCTTTGATGTCCGAACTGATGTACGCACTGTTCCCACATGTTGCCAGAACACTGGAAAGTCTCGGACAAGGATGGGTTACTTATCAACGAGTTGGGAATCCTATAGATCGAGTTGTTGAAGTGACCGATGCAGTCATTCGCCTTTTGGGAACCCGCCGCGCTCATCGCTATGCGGAATATTTTGGACAAGGCGATTCAACCAAGTTTCCAGCTGCTATACGTGATTACCTAGAGGAAGTAGAAATTCCAGACACAACTGTAGAGCAACAATTGATTCAATCCAATGTTGGTATTGGAGGACGCTACAGTATCGGACTGGATCCGGAGAATTTGTATCTGATGTTACCGACTGAAAGAGATGGTGAAGAATTTCCTAGCGGATTTCGCTGCCCAGTTTGTAATGGATTCTATCTACATTCTGCTGGCAACCTATGTCCAAAATGTGGAAACGTTCAACTTGAGAGTAGTACTACACAACAAGCTCCGTTTGATTACTATCTTTACCTTTCGGAGAGATCCGGTTTGCCCTTCCGCTTTCACTGTGAGGAATTGACAGGTCAAACCGATTCACCTGATCGCCCCCGACGGCAGCGGAGGTTCCAAGAGATCTTTGTACAAGATGACATCCCACAAGTTCACGGAATAGATTTACTTAGTGTTACCACAACAATGGAAGCAGGTGTTGATATTGGATCACTTTTAGCGGTTATGATGGCAAATATGCCACCAAGACGATTTAATTATCAACAGCGGGTTGGACGCGCTGGAAGGCGCGGGACAGGTGTTTCTCTTGCAGTAACATTTTGCAGAGGACGCAGTCACGATGACTATTACTATCTTCGAACAGAACAAATGACAGGAGATCCACCATCACATCCGTATGTTGATATGGATCGTATTCCCATTGTTCGTCGTGTTATCGTGAAAGAAATTTTACGCCAAGCATTTGATGCTATACCTACTGATGTTCGCGAGACATCAATGGAACAAACGGTTAATCGATTTCAAGAAAGTGTGCACGGAGAATTTGGACCTGCTGAAAGATGGACTGATCTTAGTCAAGATATACAGAATTGGCTAGATAGTCCTGAAGCTCAACCAGTAATTGATGGGATCTTAGAAATATTACGAGTTGGGACACCTTGGGAGCAAGGATCTGTCTCCGATTCAATTTTCTGTCAAGATATGATATCGTTTGTGAAAGATGAATTAGTTTCAAAAATCACCGATATAGTCGATGATGTAAGGTTCACGCAGGAGGCGCTCAGTGAACAATTGGCAAATGCTGGTCTCCTTCCAATGTTCGGATTCCCGACTCGGAGTCGCCTTCTGTATACCCGTTGGCCAAGAAGAAGCAATCCGTGGCCTCCAGAACAAGGTAAAGTTGACCGGGACTTAGACATTGCACTTAGTCAATTTGCTCCAGGATCCGAAACAGTAAAAGATAAAGCCGTGCATACTGCATGTGGTGTTGTTGAACTCATTCCACAAGGAAGTGGTGCGCCTGCTCCAAGACCAGGATTTTATCCTGCCCTTACCCGTGGAAATCCATCTCCTGTAGGATTGTGTAATAACTGCCAAGCTGTCGATAATCTTGAGGCAACGGAGGCACCCGCGCGAGGTGATCAAGAACCAGAGCTTACTGAGTGTCCCGTATGTAAGCAGGATACGTTTCGTTCAATTGATGCCCGTGAACCGAAAGGTTTCTTCACAGATTTAGCTCCAGACGATTTTGAAGGTTCGTTTGAATGGAATCCACGTTCTACGCGACCAACGCTAAGTTTGAAAAGCCAAGGGGCACAAACAGAACTTGTCGGCAATACTAACGTATCCGCCTTTGAAGATGAGATCATTTCGGTTAACGACAATGGCGGAAGAAGTGGTTTCTATTTTCGATCGTCAACAACGGTTTATGGACGAAGCCAACCTGGAGCGTATGCAGTCGAACCGCGCAGCGATAGTTATGTTACCGTTGCTGGTGATACCTATCGCATTGCTCTCCTTTCCCGATCACGCACTGACATTTTATTGGTTGATTTAAAAAAATGGTCTGATGGCGTATTTGCAGATCCAGCTCAGATTGAAGGACGCGCTGCTTGGTATTCTCTCGCCTTTTTCTTACGAGCAGCTGCATCCGCAGAACTTGATGTTGACCCGACAGAACTTAACGCTGGATTCCGTTCAATCAATCCGTGGGACACACCTATTGGACAGGCTTTCCTCTCAGACAAACTCGAAAATGGTGCTGGATACTGTCGTTGGTTCGGCAAACCAGAGCATTTCCAATTATTGCTAGATCAAGCCAAACCAGAAGAACCAAAAAGTCTCGCTGAGTTATGGATGAAGGCAGACCATAACCCTAATCACATTCATGAATGCGACACTTCCTGCAACACTTGTCTACGAGATTTCCACAATCTCCCTTACCACGGTTTGCTTGATTGGCGACTTGCGCTCGACATGGCTCGAATAGCAGCAGCATCTACAGAAACCATTGACCTTGTGTCTCAATGGGGTCAATATGACAATCCGTGGAGTGTACTACTTCAAGGAGATAATGCACCAGTACCAGCCACCATGCATCGACTTGGATATGACCTTAAAAACTTTGGTGATTTGCGAGGTTATGTCAAACAAGGGGGAACTATAAAGAAGATTTGGATTGAGTGTCATCCGCTATGGACAAAAGACCATCCATTATACATTGCTGCAGCTGAAGAAGCAGAAAGTGATCATCCAAGATATGAAGTAGACATGATGAACCCATTCAAAGCACTCCGACGTCCAGCAGATTATGTGTGAACGATACCGATAAGGCGTTGCCCAAACGACATTTTCCTTATCAGCGAGAAGTTAATGCAAAGATATCACGTGGTGTAGTAACTCTATAATATAGATAGTTAGTCTTGTTGTTTTAGTAGCACAATACTCTACTTCAATGAACATTCAATGACTATTAGTCTTTCAACTTTGAACTTAAAGGGCGGTTGGTAGTAGTGCGATTTATCGCACATCAGCAACGGGCAATGAATTGCCCTACTACAAACAGGATCACCTATAATCTGAAACTTGACAAACACTACTATGTTCGGTTTGGTGCTACCTGCGAATCGCTCTGGAGAGGACTTAGGCCAGAGGCTGGAAAGTGAATAAGTGAATGATGATTGTAGGAACGAGAATATCAGTACCGCAAATCATACACCAAATAGATGAGCTAATTAGGGATACGCACACGTCCCGGGAAAAAAAGGTCGAAAATCTGAAAAACCTTGCAATGACATGCTGGCAGGAAGTTATACCAGAATACGAAAACCCAGAAATCTTTAACAAACTTAAAACTGATGAAGTCCAGAAGCGTTGGGCAAGTGTCCGTAATGAAGTTGAGAAATATGAGACAAAATCTCAAATTTTGTATGTTCTCGATTGGCCGGCTTCCAGCGGTAATTTCAATTGGGTAAAGTGAATGGAGTTTTGAATTGCATGAGGTCCGTTACATATAGGACTTACGCAAATTGAGCAAATATCGGACATTTGGACGCAAAAAGCCGTAATTTTCGTATTTTAACCCCCTAAATCCCCCTTATCAGGAGGACTTTAAGAGGGTATGTGTAAGCCTTAACCTAATGATCCACATTACCATCAGCGGATTTGAATAGAAGGAGAGGCTTTATGAAGACGGTATTTAAATTTATTTTCTTTGTCTTGTTAAGTATCTCTGTCTTGGGTTTTGTGATTACGGCTTTTTTGTATGTTTTCGCGCCAGATAAGGCGGAGTTGGCGGAAAATCCTAAACAAGTGGTGCCGGTATCCGATCCAACAAATGAAATGTCAGTACCCACAGAGGTATCGGATCAGGAGACCGTACAAACCGCGCCTGCGGAAGCGGTTACAGCACCAGAACCGAAAGTGTTGGCTGAGCAGGAACCGGTAGCAGAAAATGAACAGACCTCACCACTTCCAGAGACCAAACAGATTTCTTGGGATTTAACGCCCGCAGAACAGGGACTGGAGATTGACGGCTGGATTTTGATTGAAGGGTATCAAGATGATCTTATAGGAGCGACTGTCAGGCAATCTGATGCGACTCGCGTTTTGGAATGGAACGATCCGAGCCACTTATTTGGGACGAACGGTCTGATAGACATCGCCAGTCAATCGACAGGACTTCCTGCATCCGGTGATAGAATTATAGGTGTGTCAGGACTCGTTGAAAACCCTCGTGAAAATGAAACGGTTGTTCAAATCAATGAGACGCTACTGCAGGAACAGACCGTTTTGATTCGTGTGGTAGGACAGATTGATCGTATCGGCGGAGATAGGCTTCCAAAACGATGGACGGTGTTTCTAAAAAAGGGTGTTCATGTTGATTTTGTAGGGCAGCAAATTGAGGAAAATGATAGTCAGTGAGATTGAGTTGTTTTATTAGCAAGAAATTCAACCTCATTATCCGGGTCAACGAAAAGAACGTTCATTCGTCTCCTCAAAAAACAATTCTTCACTGTGAGTCGCCATTTGAAAGGCGATTCGATCTTTTAAGATTTGTGGGTTGAAGTTTTTGCGAACTTCTTCATCAATCCGGTTCAGTAAAAATGGGATTTCGTGGCCGGCATTGTTCATTTGGCAATCAGCTGCCATGATGCGTAGCATATCCTCCAAGTGATCCTTGTGTACCTCAAAACCGAATGCCTTATTCCGAGGCTTAAACACACCTTTGAATATGTTAGAAGCTACGCTATTCTTAAACCTATCCGATACATAACGGTTACGAGCTGCGCTGCTCTGATTTAAATGTTCCTCTAAAGTTCCAACCACGTAAATTTCACCAGGTTTGAGTGCGCGAGCAAATTTGGTAAATATAGGATTTGCTATATTTTTCAAGACACCCAAAGATTGTTTTCCACTTTGAAACAGTTCATTATATAACTGAATCCCTTCAGGTCTCGCTATGAGAGACTCATCAACCAAGGGGCCATCCAAAAATAGGTATGGTTCCTCAATTTCAAGACAGTGCTGAACTTCGTAATATCGTAAGTAGGCTGTAGGATATGTACCGAATAGTCCTCGTTTCTCACGCGCAATGAAATCATCCGTATCAGACGCTTCAGATAGGAAAACCTTGCTTGACCAATAGTGTAGAGAGTCTTGCATCGGCCGACGATGTGAGAGGCTACCAATGCCAACACAGATAGCTTGCCCTGTTGAATACTTCTGCATTGGAAGTGCAAAAGTTCCATCTATAGCAGCGACTTCACCATTTTTTAATTCTTTTGCCTTACTGAATGAACCAAACTCAACCTTACGCAAGGGATTAGATAAATCCTCTTCCATAGTTTCACGCGCTTCTTGTATTGTTTTTCGGACTTGGTCGTTGTCGAGCATCTCCACAACATCGTCTGCAATCCCACCGAAATTATCAGTAAAGGCATCTTTTGATATTCGCTTCGATCTACTGAGGAGTTCGTGGAACATTTCAGCTTGTCTCTCGTGTTTTGATGGATTAAAGAGCGGATCGCTTGAAAGGGAATCCGAGCCCGGATCTGACAGTCTCTCGTGTTTCGATCGATTAAAGAATTTTTGAATCTTCCTAAACATTTGCAATTCCTCACTTTTATCCATTGCTGTTAGGAACTGTATTATCGTTACGCATAAGCTCAAATGGAGATGGTGCCATCTGCACCGGAACAACAAGGCGTGATTCAAACATCTTAACGAGGGCATGCCCTGTACCCAGTTCTAATGCTCGCGCTGAAAAATCTCTACCCATTGTCTGTGTTGCATAATCTGCCTCATTTTTGCTATTCTGACGCATCACAATGTGTGTATTGAGATTATTCATTACAAGTTGAGGAATTTGCGAGGCGTTTTGAAGGCTAAGAATAACTGAATGATCGAAAGTCCGCCCTTCACGCATAATACGATTGAACAAACTAGCGAGTGTATCACTGTGACGTGACTCATTATCGAAAATGCGGTGGGCTTCATCTACCATTTGAACGATGCCGGCTCCTTCTCTATTACCGCGTTTCTCTTGGCAAACATGTAGGACATAAGACAAGAGCAGGGCATAGGATGAATCGTCCATCTGTGAATAATCAATCACCAAAATACGCTTTTTACTTTCAAACTTAAATGAGATTACTTCTCTATTGTCAACGGTCCTCCTGCCAACAGTATCAAGCCATGGCATTTCCTCCCCACGGGCTTCGACTTTTCGAACTATGGTACTCCCAGTTGAACCATGAATTCTCTCATGTGGACCTACAGTCGGTCCCATGCGTTTTTTAACAACTTCTAAGATATCATTAAGTGAGTATGGTTTTTCAAGAGAGTTAGCTGCACTTGCAAATCCTTCAAATTGCAGTTGTTCGCTTGTGTCTGGAAAGAAAAAACCTGCTAACATAGTTGGTGATAAATCGGATGCTCTACACCCCGCGAGAATATCTACATGATTTGGATCGCATTTTCCGTAGAATCCCACACGAGTGACATCGTCAGCGGAATGTGATGTCAATTCATATTTGCGAAAGCGTTCCCACACGGTTTCTACATTTGAATCGCTATTTTTACAAGCGATTAATCCATAGTCAGGTTTTGCGTCATGAACCAAAACACATTTATTAAATTTCTTTGCTTGCTCAATCAGATTCGCAGCAATGTTTGATTTTCCAGAGCCTGTTCCACCTGCAATCATAATATGGTGGTTAAATGTTGGGGCACCTATGCAAAGCGGTACCTTGTCTGCATTGAGAAGTTCACCAATGACGTTCAGGCTTCCATTTGTGTGATATTTTTTCTCAGGAAGTCCAATAACTCGATTTGTCCTCTCTACCTCTAGCTTTTTCACGGTGGCCCCCGGCAACGGACGTGTTCGCGATGTGAGCATCTGATGCCCGTCGTCTTCTCCTAATATCAATATGTCAAATACTTGGACAGACTCTACCGATTGGACATTGGGATTTGACCTCATAAGCTTGAGTCCGTGAAGAATCGTTGGATCAAGTGGATTACCGACCGTCGAGATGTTTCGATTGGGTTGTATAATCTGTCCAATCCACAATTTACCATCCGCCTGCTCTATACGTACATAATCAAACAAAGCAAATTCTTTCTCTATTTCTGCCATTGCTTGAATATGCTTTAAGTCGCTATTTGAACTGTCATGTAGTACGATCATTTTTTATATCATTTTTCGGAATAAGTAGTTTTGGGATTGAGAAAAAAGTGCGCTAAATCCTTGTGCTTACTGAGTTTTTGCTTGATTTGAAAGTGTAAAACTTGACATCTTCTCGACCTTTGGATTGTTTCAGAGAAGATTGTTATCCTGAATAGTTTTCAGAAGGTGATCAAAAGCCTCTTTAGTTTCATAGCGGATGTAGTCAGGCATAGAATTATCAGGGCTTCTGAATACAATACCGTATTTCCCTCTGGGTGTGTAACCATCACTTGCTGCTTCAATACAAAATTTACCTCTTTTAGGGAATTTGAGGCGAAAGTAACAGTCAAGTTAGGACACACTAAAGATAGGTCAAGTTGGAATGTCTCCAGAAGATACCCTAAAAGAGATGGGTATCCCTGGTGACCAAACCAAAACACTCAATTTGCACTGAATGTGGGATACCCGCAGTTCAACGAGTGTTTTAGTTTGGTCTGTTAAAAGGATACGGTGTCTAAAGACGAGATGTCAAGTTAAAAAGGTGAGGATTTTTGCGAAAATGAAAATTTTTAAGTCCAAAACGACTAATTCCGTGATATATTAACATAAACCGCTTCGTCAAGTCTTCAGTACTGATAGAACAAAGTCATTCACTTTTCAATTTTTTATGGCTTCTGTCGAAAAAATCACGATTCGGAGATCACTCCTACAACCCCTATTTTTCTTGGAAAGAGTTGACTTAAGTTACAATAGGCTTTACAATTAACGATATAGCATCAATCAGCATTATTATAAAATGCGTTTGTCAAGAGAGGTCTACATAGTTTTATATTGCCCGTAGTGAAAAACCATAGGTGTCAATTTAAGGATTTTTCCGTTAATTTTTTGCCGTAGATCTCTACAGATATCGCCCCTACGGGGCTTAGGTCTGTGAGGTTGCATTTCTCTACAGAGATACCATCCCTACGGGATTCAGGAGATTTTTGCAGTCTTCAAGGTTTCCGCGGAGTATCCGGTTCGGTTAGGAAACCGAACCTACCAGTCCTGGGTCTGAGACGGTTATTTTTTCTTAAATTAACGCTTATGATTGCCCATAGTGGAGACCTTCTGTATAATCTATTCATGAGAAGTTTTTGGATGTTAGTCATTGGAAAGCGTTTGTATAAACGGACATCAAACACAATTTCAGCACCCCAAAAGGAGTAGTTGCTATGAAGAAGTTAATCTATCTCTTTATATCCGTGCTAACCATTGCTATGTTTTGCCACAGCGGATATGCTGAACGAGTGGTGACAGATGGACTCCTGAGTTATTGGACGTTTGATCGGCATCAAATTGTTGGTAGGAAAGTTAAAGATGTTTGGGGTGAGAACGATGGCACGATAGTTGGGAATCCGAAAGTTGTCAAGGGGTATGTCAGAGAAGCACTTAAGTTAGATGGTCCGAGAGATTATGTGAACTTGACGAACCTTGGTGATTTTGGAACTCAGATAGGCGAAGCTACGTTTGAAGCGTGGGTCAAAACCGATTTTAAGAAAAACTGGATGACGCTTTTCAAAGTTATTGACTCGGACTGTGCGGGTTAGGGAATGGATATCAACGCATCAAAGCATCCTGATAATGGAATTGTTTTCGATGAGGATGTCATTAATCTTTATATCAGATATAAAATCGGAGAGAATGGATGCGGCACCTCGAACTCTGGAAGGTCGTTTTCAATCTCTGATGGCGAATGGCATCACATCGCTTATGTCCAGGAATCTTATGTAGACGAAGCCGAGCGCGAGTGGAGAGTAAAAGTTATCTATATCGACGGTGAACGGCGCACCTTAAGTAGATCGACCAGTACACCAAAGTCCATCTTTATCCGGTTCACGGAATCTGTCTATCTTGGCGCGGGAAACAATCGTGGCAAGGCAGAAGGATTTTTTCGCGGCATCGTTGATGAAGTCCGCATTTATAACCGACCGCTTACCGATACTGAAGTATTCCAAAATTTTGGGGCCAAAATCGGGTTTGCTGTGGAACCCGCACAGAAGTTGCCGACAGTCTGGGGTGCGCTGAAGACAAAGCTGTAGCACTTCTGATATATTATATTTCATTTGTAGACGGTATTGCCCCAAATAAGGATTTCCATCTTAGAAGAAACCCCCTAAAGAATCAACGGTATGAAGCCTGTGTGGGCTTCCCCGGGTATGAATGCCTTATGACATTCCCCGCCCCTTATCAGGGGACTTTGAATAACTATAGCATCGGTTCTGTAGGGTGTGTCTACTGCTGTGAGGAAAATAAATGATCCCGAAAGGTTTTGTTATTCCAGTTCTACTTGCGGGTATGATGCTTCTAAGCGTTGCTGGCTGTGGTGACGACGTGGAACCTATAATGTTAGCAGAAGAAAAAACTGAAAAGCCAACACTTGGGTCGTCTGTTTCATCGTTAGCAAATGAAGAATTGCTCGGTTCTTGGGAAGTCGTTTCAATCTTTGGCAGAACCCCCGAAGAATTCTTTGAAGACTTAGCAGAAGAGGAGGAGCCAGTAGAAAAGGTAAAACGGTTTAACTACGTTTTTGCTGCTGACAATTCGTGGACATGCAATTTTATGTCTGAAACCGTTTTTATTATTGATGACATACCTCCTGGTAAAATAGAGAAAATAGGTGCCTGGTCGGGGACTTACGTTTTCGATGGTCTGACGCTCTCTTTATTTCAAAAGGGGTCAGAAGTGCACATAGCACCTGAACCCAAAAATTTTTTTCAGATTGCATTCGGCCGGGCAGTCGCAGAAGTAGAACAAGATTTTGACGAGTTCTTCAGGGTTAATTTTATCAGCCCCTTTGCACAATCCGCTAGTACGAAACAGGGGGGGACACTTGTTATGGTAACTGCTGACGGTGAAGAAATGGTCCTTGAGAAGCAATAGGTTTCCTTATTCCGCGCATATTCTGACGTTCTTCCACGTTTTGCTTTATAGTAAATTTTGAAATTACTTATACACTTGTTCTTTGCCAGAGACCCGTTCGTAGTAGGGCAATTGTGCGGTGTATTTGAAGAAATACTTTCTTCGCATTGGATTTTAGCGTTTGCAAAAACCCCAAATGCGAGGTGCATTATTGCCCGTCTCTTCAAAACATGTGCAAATAATTACGGGAT
>JAJEDN010000083.1 GCA_022821495.1 Candidatus Poribacteria bacterium
TGAATATACTCTATTAACAGTGCTGGTGGGCTTTAAAGACAAACTGATTATATCACCTAACCCATAAGTTTTGTCAGGGCCAGGATCCGATATAATAGATACTGCGTATATGATATTACCTAATACCTGCGTCACAGTAATGTCTACGCTTGCTGATGACTGTCTATTAACGTCGTCCCAGATGGTGGCTTTGATAAGGAACTCACCTATTAGATTTGCAGGCGGCGTCCAAGTAGCCTCTGCTGTGTTCCGGCTGTTAAATGAGCCTACATGTTGAGGCTGTACCCATCCCCAGTTTGTTCTATTATACGCATCCCACTGGTATTTCGTAATATCGCTTCCATTAGCATCTGCTACACTAAAATTTAGCGTACTATTGAGTGCGACAGTTGTCTGAGCTGCTGTTAGAACGGCTTGGGGTTTCACATAAGAATCGGGCGTCTCAACGTTGATAGTGAAATTGACTACCCTCGATCCATCCAGGCCATGCAGATCGAGATGCGTATGCGTTCGGGTATACGATAGCGTTACTGTGCCTGCGGATGTTATTTCTGTACTAACAGCGAGAAGGAGGGTCTTGTTACCTTCTCCCTGAAGCGTTGCGGCAATCCCATGTTCGGTGCCGTTGTGCATAAGACTCCAAACGGAGTTAGGTAATCCTGTACCCAGGCCGCCGTCCGTCTTGAGGCTGTGATTGAACTTAACTTCAATCAACTGACCACCGCTCCACCGTATTTTAGCAGAGGTCGGTGCTGGGGGGGCTGCTATAGCAATACTGGTTTGTGCAAGGATTAGCAATGCGATGCTAATCACGGAGAGTTTTGGATTTGAAAACAAATTTTTCACTTTAGATGCCTCCTTTGGGGCTTAGAGACGTGAGCAAAGGGGACGTCTCTATAGTGGGTGCGGAAATGTAACAAAAATAGCCTGCGCGGAGAAGTTTCGTGCGAGACGAAACGCGCGCAGGCATATCAGCGATAGAATGTGCCTACCGTCTATACTATCTTGTGAAATATAATACTTATTAATTGTTAAGCGGGGGGGGGGGGGATTAACCCTGAAGATAATACACTTAACTCTGCGTTAATAATACACAGAATCAACCGATATCCAGACAGGCAGCGCACAGCATAAACGCATACACCGCGTAAAAGCCGTTTCGCACTGTTAAGAGGGGTCTGTCTATTTTGCACGGTCATCACCTTTATCCAAAAACCTGTAAGTTACAATATGACACATTATATTTTTTTTCAAATTAAAAATAATAATGTCTATATACAACTCAAATTATACCATACTTTTAGCCAAAAAGCAACATTTTCAACACAAAATAGCCCTGAAGCATACACAAATTTAACTTGACATGTAAATTGAGCGCATGTATAATTCTCGTCATGAGGACATAGATTTTCCAATTTAATTGCTATTGTTGTATTGTCTTGATAGAACATTACCTGATCTTCCGCTACAAAGCCCAATCCTTTAGGTTTGGGATGTAGTAGCGGTGAATAGCTTGATATATCCAAAACCTATTATTTTTGCTAATTAACTTGAAAACAACTATTATTTCTGGTGTAATTAATAGTATGAATATATCAAATAATGACCACAAATATAATACGACAGAGACGACGACATACGCCTGTGAATACCATATTATTTGGTGTGCGAAATATCGTCGTTCTGTTCTATCTCCTGAAATCCAAGAGCGTTTGAAAGCCTTGATTTTTCAGCAACAAGAGGCATATCAATATATCGTCAGAGAAGTTGAAAGTATGCCTGACCATGTTCATTTGCTTGCAAGTGTTCCACAAACAGACGACGAAGTTCGTCAAATACTGCCAAACGAAAGGTATTGGCACGATAATACTCGGAGACTTGACAGGTATCCGAAACAATATGAGCTATGGCAAACGTGCGAATCAGAAACTTCACCAGTGGGCTTTCGGTAAGATAGCCGAGTTGATAACCTACAAAGCAAAATCAGTCGGTATCAAAGTCAAAACGCTTGACGAATCCTATACTTCGCAAACTTGCCCGAAATGTAGCACCCGAAAGAAACCTACGAACCGAAACTACACTTGCAGTTGCGGCTTCAAATATCACCGCGACGGTGTAGGTGCGATTAACATAAGACAAAAGTATCTGGGCCACTTCGGTGCCCCCGTAGTGGCGGAAATGGGTTCTACCCGCATGGCACCGCCCTTGGGCTTTCGATTGGAAGTCCCTGTTGCCTCGTCTTAGACACGAGGAATGTTTCTACAAGGAACAAAAGAACCCCTGGTCTCCTTTAGGCTTGGGAGTATGTCAGTTGAGTGAATAGACCATGAATTTAAAAGATATCATTCAACGGTGTCATCAACGACACAAAAAACCCCTTCGACAGCGTAAGACAAGAGTAACACCAGTACTCTACAAAGCGCTTCCTTATAATTTTACTGTCTATTGTGCTTGGAGATACCCTGTAAACCTTTATAGACTTGAACAGGCGAACATCTCTTTCATGCCGATGCGGCGCGTACCGGGTTACGACCACGGCCTGTCCGGTTTTGAGGATGAACGATTCTTGAAACGCCAAGGCAGAAAAGACTGGACCGGGGTATTCTGGCATCAATCATGGGGAATCCAAGTATATACGGGTGTCCCTTCAGAATCTCAGGGTGCCCAGTGGCACGACATCGAGTTTAAGTATGACGCTATTTGTGCTGCACCCGATGCCGTTCTCACCTGTGTTGAAGCACTCGTTAACGCTGTCGCGAACCCACTATTGACGCTCTCAAAGTCTGGGGGGTTGCGTTTTTCCTGCAGAGTCATGAATTATCTCCATCCCAATACCAATGAAGCCAAGCAGTATATCTATAAACACACACCGACCTCCGAAAATCCATACCATCGCGATGTCCTGCTTGAAATCTTAGGCGATAAAGGATACAGTTGTTGGGATGGCCGCCACGAAATTCTGATCGGAAACCTCTTAGACCCACCTATCATTGCCAAAGAGGTACTCTTTGCACCTATCCATACGCTTCGGGCTGCGCTCCACCAACCAATATCGCTTGAAGAAAGCGACTTGGAAGCGGCTGTTCAAGAGACACCTATTGTGCCAATGTCCTTCGGATCGCACAACCTTAATCTCGCAAAAGAGGCGTTTTTGAAGCGCGGGTTTTCTTATCTGCAACAAGAGGACGGCATTTACCAGTGGCGTCAAGCCGACAGCGGGTTTGGCGATGCACACGTTTTGCTATGGGAGCAAGATACCCAAGTCTGGGTTCGCGCTTCTATGCCTGATATTGGGCTACCAATGGAAGCGACGCCGCTAACAAATATCTGGGATGATACCGGTATTCTGCCAGCAATGCCGACCACAGGGTTACCTGTAACCGATAATATCCTTGCCATACGCGAAGCCAAACTCAGCCCATTGGGAATAAAACGACCGCTTCCAGTCCTACCTAAAAAAGAAACAGAAAATAAGGTTTATGGAACGCTTGCAGATAGTGCTGCCCAGATGCAAAGCGTTTTTAATCGGGATGTACGGATTCTTGGACTCATTGCCGAAGCGGGCGGAGGTAAGACCTACGCTGCGGCAACCCATGTCCTTAACGGCGGCACTGTTAGTTTAACCGGGGAATTCGAGGTAACTCAGAAACTCGAACAACACTTTCGGGATCGAAATGTGTCATCGGTTGTACACCTGAGACCCCGGAATTACTTGTGGCAAAAGGTGAAAGATATACCTGCCGAGGTACGGATGGCGTCACCCTTTCAACACGGGAATGTCTGTGAGGATCCAGAGCGGTGTGAGGTGCTCGAAGAGAAAGGTGGAAATCCGAATGAGAGTATTTGTCCGCAGTGTCCCGTCTATACTGAATGCCAACAACGTGGATATTTATCGCAATCTACCTCCCTAAAAAATGCCGCGGTCCAGATATTGAATCCTATTCGGCTGTTTCTGGATCCACAACACGCAAAAACGGCAGCAGAAATACTTGAACCTGTGGACGGCACAGAGCGGCTTTGTGTCATCGATGAAGTCCACGCAGGTAGGCTGTTTGTACAGTGTAAGATATCAAAAGATACCTTAGAAAATTGGGACCTGAATTGGCGCGGATACGCCTTAGGCAACTTTACCAGTGCTTTACTAAACGCTTTAGAGATTAAAGGCGAAATAGATGAGAACCCTATCAGGCGCGTCCGAGCCGTCGTGCAAGCCTTTCAGGAACAAGAAACAACGCTCGTCGAGCAAATGGGACAAGTCAATATAACCGCTAAAGTCGTGCCCCGCGAATTCGTTGATGATCAAACCGAAAAGATGTTGGCGCGTTTTGCTATCGAGTTTGAGGGCGGTGCCGCTGCCTACATTCCCCTCGATACCGATGCTGCGAATAGACTCACCCTAAAAGAAATACCCGTCTTTGAACTTGAGGCTTTTGAATTGAACCAAGACCTGAATATCCCTATGTCAATCACACAAGCCATTGAATTAGGGATCTTGGATACCTCAACTACTGCCAACATTCAAGGCTTTCCAACAGTCTGTCAGGATCTGAACTGGACGTTTTGGCATCAACTCACGCGTTTTTTTGCCTATTACTTACGGGATGCTGATGCTCCCATGTTATCGGATGATACAGAGTTAAAATTCTGGGTGCCACCGGTGTTACATCCGAGCGTCAAACGACTCCTGTTTATGTCATCAATGCTTTCTGAACGCGATTTGCGTAGAGCGTTCCCCGATGCGGAAATTGAAGTCCATCACGTCAAACCGACGGCATGGGTACCCGGAAATCGAGTTTTTCAGATCCGCACAGGCATCTATCCACGACATACGCTTTTAAACTACGACACCGACTGGCGGGTACTCGGCATGTCCGAAATGGGGCAACGCTTTTTTCTCCGTATCCAAGCCGAAATTGAGAAGGACCCGAACGTTCGGCACGCAATTATCTGCTGCGCGCCGGTAAAACTACATTTACAGCACATCGCAGCAAAAGAGAATGTCTGTTTCGTAAAGGGCTTTAAGCAGCTAACAACATTAGAAACCTCCGCTTTTGAAACGGCAGATGTGATTTGGATCGTCGGGGGACCTTTCTGGACACCAGAACACGTTTGGAGACAATCGCAGATCCAGTTCGGAGACGACGAAAAACCGCTTTCTTATGATGGAGAAGCAGTATCCGGTATCTATAAAGACGCACGCATTCGGTCCGTCCATGAACAGCAATCTGTAGACTTATTTTCACAGATTATCGGACGCGCTGGCTTGAACCGCTTGCCGAATAAAACCGTAGTCTTGCTCGCGAGTGTACCCCTCCCTGATATTACGGATCGTCCTGAAACGTTGCTTTTTGATTGGGAAGATTTTGAGGTCGCCGGTGGCTTAGACAAACTCCCTGAAACCATCGCTACGCGTGAGCAGTTTGAGACAGAACGCGACACACTCACTGCCGAATCCGATAGAGAAGAAGTAGAACACGTCTTGGGCATCTCCAGAAGCCAAGCGAACCGAATATTGATGAAGTTTAGAGGCGGGAAACCCCTTCGCGTCCCGCTCCGTGATCAGATTTTCGCGCTCCTTGCCACAGGCGAGAAAAAAACATCTGAACTCATTGAGGCTATTGAAGGCCATCCAGGTTCCACAAAAAATGAGCTCAAACGGCTTGTCGATGCTGACGAAATTGTGAAAGTGCGGCGAAGCGTGTATGCACTCCCTCCTTCGACCAAAGACCAAAAGACATAAAACCGCGCCCCCCGACTGCCTGCCGTTGATGGCTGACCACCGACTACCCACCGCCAATTCCTAAAAACTTGACATCAACCCGAATATCCCGTACAATATACACATGCCACGTAAAAACAAAATCCTCAACATCGGCGATACCGCGCCCCTGTTCACGCTGCCGTCGCACCAACGAGCGGACATCTCGCTTGAAGCGTACCGAGATGCGCAACACATCGTCCTAACATTCTTCCGAGGAACATGGTGACCGAACAGCCGCCGTCAGTTGTCGGCAGTCCAAGAGAATATTGACGCCTACGCCGAGTACACAGCGACACCGCTTGCGATTGCCGGACAGTGGCCCCGTGAACTCCGCGGTTATGCCGATAAAAACGGCATCACATTCCCGCTGCTGATAGACAAAACGCGGAACGTCATCAAAAGCTACGGTGTCTACCACTGGCTCAGTCTTGAGGCTTACAACATCGCTCGTCCATCAACGTTTCTCATTGACGAAACAGGAATTATCAGATACATGTACATCGGCACACATCAATTCGATCTCGTCCAACAGACAGAAGTCCTCGAATCCTTAAAAGCAATAGCGAAACCTTAATAAATAATTTGATTTCCCAGAAAAATATGATATACTATAGAAACAAAAGTTTTCGGTTTTCAGCATGGACCCAGTACATATAACCTTCATGCAACGCGCACTGGCGTTGGCAAAACAAGCAAAAGGACGCACCAGTCCCAACCCACTCGTCGGGGCAGTCATTGTAAAAGACGGTAAAGTTATCGGTGAAGGTTACCACCAAAAAGCGGGAACCGCACATGCTGAAGTCCATGCGCTAAACGCCGCAGGCGAAAATGCCAAAGGTGCGACACTCTATACGAATCTTGAGCCGTGTTGCCATTGGGGACGCACACCGCCTTGCACAGCGGCAGTGATTCAGGCTGGCATCGCGAACGTCTACATCGCAGAAGTCGATCCGAATCCGAGCGTCGTTGGCAAAGGTATTCGCCAACTTGAGAACGCAGGTATCCGCGTCCAAACAGGTATTTGTACGCAGGAAGCAGCAGAACTAAACGAAGTCCATACGAAATATATCCAAACCGGTACGCCGTTTGTCATTCTCAAAACTGCGATGAGTCTTGACGGGAAGATAGCGACTACCGCCGGCGAATCGCAATGGATTACATCTGAAGCATCGCGACTGCGCGGACATGAGATCCGAGACGCAGTAGATGCGATCCTCGTCGGTAGAGGCACAGTTGAACGCGATAATCCTTCACTGACAACCCGACTTCAAGATCGAGAAGGCCAAGACGCAACCCGGATTCTGCTGGATTCACACGGAAGGACACCGACGGACGCGCGCATTTTCAACGTCGAAAGCAGTGCCGGTGTTATCGTTGCTGTAACACCTGACGCACCGATGGCGAATGTCAAGGCACTCGAAAAAGCAGGCGCGGAAGTGCTAACGACACCAACCGCGCACGGTAAGGTCTGTTTTATGAGTTTGATGGAAACATTGGGAAAACGCGAGATAACAAGCGTCTTAATAGAGGGCGGCGGTGAAATCAATGCCTCCGCTATAGCCGCGGGTATCGTCGATAAGGTTATGTGCTTCGTAGCACCTAAACTCATCGGTGGACGGAACGCACCGGGACCTATCGGCGGCGAAGGGGTTCCCAGTTTGAAGGACGTACCACATTTGCAAAGGATTCGCATCACGCCAATGCCTGACGATGACTTTCTCATAGAGGGGTACCTGTAGACCTATTCAGTTTCCGAACTGTCGAAGAGAAACATTCCTCTGCCCGCGAATAGTTGTCAGTTCCTGTCTTGTGGCAGTAAAAAGGTGTGTCCGCACCACAAAGGGTCTCTGAACTGGTAACTGGTAACTGATAACTGATAGAGGTACCTATAATATGTTCACCGGGATCGTTGAAGAACTCGGAACAATCCGAAATATCCAGCGTCCATCGCAAGGCGTCATTCTCGAAATTCAGGCGAGTGATGTTCTCGCCGATGCAAAGGTCGGCGATAGTATCGCCGTTGACGGTGCTTGTCTTACGATCCGGGCACTGACACCGGAGGCATTCACTGCGGATGTATCTGCTGAAACCCTACGCCGCACGACATTGGGCGAACGGAAGGTCGGCGAAAAAATTAACCTTGAACGCTCGCTCCAGTTAAGCGATAGACTCGGCGGACACCTCGTGCTGGGGCACGTGGACGAAGTCGCTACAATCTCCAATTGGAAAGACGAAGGCGATGCTTCTCTGATGCAGGTGACGATGAGCAGCAACCTCAGACCCTATATCGCATATAAAGGGTGCGTGACCGTCGATGGCATCAGTTTAACGGTGTCGAGTCTCTTTGATGATGCTTTTGAAGTCGCCTTGATTCCACATACAAAGCAGGTGACGACTTTAGGCGCGAAACGCATCGGTGCCAGCGTCAACCTTGAAGTTGACATCATCGCGCGTTATCTTGAAACGCTTCTTAAAAACGGGAACGTAACGCAGGATTGGACTGAGCAACCTGCTTCTGAGACACTCAATTTGGATTTCTTAGCAAAACACGGATATATTAGTTAACAGTTAACAGTTAACAGTTAACAGTTACTCTTTTGTGGCAGTTACTTTTTCGATTACGACCACAGCATATCTCTTTAACTCTCACTGCGAGGCAAACTGAAAGGATTTTTTGAAAAAAAATCCGTATTCTCACTGCGAAGCAAACTGACAACTATTAAAACTGAAAGATTTTTCGCAGAAAAATCGTACCCATGACTAACAACTGACAACCCTAAAACGGTAGGCAAGGATGCCAAACAATTTTAATACCATTCCTGAAGCACTCTCTGCAATCGCAAACGGAGAATTGATTATCGTCGTTGATGAACCCGACCGTGAAAACGAAGGCGACCTCATCATGGCAGCTGAAAAGGTGACAGCAGAGACCATTAATTTCATGGCGACACACGGCAGAGGGTTGATCTGTCTACCCACCTGTTCAGAACGGCTCGCCGAACTTGAACTCCAACCGATGGTCGCCGCCAACACGGCGCAAATGCAAACCGCATTTACTGTCACTATTGACGCGAAAGAGGTGACAACGGGGATCTCCGCACAAGAACGCGCATACACAATACAGAAATTTGTTGATGCCGATGCTGTGCCCTCTGATTTTGTTCGACCCGGACACATCTTCCCCTTAGAAGCAAAACCCGGCGGAGTCCTCCGGCGCGCAGGGCATACAGAAGCCACTGTTGATTTATCACGCATGGCAGGGTTATATCCGGCAGGGGTCCTCTGTGAAATACTTAACGAGGACGGCACCATGGCGCGTGTCCCGGAGCTAATGGAATTCGCCGCCAAACATCAACTCAAAATTATCACCATCGCTGACCTCATCGCATACCGCCGCCAGACAGAGACACTGATTAAACGCGTTGCTACTGCCGATATACCTACCGCACACGGCGAATTCAAACTCTACGCCTACGAAAGCACGGATACTGCAGGCGAGAACATTGAAACGGATAGAACACACATCGCACTCACGAAAGGCGATATCGCCGATGCCGCACCGCTCTTAGTCCGCGTCCATTCCCAATGCCTCACCGGCGATGTGTTTGGCTCACTCAGATGCGATTGTGGCGAGCAGCTCGAAATCGCGCTCCAAACCATTGAAAAGGAAGGCAGAGGTGTAGTCCTCTATATGCGCCAAGAAGGTAGAGGGATGGGGCTTAAAGGGAAACTCCGTGCCTATCAACTACAAGACAATGACGGATTAGATACCGTCGAAGCGAACGAACACCTCGGATACCCCGCGGATTTGCGGGATTACGGTGTCGGGGCACAGATATTAGCGGACTTAGGGGTCCGAAAAATGCGACTCATGACAAACAACCCCCAAAAGGTCAAAGGATTGGATGGACACGGACTCGAAATCGTTGAGCGTGTACCGCTACAAACCAAACCCAATTCTTTTAATCGCAGATATTTGGAAACAAAACGTTCCAAACTTGGACACCTCCTCCTCGACGAGGAATAAAGAATAGGAAAGTTAACAGTTAACAGTTAACAGTTTTTAGTTAAAAGAGGCCTTCGGTTCTGCAAAATCTCTCTTTAACTGACAACTGACAACTGATAACCGATAACTCGTAAAAAAAATGCCAAACGTCTACGAAGGCGACCTCATCGGCGAAGGTCTCACCTTCGGTATTGTTGTCAGCCGATTCAATAGCTTTGTTACCGAGAAACTTCTCGCTGGCGCGTTAGACGCACTCAAACGACACGCCGTTGACTTGGATGCAGTTGATGTCTTTTGGACACCCGGCGCATTCGAGATTCCCGGAGTCGCCAAACGCCTCGCGGAAACCAAAAAATACGATGCCCTGCTCTGCCTCGGTGCTGTTATCCGAGGCGCGACACCGCACTTCGATTATGTTGCCGCCGAAAGCGCGAAGGGGATCTCCCAGCTATCTGCCAACACTGGGATCCCTGTCATCTACGGGGTCATCACCACAGATACAATAGAGCAAGCCCTCGAACGCGCCGGTATCAAGGCAGGAAACAAAGGCGCCGAAGCCGCTATTGCTGGCATCGAAACAGTAAACCTCTATAAAGCAATTGAAAAAGGTGTTATATAAGTTATAAGTTATAAGTTATAAGTTGTCAGTTACTTTCTTGTGGTAGTTGCTTTTGTTGCGCTTGCCACAGCATGACTTTTAACTTATAACTTATAACTGTTAACTGGAAACTAAAAAATAATGATCGCAATTATAGACTACGACGCAGGCAACCTCACCAGCGTTGCACGCGCGCTGACACACCTCGGCTACAAAAATCAGATTACATCCGACACCCAAACGATACTCGCGGCGGATCGCGTGATCTTCCCCGGTGTCGGCGCCGCAAAAGCCACCATGCAAACGCTACAGAAACGCGGACTCAATCAGGTACTAACAGACTTCTACCGCACGGGCAAACCGATGCTCGGTATTTGTATCGGTATCCAGATCCTTTTTGAACACAGTGAAGAGGAAGATGCCGAATGCCTCGGACTCCTAACCGGACGTGTAAAGAAATACCCTATGATAGGGGTTGGGTTACCCAACCCCTACAAAGTCCCACAGATCGGATGGAACGAGGTACATCAGACAAGGGCACACCCTATCTTTGAGGATGTCCCGAATCCCGCACACTTCTATTTCGTCAACTCCTACTATCCTGAGCCAGAAAAAGAGGACATTGTGATAGGGAAGACGCAGTACGGACTCGAATTCTGTAGCGCGATTGCCCAAGATAACCTCATCGCAACACAGTTCCATCTCGAAAAGAGCGGACGCGTCGGCCTAAAAATGCTCAATAATTTTCTGAAAATTATCTCTTAACTTTGACCAACAACTCATCTACAGATACTTTTACGAAGGTGCGAGTTGTTGGTCAAAACTGAAAGATTTTTCGCAGAAAAATCGTACTGAAAACTGATAAGTAAACTATGATAACGTTTTTCTTGGTATTGCTTGTATTTCTTATTAATATTAGTGTGCACCTGTTCCAGATGCAGGAATACTACGCCGCGGCGAGCCACTCCTACTACGGCATCATGATGCTCGCGGTTATATACGCTCGACCCCGTGGACAAAACATCTTGATCGGTATCACTGCGGTAGCCAATTGGGTCTACGTCTTCCGGTACCCACAGCAGACCGAGACGATCATTATCGCACTGCTCTATCCGTTCCTCGTGTTCGGTGTTATCCGGGTCATCCGCCAATTTCAGACCCAACGCCGTAGCGGTGTCGAAGAAATAGAGGAAATTAACAGCGTTAATGCGAACTTAGAAAAACAGGTACGAGACATCTCCACACTTTTTGAAGTAAGCCAAGCGGCAAATACCGATCTTGAGCTAAAGGGACTCTTCCAGCGCATCATCGAAATCCTATCCAAACGACTCGGCATATACCGCGGCGCTTTACATCTTTACGAAAACGGAAAGGTGGTCACCTCGGTAGAAACTGTCTTAGGACTCACCCCCGCTGAGATGAAGCGGGGTACAGATGACCAGATGGAAGACATTCAAAAACAGGTACTCACATCCGGTAAAGCGATCGGTGTCCCGCAAACCCGGAGTCCGCTCAGTTATCTTAAATTTTTTGAGCCAGAGCGCGTCGAATCTAAGGATATAATCGCCTTCTGGTGCATCCCAATCGTTGTAGACGAACATGTTATTGGGACGTTGACAATCGACAAGGCATCAGATGAATTTTCAGCAGCGGACGACCGACGACTCCTAACAATTATCGCCTCGACCATCGCACAACGCGTCAAAATCCAGCAGACAATCGACGCGCTCGTCGAATCAGAACGGATGGCAACACTCGGTAGATTGGTGCGAACTATCGCACACGAGGTCCGAAACCCGTTGGGCAGCATCCGGCTCGGCACCCAATTGCTCCAGCACACTGGAACCGAGGCAGACGCACCTGTCAGAACCCATTCCAGCAAAGTACAACTCTCTCAAAAAGAGATTCGGGAATACACCGCTATCATCATCAAAGAGGTGGATAGGTTAAATCGGTTCATTGAGCAGCTACTCGCTTTCAGCAAACCTGCCATGCAAGCCGCAAAACAGGTTGACATCCATCAGCTGCTTGGGGGCAGCCTCGCTACCTGTCGCCCCGAATTGGAGCATCACGCCATTAAAGTAGACACGCAATATGACAGCAACTGCCCACAACTCAAGATAAACGAAGACGGAATCACACAGGTACTGCTTAACCTATTTTACAACGCTATTGAAGCAATGGATACAGGCGGAACGTTGACAATTCAGACAGAATACCTTTCAGAAACCGAAGTCGTGCGTGTGCGGGTTCAGGACGACGGTCCCGGAATCCTGACTGAAGATATTCCCATGCTTTTTGATCCGTTTTATACCACCAAACAGAAGGGGACAGGACTTGGGCTTTACATCAGCCAAAAAATCCTTGCCGAACACCAAGGCAGCATTGAGATCGATGCCAACCTCGAAACCGGTACGGCGTTCATCGTGTCACTCCCTATCCATTAGCGGCTTAGAGATGTGTTACATAAAAATCAGTTACCAGTTAAGAGGGGAATCTGATCTACGTAGGTCTTTCTCTTAACTGGGAACTGGAAGGCGTACTCGCCGTACTGGTAACTTAAAAGCAGATATTTCATACACAACAACCCGAATCGAACCGCAAGGAACTATAAAAATATGTAGTCCCAAACAGCGTGCCGGGACGGATCAACGGAGAAGCACGTGAAACATCAAACCATCTTATCGAACCGCAAGGAAAATTAAAAATATGTCGAACTTAGTGCTTATTGCTGACGATGATGATAGCCTACGCCACATACTCGCTGCCGCCCTCGAAAGAGCAGGATATGAGACCCTCAAAGCGCGGAACGGCGCAGAGACCCTTGCATGCGTCAAAGAAACAAATGTCGATGTCATCCTACTGGATATCTGGTTAGGCGACGCGAACGGACTTGAATTAATCGAGGACATCCAGCAACACAACAGCACCGCCTCAATCATTATAATCACAGCACACGGTACAACCCAAACCGCTATTGACGCAGCAAAGCAACGCGCTTACGGCTATCTCACCAAACCGATTGACCAGAAGCAATTGCTCGATCTCGTCTCGCGCGCCGCCTCCGCAACAAGTCAAACGAAAAACATCAAAGCAGCAGCATCACCTGAGTTCGACAGACACGGGAAAATGGTCGGACAAAGCTCCGCAATGCAAGATGTCTACCATAAAATCGGACGTGCCGCTGTCAGCGACGAAACCGTCCTGGTTTTCGGTGAAAGCGGAACCGGTAAAGAACTCGTCGCCCAATTAATCCATCAAAACAGCGGACGGGTTCATAACCCTTTTGTTGTTGTCGATTGCGGTGCCATGCCTTCAAGCCTTATTGAAAGCGCACTTTTCGGGCATGTCAAAGGTGCCTATACTGATGCACACAGCCCAAGAAAAGGAAAATTTCAACAAGCAGACAGCGGCACAATCTTCCTCGATGAAATCGGTGAATTACCAATTGAAGTCCAGATGAAACTGCTACGCGTCCTACAAGAACGGGAAGTAGAACCCATGGGCGGCACTGAAACGCACGCTGTCGATGTCCGCATCATTGCTGCGACCAACCGCCGACTCGAAACCGCTATTGCCCAGAAAACATTCAGAGAAGACCTCTACTACCGTCTCAACGTCATCCCGATTTCGCTCCCACCCCTACACGAGCGAAAAGAGGATATACCGGAACTCATAGATCTATTCACAAGCCAGTTCGTCGAAGAGTACCAATTGCCTGAAATCGGTATCTCCACTGAGGTCGTCAAACAACTTACAGCTTACGATTGGCCCGGTAACGTCCGCGAATTAGAAAACGCCATCAAACGCGCGCTCGTGATGTGTTCAGGGCAAATGCTGTTACCTGAACACTTCGATCCAATCTTAGAAAAATCAACGCCCATCAGCGAGCCAGGTCAACTCGATACCAAGGTATATGCCATCCTCAAAGCACACATTGAACGGTATATCGAATCCGAGGCACCACCAGGCGAACTCTACGCTGAAATCCGAGAAATTTTTGAGAAACCTCTCTTTAAAATTGTCCTCGAACACACCAACGGAAACCGAAGTAAAGCCTCAGATATACTCGGCATTAACCGGAATACACTTCACACGAAACTCGTTGAGTATAAACTTGTTTCATAATCATAGCAGAAATAGTTATAAGTTATAAGTTATAAGTTATAAGTTTTGTTTCTGATGTTTGACGGTTCTTTGTAAAGGTTGTTACCCAATTGAAGTACCGACCGTTATCAAAAGAGGCTTAAATAATCGGAAACCTCTTAACTTATAACTAACAACTATTCCCGCGGAAGATAAAACGAATGGATTTAGCAAAAGTTATTGGCACCGTTGTCGCCACGCGAAAAGACCCAACTTTAGAAGGGACGCGTCTCCTCGTCGTCCAACCGTTAGACGAAAAACAGAACCCCATTTCTGAACCACTCGTCGCAGTCGATACATTAAACGATGCCGGGATCGGTGAAATTGTCTATATCGTCACCGGCGGCGATGCTGTTAGCGTTATACCCGGAAGACGCATGCCTGTTGATGTCGCTATTGTTGGCATCGTCGATTCTCTCTCACTGATTGACACGCCAAGCACGCCTGCGAAAGCAACCGCTGAAACGGAGTCTTAAAAAATGTACATCGCTAAAGTAATCGGAAAAGCCGTTTCTGTCGTTAAACATCCTGCATACCAAAACCGCACACTGCTGCTCATCCAACCGTTGAGCGTCAGATCTCAACTCGTTCGCACGCCAACAATCGCTGTTGACTATGTCGGGGCTGGCGAAGGGGACACCGTCATTGTCGGGGCTGGTCCCGGTGTCGCACAAGAAGTTTTCGGTGTTGAAGACGCGCCTATCCGTGAACTCATTATGGGAATTGTAGATCGGGTTGACATAACATTTCAGGAGGCACAAGAATGAGACGCACCGCTCTATCTATCTCTTGTCTGCTATTCATAACTCTACACCTTAATGCGTGTAGGGTCTCAAAAATGCTATCTACACAATATAGCGAAAATATAGCGAGTGTCACCTATGGGACCGAAGCAAACCATCCCGGCATGAACGATGGAAACCTCGAAACACTCGCTACACTACCCGCGCAAAATGAACGCTACTTCGTTATCCGATTCTCGGACACACATCCCGTTCGGAAAATCGTTATTCACAATGGAAACCTTTTTCGGTTTGAGATGCACTATTTGGATGAAGAAACCGGTAAATGGGAGACTTTCCATACAGTTATTCAGCGGCGCAACGTTGGTGATGACAGAGCACAAGCGGAGTACATTTTTGATAGGTTGAACTTCCGGACAAAGATGCTTCGGATCGCTGTTACGCGGACCGTTGACGATGTCATCGTGAACAAAATTACGACAGAACCCGGAGACAAAGTCCTTAACCGCCGGACAACCCTCGCTGGGAGGTACTATCCACACTTTCGCGTCATGCAACCCTCAATCGCGCAAATCCGGGAAATCGAGGTCTACCATCTCGCCGAAAAGTAGATCAGGGCATTAGTGATTTTGCTGAGAAGTCACGTTTCCGTTCTATCCGCATGCTCACTAATTTCTGGCGGACATTGACTTGGCAATGGGTTGCGTGTCAAATGTAAGAAGGAGATCTTCGCGGTGTTCACCATCGTTGAGCAGAAACGTCTCGGACACCGCAGTGAGATGCTTATATTTTATAGTGAGCCTGTAGTACCCGTTCCGCGACACATAGCGGGTGAAGTACCCGTGAATGTCAGTATGAATTTCTGTTCCGTACCCATAACTGCCTGTCATACTTTTATAGTTTGTATCCAGCAGTAGAGGCCAATTGGCGAGTGGCATTCCGTTTTTGAATGTCACTTTCGCCCGAATCCGCATTTTCTCTTTTACACGGACCTGAACATCCTTTAAGAGTGTGTCGGCAGTTAGAGAAAAAGCGGCAACGTAATCGATGGAATAAGGTGAGGAGAGGTCATTTGGATAATAAGTAATCTCGCCGATCTTGACAGAGATGAGTTGGTAGGGGGTCAGATCATGAGGAGTGTCGTCAGGAACAAGTCGAAATTGTATCCGTCCAGGTGTGATGTTTGAAAAAGAGAAGTGTCCTGTTTTATCGGTGTTGTTTTGTAGGTAATAAGAAGTTGTCTCCATGCCATCGGGATCCACTTGGATATATTGAACAAAGAGTGGAAGATTGGTAATCGGGGCACCATGGGTATCAATGACGATGCCAGATAAGGCGGTTGCCCCCGCTTCGAGAGGAGAGTCATCGCCTTCACTACATCCTATTAAGATAACTATAAGACAGGAGAAGAGCATTAAAAGTCGCATAAGGGGCTGTCCTTTTCTCTATTGAGCTTTGAAAAGTATGTTGTGATGGGGTGCAAGTTTCTTCAAAGTATGTTGTTGCCTTTGAGCTTTTGGATCAATATTTTTTAAAGAAAAACGAGGCAGCCGACAACAAACACCACGAAAAGCTCACCCACTCACGAATATTTAAATAGAACTTACACAGCCCCACTGCAGAGCGTATCTTAAAGTCCCCCTGATAAGGGGGATTTAGGGGGTTATAAATAACGACCTGTTCAGTAAATCTCGCACCTTTTAAAGTCCCCCTGATAAGGGGGATTTAGGGGGTTATAAATAACGACCTGTTCAGTAAATCTCGCACCTTTTAAAGTCCCCCTGATAAGGGGGATTTAGGGGGTTATAAATAACGATTTGTTCAGTAAATCTCGCACCTTGGAGTTACCTTTTTAATGAAAACATGCCCGCTAAAAACGCACACCACCGCGTCCCTACAACTCCTGACACTATTAATAACCCTCGTTCTCTGTTTAGATACAGGGTTCCTGCCTGCCCTAAATCGTATAGCAGTCGCCGCACCGATGACAACATCAAGAGATCAACAGACCCGTGCTGCGACAGGGAACAACGTAGCAATTGAATTAGTGAGTGCTACCGCTGTCGGTGTGACAATCCAGCTGGTGATCCCTATATCCAATTTCCGCTTTAATGACACCACGACCGAAATGGAAGTCGGCACAGTTGAAAGCAAAACGCTCTCTTTCCCAGGGTGCCGTTTCTCGACTGAACCGGGGATGCCACAGCTCCCCGTGCAAACCACGCTCATCGCTGTCCCCGCTGATGTAGATTTCCAATTGCGGATTGTCGAAAAACATTTCAGAACCCAGCGGAACGTAGAAAAAATCGCATATACACCGACACCACAAGGCGCGACGCAGTTAGAAAAAGACCGCTTCTTTCCGAACGACGTAGTTGAAGTCAGGGAAGCAGGCTGGATCCGAGAGAACCGTGTCCTCCCTATCCAACTCAACCCTGTTCAGTATAACCCCGTTCGCCGCGAGGTGAGGCTTTACCACCGGATCGTAGTCGAAGTGCGCTTCATCCAAACAGGAACGCGCGCACCGTCTGCAATACCGAGCGGTTTGCGTACCGAATCCGACACCTACAATACGTTCTTCAACAATTTGCTTATTAATCCACAAAATGCCATACAGTGGCGTTCTCCTATCTTACAAACACCCCCGGCACCGAGCGCGCCTTCTATTCTGCGTCCCCACTATAAAATCAGCGTTACGGAATCCGGGATGTATAGCATTACGGCATCGGATCTTGTCGCCGCAGGTGCTGATACCGCAACGATTAAACCGAGGACATTAAGGTTAACAAACCGGGGCAGACAAATTCCGATCTTCGTTCGCGGTGAAAGCGATGATAAACTCGATCCAGCAGATGAGATTATTTTCTATGGCGAACGTCTCCCCGGAGAAACCAGTTATATTAACCTTTTTACCGATGAGAATATTTATTGGCTCTCATGGAACGCGGGACCCGGAAGCCGGATGGGCACAAAAACTGTGCTCCCGGATACAAGGAACATCCAAGATTATAACGTTTTTCTGGCACGCGCGCATATTGAGAAAGATATAAATTTTAGACGGTTCCGTGATATAAACCTCGGTGAAAACCAAACGTATCAAGAATTTAGTCAAGGTCTGCAAACACGCTCATTTAATCTCACTGAATTACCGCCACTCCCAGACGATAGCTGGTTCTGGTCACAATTGACCGCGCCTTCATCAAAGGCATTCAGCTTCAACCTCGCGGGGCTCGCAGATACCGCTCGACCCGCAACAGTACGCGTCAATCTCCACGGCAGGTCCAACACAGGACACGATTGCGATATATGGCTAAACGATAAAATTAGACTCGGAGAAGCACGCTGGACCGGTGAAACCGAATACCAACTTCAGAATCAACAACTCTCTCAATCCTTCCTTGAGAATGGGCGCAACGTTCTTCGGATCATGAATCCCGGAAGTCCCGAAGAACTCATCGACATCATCTTATTCAACTGGATCCAAGTCGATTATTGGCGAAGTTTTCATGCCAAATCGGATGTCCTGCCTTTTGCAATCACCCCAGCCCCCGACGAAACCGGTGCTGTCAACCCGAATTTCAAAGTGACTTTACAGAACTTCTCTACCCCCGACATCGAAATTTATGGGGTTGACGGGACACGCTATGTCGGCTTGAAACCGCTTGTTGATGAAAAAGATTTTCCCGGCACCTATAGGGCGGTCTTCCGATCCACCCAAATCCGTCCTAAAGACGCAGACGATCCCGCTACCCAATACATCGCACTCACCCGGAACCAGTTCCTAAAACCGAAAATTGCGTTAGACGCCGCATCGGATTTACGCGGTACCCATAACGGCGCAGACCACATCATCATTACACACAACGACTTCATCCACGATGTGCAGCCGCTCGCAGACTTTCGCAGCCAACAAGGCATGCGCACCAAAGTTGTTGATGTCCAAAATATCTATGACGAATTCAACCACGGGATCCTTAACCCCAACGCCATCCGTGAATTCCTTAAGTATGCCTACTATAACTGGCAACCGCCCGCACCGACCTATGTTCTTCTCGTGGGCGATACACATATCGACATAAAAAATAACATCAATTTTGTGCCGACAATACGGGTACAAATACCCGGTTTCGGGTCGAGTGCAAGTGATCACCAATTCGTCACATTCCGAGGTGAAGACAACTTCCCAGACATGCTCATCGGGCGGATGCCTGCCAATAACCGTATCGATGCACGTATATTCGTCGAACGCACTATCCAACATGAAACCACTTCGCCCGTCGGTCCGTGGCATAAACGGCTTTTAATGCTCGCAGGTTCGGATTCCATATTTCATTTTCAGGTGAATCAACTCGTCTCACACAATCAACTCAGCAGCCGATATGAAACCGAACGGATCTATGCACCCTATAAAGATACACTGGATCTGAGTATCGACGAGGGGATTACGACGCCTATCGCCAGACGGGTTATTGACGGCTTCAACGACGGTGCAAGTCTTATCAACTATATTGGACACGGCGGTGGCGGCATCTGGTCTGACAGCCGCATGCTTGACTTTGAAGACCCCGAACAGAACTTAACCAATATTTCACAACTGCCATTGGTCATCAGTATGACCTGCTACACAGGTGCCTTTGATGGCAACAAAAATAGCCTCGCTGAAGAACTGCTCCGTTCGCAAAATGGCGGTGCCGTTGCTGTCATCGGAGCAACCAGCATCGGACTTTTAGTCGGCGATTACATTCTCAACCGCGAAATTTTCGACGTTATCTTTGAAGGACACACCCAAAATATCGGGGCAATCTTCGCGCAAGCCAAAACTCAGTTCCTTATAAACTCGCCCGGATTCCTCGATTTGACTGAAGTTTTTACCCTCTTCGGGGACCCCGCAACACAGCTGAAAATACCGAATAAACAGATCGAAATGACAGTAGAGTTCACGAACCCCTCTACCCAACCCTCTTTTGAACAAGAGACGCTACTCACCGTCTCTGGCACGCTACCTGATCGGAGTTTTAACGGAGATGTCGAAATTAGTGTGGTACCCACGACTGAAACCGACGACGACATTTCGTCTAAAGCGGAGATTATCTCTGTCGTTAACGGTCAGTTCACCACACAAATACAACTCCCAACAGACCCCGAATTTGATACGGGCAGCGTGCAAGCCTACGCATGGGACGCAGACACCGATGCAATTGGGGCGGTTTCCTATAATATACTATCTCGCTATGTCGATAACGTCCGTATCGCGCCGTTTCCAGTTGAACCGAACCAACCCGTCTATCTCTACACAGAAGTTATGGACGAAAGTGGTATTGAAGAATTAAACTTCTTTTGGAGTGAAGATTATGGTGAGAATTTTTTCACAATCCCAGTCGTACCTCACACCGGCACAACCTATAGAAGTGAGCAACCCATCCCCGGATACCCTGAATTCACGCTTATTGACTATTACTTAGAGGTAAAAGTAAAAGGTGGACGAACATTGCAAACCGAAACAACCTTTTATGATGTCGGGTATGTTGAACCTGAAATCGATCTTGCCCTCTTGGAGCAAACGATCGCATGGGGAACCACACCACCGTTTATGCTCTCCGCACAAATCCATAATACAGGACACAAAACCGCACGAAATGTGCCTGTGTACTTTTTCGAGAAAGCCTTAGATGCTGAGACCGAGGCATCTACCCTCCCACTTACGGAACTACAGAACACCGCCCCGATTGAAGGGATTCAGATAATCTCCGAAATCCAGCCTGATGAACAAGTTACCGTGAGTGTGCCGTGGCAACCAGCACCCGGAAACTATCTGATTACAGTTTACGTCGATATGCCTTCTACCGAATTGCCAAAAGGCAGTATCATTGAAAGATTGGAAAGAAATAATAGGGGGGCTCGCCAGTTTACTGGCAACCGTATCGTTCTTACGCCTGAAACGCAGAACCCGTTAATTCAGAGTCGAGACGGTAACTTCCAAGTAACTTTTCCTGCTGGAAGCATTCAAGCCACCACGGTGCTAACTTACACCGAAGCGGCGCTTACCATCACCAATCAACCCGATATTGTAGGCGCGACACCTTCATCGGCTTTCGCCTATCAACTCGACGTAGGGGCTGGGTTACCCAGCCCCTACTTGACAGCGACCGCCAATTTCTTAAAGTCGGAAAGCGAGAATCCACATGTCTATCGGCGAGACGACAACGGAAACTGGATTCTGGTTGGAAGCCAGGAAACAACGAATGAAGAGACGATCTCTGCAGAAGTTAAACTGCCCGGAACCTTCGCCTTACTATCTCACAGCGACACCAGTCCGCCCGCACTTGAGTTAACCTTTGAGCATCAAGGTTTCGTTGATGGCGATTATATCTCTGATACCCCAACGATTTCGGCACGGATTGAGGATGCCAACGGCATTGATACACGTCCGGAGCACATAATCCTCACCCAAAACGGACAGCGGGTGCCGGAAGACGAATATATTATTGCCGCATCGCCTACCAACACCAACCTGATCCTTGTGACCTATACCCCTGTCTTAGAACCCGGTGAATACCGCATTCGATTACAGGCACAAGACGCAAACGGTATCGCAGCCGATGCAACGAGCACTGCCACCGTAGCAGGCGAATTTGAAATCAAAAACATCGCCAATTTTCCGAACCCCTTTGTCCCAGGAAGCGGCACCCACTTCGCCTACTACCTCACCAAAGGTGCAGACGAAGTCAGTCTGAAAATCTACACGATAACAGGTCGTCGCATCCTCGCCGTTGACACGCTCGACGCATCCGTCTCTTTCAACGAATTCCACTACGACGGCTACGATGCCGACGGCGAACCGCTTGCGAACGGTGTCTATCTCTACAAATTCACCGCCCGATTCACCAATGCCCAAGGCGACACAATCCGCAAACAGAAGGTCGGAAAAATCGCTGTCCGAAAGTAGATGTAGATTCCACCGCATTTGCTCTTAAAGTCCCCCTGATAAGGGGGATTTAGGGGGTTAAATCACTAAAAATCGTCCCTTGCTCTTAAAGTCCCCCTGACAAGGGGGATTTAGGGGGTTAAATCAGTTTTGGGGTCAATATATTACTTTTTTGCCGAATTTAGGGCTGTCCTAACTGCTAATACTTTTTTTTCAAACTGGCGTTAACTAAACCGCACCAGCCTCAAGGAGCACCTCAATAACCCTATCAAAAGGCTTATCAGGAAACAGGGACGCCAGTTTCCGCGTATACGCCAACGGTGTCAGCTCCAAAACCTCACCATCGATATCCACCTTGTAGCTCCGATGCACATCTGCGCCCGCTTCAAGAAGTGCTTCAACGACATCTAAGCACTCGTCAAGTGCTTCTGCCGCCTCTCTCACCCCATACCACGTCCCTATCGCCACGAGGAGCGGAGACATCTCATAAGTGTGAGAGACAGTTTCGGATACGAGTGTCTTTGTGCCTTTTAATTTCGGGACAAATTCGATGGTGTATTCGGTGTGAGAGACGATTTCGGACGCGAGTGTCTTCGTGCCTGGTAAGAAAAGCGGAGACCTCTCACAAGTATGAGAGCCATCATCACCGAGTTTCAGATTCTGCACGACATCGTAGCGAAACTTCGCTTTAAGAGACGCACTCGGATCAGCACCATATTTGAGCAAGAGTCGTACTTTCTCAAGCTGATAAACCTCACACGCAAAAACAAGCGCGTTTGTGAGAACTGAAGCGGAATAGAGTATCTGGAACAAGAGGTCTTTGGGTGCTATTTTTTCTCCATCTTGTTCCTGATACAGGACCGCTTCCTTCAACCCTGTCCAGCTGGCGAACCCATATTCGCGCGCAATAACGAGTTGTGCGTCTTGCAGACCGAAAGCAGTCCTTTGAATCTCCACATCAGTAGCATCAAAGAGTTTTGGGAAAAACGAGCGAATGCGTTGAAACGCATCCGGAGAGCCTTCTTTATGTGCCTTAAGCAGCTGCTTCGCTTGGGACTTAAGGTGTTCAAGACTCGGATTGGCGGGTAATTGTTTATGTTGCATCAGAATCTCCTCTCATTGCACCTGTTGTCCGCATTTACAGGCAAAGAAAGAAGATTACAGTGATAAAAAAGAAAACAAGGCAGGTTAAACCCTTCCCGCGGACTGGAGGCATCCTTGTGAACCTAAAAATAGGATACCACAAACGTTAAGAGTTTGTCAAATTAAAATAGGGGTATTTATGGTAGATTTTAGAATTACTTATACACTCTTAACGCCAAGTCAACCCCCTAAATCCCCCTTATCAGGGGGACTTTGAAGACTTTGAAAATGTCAACTTATTTCTATAATTCACCATAGTTTTCCATTTTGCTCACATTTTGAAGACCCAGGACCGGTAGGTTCGGTTTCCTAACCGAACCGGATTTTTGACACAAACCTTACGGGCTTGGTCTCCCCAGGCCCGGTAGGTTCGGTTTCCTAACCGAACCGGATCCTTGAGAAAAGACGTGAAACCCAATAATTTCTTAGAATTGAATGGTTTTGAAAAGGCTCCGCTAATGCTTGATAATTTTCTATGGATGATATATAATTGGCATTGGTTCATAAATCATAGCAGAAAGGTTTCAGAATCAGGTTAACTATGTCAGATATTAAATCCAGCATCCGAGACAATCACACGCGCGGCAGTGTTGGTGATTTCCTAAAGTCCAAAATTGAAGAAGGTTCTTCCCTCTCCATTGTTTCCGCCTATTTCACGATCCACGCCTTTCAAGCACTCAAAGAATCGCTCACAGAAATCAAAGAGCTCCGATTTCTGTTTGGTGAACCCCGTTTTATAAAAAGCCTTGATCCAGAAAAGACAGACAAGAAAGCCTACAAAATTGAGGGCGAAGCCGAAGGTTTGAAATTCGATGACCGCCTCAAACAGAATTGGGTTGCTAAAGAGTGTGCCGCATGGATTCGCGAAAAAGTGAAAATCCAGTCTATTCGGAAATCTAATCTGATGCATGCGAAAATGTACCACATTGTTAATAATGGAGAAGAAGATGCTATCATCGGAAGCTCCAATTTTACCGTGCGTGGGTTGGGAATGAGTCCGACAGATAATAACATAGAACTCAATCTGGAAGTGGAAGATAGGCGAGATCTCCGCGATGTAAAGTCGTGGTTCGATGAAATATGGAACGATAAAGAATTGGTCATAGATGTTAAAGACGACGTGCTGCTATACCTTGAGCAACTCTATCAGAACAACACTCCAGAGTTCATTTACTACAAAACGTTGTACCACATCTTTGAACGGTTCTTAGGTGAACACGAAAAAAGTAAGCTGCTCGCCGAGGAGGTGCAACTCGTTGATACAGTTATCTGGAACACTCTCTATGAGTTTCAGAAGGACGCAGTAAAAGGCGCGATAAACAAAATTCGGCAACACAACGGGTGTATCATTGCCGATAGTGTCGGTTTGGGTAAGACCTTCGAGGCATTGGCGGTAATCAAATACTTTGAACTGCTAAATAACAATGTGCTTGTATTATGCCCCAAGAAATTACGTGATAATTGGACAGATTACCGCGCCGAGAATAACAGCGAACTGAATCTGTTCCTCAAAGATCGTTTCGCGTATACGGTCTTGTCACACACTGATCTCAGTCGCGATAGCGGGAAATCAGGCGACATTAATCTTGAAAATATCAATTGGGGCAACTATGATCTGGTTGTCATAGACGAATCGCATAACTTCCGCAATAATACACCCGGCAAGAAAGATGAAGACGGTAATCTGATTCGCAAAAGCCGCTATCAACGTTTAATGGAAGATATTATCCAGAGTGGTATCAAAACGAAAGTGCTGTTACTCTCTGCCACACCTGTTAACAACAATCTGAAGGATTTACGTAACCAGATCTATCTCCTCACCGAAGGTCAAGATGACGCTTTCGTAGAATCGCTCGGTGTTGCCAGCCTAAAAAACACGCTTGCAGATGCACAACGGACTTTTACCGAATGGGCGAAAGGTGAACGCGACCGCCAAACTCGCGATCTGTTGGAACGGCTCAGCTCCGCCTTTTTCAAACTCCTTGACGAACTGACTATTGCCCGCTCGCGGAAACACATTGAAATGTACTGCCTACGTTGTCTCCGAAAAAGATATAGAGGCAGAAACGGTATTCCAGCATGGAAACCTCCTACTGAAGTTGCGAAAAATAGACCTAGCGATAGCAGCTTACTCGAAGGTAATTGAACTCAACCCGAATAATGCAGCAGCATATACCAATCGGGGGCTAGTTTATCAAATCAAAGGTAAATTTAATGATGCTTTTGATGATTACAACAAAGCTATACAATTAGCTCCAAATTTACCAGAGGCATATCTGAATCGCGGCAATATCTACCAAAATAACAGAAATGACGTAGATCTCGCTATCATTGACTATAACAAGGCGATAAAGCTTGAACCATATTATGCTGATGCATATTACAATAGAGGTATTTCGTACTATAGCAAAAGTGAGTTCTGCTTTGCTATACAAGACTTTACCACAGCTATAGAACTGAAGCCAAATTTGGTACAGGCATATAACAACCGCGGTAACGCTTATAGTAGTAACGATGAGTATGAGCTAGCCCTAAGTGACTACACAAAAGCTATAGAACTTGATCCTGATTGTGCTAATACCTACTTCAATCAAGGCAATACTTATAGTGGTGGAGGCAAGGTCAATTTAGCTATCAGAGATTTTACGAAAGCAATAGAACTTCAACCCGATTATGCTGCGGCATATAATAATCGTGGTAGAATATATAAGAAAAACGGTCAAATTGATCTGGCTATCAGCGACTATAGCACGGCGATAAAATTGAAACCCAATGATACATTGATATATAATAACCGTGGTGTAGCTTATATGGAAAAAAGCGAATTTGACCGTGCTATCAAAGACTATAATACAGCAATAAAGGTTAATCCTAACAAAACAGATGCTTATGTCAACCGTGGGATTACCTACAGTAAAATGGGTAAACTCGATCTCGCTATTGGAGACTTTGACACAGCAATACAACTCAAAAACGATGAAGCTGATACCTATTATAATCGTGGTATGGCTTATGGGAAAAAAGGCGAATATCATCGCGCCATCAAGAATTACACTAAATCAATAGAACTTGAATCCGGTTTTGTCGGTGCCTATAATAATCGTGGTGAAGCATGGTTACACTTGCAGGAATGGAAAAAAGCCAAATCAGACCTAATGACAGCCCAAAATATGGGAACGAATATCATTGATTCATTCCATAACGACTATGCAAGTGTTGGAGACTTTGAACAGAAAACCGGTATTCAGTTGCCAGCAGACATTGCCGAAATGTTGACGCAGTAATAGGGGCAAAGCCTAATCCATTGCTTCAAAACTGCTGCGAACTTCAAATAGGAGGGCGTTGTGTCTGTCTTATTTATCCTGCCAATCCTTTAATCTTTAGGATTTACGTAAATTGAGCAAATATCAGACATTGAGACGCGAAAAGCAGTAATTTCTGTCCTTTAAACCCCCTAAATCCCCCTTATCAGGGGGACTTTAAGAGCAAATGCGTAAGTCCTAAATTTTGTAAATCTTGATTCAGACAATGGACAACGGACATGCTTGGGGGTAACTTCTTAATCTTCATTATACATACCGCTCCGCTGGAGTGAGAGGTGCCAAAACCCCTAATGCTATAGACATATCGCCCTGCTGGAGCGGAAAAGTGAAAAACCGATGATGATTCAAAATGAGAAAGAACTTAAAGCAACGTTGAATCGCATTGAGCGTTTTGAAAAAATAGTTGAAAAACTCCAGCAGGTTGAAACCAATCCACGCAATTATGAGTTATCCGCAGGCGGTTTTCTTGCCGAAATCGATCGGATGAATCTTGAAGTGGCGGAATATTTATCCGTTCATTCAAGCGAACTGATAAAACCGATCGCTGATTCAGTCTGTTCACCTTCCATGTGATCATTACCTTCAAGAAATTGGCATTGTTGAAGCATCGATCGCATAAACTGTCTGAATCACGGATTACGCGGATTACGCGGAAAATGCTATTGTGATTCTTACATTTCCTTTGGCAAGAGAGGGGAGCGGTAACAAAGAATCTCTTGATTCCGCGTCCTCCGTGTTCTCCGTGCCTTCCGCGATTCAGACGATAACCTACGGCATTTCCGTCATCCGTGTCCTCCAAGATTCTGAAAGATGCGCTATGAATTGCGCTACTACGAACAGGGCACTCTTAAAATCCGCGTCTTCTGTGTCATCAGCGACAATCCGCGATTCAGACAAACAGCAGTGCAAACACTCTATGGCAAACCTCTTCAATCCGCTGCATCCGTAATAATCCGCGATTTGCGACGTACTCGCCCAAATGCGACGTGCATTCAGAGGATAAAGAAATTTCATTCCCTTATTTTTTCATAAAAACACCAAATTTCTAACGGTACGAAAACAATTGATAATCAACACAAGTTGTGGTATACTCTTTATCAACTGTGTTACGAAGCGGTGAATACCATGAAAACGCTCCCGTTGGAAACTGACCATAAAATCAAATTGCCTCATGACTGGGTAAAAGAACTGGGGTTGGAATCGGGTGTCGTGCTTGAAAGGACAGATGAGGGGATCCTTATCCATTCCTACATAGCACAGACATGGGACGAGATTTACGCCGAGAAACTCAAAATGGGAACTCCTTCGGCATTAGACTTATCCGAGGTAAGCGGTGATGACCTTATCTTCTGATCAATTCGCTGGGCACGGATTAGACGCTATGCTGATTGTCTATTCCCTCCTTGACAACCATCCCGCATCTGTCGCGTGTGAGTCATTCATCCGAGACCATACCAGTTGGTTCACGACAACGCTTACGTGGAAGTCACCTACCTTAACAGCAGAGAATCCATCCAACCGCTTATATGAGAGCGTTATCGACTTTGAAAAAAATAACGTTATCCTACCAGAAGACATCGCCGCAATGCTAACGCCTCCACAGACATAACAGTGAATCGAAAACAATTTCAAACATCATTTTGGAGGAAACCATGAATCAACCTTCTATTATTGAATACTGGGCAGAAGAAGCACGTCAACAAAGTGCTCTGGAAAGTACTCGCAAGCACATCTTTGAGGCATTGGCACTTCGATTACAACCTGAAACGGCACAAACTTTCAAGCCAGCATTGGATGCGATTGATGACTTACAACACCTTGAGCAGTTACATCGTGCTGCAGTTTTGGCAGAAAACGTGGAGGATTTCCGACAAGCTTTAGAGGGAAAAGGAAATTGAACGCACCTTAAGAGCAGTGCAGATAAGTACGATGCCGCACCACTGAATACGCTTATTCACGTGCAAACACCAAAACGTCATAACCCTGTCCGCTATATGTAAACTGATTTTTGAGTTGCCCTTCACAACTAAACCCCGCGGTTTCTAAAACCGCCGCCTTCTTCTCAGCACCACTGTCAACATAACACTGAACTTTCACGTCAGGGAACGCCACTGCTGAAAGCAACGCCGGAACACTGTCCGCAAAATTCGGATGAAAAAAGAGATCTAACACCGCAGTCGCAGGTCGCCAACGCGTATCACGGTTCACAGTCGCCCAACCGACAATCGCACCCCCCGACGAAACGAGAAACTTCGCGTCATCATAACTATCTTCTGTTTCCAAAGCATGTTTGAAACCCAGAAAACCACCTTCCATATTCGTCGGACCGTAAACATTCCATGTCAGACTCCGTAACGCGTCCCATCCGACGATACCTGAGAGTGCCGTAACTTTCGGCCAATCCTGCCATTCAACGGGTTTCGGGTGTGCTGACGTCGGCGCGAAATAGTGTTCTTCAAAATCAGCATTTACGAAGTATTTCATGAAACCGGATTCTGAAAATACGCTCTCAAACCCGAAACTGTGATAGATATAATACGGAGGGCTGTTGTACCCTGTACCGAGGTAGAGGGCTCGACCCTCGCGCTGCCGAAAATCCTCCATCTGATACGCCATCACACCTTTACACGCACCTTTTCTGCGCTGCTCCGGGAGCGTAAAGACATGCCCTAAAATACCGATCCCTTCATACTCAACCGTCATGATATTGGTAATCACCTGACCGTCGAGCTTACCGACATAGAAACGCGTCTCTAAAGCGTCCAGCACCTCCGTGACACAGCGTTCAATATGCCACTTATAGTTGCCCGGCTTATGCCCAAGGAATTGCTTCATCTCTTCGGCATGACTCCCATCTGGCGCGGTAATCACACCGACTTCCATTCGTTCTTTTGTCTTGAGTATTGCTGCCCCAAGTTTATCGTACATAACTCTCTCCATTAGATCGGTTTTAGGTAGGACTTACGCATCCCCTTGCTGGTGGGGTGTTTCCCTATAAACCCCGGCAGCAGTACGTAATACATAGGTTATCATAGAAAAATGCGTAAGTCCTGAGGAAAATAAAATTGGCAAATGCCGTGAAAATATGGTATACTTAAAAAGGCTTGATGTCAAGCCTTGAATGCTTGTATGGCTGAGCGTGCTATGGAGGCGCGTGCAGAGATTCAAATGGAGGGACCATGGAAATAGAGCAGACACTGGTTTTGATCAAACCGGATGGCGTTCAGCGGGGGTTGGTCGGTGAAATTATCGCCCGCTATGAACGCAGAGGACTCAAAATTGCTGCGATGAAGCTCCTGCAGCTTCCGCGCGTCACAGCAGAAGCACTCTACGCTGTCCATCACGGGAAATCATTTTACGATATACTCATAGAATTCATGACATCGGCACCTATTATTGCCTTAGCTATTGAAGGACGGAACGCTATCGAATTGGTGCGTATCCTTAACGGAGAAACCGACCCAAAGAAATCTCAACCCGGAAGTATCAGAGGCGATTTCTCTGTGGATATAACGCATAATGTTGTGCACGCATCCGACTCTCGCAGGAACGCGCAGCGCGAATTGGATATCGTGTTCGCAGCTGACGAGCGTTACGAATACAACCGTGCAGATGAAGGTACCCTTCATGTTACAACGGTGTAACCGAGACGCAGCGAATTGCGTCTTTTATTTTCTAAACACTACCACCGAGAATCTCATCCGAGAATTCTCGTATAAATATTAGGAGGCCAAGAATTGAAATTTGCTAATATTTGTGCCTTAATCGCTATGCTTATCGTTGGATTGGCTCTCAGCGTTTACGCAGCCAAAGACGACTGTGAAAATATAGATGGCGATGGCGCGAAACCTATTAAAGAAGTCGGTAAAGAGGGAGATGCTACACAAAACGACTATGATGAGGTCGTCGAAGAAGATGATCGGAATGGCGTTACGTATCTTGCCTTGATTGGCGGCAGCCAACCGAAACCCAATAAGTGTGGACTTATCCCGAAGAACCCCGAAGCCGAATGGACAGGCTGGGGCGGTCCCCTTGATGTAGACAACGCCACAATTGGTGAAGGTGTTGGCACCCGGAACCATATTGTTATCGGCGGTATCTATTTTGAACGTGGAATTGGCGCGCACGCTATTGGCACCTTCGTTTACGATCTTAGCGGTGATAAATACCTCAAGTTTGAGGGGTATGTCGGTATGTCAGATGAGAAAGATCCCGCAGAATGTGACCACGGCGGAAGCAGCGATTTCATCTTCAGTATTGACGGGAAACAGGTCTTCAAATCTGAAACACTCCAAGGGACTGATGGTGGAAAGAACGTTGATGCGCTAAAAGTAGAATTTGATATTCCATCAGGCGCGAAAGAGTTGGAAATCGTCATGGGTGATGGCGGTGACGGCATCAGTTGTGATCATTCCGCAATCGGTGACGCAAAACTCCTCAATGCACAAGCACTCGCCGTTGAACCTGCCAATAAACTTCCCACAATCTGGGGACATCTGAAAGATAGCTATTAGACTTACGCGTTTCCTCTTAAAGTCCCCCTGATAAGGGGCGGTGAATGCCCATAAGGCATTCATACCGTTGATTCTTTAGGGGGTTTAATTGCCCTACACTTGGTGTAGATATAAGTCATCAAACCTGATTTAGACAAGTTTTCCTGCGTCTGTATGCGGGAAGTTATAACTAAATCAGGTTTTTTGTTGCAATTTTTCGCGCTTTATCTTACTATAAGTTTTAAGTTGAGAATGAATCTTAATACTGTAGCGTCTATCAAACACGCTTACAGTAAATATGAGAGAGGAACATTATGAAAAAAGTTTTATTAACGCTCGGTGTAATGTGTTTCAGCCTCATCGCTGTTCATATCAGTACCGCCGAGATCGATCTCGAAACCGCCGTCGGTATCTGGTTATTCGACGAAGGCAAAGGCAATACTGCTGGTGATCTCTCTGCTGCAGGGAACGACGCAGACTTAGAAAAATCCCCTAAATGGGTAAAGGGCAAGTTCGGTCAAGCCCTCGAATTCGACGGAAAAGCCAGCTGCGTCAAAACAGGGCAGAAACTCCTTGACAACCTCGAAGAGTTCACTATTCTCACTTGGGTACAAACCACGGATGCCCCCGCAAACCGGACTGGACTCGTCGGACAGAACGACTCACCAGAGTTCGGTTTTATTGATGCCAATACGATCAACCTCTGGACACCCACGGCTGGTGGAACACCCAATCCTTGGAAACACAAACATGGGGACGGGGAATGGCACCATGTCGGGTGCGTCGCTACCACGGAATATGTCCACGTCTATATCGATGGTGAGTACGTTGAGAAGAAAGGTGGCTGGGCGAATCATGGCACATCTGCCTTTAACGTCAATATCGGGGGATGCGGGGTCTGGGACCCAGCTGGAAACTTCTTTCCGGGAGCAATGGACGAAGTCGCTATCTTCCATTCCGCTTTGGAACAAGAAGACGTTCAGGAATTGATGGAAAAAGGGTTTAGCGCGTATTTGGCTGTTGACCCTAAAGATAAACTCGGTACAACTTGGGGACATATTAAGTCAACGAACCATTTTAGGCAATAGCCACTCCTGTTTTTATGCTCGTAGACGTACTCGGGTATGCTAAATTCTACAGTGCGTCTATGAGTAACCTTCCATTGATGCCACACGCCTCACACATACCGGCACCCTTACTTTAATTCGTGCAGCGCCTTGAGTTTATCCAACGCAATCTTATTCCCCGGCTCCAATTCTAAAATCCGTTCAAAGGTGCCAATCGCCGCTGGAATATTGCCAAGTTCCTGATAAGCAACACCTAAGGCATCGTAGGCACGAACATGCGTCGCCTCAATTCCGATAACCTTTTTAAACAGTGAAACAGCTTCGAGATAGTCTGCCTTCGTCAGAGAAATTAAGCCGAGTCTATAAATGGCTTGCGCATCTGTTGCGTCGTGCAGGATGACCTGTTTGTAGTGTGGCTCGGCTGCTGTATAACGCCGTTTTTTCCAATAAACACCCGCAAGATCACGATGCACGGACAGTTCGGAGGGCAGGAGTTTAAGTGCCGCCTGATAATGCCGAATTGCCTCTCTAAGTTGCCCCGTGTTTTCATACACTGTCGCAAGATTCGCGTGGACATTTGAGAAAAAAGTGTCATAATCCGAAGGGTTCGACTGTCCCTGAGATTTACCATCTATCTTATTTTCTTTAAACTGAAGTGCCATTTGGCAGGCACGGATCGCTGCAGCGGGCTGTCCGGTTTCATAATAGATCTCTCCCATACAGTTATGAGCCTGCGCTTTCAAGTAAGTTATCTCCGATCTACTTCTCTCCTTCTGAATCTCTATATCCGTGTCGAGTAGCGACAGGATGCGTTCTAATACGGCTAAGGCTTCTTGGTACCGTGCCGTATAGAGGAGTGAAACGCCATAGTCGAACCAGACCTTGATATCTTTCTGGGCGTCTGAAATAAGGGGTTTAAATTCAGCGACGGCACTTTCATAATTCCCTTCTGACATATAACGCCGCCCGCGTTCGGCATACAGAGAAGCAGTAACACCGGCTTGCAGCACATCCCACCACAGCGGATCAGATAACTCGCCATATTGACTGGCGCGCCGCGCCGCGTGCGCGTGCCGTTTCGCCACCGCTTTATCCCCGAGCGCGATAGCAATCTGCGCCATCAGCGCGTGCGCTTCACTTTGTCCAGGGTTCAAGCGAAGTGCCTCTTCTAAATGCGTTCGCGCCAGTTTCACGTTTTGCTTTGCAAGTGCTATTTCGCCGAGCCAGAGTTCAGAAAATGGGTTATCGGGTTGGAGGCGTTTCGCGCGCACCAGATGCTGCTGTGCTGTATCAAACTTCCCCAAAATGCGGAGGGCAGAAGCAAGATAGAGATGCGCAGGGGCATAAGTCGCATCTAAAGTAAGCGCACGGGTGAGGTGTTTCACAGCGGCTTCGGGGTGACGCTGCTGCATCAAACGTCCAAGGAAATATAGCCACTTGAATTCCTCAGGCGCGAGGCTGCTGGCTCGGCGATAACACGGTATCGCTGGCACCTCCCAACCGTGGCTGAGATAGACGTGTCCCAAGTAGCCCCAGGCTTCTGCATCATCAGGCGAATTCCGAACGCCATCTTGGGCAGTACGAATCGCCTCTAAAAGCAGTGTTTCTTCTACCAAGTCGAGATCCGCAGGCTGCGGAATATCAATCTTACCGTCCGCAAATACGAAACCACTCGTCAGTATGAGGAGAAGATAGAGAAACTGTTTCATCAAAACGCCCTGCCTTTTCCTTGATAAACCTTTACACGTCGATTCGCAGTTGTCCCCGAGAAGCTTTCGCGACTTCCGTCTGGCCAATGCACCTCAATCGCTTGAATTTTATCAACTGTTCCGAGACCGAAATGCACACTCGGTTCACTACTACTGAGGTAACTCGTCCCCGACAGCACGTAACCTGTCAAGGTCCGTGATTCGGTTCGGAGTGTCACTTCTGCCCCGAACGCATCTCGATTTTGCGTAATCGCTTGCACGAATAGCCAATGGTGCTCAGATGGCGGCGCGTCGTTTCGGAACACGCGAAGCCGATTATCAAGACTGCTCACCACCATATCAACATCGCCGTCCCTGTCAATATCACCGAAAGCCATTCCACGACTCACCTCGACGCGTTTCGTAAAGTCGGGCGCGCGTGAACTCACATCCGTAAAATGGGCTGTCGGCTGATGGCTATTTTGAAAAAGGAGGTTGGGTTCGGCATAAAAATTCCAGAATTCTCCAACCTCTGAACCTTCTAAGATCTCCCCGCGCTTCACCCTTCCATTGGCGAGCGCGAGGTCAAGATAGGCATCGTTGTCGAAATCAAGGAAACCACATCCAAAGCCTGTGAAAGGTAGATCGCGTCCTGCGAAACCTGCGATTTCAGTCATATCTGTGAATACGGAGTGGTTAGAGGTGATATAAAGCGTATTGGTCTCGCCAGACAAATGCGTCGCAAATAGGTCAGGCAGTGTATCGCCGTTGACATCCCCGACAGCGATACCCATGCTGCCTTCGGGTTGACCGTAAGCGTTAAACGCAAGCCCGTGCAAGATGGCTTCTTCAGCAAAAGTACCGTCAGTCTGATTGACCCATAGATGGTTCGCTTCGCCGTCATTGGCAACAAAAAAATCCGACCAACCATCACCCGTCAGATCCAAGCACACAACACCGAGCCCCCTGCCGGACATTGCGGCGATCCCCGACGGCTCGGTTACATCTGTGAAAGTACCATTGCCGTCGTTCCGAAAAAGTCGATCCGTGGCAGCCTCAAAAACTTGTGGGTTACAGTAATCCGGGGCACCATGTTTCCCGCGACAGACGCTCTCTGGGTCAAACGCAACATAGTTGGCTACATAGAGATCGAGGTCGCCATCCCTGTCATAATCACCGAAAGTCGCAGACGTTCCCCACGCCTCATTTGAGAGACCTACCTCCTCTAAGGCGAATGTTCCATCCCCCTTGTTTCGATAGAAAGCATCGCTACCATAGTTCGTCACATAGACATCCATATCCCTATCGTTATCCACATCTCCGATGGCGACCCCTTGCCCGTAACCCTCATGTCCAATGCCGGAGGCTGCTGTAACGTCAGCAAATGTCCCATCCCGTTGTTGTTGAAAAAGTCGGTTTGGCGCGGGGGCAGTCACACCCGGGGGCGGGAATCGAATGTGCAGAATATCCAGCGCGTCATCGTTATTGTAATCAAAGATTGCAACCCCGCTACCGATAACTTCAGGTAGGGCGTATGTGCCTGCAGACCAAGAAGTCTCCGGCTGCGGAAAACCGAGCGCAGTGCTTACTTCCGTAAATAACGGTGTATCTCTCTCCGCGTGCACTGTCCTGAGAAAGCCCATAATAACAATAAGAATGATAATGGATGGTTTTGTCAGCATACCGTCATCCTAAACTTGCTGTCATTCACTTTGCCAGAATCACAAACGCCAATCGCCGATGTGCTTCACGCAATGCTGCCTCTACCGCTTCCGGTGTTTCAGCACGCGCAAAAATGAAACCGAGATACCGCGCCCCTTCCGGTAACGGCACAACCTCGCCGCCGATCGGGATCGTGATGTTAACCTCTACAATCCCGTCTACGTCATACGCAGCCGTTTTGCCGCGCACTTCACCTAAGATGCCAGCCTTTGGCACCGGAATCATCATGACCCCTGCCGCTTGTTGTTCTCGCTGCAATGTTTCCACCGGTTGCCCGATCGCATGTCGGATAACAAGTTCCTCTAATGACATTCCCGTTCCGAACCGTAAGGTCCGAGAGCAGAGTCCCCCAATCGTTCGTGCAGCAATCTCGATGAGATGCGCGCCTGCGTCGTTATAGCGCAATTCAGCGTGAACGGGCCCGTGCTGCAGCCCTAAAGCATTTGCCGCTGCTGCTGTCGCATTGTGTAATGCGGCTTGGGTATCTGTCGGTAAACGGGAAGGCGTGATATAGAGCGTCTCCTCAAAAAAAGGACCCTCAAGCGGATCTGGTTTATCGAAGAGCGCGAGCACCTTCAACTCACCATCTAAGAGGATCCCCTCAAGTGCGACCTCTATCCCCGGGATATAGTCTTCAATGAGTAGGTATTGCGACGGGTGTACCGAGGCATCGGGGTTACAATCCCTGCCTGCATTAGTGGTGTCCTGTAAAGCCTGTAAGAGTTTGGTTGTCCGTTGAAAGGCTTTGACACATTCAGCAGGCGTGTCTGCACGGATGACACCGCGGCTTGCGGAGAGGGATAACGGTTTAATAACACACGGGAAAGTGATCGGTATGTCCGTTCCGAGTTTCTTCGCTATTTCAACAGCGTCATCATAGATAGAGAAGCGTTGGTAAGCGGGGACCGACACCCCGTTTGCTGATAGTGTATCCCGTAAGAGGTATTTATCGCGTGTGGCTTTCGCTGAAGCAACAGGGTTGTGTGGAAGCCCTAACGCCGCTGAAGCAGTTGTGGCAAGCAACGTGGTATCGTCATCAACACCGACTATCGCCGTGATAGGGTATGTCTCAGCGAATTCAAGGATCGTCTGCGTCGCAACGCTCGGCGCAGCGATGTCCAACACGAGCGAGTGTCGCGGCGAAAGATCCGCCGTCGTCGCTGCCGCTTCTGAAGCGATAACGATCTCTACATCCAGTTTCAATGCAGCGTCGAGGAAGTCCGTAGCCCGATATGTGCGTGTTGGAAGGAGCAGGAGAATACGCGGCGTTCCTAAGGGTTGATGCTGCATTTAGAAACCTCCTGGAAAAACTAACCGGTACGGACACCTCGCAACAACTTTTGATACGACGCATGGGCACTCTGGGCATCTTCTTCGCCATCAAGCACACGACGCAGGCATTGCACAAAGCCGATCGGGTCATCCTCTCCAAAGATGGTGCGTCCGAACAGAATAGCACGTCCGCCGTTACTGACGACATTATGCGCCAAGGTGAATGTACTGCGCGCGTTTTGGCGAGGACCGCCCAACGCACCGATCACCAACGTCGTATCGAATTGGCACAACTCAGCCCAGACATCGGCAGTCGTATACGCTGTCTTAATAAAGCGTGGGCGCTGGTGTTTCCGAAGGTAACTCATCGTCCGAACAATTGAATCCGCAACGTACATACCCCGTTTTTCATCGTCCATACCGGGGAGTTTAACGTTCGGTAAAAACACCTCTAAGAGATGATCGAAGCCTTCAATCTCACCAACGACATGCGCGAATTGTACATACGCTTGTAGCATCCGTTCATCTGCGGCTGGATCGTTGTTGAGTGTAATGGAATACAACCCAAGATTAACCTTGCATTCAAGCGCGGGACCGATGAGTGCCTCACAATAGCGTTGCATATCCTCTGGAAATACCGTCTGGAACGGCATCGACGGGTGTGAGGTATAGACACCAAATCGTGGGTTCCAGATGGCGGTTTCTGAATTCATCCGGACAATCGGTGTGATCGGTGAGTTCTCAAGTAGGTCTTCTTCAAGCGCAAGCGTTTCTGCATCGGCGGGTGTCATCAGAAGTCCATCTAATTGACCGTCAGCGACGAGGTCGCGTTGAAGCTGCAAGAACTCTGCGTGTGTACGATAGTGTGGTTTTGGATGCTGCACCTGTCCGAGTCCTTTAATTCCAGCGGATGCAAGTGGATCCGCCGCAAAAACCAAGATCGGGTTCTGTGCAAGCAGGTCTGAATCAGCAAGTTTCTCAAATATCCGGTTACCCATCTATAATTAATTCCTTGTAATTAGTTAGCGAGTACGCAGTTATAAGTTATAAGTTATAAGTTAAGAGGGTTCAGAGACTCCCGACCGCTCTTTACTTATAACCTAAAGATTTTTCGCAGAAAAACCGTACTTATAACTTATAACTACTCTTAGAGTGTATTCGTTGGATCAATATCTATCACAAATTCAATAGCCTTTGATTTAATAGTGGCAGGCGGATCGTCACTTAAACGTCTAAGGAGTTGTCCGAGTTTCTCTGCTGCAGGGCTTCGGAGCAAGAGATGCCACCGAAATTTTCCTTCAATTTTCGAGAGCGGTGCCGGGGCAGGACCGAGGATTTCCACTGCAAGTGCTTGCGTATCAGGTGCCTGAGAAGTACGCGCTTGATCTGTCTGCCATATCTCAAGTTGATCGCGCACAGTATGGGCGGTATCAATAACCTCTTTTTCGTCTTTACCGCGTAGTAAGAGCACCGCGACATGCGAGAACGGCGGATACCGTAACGCACCGCGCGCTTCAATCTCCTGCCGATAGAAATCAAGGTAGTCGTGTTTCTCCGCAGCCGCTATACAATAGTGATCCGGCATATACGTCTGGATGACGACTTTACCCTCAAGCTCAGCACGTCCGGAGCGTCCCGCAACCTGTGTTAACAGACTGAACGTTTGCTCACTCGCCCGGAAATCCGGTAAATTTAAAGCGGTATCCGCTGCGATAACCCCGACAAGTGTAACGTTCGGAAAATCTAACCCTTTTGATACCATCTGGGTACCGATCAGGATGTCAATCTTCTGCTGTTCAAATCCTGCCAAAATCTGTTGATGCGCATTTTTCCGAGCCGTTGAATCCGCATCAAATCGCTGGACACTCGCCTTTGGAAATGCCTTGCGGACCTCTTGCTCAACCGCCTCTGTTCCGGCACCAAAAAATCGGATAGCCTCACTGCCACACTGCGGACAGTTAGGCTGCGTCGGACGTTTGGCGCCACAATGGTGACAAACGAGCAGTTGCGTCTCACGGTGGTACGTTAACGAGATTGAACAATTGTCGCACTGTTCAACATAACCGCAAGTTCGGCAGAAGACATAAGTGGAGTGTCCACGTCGGTTAAGGAACAGAATAATTTGCTCTCGCCGGACAAGCCGTTCTTCAATAGAACTTCGGAGTATCTCGGAGAAGATCGTGCGATTGCCCTTTTTCAGTTCGGTTCGCATATCAACGATGTGAACATCCGGCATTTTTCTATCAAAAACACGGGTGGGTAAATTCAGAAGCCGATAACTCCCATTTTTCGCCTGATGGAAACTCTCAAGAGATGGGGTCGCACTTCCAAGCAGAACAGGACAATTCGCGAGTTCGCTCCGTTTCTGCGCCACTTCCCGCGCGTGGTAACGCGGGGCGTTATCCGATTTATAAGAGTCCGAATGCTCCTCGTCTATAATCAGCATTCCGAGTGCTTTTACAGGGGCGAAGATAGCAGAACGCGGACCGATAACAATATCCGCTTCACCTTTCTGAATCCGATGCCACTGGTCATAACGTTCACCATCACTCAACCGACTATGAAGCAACGCGACCCGTTCCCCGAAGCGTCCGACAAACCGAGCAGCCGTTTGCGGTGTAAGCGAAATCTCGGGGACCAATGCAATGACGGATTTTCCATTCTCGAGCACCTCCGCCATCGCCTGCATATAGACCTCTGTTTTTCCACTCCCGGTTACCCCGTGTAGCAGAAAAGTCGGTGGGTGTTTAGTTCTGTTGAAGGAAAGCGAAGCGCTGTCGTTTAAATCGGAGTTAAAAACCCCGCCTACAGTGTGTGATGCCAATGCGTTTTGAATTTCTGTGAACGCTGTCAATTGTGCCGGGTTCAAACGGAGCGGTTGTGTCGGAGCGACCGGCTCAGTGCTCAACGGATTCCGCACCGCTTCCGCCTGTGTGATCTGTATAAACCCGCGCCTTTCCAAGGGGCGCAACAGTGAACTGCTCGCATTTACCCGCTTTGTCAAGTCCGCCGTTGCTAATGGGGCACTTTCAGCGAGGAGCAGTTCGAGAATTTCTGCGCGTTTCGCATCTCCAGGATGGTGGCGCTTATTGGAACCGTCTGGATTCTCGCGCTTGAGTTGCGCAATTTCCGCCTCAATCTCTGCGATCGGTAACGCCAATTCCGCTACAGTCGTTTTTTGCGTGGTCGCTTTCGGTTTATGGGAAACATCAATCTTAACAACACCTTTGTTAGAGAGTGCCGTAATTTTTGGACGCACATCCTGATAACTCAACCCAGTCCGTCTGGCAAGCTGATGTATGGAGAGTTTGCCTTCTGCTTCTAATAATGCGACGAGTTTTTCTTCGATTTTTCCGAGGGATACGGAGAATTCGGGTAAAACCTCGACCAGTTCCTTTTTCTGAGTGCGGACAACAGCGGGCACTGCTGAAAAGAGCGCGATGCCCCACGGACAGACATAATAGTCCGCCATCCATTTTGTGAGGCTGAGCATCTCAGGAGAGTACATCGGAGTCTCATCCAGACAGTCAGAGACATTTTTAATAAGCTCCGGAGCGAGATCGGTTTCATCTACGCGTTCAACGACAACGCCTTCTTGCTTTGTTCGACGAAACGGTGCTAATACTCGAACCCCAGGTTGCAGAACCGCGTCCAAATCTCGCGGCACCCCATAAGTAAACACCTGATCTACGGATAGTGGAAAAGCAACGTTCGCATAACGCATATTTTTTAATAGTTATAAGTTATAAGTTATAAGTTATAAGTTTGGTTTCTGATGGTTCAAGTTTCTTTGGTAACCGTCGCACGCAATTGAAGTACCGACCATTATCAAAAGAGGCTTAAATAATCGGAAACCTCTTAACTAAAAACTTATAACCAACAACTAAAAACTATTTTACCCTTCCGCTAAAAATGCCAGGACTTTTTTTATATCTTCCCACACATCGCGTTTCATACTTGGATTTCTGAGAAGGTAGGCCGGATGAAAAGTCGGCATAACAACCGGCGGCTTTTTATGCGGAAGAACGTGCAATCCCTCAAGCTTACACTCTTGGAACTCGCCGCGAAGTTTGGTAATCCCTATATTTGTACCGATCATCATCTGGGCAGCAAAACTTCCTAACGCCACAATCACCTTCGGTTGGATGAGTTCTATCTGACGGATTAAATACGGACTACAGCTCGCGATCTCATCAGGTTCAGGGTTTTTGTTGCCCGGAGGACGGCATTTAAGCACATTCGCGATATACACATCCTCGCGCTTCAGCTTCATCCCTGACTCAATGATTTGCGTTAACAATTGACCCGCCCTACCAACAAAAGGTTCGCCTTGTTCATCCTCATCAGCCCCGGGTGCTTCACCGATGAACATAAGGTCAGCACTCGTATTCCCGACACCGAAAACGACACGCTTGCGTGTCTCGTGCAACACACATTTCGTGCATGCGCTGGCATCTGTTGCCAAGGCAGGCAGATCGAAATCGGCATAGGGCGACGGCTTTTGAGGCTCACTGGATTCTGTTTCTATGAAGCCGAGTTGAAGTTGCTCTTCCATGTATTCCCTCACACTTGCAACCAGTTCTATGTATTCTTTTCTCAGGCTATGTCTATCCATTTTAATAGTTACCCGTTGTCAGGTACAAGAGGTTGCTTCTAAGAGTTCTCAATTATCGGTTGTCAGTTGTCAGTTGTCAGGTACAGGAGGTTGTTTCTAAACGAAAACCTCTTTACTAACGACTATTCCACTAATTCCGAAGATCGTGAATCAAGGACACGCCATCGAACCAGGTAACGTACAAGAAAAACGCAATTAGGAGCACAATGGTGACCTGCTGAACAATTTCTTGTGCCTTTCGGGGCATAGGTTTGCCCCGGACCTTTTCAACGGCACAAAAGAGCAGCTGGCCGCCATCAGCAATCGGAATCGGTAGCAGATTGACGATGCAGAGATTGATACTGATAAACCCAATAAAAAAGATGACACTGCTCAAGCCGAGACGATTAAACATATTGCTCGTCGCGGTCGCAATACCGACGGGACCCGCGAGGTGTTTCGGGGATACATCACCACCTATCAACTGCTGGAGCGTTCTGCCAACGGCTGTAAAGGTCAGCCAGGTCGCTTCAACACCTTTCCCAAACGCTGCGAAAAAACCGTATTCCGGCAAAGGCGGCTTTTTTGAAGATAGTTGCATGCCACTGAGCGAGGTTTGCCACACCAATCCAAACATGGCTTTTTTCGGATCCGCCTCTACGCTTGCCATCTCGCTTGGAAGCGTTACTTGTTTCAGGTTGCCCGCCCGCATCAATCCGATTTCAATCGGTTGGTTCGTCAGCGTTGCGAGTTGTGAGTAGAGCGTCGTTTCGTTTACACGCTCTCCGTTAATCGTAAGAAGAACATCTCCGTCTTGAATACCAGCATTTTCGGCGACACTCTCTTTTTGAACAGCTGCGATCACACGCCAATCCACCGGCATTTCGAGCGTAAATATCTCATCTGCACGGCGAATGCTAAGTGTTAAAGCCTCGCCATTTTCGTTGATGTTATTATAAAGCGATTTGTATTTCCCGTCAATCCAATCTGCTAATGGGTGCCACACGCCGTAGCCAAAGTACGGAACGTTATGAAGCCTCTCGCCGTTGATACTTTCAATGACATCACCGACTTGAAGACCGGCTTGCGCAGCGGGACTCCCTTCCGTGACCTGACTCACTACTGTCTCGCTACCGCTACTCACCCGAATTTCACCAATATCGCCTCTAACACTCGGTACCGCATTCGGACTGACATAGACGGTTTGGGGCACACCGTCTCGCTCGACAACGAGTTCCAATTCTTTGTTGGCACTCGTAAAAACCCGGGTTTGGAACGTAGACCAATGACGGATTGATTCCCCATTGACCGAAAGGAGCGTATCACCGGGCATGAGACCACCGATAGCACCCGGACCGTCATCCGCAACCCAACCGATTTGAACGCTCTCTTTCTCACCGAGAGGTAATCCCGTCAATCCACCGATCAACCGGGCAGCATCGGTGTTAAGTCCAGTCGCGAAGACCAGCCAATATACTAAGATGCCAAACAAAAGATTAACTACAGGCCCCGCAGCGACAACAAAGGCGCGATTCCCGACCGGAGCACTCGCAAATTCGCCGGGTGCACCGGTCTGTTCGCTTGGATTCTCGCCTTCCATCTGGACGTAGCCACCAAATGGCAGCAAGGCGATTTTATATGTCGTTTCATCGCGCTGAAATCCAATTAATTTCGGGCCAAAGCCGATGGAAAAAGTATTTACCTTAATACCGCAGCGTTTCGCCGCATAAAAATGACCGAGCTCATGAATAAAGATAAGGAAACCGAGGGGAATAATCGCGAGAAACGCGGCTTTGATATACGGAAAAACTGTACTAATTAGGTCAATGAAGAATTCCATGTCTATTACCCCTTTTTCTTTTATGGCAATCAGCCATCAGGGCGGTTTTTCTGCGAAAAACCTTTCAGCCATCAGTTAAGAGGTTATCGTTTAACTGATTGCTGATCGCTAATTGCCGATGGTTATTTTTGTGTGTGTTTTTTTATAAGCGAATTTGCTGTTGATTTTGCCCACTGATCGACTTCAAGGATATCCGACAACGTCGGTTCTCGGATTACCACGTGCGCGTCCATCACACGTTCGAGGATCGCAGGTATATCCATAAACCCGATGGCACCCTTAAGAAACGCCGCTACGACGACCTCATCTGCGCTGCTCAATACCACGGGGAGCGTGCCGCCGACCTCTGCAGCGGTATATGCGAGCGTGAGACACGGGAATTTTTCAAAGTCAACGGGCTCAAAGTGCAGCGTCCGCGCTTCCCGAAGATCCAAACGCGGCACCGGTGCAGAGAGCCTTTTCGGATAAGTTAAAGCGTATTGAATCATAATACGCATATCTGTCGGACCCAATTGCGCAAGTGTAGAACCGTCTGTCCATTCTACCATGGAATGAACGATGCTCTCGGGGTGTACAACAATGTCAATTTTTGAGAGTTCTATATTAAACAACCATTTTGCTTCGATGACCTCCAGCCCTTTATTCATCATCGTCGCGGAGTCAATTGTGATTTTCTGTCCCATCTTCCAATTCGGATGCTGGAGTGCCTGCGCCGGTGTGACGGCGTAGAGATCCTCTTTCGGAACCGATCGAAAGGGACCACCGGATGCAGTAATCAGGAGACGATGGATCTCTGCCTGTCGGTCGCGTGCCCCTTCCAAACATTGGAAGATCGCGCTCATTTCTCCATCTATGGGTATCAATTTAACGTCGTTTGTTTTCACCGCTGCGTTAACAAGCGGCCCCGCCATCACCATTACTTCTTTATTAACGAAGGCGATATCTTTCCCCGCGTCAATCGCCGCTAAGGTCGGTAACAAACCTGCGCTCCCGCCCATTCCGTCCAAGACTTGGCATGCTTCCGGCATGGTAGCCACGGCTTGCAGACCTTCGCTTCCAGTGAGTACCTGTGTCCCTTTGATGTCTCGAATGCGTGTGCGCAGTATTTCCGCCGCAGTCGTGTCATTGAGTGCCACCAACCCAGGACGATATCGCCGAATCTGCTGTTCAAGGGTATCTACGTCCCGGTTCGCTGCAAGACCGACCACCTTAAATTCGTCAGCATGCGTTTCAACAACACTCAGGGCGTTTTTTCCAATAGAACCCGTGCTACCAAGTATGGCGATGTATTTCATGTATAATGTCTGCTTTTACGGTAAATGACCTGTCAATTCTAAGTAGTAATAGAGGGCAGGGACACTAAAAATCAGGCTGTCGCATCTATCAATAAAACCGCCATGACCCGGAATTATGTCCCCAGAGTCCTTAACCCCAGCAGTCCGCTTCATCAGCGAAGCACTTAGGTCACCGAGTTGTCCCAGAACGCTCAACAGCAACCCAATAAAAGCGCCATCCATCCAAGAAAGTGTCCCTTTCAGGAGCGTTACACTCAGCACAAAGCCGATTAGCGTACCCACAACCAATCCACTGATCGTCCCCTCAACTGTTTTGCGTGGGCTGACGGGGGTGCCGAGTTTATGTTTACCGAAGGCTCTACCAACGAGATACGCGCCTGTGTCGCTGCTCCAAATCGTACCACATAGCAGGAAAATGAAAGACATACCGTTCGGTTCAGCGCTCCGGAGTAAGATCAGGTGATACCCCAGTATCCAACCGATTGTTAAAATACCGGTTAACTTTAACGTAACGGCGACCCATTCACCCGCAATCCTTCCGCTAAAGATACTCTCGGCAAACACATAGATGAACACGAAAGTAAAGAAACTAAACACGACTCCTGAGACGGACACAGTCTCTGTCAAGATCGGTAAGAGGTATGCTAATAAACAGCACACACCTGTCAGGAATGCTGGCATCACCGGATTCAATTTTTCGGTAAAGTGTTGCGCCAGACGACAGTACTCAACTTGCATCATCAACGTAGCACCTAATACAAGTAGCAGGTAGAGCCAATCCCCCCAATAGATGATGAAGAGAACCAGCGGCACCAGCACAACCACGCTCAGGGCTCTCCGCCAAAACATAGGTTCTGTATCCCGTTTTTTTAGATTTCCTTGCGGTTAATCAGGTATATCTGTTCTTCCAAGGGTTAGCCCAAAGAATCCTGCTTTGCCTTTCCTCTTAAAGTCCCCCTGATAAGGGGGATTTAGGGGGTTAACTTCTTAAAGCGAGAAACACAAACGCAGCTTGTAATGAAATGGAAAGCGGATCTATGGCGTAATGTTTTCAACCATCAATATCACCTTACCAAACTGCAAAGTAATATAAAACAATGAAATGGAAAGCGGATCTATGGCGCAATGTTTTCAACCATCAATATCACCTTACCAAACTGCAAAGTAATATAAAACAATGAAATGGAAAGCGGATCTATGGCGCAATGTTTTTCAACCATCAATATCACCTTACCAAACTGCAAAGTAATATAAAATTAAGTTTCTAAGAGTTCCGCTTCTTTTGCCTCTGTTAATGTATCAATCTGGTTAATATAGGTATCTGTGAGCTGCTGCACAGGGTCCGCGCTCGCCTTGCCGCGCTTTTTGTCACCACCGCGACCCCGGCTTTTCGCACCACTGCCACCCGCATCACCCTCAAGTTTTTTGACAGCATCATTAGCATCGCGACGGATATTCCGAATCGCCACTTTACCCTCTTCGGCGAGTTTACGTACGACTTTCGTTAACTCTGTCCGCCGCTCCGTTGTGAGCTCAGGAACGAGGATTCGGATAACATTACCGTCGTTGTTCGTTGAGAGTCCTAAATCCGAGTGCGCTATTGCTTTCTCAATTTCTGTAATTAGCGTTTTATCCCAAGGTTGAATGACGAGCAGGCGCGGTTCCGGAGTCGTAATCGTACCGACTTGACTCAACGGACTTTTAGTGCCGTAATAGGTAACCGTGACCTGATCCAATAGAGCAGGCGTAGCACGTCCTGTTTGCACATGCGACAATTTCGCCACGGTCACTTCAATCGTTTTCTTCATCCGGGATTCAGCCTGTTGAAGTACCTGTTGCATCTGATTTTCCCTTTTTTTACCACTTACGCAGCCCCCACTGCAAGCAGGGTTTGAAATCCTACCTGCAGCGCGTCGGATGTCCGTTATCATGGAAAAATGCGTAAGTCCTGTTTTTTTTCTTTCCTTGCGGTTAAATCAAGTGGGTTATTACTTTGCGGGTTACCATTCCGTAAATCTAAAAGAAACACCGTACGGACTACGGTGTTTGTCTTAAACAGAAAAACACAAAAAACGTAGCTTGTAACGAAGTGGAAAGCGGATTTACGGAAACGTTGCTAAAACCTGAAACGTGGCTAACCGAACTGCAAAGTAATATAAAAATTACTGTCCAAGAACATAAAGTACGAAACGCTTGACGACGATATTTTCACCCAATTGGGCTATAGCGTCCTTTACAAGGGTTTCGATGGTTTGATCTGTATCGCGAATATACGGTTGTTGTAAAAGGCAGGTCTCTGAATAGAATTTTGAGATTCGCCCTTCAACGATACGTTCAGCGATGTGAGCCGGTTTCCCTTCTTGTTCCGCTTGTGCCAGCAGAATCGCTTTTTCAGCCTCAAGGTCCTCAGCGGGCACATCCTCAGACTTAACATATTTCGGTTTCGCGGCTGCCACTTGCATCGCGATTTCTTTCCCTAACGCTTGAAACTGCTCCGTCCGCGCGACGAAATCGGTTTCACAATTCAGTTCGACTAACGTGCCGACACGACTGCCAGGGTGGATGTAGGAAATGATCAATCCTTCTTCTGCTACTCGGCTGCCTTTGAGCTCTGAAGCCTTCAATCCTTGCTCACGTAACTTCTGAATTGCCTGTTCAATATTCCCTTCCGTTTCGGTTAGTGCCTTTTTGCATTCCATAATTCCCGCACCGGTGCGCGAACGGAGTTCACTAACCATCTTTGCTGTGATTGCCATCTATCCTCCTCTTATTTTAATTTTCATAGGACTTCCGCATTGCCTCTCAAAGTCCCCTTGATAAGGGGCAGGGAATGCCATACGGCATTCATACCCGGTAATTCTGATTCTGATTCTTTAGGGGGTTTGGAATTAAAAATTTACTATCGCGTGCTAAATTTGCGTAAGCCCTATCTATCTTCAGTAGGCAGGGTTATTAATGTGAGTAACTCCCGACACTGTTTGACCCTGCCTGAATCGCTAAATATTTATGGCGCGGCGACTTATTTACAAGACAACCGCGCCCAAAAGTCTCTTATTGGGATTGTCGCCGAGGGGGTCTCCCTTTCCGTCTTTGACGAGGCTGGCGCGTCTGACGCTGTTCGCCATCCCCAATCGCCTCGGGCTCCGCTGACAACTCCGCCTCTTCGAGAATTGTCGCACTCTCTTCTTCATGTCGTTCCGCTTCAAGCACAGCATCTACGGGGCGCGCAGCTTCGGATTGCTCTGCATCTTCTGTGACCTGTTCACCTTCTAACGCTTCTCCGCGGCCTTCAATTACTGACTCTGCCAAAACGGAGCAGATCAGACGGATCGAACGGATGGCATCATCGTTTCCTGGGACCGGCAAATCAATCGGATCGGGATCGCAATTCGTATCAACAATAGCAATAATCGGGATCCCTAATTTATTTGCCTCCGCAATAGCCGTGTGTTCCTTACGCGTATCCGTTACGACCACGACTTCAGGGAGCCTCTTCATTTCTCTAATCCCGCTGAGGTTATTATTCAACTTGCCTTTCTCGCGCAGTAAGCGTATCACCTCTTTTTTCGGCCGCTTTTCAAGGATACCGCTCGTTTCGTCGGCATCCAATTTGTCTAAACGGTTGACACTCCGACGGATCGTCTGGAAATTCGTGAGCATACCGCCCAGCCAACGATGGTTCACGTGGTACATACCACATCGAACAGCCTCGCTTCGAACAGCCTCTTGGGATTGCCGTTTGGTGCCGACAAATAATATGCCCCCGCCTTTTGCAGCCGTGTCTTGCACGAACGCTGCAGCGGTTTCAAGCATCCGTAACGTCTTCTGCAAATCGATGATATAAATCCCGTTCCGCTCTGCGAAAATATATTCCGCCATCTTCGGATTCCAGCGACGGGTTTGATGTCCAAAGTGAACTCCACATTCAAGGAGCTCTTTCATTGTAACTGCCAAAAAAAACCTCCTAAGTTTGCAGAAGAAATACCTCTCCTGCCGGGTTTTCGCGTCCACCTCCTTCATATCTGCATCAGACTCTCAGCTCGAGAGAACCCGCTGTGCAAATCGAGAGGTGTGTTGTATCCATTATTGAAGTTTAAACGCCTGATGAACACCTATTCATCAGAACAGATACAAATATTTTACCACAGAAACAATCGTATTTCAAGTTTAATTCAGTTAGGACCTATGCATTCCTTTTCAAAGTCCCCCTGATAAGGGGGATTTAGGGGGTTTAGAGGATGGAAATTACCACTTTAAAGTCCCCTGGTAAGGGGTGTTTTTGCTGGGGGCTTGCTTGGGGGTTTCTGCGTATTTTTTCAGGGTTTGACCCCCCGCCTGCAGCGCGTAGGATGTTCGTTGTCACGGAAAAATGCGTAAGTCTTGAGGAATTATAGAATTTGCGCGCAGTCTATGGTATAACTTAACAGGAGGGAAAAATGGAACATCTGATTGAACATATTGCTCTACACTTCAAAACAGATGCCGAGGCACTCAAACTTGAACCGATTCAACACGGCACACGGCAAAGACACAACGTCTGCCTTCTAAAACTCGGCACTGAAAACTATCTGCTAAAGCAACACGATATCACCACCGCTGTGGTTGAAGCTGGACACACGCCTCTCCAGATTGAAACCGATGTCCTCTCATTTCTACACGACAACGGTTGCCAAGTCCCGCAACTTATCTGGCGATCGGAAGACCTCCATGCACTCCTGTTAGAGTGGTGTGGCGAGTCCACGCTCGACGCACTCGCACAGCGTAGCAAAAATTCTCTACAACCTCTGACCCCGCTCTTGCACACCGTCCTCGAAGAATTCTTCAAGATTGAAACCTGTTTCACAACACACGCGGCACGATTCACACCCTATATCTTCCCTTTTAATGCGCGGGCGACCCTGCGCGAGCTGCTTGATAGAGCTAAAAAAGTCGTCGGCTATCTTTCGCACCTCAGTACCAGCCCGATGTCAGTTAGCCAAACAGAAACGCTCACGCACGCGTGGGATGGATTTTCTAACCGCTTGCAGAATGCCCCCTTGATACTCGGCAACCTGGACAACAACGCTCGAAATATCGTGATTCGGGACGCAGCCCCGTTCTTTATCGATTTCGCAAGTATCGGTTGGAATTGGCAGGAGATGCGACTCGTGCAACTACTCAATAGCATCGGTGCCTTTCTTGTCTCGCCATCTGAAACTGGAAGCTTCGTTTCTCTTTTAAATAGAGAACTCGTCAATACCTATGCCGAATGGGTCAGCACACATCGAGAAACCTGTCCAGCCACAGAGATTGCCGCGCGTGTTGATAGCCATCACTTACTCTTTTATCTCTCAATTATTGATCAACTCTTGCGAGCGGTTGCGGCACCTAAAGCGACCGAGAACAAAATACGCCTTGAAGCGTGGGGCGATCCACAGAAACGATGCCAAAGCGCACTCGGACACATTATTGACACTAATTTAAGCGATGATATTCATACAAACCAGATCCGAGAGATAATAGCCGATTTTTCTACTTGAAATACTTATACTATAGTTTGGACAATTTTAGACATAGCACTCCGCTGGAGTGCAGGATTGCTATAATTGGCCCTTATAGACATATTGCTCCGCTGGAGCAAGGTTTCTGACATCCATAGGTGTCAATTTAAGAAATAACAACCGCCTCAGCCCCAGGCCCGGTAGGTTCGGTTTCCTAACCGAACCGGATACTACGCGGAAACCTTGAATCCCGTAGGGATGGTATGTTTATAGCAGCGTTTTCAAGCAAAAACCCAAGCTCTGTAAGGGCGGCATGTTTATTACATCCGTTATAAAACGCTGCGAAAATCCACTAAATTCACACCTATGGAGCAAGGTTTCTGACATCCTATCTATTCCGAGAATAGGAAGCCAATATCTTTAGCCACAACAGCAGCCCGGGGGGCTCCTCACGCCAGCAGCGTGATATTGCTTCACAGTGAGAATAGGGACAGACAGCAGAGGGAAACGCACTCCAGCGGAGTGCTATGTAAAGACGTTTGTGTTAGGAACTTCAAAATTTTATTTGCAATTTTTCTGTTAACACCTTAAAATACTTGTCAGACCAAACCGAAAATGTCCGCAGGACTATGGGTATCCCGTTGTCTAATGCGAATTGGACATTTTTGGTTTGGTCGCCAGGGATACCCACTTTCTTTTTAAATGGGTATCTGGTGACCATGACCTATCTAAAACGTGCCATAACTTGAATTAACTATCCACGTGTCAACACTTGACCCAAAAACAAGCAACCCCTGTAGTTTCTGAACGCTGACAACATTTCGAGGGATAATCCATGCAAGAATTTCTAATACACTTTATCAAATCTTTCGCTACGAAACATTATTCCTTTAGGACCATGAAGAACTTTCTCAGAGTCCTTACGTTTTTAGTTGCAATCACGCTGGCAACTACGACTGCCTTCGCAGATTTAGAGATAACCGTGAAGCCTGACGCAAGATGGGGCACCGCGCCAACTTCTAATATAAAAGCCTTATGTGAAAATGTTGCGCTGCATTTTCAGGAGCAACTCCGAGACGAACACAAGATCAACGGCACACTCACGGTCGTTTACTATGCCGACGGTCCCATCGCTTTCTACAAAAGTTACTTCGGCGGCGCACCAGACGAATACAGAATAGGTCTCACCGTAACTGACACGTATTGGTCGCAATTCGCATATCAATTCGGACACGAGTTTTGCCATCTTATGCAAAATCATGATGAAACGAAAAACAGTCCCAACGACTATTTTGAGGAAGCGATCTGTCAACTCGCGAACCTATGGGTTATCAAAAGGATGGCTGAAACTTGGGAAGATCGTCCGCCTTACGCAAACTGGCGCAACTATAGACACTCCCTGAAAAGTTATGCCGACACCCTCATCAATAAAGCGTCCGTACAATACGCTGGCACAGGCGCGGATTGGCTACAAGAATGGGAAGACCGCATGCGTAGCAAGGAACCCGGTGCTTTTAATTATCAACGCGTCTCACAACTCTCCTATAAATTCCTACCCATTTTTGAAGATAACCCGAAAGCATGGAACGCTGTTAGACAGATGCCGACTTCAACAGCGAAGATGCCACAGTATATACGGGAATGGTACAATACCGTTGATACTGAAGATAAACCGGTCGTTGCAGCCATCGCGGAAGAAATGGGTATCTCTCTTACACCTGTCGCTACACCGGATATAACCGCGGGGCATCCACTCACATTTACGTATGCAACTGCTGATTCTCTGATACCTATCAATAAAATCAATGAATGGGACGGTTGGTACAACGGGATATGGGAGAAAACACCAGATGGAACTATAAATGCCAAACCGGGCGCGTATTTCGATTTCGCTGAAAAAAATGATTGGGATCACTGGATGTACTGCCACGCACCGAGCTTGATAGCATACGATATTTCTCAAGGTCAATATACGCATTTCGGAACTTATATCGCACTAACCAACCCAGGCTGTAATGATGGCGCATCCATGCAATTTATCGCACATGCGGACGGTATAGAAATCTATAGATCCCCTGAATTAGGGCGTGACGATTACGGCACATATATAGAATTTACGATACCAGACGGCACAAGCATTTTTGGTATCGAAATCAGTGACCTCGGAAATAAGGCGTGCGACCATTATGTGCTGGGTAACCCTAAACTGTTTTACGGATATGAAACAACACCAACACATGACATCACTATCAATGCTGATGTTAACAACGACGGATATGTTGACTTATTCGATGTTCTAATCGTGAGAAGCGGTATGCAAAACGCTGTGACTTATGACACAGATATTAACAACGACGGGATCACCGACGAGATAGATTTACTTATCGTGAAAGCAAAAGCTGTTGAAGCCATCGTCGCGGCTGCCCCAAGAAAACGAAAAGTTAAATTAACAACTTGGGGTTCCATGAAAATAGAACGCTAACTAACAGGCAGGACGATTTATGGTAGATTTTAGAATTACTTATACACTTCCAATACAAAGTCAACCCCCTAAATCCCTGGGGGAAACACCCTATCAAAAACACCCCCCTTTATCCCCCCTTATCAGGGGGGTAGGGACTTTGAGACGGAACTGGGTTATTGATAAATGTCAACTTATTTCTATAATTCACCATAGTTTTCGGTTTTGACTCTGATTTTCGTTTATAGGTGTTAACGTTTTTTCGCAAGATCGCGAGCGCAGCTCGCTCCTACATAGGAAGACATATACATATACATAAAGTAGATATGTAAAGCTATAGTAAAGTTTAGAATTAATAGGACACTTTGTGCCGGTTTGGTTAGGAAACCGAACCTACCAGGGGATGAAAGTGTCTCTTTATTTTTCGGAGTCACTATAAATACCCCTGAACTAACAGGTCCGCGGAGGTCGTGCTGCTCTCAGTGAGCGGACGAAGGTTGATGTCCGTTTTGTCTAAATCGGTTATATAATACACATTGTCTTTTTTTCAACTTAAACTAATGTGCCTATCCGATAAAGGTTTAAATCATACGTTGTTACGGTATCAATTTTTACTATCAACACTTTGCAGAATTGTACCCTCAAGCGTTCGGAGAAACGTTTGAACCTCTGGGGTTGAGGGTTTTTTTTCATTAAACTCAGCCTGATACGATTTTAGGGCTGCATAAAGCGCGACTAAGTTAATCTGCCGTCGCTGAGTTGCTTCACGGACCCGCTGAAAACTTTCAACAATCTGATCTTCTGAAACGCCATCGGGTCTCTGGTCTACCGATTGCAGATGCTTTTCTACGCGGCTCAGGGCAAGTCCTACCATCCAATAGCGTGCCCCTTCACGTCCACCGACCTGACGGTAAATCACGCCACCCGCAACTAAGCCAACTGCCACAATTACTAACAAAAAAGTCAGAACTCTTCTATAGCAACCACTTATTTTTTTCCGTATTGTTGCCATATTTATATTTTTCCCTCGCGGATCGTCAGTGCTGCTTTCAACTTTTGACTTCCGATAAATTTTGTCCCGTGTGCGTCAAAGTATTCAAACTCACCTTCAAGTACTTCAAACACCGCAACATCAGCCGTCGTACCAACTCTCAGATTACCCAGTTCCGCCTCACGTTGGATAGCCTTCGCAGCACTGAAAGTTGCCTTGTCAATCACGTCCGCAAGCGATAAGCCCAAATGCATCAACTTTGATAACGTTGTCGGCAGATCGTAGACCGGACCGTTGATGTTTCCAGTGTGTAAATCGGTGCTAATAACATCGGAGATAAAACCTTGTTCCATCGCGCGTTGGGCGATTTCATAATGAAAGCTTCCCGCACCGTGCCCGACATCAAAAATAATACCGTCCTCGCGCGCCTTCCACGCCTCACGGATAACCCTACCCTTTTCGTCAACGATATTATCTCCGTTGCCTTGAAAACAGTGCGTAATCACATCGCCTGGACGTAATAACTTTAGTATATCAGGGAGCGGCACACCAGCGCCGATATGGCACATGACGGATGTCCCGGCGCGTTCAGCAGCCTCAATCGCACATTTCAGGGGTTCAACACCGTTCTCACCAACTTGCCCTTTCCCCTGACGCACTTTGACACCTACGGTCATATCGCGATGCTGTTGTAAGGTTTCCGCGACGCGCCCTGGATCGGCGTAAGCCATATCAAACATTTCGCCTACGGGCCCATAGACAAGCCCAATGCCAGAGATGTGGATGTAAGTGAGGATATTGGTCTGGGCAGGTTCAGCGATGAATTCTCGGAAACCGGGGAATGTCACCCAACTCGGGCTACCAGCGTCTACAACAGTGGTCGTTCCTGCCGTTGGGCAGACGGTATCGGGCCTGATACCCCAGGTCGTTACCCCGTAATAGACGTGGGTGTGGATATCGACAAGTCCCGGTGTTACATATTTATCCTTAACAGAAATCGTCTGCGTTGCTGCACTTTCGGGAATGTCCGGTTCAATCGCTGCGATAACACCGCCAGCAATCGCAACATCACGCACGGCGTTCAAACCTTGCGCGGCATCAATGACAGTACCACCTTTGAGTAAAATGTCATACTTCACTTCTGTCTCCCCGTTCGGTTTCCTGTGTTACTACTGTCACACGCCTCGTTTATCACCCCAGATGTCCACATGTACACGCGGCGAATACCGATAGCCGTTCTCTTTACAAAGACCAACCAACCATTCCTGTTTTTGTTGTAGCACGGCAGGCGTTGTGCCCTGCGGCATCAGCAGAATCGTTTCCGCAGGAATATCGATCTCTTTCTCTAACCTTTGGATCTCACCCAAATCTTCAGGCGTATCTACCACAAACTTCACTTGGCACGGATACATATCTAAAAATTTGCGGATGACATCCGGTTGAATACGCCCGCGTTCGTGGCGTTTGAAAAAGCGGTTATCTGCCGGCGGACTGGAATTGCGTAACTTCGGACTCATCGAGATCAGGTGTGCTGCGACCTCAGCAAAAAGTGTAGCATTCGTTTCAATTGTGATGTGATGCCCCCGTTTATCCAGTTCACCACAGAGTTCCCTCAACGCTTTAGACTGAATAAAAGGTTCACCACCCGTAATAACGACGTGTTTACACTTGTATTGCGCGATTGCGGTGACACTTTCAGCAACGCTAATATCCCGATCTTCTGGCTCCCAAGATGTGTAAGGTGTATCACACCAAACACATCTCAGATTGCAATAACTCGTTCGGAAAAAAACAGAGGGGACACCGATAAGTTGCCCTTCACCCTGAATTGTATGGAAGAGTTCGCTGAATTTCATTGCTCTTAAAGTCCCTGATAAAGGGCGTTTTTGCTGGGGCGTTTCCCTCGCTTAGGTATTTCTGCGTATTTCTCCTATAGAGGTTAGACATACCGCATTACCTCTGAAAGTCCCCCTGATAAGGGGGATTTAGGGGGTTAAAATACCGCATTACCTCTGAAAGTCCCCTTGATAAGGGGATTTAGGGGGTTAAAAATACCGCATCGCCTTTTAGGGCTACGCCTCAATGAGTTCAATTTGAACGTTATCGGGCCCCTTGAAGAATGCCATCATGAGCCCATTGGGCTTCAGGTCTTCAAGTTCCGCACCCTTTGCTTGGAGTTTCTCGACTTCTGCATCAAGGTCTTCTACAGTGAAAGCGAGTTGGTAGACCCCCCAGCGTGGGTTGCCACTGGTGTCTTCGACTTCCATAGCCCCTAATTTAGGTGAGAGGAAAATCCGTTCCCCGCCGATATCCATCCGGACGATTTTTAAGCCCCGAACCTCAACGGTTTCGTCAACTTTTCCGTCAAACATCTCTTCGTAATAACGAACTGCACCTTCCAGATCCTCACAGCGGAGGTGAACGTGGTGAAATGTAAATGCCATTGTTAAAGTTTCCTTTCTTTAATAGGACTTACGCATTCCGCTTTAAAGTCCCCCTGATAAGGGGCGGTGAATGCCCATAAGGCATTCATACCCGGTGAATGCCCATAAGGCATTCATACCGTTGATTCTGATTCTTTAGGGGGTTTAAAGGACGAAAATTACTGCTTTTGGTATCTAAATTTCCGATATTTACTCAAGTTGCGTAGGTCCTGTTTAAAAAAAGCGCGTCACACAAACGCGCAAAGCAAAAGATAATACGAGATACAAAATTATCACATAATCCTTTGATTATGTCAAATTGTTTTTTCCTATCCAGATCAATGCCTTTTGCCAAGAGATACCGAGTGTGCTGATACAATTATTGCATCGTACATGCGAATATTATCTGAAGAAACCGTTTTTGAATGCGTTTAACTTTCCGATAAGTGTTCAGTGCCATTGATTATTATATTTCTCTGCGATTGATAATAAAAATTAGGACTTACGCAAAAAGCAGTAACTTCGGTATTTTTAACCCCCTAAAGAATCAGAATCAGAATCAACGGTATGAAGCCCGTATGGGCTTCCCCGGGTATGAATGCCTTATGGGCATTCACCGCCCCTTATCAGGGGGACTTTAAGAGGTAATGCGTAAGTCCTAAAAATGTAAGTTAGGACATAGGCACTGAAAAAACAAACTTTTTTCAGTGAGCCAGACTTTAAAGTAAACAAATGTCTAAAGTGAACGTTAAAGTTATATAAACTCAGAAAAGTGAACTAAAATATTTCAACGCTTTTCGCATATAAAATAAGGAAGCTGATATTTATCAAAGTTATCAAGGAGGCAGTAATAATCAAGAGATAGCAGGTATAGCAAGGTGAAAATGCGATGGTTTTGAAAAGATTGCTTGATTTTTAGCGCATGAAATGGCATTCTAATGATTCAAAAAACCACCTTTGAATCAACATTAGGAGGCCATTTCATGCGGGATCACTTTATCAAATCTACAATCTTTTTTCAACACCTTCTTTCTTCTTACTTTCAACGGATCACTTCGCAAGTCGTTGAGACGCTCCTCGTGCTGAGTGTTTGCCATCTCTTTGGTCTTTACAATCCGAATCAAGTTGCGGATGCCTTGGAACTCCCGAAAACAAGGCTTTATCGGTCGATCAGGTCTCTGAGTCTCTATCATGCGAAGTCTTTGAATCTACGACTCGGTTCTGCGATGGCTCTCGATTTCATCAAAGATACCGAAAGCAAGAGTGCTTCAACGCGGTCCCGTCGGTGTATAACAGTGAGTGTTGATGATACGAATCTCCCGCGCGACGGAGAGACACTCGCCTACACTTCAAACTATTGGTCGACAACACAGAAGTCCTCTATCTGGTGTCAAAACGTTTTAGGCATCACGCTGAAAGTTGGCGATATTGTTCTGCCATTAGACATGCGCCTTGTCTCTAAACAGGGACGTGGCAACACAGATAAACCGAGTCTCGTTCTGACGATGCTCAAAGAAGTCTTAGCCTTCTTTGATGCCCACGAGATTGATCTGAGAAAGTATCCGATCACCTTCGACTCGTGGTATGGCAGTCGAAAACTCGTTGATGCCTTATCAGATTTAGGATTTGCTTCTATACTCGTTCATGGCAAAAACAACTACGTGATGCGTATCGGCGATACGACTGCGAAACTTTCGGCACATAAAAAGGACGTAGAGTTGCATGAAAATCAATGGGGGTGTGATAAACCCGTCTGTCGGCGAAAAGCAGAAAGTCCAACATTTGGTGCGTGCGTCGTGATCTTTTTTCGAGATCGCGGTAAGATACGAACACTCTTAGTCTTTGGCAAACCGATACGCACCTGTGAGGCAGTCAGGATTTGGTCGCAACACCACGGTATCGAACAGTATTGGCGGTATTTGAAATCAAGTTTGCGCGTCTCCGCCATGAGTCTACAAAGCAGAGAAGGTGCGTATGTCAGTCTCGGTATAAAAGTTATCAGCTACCTGATGTTGCTCCAAGTGAGCATCTCAGAACGCCGCACATTTCATCAAATACAACTTCAACTCACTGGAGAGAGACAGATACTCACGGATTTCATAACGCATTTTCACGAACTTATACCTAAAGAACCTTGATAAATCTTGATCTAACACAACTTTTGATAAATGTCAG
>JAJEDN010000030.1 GCA_022821495.1 Candidatus Poribacteria bacterium
CACCTTCTATTGTCCGTGCCTTAATATCCTCAATACAAACACGCGTTATTGGATAGAGTCTCGAAAGCCAATGAAGTATCCTTAGCTTCCAATCCCACCTCGCACGCGTGCCTGCGGGGATACGCGCCCTATTGGCAAGACGGTTGGTTCTGTTTTTTCGGTTCGGACACTTACGAGAGCGCCGACTCCTGCGCAACTCACGACGCTTTTCAACTTTCTTACCAACTTTGCTGTGAGCGTCCGCCTGCACATTCAAATAGGTATGAGATGCTGATTTGACAGTAAATCCCTCTTTCTTACTACCCGGGTCTACACCGACAACAATATCTTGTGTTTCTCTCTCAGACGGTTCTTTGTTCAGACGGACACAATAGATACCGTTATTCCAATAAGGTGTTGCCTCGCCACGTTTGATAAGTTTTCTCGCGCGTGCCGCATGCATGGGCATCAGTTGTTGTCCATCTTGGGTTTTTACAGGCACAAACATAAGTTTGTCTTCTCCTTCGCAGGGTATATGTTGCCCCATCCAGATCGCAGTATCGAAGTAGGATCAGACTTGGGGAGCATCCGAAACATTCTGCTAACTGCCACGCCAAGACACTGCGATATATTACTGTAGAAAACCGTTTAACTTGTGGAGTGGACGCTCGGCATGCGCTTCGCACAAGCCCAAGTCTTTAGACTTGGGTAGTTGACTTAAGGCTACCTAAGTTTCTTTCTGGCGTTCCCTAAGTTCTTTTTGCGCGCTTTCTCGGTTGGTGCGGGATGTTGTATTGTCAGGATCAAGGCGGATTGTCTCGTTATAATCAGAGATAGCGGCTTCAAGGTGTCCCAATTCTCTTTTGGCGTTTCCTCGGTTGTTGTAGGCTGTCGCATATTCAGGATTTATGCGGATTGCCTCGTCATAATCCGAAATGGCATCTTCCGGGTGTCCCAGTTTGCTTTTGGCAAAGCCTCGGTTGTTGTAAGCTACCGCGTATTCAGGGTCAATACGGATCGCCTCATCATAATCCGAAATGGCTTCAAAATATTTTCCCAGTTTGCTTTTGGCGTTTCCTCGGTTATAGTAGACTTCCGCATCTTCAGGGTCAATACGGATCGCCTCATCATAATCAGAGATAGCGGCTTCCGAGTGTCCCAGTCGAACTTTGCCATTTCCTCGGTTGTAATAAGCTGTCGCATATTCCGGATCAAGCCGGATTGCTTGGTCATAATCCGAAATGGCTTCAAAATATTTTCTCAGTTCACTTTTGGCAGCACCTCGGTTGTTGTAGGCTTTCGCATATTCCGGATTTATACGGATCGCCTCGTCATAGTCAGAGATAGCAGCTTTAAGGTCTCCGAGTGCATTTTTGACAAAGCCTCGGTTGTAATAGGCTTTCGCATATTCAGGGTTCATACGGATCGCCTCGTCATAATCCGAAATGGCAGCCTGATAATCGCCTTGATTGTAGAACTTATTACCCCTATCAAGGTAGTCTTCTGCGGATGTAGGATTCTCAATTGAATTTTTAGCGTTTTCCATCAGACTGTTTCCCCCGCATCATGGCGCGGAGACCGTATGTCGTCCAACTCATCTAACCCTTCCACGATCGGTGCTTTGGGGTCGCCAGAAACATCTCTCGTTGCTGAAACCTCTGTCTGCGCCGAGATTAGTCTCGTGATTTGGGCTGAAATTTCTGCTTGTACTGAGGTTAGGTTGGTGATTTGTTCGGCTAAGCGATCTACCGTGTCCACATCATCCTTTTTACCTCGATTTTCCCACCATGACTTGAGAAAATAAAGTATCAGAGTTCCGAAAACTCCTAATATGCCGTACCAAATCCGATCCACCGTCCCTTTTAAATCACGTATACTTTCTTTTATGTTCCCTATATTCGTCTTATTTACTGCTACATCTGTATTAAGGATCCCAACCTTTGTACTAAGCGTTTCAATCTTTGTCTCAACCTCTTTGACTGTCGTATCCACATGATCGCGAATTCGCCGCTCTGATTCGCCTATCTTCTCAATAATCGTATCGGTTGCTGACTGTGATTGTGCGAACACCGTAGAGGTAATAAAAAGGACACAGAGAACCCCAAGGCATATCACCCGCCCGTTTAGCATCATGAATCTCCCATATTTCAGTTTTACCGTACGAAAATAACGCATACACCGCGTTTTGGTTAACAGGTTAATTTATTTTCGCATATCATTGAGGAAAATATACAAAAAAAGTGGAAATGTTATGTTTCAGCAGTTTTGCCTTACCAGTTCCAGTCCTTTATCCTATGCTAAAGCAAGAGCGTGGCAGAAACGGAAAGGGATCCAATCTTAGATCACCCAAGCTGGTTTGAATAGTATACCGTATAATTGGAAAAAAAGCAAAGTGGAAATGGTAGATTTACGATTGACAATGCAATGTGAAAGGCAAGGTTAGGAATACAGGTTGCCTTTGGACAGGTATGCCGCAAATTTATGAAATTTCATAAGATTCATAGTAAGGATCCGAACGAGGCACGCGTGAACCCGTCCAAAAGTCAGCCCCTGTCTGGGTTTTCACCCGTTTCGCAGCAGCACCATTTTTTGGGTGTTACTATGAATCTTTGGATTTTGAAGATGTTAGTTACGCCTCACTAACATAGTTGTGACGTGGGTTTTGCGGCATTTTGAGTTTAGGTCGGTTCGGATGGGTTACTATGAAATTTTTCTGTAGTTTGAAAACATTGGTGAAAAAGCAACGCGTCATTCTTCTTCAGACCGGTTCAACGCAATCCAATCGAGTGCCTTTTTTTGGATGTCCACTGCCTGCGCCAACCTACCAGCGAGTTGCTCAAGTTCCGCAATGCGCTCCGCAGAGGCATCTGACTGCTTACGATTGGATTCAAAGAGAGTCGCCGCATTTTCAACGAATTGGCGTTTCCACTGTGAGAGTTGTGCTGCGGTGATGTTATGTCGGCGACAGAGTTCGGCTTCGGAACGTTCGCCGCTGAGTGCCGCAATCACAACTTCCGCTTTAAATTCGGGGGTGAATCTTTCGCGTTTTCGTTTGGTTGCCATCGGATGCTCCTTTCTACATGAAGTTTAAGAAAATATTTCGGTAATTCTCTGCTTTCCCAGGCCCGGTAGGTTCGGTTTCCTAACCGAACCGGACATCTCTAAGAAATTACCGAATTAATAAATTAATCTTCATTGAGAAAGGTATTATAGCACAATCTTGGTTTAGAGAGTGGTCTAAATTTCCGATGGCAGTACAGTTTGAAAACTTAACATAAAGACAGGGTAGCGCATCACGAGATTCTAATACTACTTTACCATGTTCGACATGTTCTTCCTGGGCAATTTTGTTTTTCTATGCGTTTTGGATGAGGCGTAACTCGGAAAAAACACATTTGTGACCTACGACTCTCTGGCCCTAGCACTCCGCTGGAGTGCAGCCGTTTGCGTCCGATGTTTTCTACTCTCACTGCGAGGCAATATCCCGCCGCTGGTGTGAAGAAACTTTGACACCCAGTAGTTTCTTTGCCCAGCGGAGCAATATGTCTATAGCAGCAGCAAATCATGGCAACCCTGCACTCCAGCGGAGTGCTATGTCTGAAAATTGTCTAAACTTTAGTTGGTTTAGATAGCGGTCCAAATTTCCGATGGCAGTACACAGAGGCGTTCTCAGTGCACAGGCTAACAGCCTATGGTACAAAAGAGCAACCTGCGTAAGTCCTATTAATAATCGCGCTTCAGAAACTTTACACATCCTCTGAAGTATCAGTTTGTAAAGAATTGCACATTGTTTCCTGTACCCATTCTTCAAGATTTTGCTGTTGATGCTGTGAAAGGTAATCTTCAGGTTTCATTACTTTAATACCGAAATTTTCAAACTCTTTTTGAAAATGTAAGATGCCACGATCCCATGTGAGAAAGTAATTTCTACCATATCTATAATGTGTATGGATATGGTCCCAATCACGCCAATCTGGTTGCCTCTTTTTGCTCATGTGATCGAATTTATCAGAAGTTTCAATCGATCCGATAAAATTCACAAATTCAGTGATACCTCCTGTGTCAATACCTGGTTTTCAGTTGTCAATCCGGATGATTGCACCAATTTCATCGATTAATAGGTTTGGAAGATCGTTAATTTTGGCAGCTAACGGCTGATTCGGCACATCATCATGAATTCTCCCTGTAACTGCTAAATCAATTTCAAATTTTTTACCGAGTTCTATTAATGTTTCCACATGCTCAACTTTAGACCGATTTTCCCACCATGTTTTTATTACGTTTGTATCAAGTGTCACGGTTGGCGGTTTAAAAATATCGTCTATTAATACTATCCCATTTGACTCAATGTAGATAGACATCCATGATCCACGCGGGCTGGGAATATAGAGAAAGATTCTTATGTCTGGTCGAGTCGTTTGGCCTTTAGGAATATTTTCACCTATGAAGGTAAGGTTGTGGCTCAGCTGTTCCTTAGCAACTGACAACTCGTAATCCTCCCTTATTTGATCCAACTTTTTAATCTCTAATAGAGGAATAGAAGATGCAGAAAAAGTTAATTCAGCAGGTGTAACTGGAGGTCCAAGTGCCTTTTCCATTTGGGAATATAGGTCTTTGAGCAAAATATCGCGAATTTGCTGGAGATATTCTAACAAAATTCCATCAGGCTGTCTTCTTTTTAATATTATTGAGATTTGTATATCATTCAGATTGGTAATTTCAGCACCCATGAGTTCCGGGTACTGCTCTTTGCGCTGTGCTAATAATTTTTGCGACGATTTTTGGATGGCAGATTTAAACTCAGCATGCTTCTGTTCAAGTTCTGCCTCAAACTCCTCAATCGGAAATTTCGGAAATTCAGGGGTTGAAAATAAATTATTCATCATAACCTCCTATTATAGTTCAATACCTTTATGTGACGTGCAGAGTCCACGTGAGATGTGGGAATGGGACGTGTTTTGTGCTTTTTTTCCAATGGCTATTTCTTCTATTAGGTTTAGGATCTGCCTCTAAGTTGATTTGGGATTTGCACGATAGAAGTATTCGCGGTTCGTGTTTAAAATCCGGTTCGGTTAGGAAACCGAACCTACCGGAGTTGTGGCCGACGCTTGGAAAATAGCGTTTCTGATGAAATTTTTTGCCTACATATATGATAACGTATTTTGTATGAAAAATCAAGGGGACTTTTCTTTTTTGGGGAGTGTATAAATATCGTGGCAGCAGTCTCAAGAATCAGGATATAGGAATTTTCCAGATTGTGGTGTTACAAGATTTTTAGCGGATATGAAGTTGGGTTTCTCTATATCCATGCGTGCATGAGACAGAATATAGGATTTAATGCCTCTTTGGGAAAAGGTATCGGTTTTATCAGTTCCGTTCAACCGAACCTACGGCACTATTGACGGTTTTTGGCAACTCCGACTATGAAATCATAGTAAATCCCTAAATCCCATAAATCACAGTTCAGACCACGCCCAAAAATCCGCGTCATCCGTGTTATCCGCGATAATCCGAGATTTGCGGCGTACTCGCCCAAATGCGACCTGCATTCAGACGCATTCGTCCCCAGTTACCAGTACGCAGTTGTCGGTTAAGAGACAATCTGCTTAATCAAATCCCTCTTTAACTGGCAACTGACAACTGACTCCCACAAATCCCGTCCCAAACAACGAAAAAAAACGCCCAAAAATCGAAAATACATTAAACACACATTAAAATACAGTATAATCACAATATTTTCCGACATTTTCTCTTTGATTGCCCAGAAAATGCACCGTATAATTAATACGTGATTTAGAATGCAACGCCCAAAATACGGCACATACAAGGTTTGATACGCTTTAGAGGTGCGGGTGGTCCCGTGACGCAGCGGCAACACGGGCACCCAAGTTTTACACCGCAAACCGTCGCTCGAAATCTCGAAATATGCATCCGTTTGGTAGATCTACTATCCGTTCATCTTACGGGTTGGGAGACCCAACCCCTACGAGTCATATTTATGAACCACCCTCAATTAACGACAAAATTATTTTTTTCAACGAGACATCATGCAAAACACACCTGAAAACACTTATGATGACCGCGTTTACAGCACACATCCGAAAATTACCAAAAAGAAAAAAAGATACCATTTGGTATCTTTTTGGCGCGAAACCTCTCTTTGGTATATCTCAAATAGAGTGGGTAAACCATAGTAAAAAAACGTAAAGTCACGTCACATTCCGCGTATCACGTGGGTTCTGCACGTCACATGTGACGTGCAGAACGTCACATTAACGTCACACAGCGTCAAAGCAGTCGCGATTCGGAGAGTGCTTCTATCGCGGTGTACTGGGATTAGGAAACCCGCCCGATATGAAAACCGACTGCTGATGGAAACCGATCACTAATTTGCTGAAAACTGAAAATTAACGACAAAATTTCATAGCAAATTTCATAGCAGCCTTTAACAAGCCTGCTACTAAAACCGTCAAAAACCCAGTCGTGGATTAGGTCTACGGCATTTCGTAAAATTCACAACTTTTCGGATTTGCTATGAAAACCATGAAATTTTACATCATTACAACCAGCAGAAATCGGAAAACCAAAGGGCTTTGGATGCTTAGCGAAAACGTTTGAATTCTTCCACCGAATATGCTACGATATTAGCGACGTGGGAAGAAGGTATCAATGCCGGCTTCGATGTCTTCAATCGGATGCCCATGCTGTTGTTGGTAACTGTCGTGGGTGCCTCGCTCTGTTTCGGTTAACTCGGTGAGCGGGAAGGCGATAGTTTCCTTACTGCGATTGCCGGACTCGCTCATCGCGATGTTCATCTCTTGGTCCTGCCTACCCAACGCTGCACCGTATTCAGGTTCCGTATCGTTAAGTACAGCAGTAGCGATGCTGAGCAGTTCATCCGCAACTGCGATCTGTCCCTCGGAAAGTGGATAATTTTTGAGCGGGTTTTCCCAAGTGACAGTCTGTTCTGGGAGTTCCAACGAGATGTTATCAATGACGTTAACACCGTCCACGTCGATTGTTGTGCGCGTCGGACGGTAGGCAACACCTTTCGCACCAGATTGCAGTTCATCCGCAGGTGTTACGTATATGTCTTCGCCGAGGATGGTGCCTTTGCTACCGTCAATCTGCGAGATACCTGTTTGGCCGCGTCCCAAAGAACGGGCGTGGATGACATTGGAGTACACCATAAGCGCTGTTGCGTTGTTATCGAATTCAATAAAACCGAGGCTCCATCTTTCACTGGTATGATTCCGTTTCATCCGATCGATAATCGGAATTACAGGGGAAGTCTGTGTGATACCGAGTGCGGATTTCGGTTCGCCACCTGCGCGGAGCCGGAGCATACTCATACCGTGATAACCGCCTTCGTAAAAGATGCGGTAAATTCGGGCGACTTCACCGATAATATCTGCCGCAATAACTTTGGATAAAAACCGTTCGCGTGGGGCACGATAATAGTTTTCGGCTATCTCAAGTTTGACATTATTGGCTTTAGCATGTTCAATCATCAGGTCCGCTGTAGGCAGTGTAACAGCGATAGGTGTTTCACAGAGAATGTGAACACCCGCATCCGCCATAAAACATGCAATCGCGTGATGTGCAACACCCGGCACGGTAATATCAACGACATCAAGTGCTTCATGGGCAACGAGATCACGAACATTCGTGTAAGGGGTCGCGCCGTATTCTTTGGCATAACGGGTGGCAGCCGCATCGTCTATATCGCAAACGGCGACGAGATTGTAAACATCTTTGAGTTTCGCTATAACAGGTAGGTGGGCACCCGCGCCGCGTCGTCCCGCACCCACTAAAGCAATATTGAGTTTAGACATAGATATCTCCTAACTGTAATAGGATTTACGCAGCCCCCTTGCAGGGTTTTTGCTTGGGTATTTCTGCGGGGTTTGAAACCCCGCCTGCAGTGCATTTGCTCTTAAAGTCCCCCTGATAAGGGGGATTTAGGGGGTTAAAAATACCGAAATTACTGATTTTACGTAAGTCCTATGCCTTGTAAGCACTGCTATCTCACGTGGACTGTTTGTACTGAAAATACCATCTCTCCAAAAATGTGTCAACGAAAAACACACTGTCCGGTAGTTGCCAAGAGAGGTATTTCTAAAATCCTGTTGAAGAGACATGTTAACCATTATCCTTAAAGAACTTCGCTGTTATACCCATTCAAGCAAATACCGGCGTATCCAGTTTCTGATCTTATGCGCGCTCGCACTCCTGTTATTAGTTGCAACAGTCGAATTTTATGCGCGCCGCACGAGTGACGTTGGAAAACAGGTTTATACGTTCTGTATTATTGCTCTCTTTATTGCGCAACTTTGGATACCCCGACATGCCGTTGAAGTCTTACATATAGATGATTCCGTATCAAGGAGAGGGATAAATGATGCCATGCTTGTGTTGAGTCCGTTAGCAAATTGGAAAATCCTGACAGGTAAACTGAGTGCTGTGGTACTTTGGGCGATGTGGGGTATCTGGTTAACAATTCCGCTGTTTGCCCTTTCAAGTTACACAGGTGGTTTAGTAGTTTCAAAATTGGTGAAATGCGGTGCTGTCCTATTGGTAAGTTGTATTTTCTTCGCACTCATCGGTATCGGTTTTGCGTTATACAATCCCCCGACTCGGGCAAAAGGTATAAGTTACGGGGTCGTCTTGTTGCTGACTTTCCTTCCGTTGATTCCGATTCCGTTACTTGACGCAATTCCGACATTGGATGTGGTGAGCCCGCTGTGTGCGCTGTTATCAATCCTGAGTGCGGACGCAACGTATCTGTGGTTATGGAACATCGGACTGTTTTGTGTCCTCTCTATCCTGATTTTTCCAGTTTTGATGAGACAGATGCGTTTCTAATCTATGGTAAATACATCAAACCACCCCTCAAATCCCCAAGAAGCATCGCAGTCTGGACACCCGGGTGTAACTTTTCGCGCGATTCTGATCGGCATCATTCTTATTCCACCGAATACCTATTTTATTATGGCGAATCACCTGCGTTACCGGAGTACACTGCCGACAACGATGTCGCTAATTTACAACGTAGTGGTGACGCTGGTGGTGCTGATATGCCTAAATTTTCTGATCAAACGGCTGTTGCCTCGTTTCGCGCTCCGACAGGGAGAACTGCTCACCATCTACGTCATGCTCTCAATCTCTTCGGCGATCGCCGGACACGATATGATGCAGACCCTTATACCTGTGATTCCAAACGGCTTCTGGTTTGCTACTCCTGAAAACGAATGGCAACAACTCTTCTGGCGGTATCTGCCAAGCTGGATGACACTCAGCGACTTGTCCGTCTTACAAGATTTTTACGACGGGGAAGGCTCTTTTTACGCGGCGCGGTACCTGGCGGCTTGGTGGGAACCGGCTTTATGGTGGACGATCTTTCTGTCCGTGCTGATATGGGTGATGATATGCATCGATCTATTGCTTCGGAAGCAGTGGATCGAACGGGAACGGCTCACCTATCCAATCGTCCGGCTGCCAATAGAGATGACGCACTCAGACGGACGGCTCTTTAAAAACAAGATGCTCTGGGCAGGCTTCGGTATTGCAGCGAGCATTGAACTGATTAACGGCATCCACGCGTTCTTTCCAACCTTCCCAGAGATACCGGTCCGAAAGGTAGACCTCGGCATCTATTTCACTGAAAAACCGTGGAGCGCAATCGGCTGGACCCCCGTTTATATCCTGTCATTCGGTGTAGGACTCGCCTTTCTAATGCCGTTAGAGATGTCCTTTTCGCTCTGGTTCTTTTACTTCTTCTGGAAAGGTGAGCGCATCTTGGGAAGTGCGCTGGGGTTACAGGCTTTGCCCGGATTTCCGTACGATGGACCGCAAGGCGTAGGCGCGTATCTCGGGATCGCCTGTTTTGGACTCTACGGTGGACGCAAGCATTTCTATGCGATGTTTAGAAATGTGACTGGAAAGAGAGGTACGGATCTTCCACCTGAAATGCAAGATCCAACGGACTATCGGTGGCCCCTGGCGGGGTTGATAGGGGGTATCCTTTTTCTCTTTATTTTTTCTAACCATGCGGGGATGGCAATTTGGCTGATAGCGTTGTACTTTACGATCTATTATCTCCTCGCGTTAGGGATTACACGGGTACGCGCGGAGGTTGGTCCCCCGACACACGAGATGTTCTCGGCAAACCCGCGGCAATTTATTCTCGATTCGCTCGGTTCACGTCCGATTCCACCACAGAGTTTAACGGTACTGTCGATGTATTTCGCGTTCAATCGTGGCTATCGCGCACATCCGATGCCACATACATTGGAAGCATTTAAACTTGTGGAAGTGGGAAATATGCGTGCGAGGCGGATGGTCGTCGCGCTGATGTGCGGTGTCTTTTTCGGCATCCTTGCTTCATTCTGGGCGTATCTGACGGTTTCCTACACGACCGGCGCGGATCAGTGGGTGGTAAAGGGCGGTTATAGCATGCTCCGATCATGGCTCTATTACCCGACAGAAACAAACATCCCGGCGGTAACATTTATGGCGATCGGGTTTTTGTTTACAGGGCTGCTATGGTGGCTACGCACGCGGTTTCCGATGTTTCCATTTCATCCGACCGGCTATGCGGTCGCAAGTAGTACGTTGACCTTCGGTTGGCTCTGGTTCTCCGTTTTTATGAGTTGGGGCATCAAACACCTCATCTTGCGGTTCGGGGGTATCCGTCTGTACCATCGGGTGTTACCGCTCTTTTTGGGACTCATTCTTGGGCAATTCGTCGTCGGTGGTACGTGGGTGCTGATCCGACTTATCTGGGGTGTGTCGGTTTATTCTTTTTATCGTTAGGTTTACGTAAGATGACTTCAAAAACATGGTAAACACATCAAAATATCCCTCAAATCCTCAAGAAACACCGCAGCCTGGGCATCCGGGTGTAACTTTTCGCGCGATTTTACTTGGCATTATACTGATCCCACCGAACACCTATTTCATTATGGCGAATCACCTGCGTTATTGGAGCACTTTGCCGACAACGATGTCGCTGATTTATAACGTAGTGGTAACGCTGACAGTGCTGACGTGTCTCAATTTTTTGTTGAAGCTGCTGTTGCCGCGTTTCGCGCTCCGTCAAGGCGAACTGCTCACGATCTATGTCATCCTCTCGATCTCTTCGGCAATTGCTGGGCATGACATGATGCAAACAGTGGTCCCGGTGATTCCAAACGGATTTTGGTTTGCAACCCCCGAAAACGAATGGCAACAACTCTTCTGGCGGTTTCTCCCAAGTTGGATGACGCTCGATGATTTAACTGTTTTGCAAGATTTCTACGATGGGGATACGACCTTCTATAGCTCAAGGTATCTCGCGGCGTGGTGGGAACCGATTTTATGGTGGACGATCTTTTTATCCGTGGTGATATGGGTGATGATATGCATTGATCTACTGCTCCGAAAGCAATGGATCGAACGGGAGCGTCTCACCTACCCGATCGTTCGGCTGCCAATAGAGATGACCCACTCGGACGGTAGGCTCTTTAAAAACAAGATGTTCTGGGCGGGTTTCGCTATTGCGGGGAGCATTGACCTGATTAATGGGATTCACGCGTTTTTCCCGGCACTGCCAGAGATACCGGTCCGCAAGGCAGATCTCGGTATCTATTTCACCGAAAAACCGTGGAACGCAATCGGTTGGACACCTATCTATATCCTGTCATTCGGCGTAGGACTCGCCTTTTTAATGCCGTTGGAGATGTCCTTTTCACTCTGGTTCTTTTACCTATTCTGGAAAGGCGAACGCGTGTTGGGCAGTGCGATGGGGCTACAGGTTTTACCCGGTTTTCCGTACGATGGACCGCAAGGTGTAGGCGCGTATCTGGCGATCGCCTGCTTTGGTCTTTACGGCGGACGCAAACATTTTTACGCGATGTTCACAAATCTAATCGGGAAGAAGGGGACGAATCTTCCACCTGAAATGCAAGATCCAACGGATTATCGGTGGCCCCTGGCGGGGTTGATAGGGGGTGTTCTTTTCCTCTTTATTTTTTCGCACCGCGGCGGAATGGCGATTTGGATGATAGCGTTGTATTTCGCTATCTATTATCTCCTCGCGTTAGGCATTACACGGGTTCGGGCGGAGGTTGGACCGCCAACACACGAGATGTTTGTAGCGAATCCGCGACAGTTTATTATCGATTCGCTCGGTTCACGCATGATTCCGCCGCAGAGTTTAACGATGATGTCGCTCTATTACGCGTTCAATCGTGGGTATCGCGCACATCCGATGCCGCACACATTGGAAGCCTTTAAACTTGTAGAAGTCGCAGATATGCGTGCAAGGCGGATGGTCGTTGCACTGATGTGCGGTGTTTTTTTTGGTATTCTCGCTTCGTTTTGGGCGTATCTGGTGGTTTCCTACGATATCGGTGCGAATCCTGGGCTGGGCAACGGCGGCTATCACAGGCTCCGATCATGGCTCTATTATCCGACAGAAACAAATGTCCCAGCGGTAACATTTATGGGTGTCGGATTTCTATTCACAGGGTTGCTGTGGTGGTTGCGCACGCGTTTCCCGATGTTCCCGTTCCACCCAACCGGCTATGCCGTAGCGAGCAGCATGTGGACCTTCGGTTGGCTATGGTTTTCTGTGCTCATCAGTTGGGCAATCAAAAACCTCATCTTGCGGTTCGGGGGGATTCGCCTGTATCACCGGGTATTGCCACTCTTTTTAGGACTCATTCTTGGGCAATTCATTGTGGGCGGTGCATGGGTCCTGGTCCGACTTATCTGGGGTGTGTCGGTCTATTCTTTCTATCGTTAAAGGAATAGGCATATCTTGTGTGCTATCATTGAAATATGCCCGCCTTCCTTTCAATCCTTGGAGAGATCTCGAAAATTTCGGAAAGATGCGAAAACAGGTTGAGATTAGACACTCGCTTGTGCTAAAATATTGCAGAGGATTCAAATTATGACACTCAACTACTATCCAGAAACTGATTCACTGTATATCAATTTGTCCGAACGCCCTAGTGTAGAAAGTCAAGAAATTTCAGAAGGTATACTGCTTGATTATGATGCCAATGGTAAACTTGTTGGTATTGACATCGATAATGCCAGTAACAAAGTTGATATGGAAAAACTGATTCTAAGTCAACTGCCTTGCAGGGTTGAAAGTCAC
>JAJEDN010000051.1 GCA_022821495.1 Candidatus Poribacteria bacterium
TCTACGCGTATATTTTCGCTTTCGTTTTTTCATAACGGTTCACAGTTCACAGCCTTAACGCCTAATCAGTGGGTAGGCAGACACGTAACCTTGCGATTACGCTGATTATGTCTGCCACTGTGATACTATCATTATACTACAATTCTTGGCGTTTGTCAAGAAAAAACAGAGGAGACGGGCATTCCTCCCCAACCTGAAGGATGGGGTCTCCTGCCCGAAGATTAGATGAAAAAACCAATTTTTCTGATCCTTATCGGTATAGGCGTTCTACTGCTCGTCGGCGGAATAGTTTTTGTGGTCCCGTGGTTCAGTAACATGATGGAAGAGATGGAAGAGATACACGCCCAACAGGCACAACATAGGCGCGCATTAGAAGCGTCTGCGCGTGAACCGTTGACTGCAGAACAGGAAACACTATTGTCCGAACTTCTTGAAACAGCAAATGAAACAGACGCCTCCGAAAGTCCAAGCAATTTAGAAGGGATCTTGTCAAGTGAACCGTACCTAACCTATCTAAAAATGCATGAAGGGAATGATTATACAGATTTTTCGGCGTACGTTGATGCGATGCCGACAGAAAATATGAAAACTGTCGCGCGCTCCAGAATCGAAGTGATGCTCGGTAGCGATAAAAGCGACGAAGAATTCCAAGTTTGGCTGAACTACTATTTTATCGTCCGAGAATGGGGGACCACAGTCCAAGATCCACTTGACAACATGAAGGAACTCAACAAACTCCAGCAGGCACATCTGATAGAACCACTGATGGCGAATGATTCGGAGCTATCCGGCTTGTCCTCCCAAATTATGCAAATCGGTATGTCTTCCATATTCATGACAGAAGACAATAATGTGTTTCAAGAGGTTTGGCGCGAAGGTTTAGAGACACACGGGGAACAGGCAGGGATGCTGCGATGTGCCATCGCTGCTCCGGGTGAATTCGCCCTCATGCGTTCGTTTTTTGCGGATATGACGGCATTCCAAGAATGGATTGTTACACGTCCTGAGCCTGAACAGCAGGAATCAGAACAATGAAATTTGTTAGGAACCGGCACTGATCGCGTCCTGTAAAAACCGTATCCGGTGCCATTTCTCTTTCAGCGGAAGATTTCTCCGGTTAACAAATTCGATGCGTATTGGATACGCTGACACCATAATTTGGGTCGTCACATAATTTATTGTATACCTCTCAACTTTAAATGATTTTTTCCAAAGCCTTCGGATTAAACCCCGTAGGCTATTTTTATTGGAGAAAAACATGAATACTGAAAACACACATTCCGCCAATACTAAATCAGACAGTCGACCATCCGCGCTAAAGACGCTCCGTCGTTTTTTCTTCGTCGCTTGGCATGCGAGTCGGTTCGGTGCGATTGCGCAAGCAGTTCTGACACTCACACACGGGTGTATTCCGATAGGGATTTTGTGGGCGAGCCGGGAACTGGTGAACCTTATCGCTGCTTTTCTCGATAACGACGCAGATTTAAATTTAGAAACCGCAGCACCGTGGGTGGTAGCACTCGTGCTTTTGGCAATACTCAGAAATATCGCAGGCACTTGTGATGGATACCTGCAATGGAAGATGAGAAACCTTATCGGACTCCACCAGCAGGGTGCCTTACTTGAGGCGACAACGCATATCGACTTTGCCGTTTTCGATCAGCCACAGACGTATGATTTGATCCAACGGGCGCGCCAAGCCCTCGGGCACCGACTCACGAATCTACTGCGCTTTCTAACAGAGATCGGGCAACTCTGTGTGACGTTGGTCGGATATGGGGTCATCCTATGGGTAGCGGATCCGCTGCTGGTACTCGTCGTTGCGTTACCCGCGCTCCCCTCCGCGTGGCTTAAAGTTAAGACAGCAGAGAGAAGGTATAGCCACGATTACGCGGCGACGCCTGTACGGCGTATGATGGATTATATGCTGAGTTTATTGCTCGGCACCTCCTCTGGACAGGAAGTGCGGCTCTATGGTCTTTTCAATCTGCTTTTCGGACGCTGGCGAACGAACCACCAAAAATGGAAGGAAGAATCGCTTGCAAAGATCTGGACGGAAGCGAGAGCCTCTATCGGTACAACTATCGCTGAAATGATTGCGTATGCAGTTGCGATCGGTATTCTGGCTGCACGTATTGTAGAGGGTCATCTCACACTTGGAGATTATGTAATTCTTACCGGCACTGCTGCATTCTTCCAAGGCGATCTGGAGGGATTGCTCAGACTCATACAAAACATACTTGAAGATGTCCCGTTGCTTCGTGATTTGCATCTGCTTTTAGAACGCGGCAAAACGGCACGTACGGCCTCAGGCACCGAGACATTCCCGCAGCCGTTAGCGCATGGGTTAGAAGTCCGCAATCTACGTTTCCAATATCCGGGTTCAACGGACGACGTGTTACAAGACATAAACTTTCAGGTACGTCCGGGAGAGATCATTAGTATCGTGGGTGTTAACGGGGCGGGGAAATCAACACTTATTAAACTATTGCTCGGATTATACAAACCTGATGCTGGAACAATCCGCTATGACGACAAAAATATCGCCGCGATTGCCCCGGAGCAGCTAGCCCTTAATTGTGCCGCTGTTTTTCAGGATTTTGCGAGATTCCGGAGACCTGTGCGTGAGGAATTGGTGCCAGGTCCGCCAAATTTCGACATTGACGATGATGCGCTCCGGCGCGTCATCAGTGCGGTTGGGATCGAGGAACGTTTTCAAACTTTTCCGCGCGGTTTGGATACATTTTTGGATCCTTCACTCGGTGAAGAGGGTGAAGGAGCTGAGTTGTCCGGTGGGGAATGGCAAAAAATCGCGCTTGCGCGGGCTTTAGTTAGGGATCCGCAAATCCTTGTGCTTGATGAACCGACTGCTGCGTTGGATCCACAAGCCGAAGTCGAACTCTATCAACGTTTCGTTGAACTTGCGGCGGGACGGATGACGTTCCTGATTTCACACCGAATCGGATCGGCGCGTCTCGCGGATCGGATCTTGGTATTGGATTCAGGATGTATTGTTGAAGATGGGACACATGAGGCGTTACTTGCCAGAGATGGACTCTATGCCAGATTTTTTCAGGCACAAGCACATTGGTATCAGTAGCGAAGGGTTGTCAGTATTTTTAACCCCCTAAATCCCCCTTATCAGGGGGACTTTGAGAGGTAATGGACGGTTTTAACCCCTACCTTTATCAGGGGACTTTGAGAGGTAATGGACGGTTTTAACCCCCTAAATCCCCCTTATCAGGGGGACTTTGAGAGGTAATGGACGGTTTTAACCCCCTAAATCCCCCTTATCAGGGGGACTTTGAGAAGCAGGGCTGAAAGCGTAAGGGAGACATGGCAATGCAGAACGGGAACGGAAAATGGAAGACATGGGGATTGGCTGCGAAAGAGAGTATTATCGCATACTTCCGGACTTTTGCGATTGTCTGGCGGAGTGGCGCGCTCTCGCTTTCGGGTATGATGCTTCTCACACTATCGCTCGGTGTTCTGCCTGTAGGGGAGTTTTTCGTGACGGAACACTTGGTTAATGCAATCACCGCTGCTATCGGTGATACTGGCTGGTGGCGGCAAGTTGTTCCTTGGTTGCTCGCTCTGCTCGGTCTACAAATTTATAGCACGCTTGCAGACCAGTTACGAGAACCGTTACGCCTGAATGTCAGAGAAAATATCGAAATTTGGATTGGTGAGGGTATCGCACGGAAATCCAATACAATAGAACTGGTTGAGTTCCAGACCCCAGAATTCCAAAATGCGCTGGCGCGAGCGCGCACTATGTCCGGTGATGAACTCGAAGAAATTGTCTGGTGGATTGTTGACAATCTTCAACAATTAATTAGTGTCGTCGCGCTTGGTATCGTACTGTGGGGGCTTCATCCGTTGTTGGCACTGTTGCCTATGGTCACCGGTATAGCGTCTTGGTGGAGTGGCTCACGCTTTGCTGTCGATGCTTACAGCCTTGATGTGGAACAGACACCCCAGCGACGAGAGCGAGATGCGTTAGAAGGCATTCTGACGGATCGGGGTGCGGGTAAGGAAGTGCGATTATACCAAGCACAGGACCTATGGATAGAACGCTGGCGAAAGTTATGGAGGGAACTGATAGAAAAACAGCAGGCAATTGAACGGCGCAAATTTTTAGCGCACCTCGCGATTGGGATTTCACGTGCCTTGTTGTATGCTTGCTCGCTTATTCTTTTGTTGCTGGCGGTCTCTCGTGGCGGACTTACCGTCGGCAGGTATATCGCCGCAATCAGTGCCATCGTCAACTTAGACGGCATCTGGGACAACGTCGCGGGTTATTTCCTATTGATTGCAGACGAGATGCGGCGTTTGTCAGGAGATTTATATTCGTTTTTGGATCTCGACACAAAAACAGTGGGAAAAGAGCCTTCAACATCTCAGAAGGCACCGAATCTGACAGCCTCACAAGAACCGTCACATCTGCAGATAGAAAATGTATCGTTTTTCTATCCAAATGCGGAAAAACCTGTGCTCCGTCAGGTCAACCTAACATTGAACAAAGGGGAACGGGTGGCACTTGTTGGGCCTAACGGTGCTGGGAAATCCACACTGGCGCGCCTGCTACTTGGACTCTACCGACCGCAAACAGGTGTAATTCGCTTGGGGGATATACCCTTAAACGAAGAAGCGCGTCAGCAGTGGCTAACACACTGTAGTGCAGTGTTTCAAGATTTTACGTGCTACCACCTGACCGCACGCGAGAATATTATCTTTGGCGATCTCGAACATCCCGAACGTATGGAAGTAGCATCAACCGCAGGTGGCGCAGCTTCGGTTATTGATCGACTCAGTGCGGGTTATGAAACTGTGTTAGGACCGACTTTTGGGGGGCGCGATCTCTCTGGTGGCGAGTGGCAACGTATCGCAACCGCGCGGGGTTTTATGCGGGAAACCCCATGGCTGGTTGTCCTTGACGAACCCACTGCGGCACTCGATCCATTAGCCGAACAGGCGATCTATGAACGCTTTATTCAACGAAGTGCCGGACGGACATCCCTCATCATTTCGCATCGCTTGTCTTCAGTCCGTACCTGTGATCGCATCCTTGTCCTTGATAACGGGACAATTGTTGAAGACGGGGATCATGAGACGTTATTAGCAAATGATAGACTCTATGCGCAGTTCTTCAGAGCACAAGCACAGTGGTATGTTTGAAGGTGTTTTTTGAATCAAACTATCACGGCTTTCTGAAGGCATAAATACCTCTGACCTTTGTTGTTTAAGAATAAAAAATTTAGAATAACACGGAAAAGACTGATAGCTGTTTTCTGAGTGGGATTCGTAACTTTAGGCAAACCTTCTAACCGATATTTTCCATCCTTTTGACCGATATTTTTCCACAAAAACATCATTCTTTCGCGGAATTATGTAAGTTTTTATTGTCAAGTCGCGTCACTATATACCAAATAAGGCACCTTCTTTTTTGAGGCGTTTGATGAGAAACGACAATGCTGAACTGATTCGACGTATCCTTGAAGGCGATGATACTGCTTTTGCGGACCTGGTTAGGAAGTACCAGAAGCGGGTTCACGCGCTTGCGTGGCGAAAGACAGGGGATTTCCATATCGCTGAAGATATTACACAGGAGGCGTTTCTACAAGTCTATCGGAAATTAGCGACGTTGAAAGATCCGAGTCAGTTTCCGGGGTGGCTTTATGTCATCGCCAACCGCCGCTGCCTTGCGTGGCTCCGAAAGAAACGGATCCAGACACAACAATTGGAGGAAACAGATATACCAATGGTAGAGAACAGTTCATATTCGAGACACGTCGCTGCAGCGCAGGCAGAGAGCGCGACGGAAACTAAACGCGAACTGGTTAAAAACTTATTAGCGAAGTTGAAGGAAAGCGATCGCACCGTTCTGACGCTCTACTACTTCGGTGAGATGACCTACGCAGAAATAAGTGAGTTTTTAGGCGTATCCGTCAATACTGTCGCGACGCGCGTTCACCGTGCCCGGGAACGTTTAAAGCAGTACGAACCCATGATTCGAGAGGCACTCGGCAGCTTTCAATTGTCTCCCAATTTAACCGAGAACATCCTGCGTGAAATTCCGCGTATCAAGCCTCTACCGCCTACCGGTGGAAAAACACCTGTTGTCCCGTGGGCAATCGCCACCTCAATGGCTATTCTCACTGTGATAGGGCTTGGCATTAGCAACCAATACTCAGCGCGCTTTCAACAGCCTTACAGTTTTGATGCTACATCCGAAATGACAGTGGAAATTATTGATGCTCCCGTTGTTCTTGATATTTCATCAAAGCCAGATGCGCGAAATCAGGTTGGGCAGGCTGCCACCTCCGGTGAAGGTGCTAACGGTTCGCAGACTTCTAAGAAGTTTTTGGGGACCACTATAGAACAAAATCCCGTTTTTTTTCAAAGGCAAGCGAATCAAGTAACAGATCAAGTAACAATTGGAAAGGCAATGACATGGGTGCATGTCGGTGATAAAGGGGATCCCTCACAGATGGCAGTAGTTCGGACAGAATTCAATGGTGGCATCTCATACAGACCGAAAGAATACGCGGGTCCTCAAAGAATACCGGAGCTGATGAACGTATTCGATGAAATTTACAACCTCAAGCACGCAGACACCATAGTGACTGTATTTTCGAGGGAAAGTATCACTGAAATCAATCCGGACGAAGTGTCAGGGTTACATGCATGGCAGGAATTGCTTTCAAAGGAAGGTATCTCCAGTCAATTCACGCTTACAGAGATAGATGCCCGATATCCCCGAAATACATGGCTTCAACGCCTTTTGGAAAGAAACATCATTATAGAAAACGTCGCGGATTATTTTTTTCTTATGGCACACCGGTATCAGTTGGCATTTTTGGAGGATAATCCGTATCTCTGGGAAACCGAAATTCAGGGTGTCTCATCAACAGAGGTGTGGGAAGCCTATAAAACCGCCTATATTGATGAGTTGATAAGATACTATACCCAGTATCGGAAATCCAGAGATTATACCATTTCTGAAAATAAATATCATAAGCACGACTTTTCTGAACGGATGCGCGATAGCACAAACTAATAGCGTATATTACATGCATATTGAAAAGTATTCAATTAGAAATGGTATTAGTATTCTGTTCAGTTTAAAGTTGTAGGTGCGTCGAGTTGATCTACCTTCATTCTCACGAACTTGTTGGGTTTCTCTTCGTTCAACCCAACCTACAAATCGTAATTTTAGTGTGGATAGTCCACTATTTTCACGAACTTGTTGGGTTTCTCTTCGTTCAACCCAACCTACAAACCGTAATTTTCGTGTGGACAGTCCACCAGTTTTCAACTTATACGAGGGAAAATAACGGAAATATTATTGTTTGACAAATGCCCTGGAAACAGAGGAAAGGATACACAAATGAAAGTAATTTTGACAGTAGCAATAGTGCTGAATATTCTATTAGCTTCTGCTTATGCAGATACAACCGTAGAAAAGTTGAACGAAGACTTTCCTACGAAACAAAACGAGAAAAACATAGAGCTTTGCACGCAAAATTTAGTTGCAATTGGCCAAGCACTTCAAACCTACCGAAAAGAACATGGGAAACTTCCGTTATGGCTTTCGGATCTGCATGGCAAATACTTGGCGGATGAAAACAATCTTCTCTGTCCGGCAGATGAAAACGGTGGCAAGCCAAGTTATGACCGTAGGACTGACCCAGAATTACCCGTGAGTTACGACTACGCACAGTTCGATTCTGGCTATCAGGAATTGACAGCCGAGAAGCGTTATATTTATGGCGATGTCATACCGATAGTCCGTTGCGGGCATCACGCGAATGAAGATTTTACGTGTTTAAACTTAAGTCTCTCTGCTAATATTTATCGGTCAACCGCTGCTTGGGCAATATACGAGCCAGAGGCGATGTATGGAGGTCTCGAAAAAGCAATTGCCACGCTTGAAATCAAACTTCAGGACGCTCCGGATGATAAACGGATTTTTGAACTGTATCCTGCACTCGTTCGTCTTTACGTCGAAACCGAACAGGAACAAAAAGTCGATATTCTTGTCAACAATTTCAAGTCAGTCATGGATTCCGAACACATTAAAGACAACTTCACCCTCGGTGATATGCTTGAGATGGTGGATCGGCATCAGGATGCGCTTCAGGTCTATGAGGGATTGGAAAAGCAGGACTTGAATAACCGATATATCTTTCAGAGGCTTGCCAAAGTTCATGAGAAACTCGGCAATATAGAGATAGCAAAGACGTATCACATCAAGTTTGATCCAGTGTTAGCGTTGATAGGGAAATCTGTTCCTCATTTTTCTGCGACTGACTTTGATGGTAAACCGATCTCACTTCGCGATTACCGCGGAAAAGTCGTTTTGCTCGATTTTTGGGCGGTATGGTGTTCACCGTGTATTGACGAAATTCCAAATATCAAAAAGGTTTACGATACCTATAAGAATGCGGGATTTGATGTCATTGGGATCAGTCTTGATCATCATAAATACGAAGTTCGGGATTATATTAAAGCGAATAACATTCCTTGGCGGCAGATTGTTAGCGGAAAAGGTTGGGACAGTCCAGTTTCACGTCAGTATAACATTCGTTCAATCCCGGCACCGTTGCTCATTGACCGAGAGGGTAAACTCATTTCGCATAATGCGAGAGGAACAGATTTGGAGAGACTCGTGGCGGAAGCGGTGCGGGATAAATCCACAGACTGAACCCAAAAGGCACTGCTCATAGGCATCATTCTACAAGATAGATGCTCTTCACTACTTCGATTTAAGGTTTTCTGCCAAGATTTCAATTAGTTCTGCCAAGGTTGGGAACTTGTCGCGTGCCTCTGGTGGTAGATCTGCGAGGCGTGTGTCACCGACGAAACGGTACATATCTGCTGCGCCCGTCAAGATATTCGGTGTCAACCCGACATGTTCAAAAGTCGCAGAAATCTCTTCCATCTCGCCGATCCAGCGTCTCGCCTTCGGTGGCATGCTCGGCAACCCTCTCTCCATGCGTTCAAAGAGTGCCGATTGACTCAACTGAAACTCTGCTGTCAATGCGTCCGAAACGCCTAAAACGGATGCTGCGGTGAGCAATTCGGTGCAGAGTGCAGTCAACCCTTTCGTTAGGGAGGCATAGCACATCTTAATCGCAGAGGCGAGTCCTATCTCGTCGCCAAGTGCCCGTACATCTAACCCGTGATTGTTGAGTTCAGCGAATGTATCAAGGTTCGGTCCCGATGCGTAGAAGCGCGTCGCTCCGGGTGTACGGGGTGGTGGTCCGATAATAGATGCGTCAACAAAAGTCGCGCCGGCTGCGGTGATAATATCTCCCAATTCACGCACTGTCTGTGGAGCGATAGCGTTGCAGTCGGTGTATGTTAGGGTTGTATCCACCTGTTGGAGTGCTTCCGCGACTGCAGACGCAGCGGACTTCGCTTGCGCAGGTACCATGATCGAAAGAATCAAGTCGGCTTCGGTAACGAGCTGCGGATAGGTTGGCACATCCGAGATGCCAACTTTTTCTGCGAGTTGGCGGGTGCGCTGACTCCGATCTTTTAGACACGTGATAACGCGTAAACCATTTTGACGGAGTACATCCGCAACGGTGTGTCCCATATCGCCTGGACTTAAGATTCCGACTGTGCTGGACATAATAGGGTGCGGCTCCTTTTTTGTTTTCGGTTACTATATGAGAGAAAGATTCAATTGTCAAGGACGAATTGACGTTGATATTTTCAACGGTTTAAGGTATTCTATATTTATGGCACAAGATTACGACAATATGGGCAAAAATTTATGGACAGAGCACGCTGCCGACCTTTCTCGATTCGTCCTGGGTCGAGACGATGTTGAAGTCCTTGAGGATCTTGAAACTGAACAACAGACTGTCATCGCGCGGCGCACTGATATTACAAAGCGTGTCCGGATCAACGGAGACGAAGTGATTTTGCATGTCGAATTGCAACTTCGTGAGAGTACAGACAAACCGATGTGGGCACGAAATGCGCAATATCAGGGATACCTCGTCGGCAAATATGAGATGCCTGTCTATTCTAATGTCATCTATTTCCACCCAAGAGCCGGAAGGAATGATCCCGGGGGGTACGCCTATAAGCGGAACGGCTACGAACATACTAATCGTTATAAGGTGATACGGCTCATTGAGATAGAAGGTCAAGAAATTTTGGAGATGCAGGCACCGGGTCTCCTGCCCTTTACACCGCTCATGAGAGCACCTGCGGGAATGGATCTCGAACGCTGGGTGCAAACATGCGTTGATGTAACGCGCACCGCCCCTGTTGATCAGCGAAAACAAGCGGATTTGCTTTATGGAATTTACCTCTTTGGCGGTGTAGTATATGACTCAGAGTTGTTTGGACGACTTGTACCGGAGGAACTTATGCGTGAATCTAAAACTTACCAATACCTACGTGAGCGAATTCTTATAGAGACTACGATCGAAAACACTTTGGCTTTGTTGACAGATCAGTTCCAGGCAGAGGCTGTAAACGCTTTAACACCTGCCCTTCAGCGTGTAAACGATTTGGAAAAACTTAAGCGGTTACATCTCGCTGCTGCGAAGGTGTCAAACATTGAGGCGTTCGCGCAAATGCTAAATGAGTAGGGGCCGAGTCGAAAAAGAAAAATCGGCAAATATCACTCGGGTAACGCGATTTGAATATAAGGTTTAGGACTTACGCAAAGCACAATCAATTGTGCTACTACGAACCATACTCTTTTTGAGAAACACCCATATTTCCAAAGTATATCTGCTTGTAGTACAGTGATTTGTCGCCTGTCTGCGTAAGCTCTATCAAATATGAACACCGACAGTGTTAAATGCCTTGAATACTAATAATGCCCCAAGTAGGATGACGACAGCGGCACTGATAATCGGCAGACGTTGTAACCAGACCCCTTCACCCGTAAAACGCGCAATTACCGGTTTCGCCATTACCATCAGAATACCGATAGCCACCAAGACAGCAGCAAGCCCTAATGAGAAAGCACATAGGATAACCAGCCCCCACACAAGTTTGCCAAGACTAATAGCGAATAGGAGTCCGATGAGTGCATCGACACACGGCACGATACCCCCGGAGATACCGAGCGAAAGTAACCCCCAAAAACCGGTCCGCTCTGATGGCATAGCATGGGTGTGTGTCCGCCCACCGTGACTGTGTGTAAGGGCATGATCGTGTGAATCTCCAGAGTCATCATCGTGCGAATGGTCATGTGAGTGGTCGTGTCCATGATCGTGATCATCTGTGTGCGGATGGTCGTGGTCATGGTCATCATCGTGTGAATGGTCATGGTCGTGTCCGTGATCGTGGTCGTCTGTGTGCGGATGGTCGTGGTCATGGTCATGTGAATGGTCGTCATCATGCCCATGTGCATCGTCGTGTGCGTGCGAATGATCATGCGGGTGTGGGTGCTGATGTCCATGTGCTTGACTGTGTGCGCCACCACTGTAATACTGCTTCATGTTCCTGGCAAGCAGCCACGCGCCGATACCAACAATCAGGATACCAGAGAACATACTCAGCCACGGAACGATATCGTCCGGTGCAAACCCCTGTGCTACGAGCATGACGATTCCGAGTGCTATGACGCTGAAGGTGTGTGTAAAAGTAACCACAAGCCCAAGGAAAACTGCGTCAATGACTCTGCCCTTAGAACCGACGAGGTAAGCAGCGACTATGGCTTTCCCGTGTCCGGGTGTTAAGGCATGCAACCCCCCCAGTACAAATGAGACCACAAGGGCAACAATCGCCAATTGTAGCGTAAGCGGTTGGTTGACCAACTCTTTTATTCGGTCACCCGAATGCTCATGCCCTTCATCAGCAAATACCAACGTGCAACCGATAACACCGATAAAAACAATTGTAGTCAGCAATACGCGCTTGCAAGCTGCGCCGCTAAAATAATAATAAGGTTTCTTCAAAACTTACTAAACCCTCGCGAATTTTTGGAAACGTCTATCGGCGATAACTTCGCTCACATAGATGTCGCCTTTTGAATCAATCCATATACCGTGCGGTGAATCGCTGAACTGCCCAGGCGCATCACCCTTCTCGCCCCACCGTCCGATGACTTCACCCTCAAGTGTCATGATACTGATACGTTGCCCACCTTCGGCGATATGAATGATATTATCACTATCAATGAAGAGATCGTTCGGTGAACGAAGGTCAGTCCACTCAGTGAGGTATTCACCGTTGTTGTTAAAAATCTGACACCGTAAGTTGCCACGATCAAGAATATAGACGCGGTCGTTGTGGTCTACGGTGACATCGTGTGGCAGGTTAAATTCGCCGGGTCCGGTGCCCGGCGCGCCCCACGAAACGATGACTTCACCATCAGCAGTCATCCGGTGTACCCGTGATTGACCATAGCCATCGGAGACGTACATCTCTCCAGAGGCAGAAAGGACCGCGCGCGTCGGTTCATTAAAGGGACCTCCCGGTGCGCCGGGTTGATTCACCGTACCAAATGTCTGCAATAATTCGCCATCAAGCGAAAATTTTCGGATTGTGTGATCAACAGTATCCGTAGTATAGATCTCATCATCAGGGCTCATCCAGATGCCGTGCGGTTTCTGGAAGATATCCTTGCCCCATTCGGTAACGAATGTGCCATCCGCCTCGAAAACGAGCATAGCGGGTTGTGGACTCCGGTTATAGACATAGACGCGATCATTTGAATCACACGCCACACCAGAGACGAGACCGAGTTGAGGTATCATCCCCCATCCTTCTACAACCTCATATTGATAATCACCTGTTCCAAAAGTTGCCATGTTGATGTCTCCTGTTAAGTGTTGACGTTTACGCGCTTTGCAACGATAAACTTAAGGAGCTGCACAATGCGTTCCGCTTCCAAAATACCGTTGTATCTCGGTGAAAATTCGACATGAAACACAGGTCTTTCGCTCTCGATTTCACTAACGCTTCCGTGTACGAAGGTCCAATCATCGGTAATAGTGTAACACCCAAAAATCTGTTGTTCTGGATTAGCATCCGTTTTCCAGTTGAGCCATGCGGCAGCGAGCATTTCACCGTAAAGTTGGCACAATGGGTCTGGCGCGTTAATACCGCGTTTGGCTTCATGGACAACGAGATAAGGACTCCTAATTTTCCCGGCAACAGCGGGAGCAAGCGCGCCATCAGCTTCGCCTTCCAATTCAAATGTGGGATATGTGGCTTTGAGTAGTACACCTGCCCACGCCACAATTCGGTCATCTTCTGCAAGCCTTAAGAGCGGATAAATAGTCCGTGCCCAGAGGGTGGCTTCGTTTAACCTTGTGAGGTGACGTTGCTGTGTATCTGCCTTGAGGTAATCAAGCATCACTCCTTCTTCGGCAGTCAAGGGTATCTGCATTTTCTCCCACACTTCTAAGTCCCCATCTGCTTCGTGCAGTTCTACAAGTGTATCAAGCGTTTCCTCGGTGAGTTGTGATAATGGATAAGTTTGCATTGCCGAAAACCTCCCTTCAATCTGCGCGGGTACTTCTGAAGCCCGTTCCAAAAGGATTCCAACTTCGATAATATCTAATTTTGGAATATATTGCAACCGTTTTAAAAGATCCCGTTTATGAACAAAGCTGCGCGTATGAAATCTGCCTCCTGAAACCCAGTCGCATAGAGGACACTCGTCTCGTCAATATAGGTGTAGCTGTTTTTGCCGAAAAAGTGTGTGATTTCAAAATTCAAGCGGAAGGTCCGACTTAAGTCGTAATAGATCCCTGCGCCCCAATCAGAGAGATCGGCGTTGAAATCAAAGAATCGAAAGTTGGATGGATTCAGGGCATCGTTGCTGAAATCAAGACGTATGACGCTGAAATACGCAAATGCGCGTGCCTCTCGATAATTGTAGAAACTATGGTCACGCACCCACGTGAAATCAATCTGAACCCGATCATCCCAAGAGTTTTCAGTCGCCCGATCGTCTTGATTGAAACTCCCACGGAAATCTTCAAAATCCCTTGCCCGATAATAACTCGTATCGGTCATGTGGACATAAGTGAGTCGATTGGAAAGCGCGAGCCGGAAGGATTCATTGAGATCATAAGATAGCATTAAATTTGCATAAGCGGTATCCTGAACAATCTGTTCATCAAAATCGGACTTGGTATAGAGGTCTGCATCTAAGTCGTCTTGGTTATCAATTTCAATATCTTGGAGATCGCGCGTATAGCGGAGTTTGAGTTCCGTTTGAAACATTGAAGAAATCAAGGGTGTCGTTGGGGTATACTTCCGAAACAGCAATTCCGTTGGATTGAGATAGTAGAGATTTCCACTCCCATCAATCCCCTTAAGTTGTAGGGCGACATCGGTCTCCACCTCCCGTCGAAACGGGATCAGGAGCTTCTGTGTGTATTCACCATGCGTGGTAAATCGCTGGATACGGCGTAGCCGGTAACGAAACAACTGTGTATTACCGGTGTAGCGTCGCGTTGGATCGTCCAGCCGCTTCGGGAGTGTAGAGGCGAAATCTTTTAAGTACTTTGCGGTGTCAGCGACAAGGAGTGTGCCATCTGTCAATGCTGCTATCCGAAAGGGGGCGATAAATTGCCCAGCTGCGTCGCCGTATTCACCGAAAACTTGTAAAAATTTCCCCTCTGGACTATATTTCAGTACCCGATGTCCCTTTTCATCAACAACATATATATTCGCTGATGTATCTATTGTCATATCCACGGGATGCACGAGATGCCCCGTTCCGGGTTGCGCGAGTGGATAGTCGGAAACAGGTTCACCCGCGGCACTAAGTTTGTAAATCACACCACCATCGCAAATATAGAGACTTCCGTTGGTATCTACCGTCAGGAGAAACGCTCGTCTCGTGTCTCCTTGCGGGATAATGAGCGCGTAATTGCCTTCAGCATCTAAGCCGGGTGCGGCTGCCTCAAGCGGTGCTATCTTCTGGCTGAAATCCTGTATCGGGTAGCTTGCAACAAACACGCCTTGTGCGTCAAACTTATGAACACACGGACAATAGTTAAAGATTTTCGGTCCGGGATGTGGGGTTGAAATCTGAACAAACATCCAGTCCATTACATAGATGCTATTATCCATTCCAACAGCAATAGCCGTCGGGTTAATAAACCGGAACTCGCTCTCTGTCTCCATCTGGATGTCAAATACAAACGCTCCCATTTCAGTGAACTTCTGGATTCGGAAGTTATCCGTATCTGCTACGTAGATGGCGCCGTCAGGTCCAAATGCCATGAACAAGGTTTCAGCGAATTGTGCGTCCCCTTCTCCCTTTCCACCGAATCCGCTGACAAATTCAAATTCGGGTGCGGCGTTTACGTGTATCGGAAGCAGGAACAGCAAACATAACGTTAAGTTTTTTAAATTTTTAATTTTTCCTTGCGGGTAAACAACGGGTGCCTGAGCTTTCAAGTAGGCTCCTTAAATCCGCCCTCCATTCCATTACGGGCTCATGTTTTTGTTATAAAATCCGCAGCCAGATACTTCAGGGTTCAAGAGCATCAGGCACACTTTTTTGGATACTATCCAAGATACCGTTGATAAATTTAGGTGAATCAGGGGTGCTATAAACTTTGGCAATCTCAATCGCCTCATTAATCGAGGTTGCTGGATCAATGTCGCTGATATGGAGAATTTCATAGGTTGCGCATCGTAAAATAGACAAATCTATGATAGGCATCCGATGGAGTTTCCAATTTTCAGAAGTCTTCTGAAGCAACGCGTCAATTGCTTCGAGGTGTGAAGTGGTACCCTCAACGAGTGCCACTACGAACGGGCGGAGTTCTGGAGATGTCTCCTGGCTCTGCCAAAACTGCTCTATGACGATTGACGCAGGTGCAGCAGTGAGTTGAATTTGATACAGTATTTGCATCGCGACGATGCGTGCTTGCCTACGAGGCGACATTATCGTTTCTCACTTCCCGATTTCTGATTGTTAATGTGTGATGGTGCTTTTTATTAGATACACCCTCCTGTATTATACACGGTTCTGGACAACATGTCAAATGAAAATACCTGAAAGGCAGTCAGCCATCAACCATTAGCAGTCAGTGGTCAGTGAGTGTCGCTCCTACAAGAAAGGATCACAGTACTCTTAATTGTCTGAACTGTGATTTGTAGGCTTCAAGGATGGACAGGATTAGAGATATATTAGTCCCTAACCAAGAAGGGCGTTAAAAAACAACTTAAACGTCCCGCGGGTTTGTGCACGGAACTGCGGTCGAAATCCAAAAAGGATGACGCGCCCTGCCCCGTACTGCGCCGAGACCATAGCTGCCTGTTCCGAGAGTTGGTCTTCACCAACAAGCCAACCACTTTGCAAGATAGCCTTTTCTGGATATTGAACAATGAGTTCGTATCTTTCACTGAAGCGTGAGTGTTGAATTTCAAATGCGGGGCTATCCCAGAACAGTATGAGCGTTTCATCAGGCATGCCGTACCCGAGCGGGTGATTTGTGTTAACAGCCGCTTTCAATGTTGATCCGGGACAAAAGAACGCCTTCGACGACTTCCCTTTAAGGGTATTTCTGACTTGCAAATCCAATTTCTCAATCGCAAACTCACACGCTCCGTTAAGGGCAAGTAGCGTTCCACCCGCCTCGACGAATTGCTTAATCGCCTTGACCCCTTTCTTACCGATGCCACTCCGGTACGCTGGTGGAACGTTGAATTCCTTGGATTCATCTTCGTCGGCTTCGTCCTTTTCCGATTTTCCGACGATCGTATCAGTCGTGTCGCTCGGGAGTATGAAAACGTCAAGTTGCTGACTTAGGTCGCCGCCCGTGATGTCATCATCTTTCAACGTCTGATAGGGGAATCCGAACTGTTCGAGTACGAGTCGCGTCCAACCTTCATCCATATTGCCCCCATGGTATCTCTGGTACATACCAATGCGCAGTTTTTGAACTTCATGCCAGCGGTCCGAAAGTTCCTGTTCTAAAGTATAGAACGTAATCCCAGAACCGCTCGTGAATCCCTCAAGTACCTTTTTTGATTCAGCGGGTGCTACAAACGCCCCCGGTGGAAATTGCGTATCACCGACTTCGATGGTCTCATCAACCCGTATGACTTGGAGGTCTCGCGCCAGCAACTGGTTGACAAGCCTGAAGCTTTCATTGAGTCGCCCATCGAAGATATACCCAAATTCTGATTCACCAACCAATTGGCCCGTGGGTTGCTCGGGAGTTGTGAGCAGATCGAAAATAGCGTCATCGCACGCCAAAGTATTGACAGGTTCGACCTTGACCCCCATAAACTCCGCGACTGTGTCTGTCGCTGTGTCATACGGGCGATTTGGTGTTCCGTCCGGTGTGCGTGTCCAAGCATCATCCGGGAAAAAGGTCTGTCCAAGCAGGGTTTTGATAACTGCCATTTTCGGCTGATTGAGGAAAATGGCATATGTGCCCGCCGAATAGGTTGAATCATTAGCAGTGAAGGCTTGCGTTGCTTTCTGGATGTCAATGCCTTGGGCGAGCAGCTTATTAATCAGGTCCACGACGGTCAAAGTATCATGCTGTATCGGACGGATGAGATACGCGCTCGGGGTACCCGTCGCGCCACGCGCTGTCTGCCGCTTCGCTTTCAGATATGCGTTGGACAGGACGGTCTCCTTGTGCCGCGCGGCTAAATCAAGCAAGCTCCACGCTGCAATCTTCTGTTGCTCGACGATGTCGCGTAATCGCCACCAGCCGCCCAGCCACGGATGGGGAAAATTTGTCTGCGGTTTGTAATGCGGAAACGCTCTGAGTGCCCCCCCTTGGGATTGTAATTGTCCTTTGTGGATATATAGGGGTGTCGCCAACTTGGTGTGTGCAGATTCGGTCAGGATGCTGGCAATGTTGTGATAATTCCCTATCCAGTGGAAGCCGAGGTGGCCCCACGCTGGAAATTGCGCGGCATTCAGGATGCCTGTCTTACCCGCTTCCTCCAACCTGTATGCCATGTGCGCCCCGTACCAGCTTATTTCCCGCCAGACGAGCGGGTCAGCATGCGGGTGAATCGGTTCAGAATAAGGGGCGACGTACAGGCGTGCCCCGTAGCTCCCCATCTCGTGGTGGTCTTGGAATACCTGTGGATGCCACTCCTGAAACAGGATCCGTGCTACGTATTGCGATTCGACCAAATTCAACATAAAGGCGTCACGGTTGTTGTCATGCCCAGCATATTTATGATAAAGCCAGGGAAGATTACAGCCCTCGTATTCGGTATCGAAATATTTGTTGTACCAATCTGTTGTCATGATCAGCCCGTCCGGGTTCAGGCACGGAAACATCAGGAAAATTATGTTATCAAGAATGCGTTGCGTTTCCGCATCCGTTCTGGTTATCAAATCGTAAGTGAGTTCCGATGCCATCTGCGTGCTCCCGATTTCCGTAGCGTGAAGGCCCATTGACTGACAGAGTACGACCTTCCCCTCGCTGATCAATGACCTCGCAAGCTTCTCCGAGAGTCCTCGGGCATCACTTATTTCGGCGTTGACGGCTTGCAAACGCGCTAAATTTGCCAGATTTTGTGGCGATGAGATGAAGGCTAACAGAAACGGGTTTCCCTCTGTGGAAGGCCCCATATCAATGATTTGTAAGCAGTCGCTCTCCTGTTCTAACAACTGCAGGTACGCAACGATCTTGTCCCAAGCGGCGATCTTACGGTCACAGCCAAGTTGGAATCCAAAGAATGTTTCGGGCGAAGTCACTTGATTGTTCATCATATCTCCTCTTTCAATGATTGGTACTTGAAAATGCTAAGTTCCAAATTGTATCACGATTCCTCGAAAAATTGAACAGGAATTTTTAACAGGTCTTACGCCGTTCAGGGATCACACCTCGGCTCCATCTTTCTCTCGTATCCAGTATTGGATTCAAGATGCGGGCGTTCAGATGAAGTCGCAGGCAGGCATCGAAAACTAAATAGCCCTACACCTAATTGTAGATTTCATCGTCAATAGAGAAGAAAGCAGATAAAATGTCTGAATTACTTGACATTTCTGTAAAAAAACTTTAGAATTTTGTGTATTAGCCTTCAGCGAAAGGAAAAATTGGTGAATTTATACAAAACAGACCACGGTACCATTGCTGGACCGCATCCTCGTACGGCACAGGCGGGATTTGAGATGCTTCTTGCCGGTGGGAACGCCGTTGATGCTGCTGTCGCTGCGGCGTTTGCAGAAGGGGTCGTGGAGCCTTCGCATAACGGCATAGCGGGTTACGGTGGGTGCGTGCTTATCTATCGTAGCAAAACGGAAGATGTCATCGCAATAGATTACAATTCTGCAGCACCCGCAGCTGCTTCCGAAGACATGTTCACGATTGAAGATGCCCCAGATACAGTTGCGGGGTACCGGGTGCCGGGACGCGTAAATGTTCACGGTCCGTTATCTATTGGCGTGCCGGGCGTCGTCGCTGGCTTGTGTTTGGCGTTGGAAGAGTTTGGAACGCTACCGCTCGCCGATGTGCTCCGACCTGCTATTAACTCTGCGCGTTACGGCTACGCGCCGAATAGTGCCAACCGCGGTGGGATCGCCGGAAACGCGGAACGCTGGAAACAGGAATTCCCAGAAACAGCACGTGTTTTCCTGAAAAATGGCAGACCTCCCAAAAAAGGCGAAGTGCTTACCAATCCTGAACTTGCCCGAACCTTAGAGGCAGTCGCGGAAGGTGGACACTCTGCATTCTATGAAGGGGCAACCGCTGAAACAATCGCAAACCACATTCAGGAATTAGGCGGGTGCATAACCGCGGATGACTTGAAGGATTACCGTCCATTTATCACCGAACCCTACCAGATACAGTACCGAGGCTACTCGGTCTATACAGCTCCCCTCGGTGCAGGTGGACTGACGACCTTACAGATGCTTCGACTGGTAGAGGAATTTGATGTCGCAGAGATGTCTGTTACGGAAAGGTTCCATCTTTTCGCTGAAGCGATGAAGGTTTGCTGGCCCGAAAGACTCCGCCGATTTGGAGATCCGAAAGTCGTTGACATAGACATCGCAGCAGAACTCTCTGATAATTTCACGGCAACACTCAGTGAAAAGCTGAAAGCCGGACTGAAATCACCGCAACCCGGAGAAGTCGTCTACCATGAACCGATGAATTGCACAAGCCATATCTCTACGGCGGATGCCAACGGAAACATGGTATCCCTGACGCAGACGCACGGTGGTGGATTCGGTTCAATGGTGACAGTACCCGGAACAGGGTTGCTCTTCGGGCACGGTGTCGGACGTTTTGATCCGAGACCCGGACTCGCAAACTCTGTTGGACCTCGGAAGCGTCCACTTCATAACATGGGTCCGATGCTCGCTACGCGGGACGGCAAACCTTTTGCGACTTATGGTATCCCCGGCGGTAGGACTATCCAGAATAACCAACTTAACATCAGCGTCAGCCTTATGGACTTGCAAGTGTCGATGCAGCAAGCATTAGACGCACCACGCTTCCATAGCGATGGTGCGGAACCGATCCAAATCGAATCGCGTGCGGGTGAAGAGGTGCTCGCAGCCCTGAGAGAACTTGGGCATGAAATTACAGATAGTGGGGGCATTGGCGGTCCTGGACACGGTGTCCGGCTATGGAACGATGGCACTCATCAGGACGGCGGCACGGATCCTCGGGGTGAAGGTAAAGTGATGCGAAAATAATAGAATTTTAACCCCCTAAATCCCCCTTATCAGGGGGACTTTAAGAGGCACAGGTTTTTTACCCCCTAAAGAATCAGAATCAGAATCAACGGTATGAAGCCCGTATGGGCTTCCCCGGGTATGAATGCGAATCAACGGTATGAATGCCTTATGGGCATTCACCGTATGGGCATTCCCCAGGTATGAATGCGAATCAACGGTATGAATGCCTTATGGGCATTCACCGCCCCTTATCAGGGGGACTTTGAGGGGAAATACGTAGTTCTAAGGAGATCCAGCAATGGCCTTCCGTACCGATGCACTTATCGGACACCACATCGTTATCTCCGGTGGGTGCGGAGCGATCGGGATTGGAATCGTTGAAAAATTAACTGCACACGGCGCAAACGTAACGGTGAACGATATTCTGTCAGATCAGCTGGCAACGGATCGACTCAGCCAGCACGGAATTGAGATAGAAAAAATCAACTACGTCAAAGCCGACTTGACAGATACCGCTGAAACCGATATGTTGGTAAGTGCTGCGCGCGAACGGTTCGGACCTATCCACGTCGCGTTGTGTCATATCGGTATGGTGATTCCAAAACCGTTGTTAGAATACAGTGCAGAAGAGTGGGATGAAACGATGGCAGTCAATGCCCGGACAGCGTTTTTATTGGGTAGTGCCGCATCCCGTTCAATGCTCGAAGATGGTGTCAAAGGACACCTCATTTTTACGACATCTTGGGTTGCTGACGTGCCGTGGCCCGAGATTGGTCCCTATAACGCAAGTAAAGCTGCAATGAAGCAGCTCATGCGTTCTTTCGCACGGGAATTGGCAGACAAAAGGATTCGTGCGAATGCAGTCGCGCCCGGCATTGTTAGTGTCGGACTCGCCAAACAACAGTGGGATACGGATCCGATTTACCGCGCCCGTGCCCAAAAAGCAATTCCACTCGGCGTTATGCAACCGCTTGATTCGGTGGCAAACGCCTTTTTGTTTTTATGTAGTTCCGCCGCAGACTACATGACAGGCGCAGTGCTTCTTGTAGACGGCGGATGTAGCCTGTACCCGATGGATGATGCGTAGTCTCCAGAGCGATATTGCATCAATCAGAAAATCGCATCAGAAAACAGTGTTGCGATTTTAATCTTACGCTTCGTATTAGACACGAAAAAACGGAGAAATTATGTCACAATTTATAAAAGCCGCGACAACCGATCAGATTCAACCCGGTAAATGTATCGGTGTGAAAGTTGAAGGCGTTTTCATCGGTATCTACAATGTGGAAGGTGAGTATTATGCGATGAACAACATCTGTCCTCACCTTGGCGGCGTTTTGAGTTACGGCTTTTTGGATAAAAACTGTGTTACGTGTCCACTTCACATGTGGGAATTTGATGTGACGACAGGTGAGTGTGTATGGCCAGGTGAGGAGAAAGTGCCTACTTACCCTGTTAAAGTGGAAGGCGACGATATTCTCGTGAATGTGGAAACGCCTCTCTAAGCGAGTTAACACCTGTTTCAGATACAGCGCATTTCATAAACGATTAGAAGAAACCCCCTAAATCCCCCTTATCAGGGGGACTTACGACATCCCTTAGAAAAAAAGGAGAAAACAGATTATGGCATATCTGCTCACCGGTGGCATGGGCTGCATCGGTACTTACGTCATCCGCGACCTATTGGCTGCCGGTGAAAAGGTAGTGGTTTATGATTTTGCTTACGACCTGACCATCCCAAAGATGGTACTCACGGACGAACAGATTGAAGGCTTTACCTTCGTGCAAGGCGACATCACCGATCTGCCGCACGTTTTACGCACCATCGAAGCACACGAAATTGATAGGGTTATCCACCTCGCCTCATGGCAGGTTCCCGCATGTAATGCGAATCCACCGCAAGCGTTAAAGATCGTCTGCGAAGGCACGATTAATATATTGGAAGCGGCGCGTATTTTCAATCTTAAACGTGTCGTCTGGGCAAGCAGTGTTGCAGTCTTTGGTGCTCCAGAGGATTACAACCACCAACAGATTCTCAACGACGCACCACACTATCCTAAGTTTATTTACGGCGCGTGTAAATCTCTCAATGAGAAATACGCGACCCACTATTTCGATGCTTATGGTGTTGATTCAATCGGACTTCGATTCACGGCTGTTTACGGTGTCGGTAGGACACGCGGGATGAGTTCGTTCACGACGCAGATGATTGAAGCGGTAGCGATGGGTGAACCGCACGTTTGTCCTTTCGGTGACGATGCAGTGGATTGGCAATACGTTGAGGATGTCTCGCGTTCGATTGTTATGGCATGCACCTGTCCGACAACACGGACGCGCGTTTTCAATGTGAAGGGGGGTATCCGCCCTGTCAAAGAAGGGGTGGCATACCTCAAGACATTGGTGCCAGCGGCAGAGATTACGTTGGAGCCGGGTGTGTTTGGTATTTCGTGGGATTATGATGCAACGCCTATCGCTGAAGAGATGGGGTTTACGCCTGCCTACACGATGGAGCAAGGGATTCTGAAAACGTTTAATCGTTTCCGTGAGCGTGCGGGATTGGCGCAGGTATAATTTCTAAAGGCGGAGCATGCTCCGCCCGCTTGTAGTAGGGCAATTCATTGCCCGTTCCGCACTAATAATACTTTTTCACACGCACTGCAGGCGGGGTTTCAAACCCCGCCTGCATAGGGGCTGCGTAAGTCCTATGTCCTATATAACTTGTCTCGCGAAAATCAGTCCGATGACGCAGGCAATTGCTGTCAAAGTCCGTTTTTCACTCTTAATAGCACGTGCGAAAGAGAAATCATGTGGAGATGCCTCTGGATAGGCATAGAACTGTGGAATAAAACGAGGCACCTGTTCTCGGTAGACTTGATACACTGAACCGCAGGATTCCAACAGATATGCCTCTTCTAACGCTATAATAGGTAGGTATTGGAAGAAATAGCCAACTATGAGTATCGCAACGAGCCAATAGACATTTGCTACAAGGCAGACACCAAGACTAAGCAGAAAATTGCCGAGATAGAGCGGGTTGCGAACATATCCATAGGGACCCGTCGTGACGAGATCGCGGGCGGCACCGAGCGTTCTTGCACGCGTAGAAGCACCGGCATATCCGACTGCCCATATCCGAAGAAACTCACCGACAACAATAAATGGCACACCAATCGCCACTGTGTACCACGCAGGTGCTGCGAAATAGAGCAATACTAAGATGAACGGGATCGGGGTGAAACTACGGATTTTGAAGAAGAGGTTACCAATTTTTGAGGCGTGCATGTTTTCTGTGGTGTTACCTAAAATACAATAACCCCCTAAATCCCCCTTATCAGGGGGACTTTAAGACGAAAGTGTAAATCTTCAACCCCCTAAATCCCCCTTATCAAGGGGACTTTAAGACGAAAGTGTAAATCTTCAACCCCCTAAATCCCCCTTATCAAGGGGACTTTAAGACGAAAGCGTAAATCTTCAACCCCCTAAATCCCCCTTATCAGGGGGACTTTAAGACGAAACGCGCAAGTTCTATTTATTTAGGCGTACGCCAGATCATGATTCCGCCGACAATACCATATAGGATATTCGCTCCCCAACAGGCGAGAAACGGATGGAGTTTACCGTTCTCACTCAACCCTTCAAGCGTCGCGAAAGAGAGTGCCCAATAGATGAAAGAGAGGAAAAACGCGATGACCAGTCCAGCAAAAAACCCAGCCTTACCGAATCGGATAGCAATAGGTGCCCCGAGCATCACGACGACGACAGCAGCGAACGGGTAAGCCGTTTTATGATGCAATTTCACCTGCTCCTTGCGTGAAATCTGCCCTGCTTCACGTTTATAAGCGATCTGCTCGCGGAGTTCTTTGATCGTCATTGCCCTCGGATCCTTTTCACTTCCGATAAAACGGGCAGGGTCCTCATGGCGTTCAATAACATGGGTGTCGAAAGTTTGGTAATCGACCTCAATGCCCTGCTCAAAGCGGCGAATGAACCCATCGGCGAGTTCCCATTGGGTCGGTGTCCAAGTTGCGGTCCTCGCGAAAGTTATACGCTCAAGCCGGTTTTCAGGATCATATTCATAAATCGTCAACTGATTGATTCGCTTATCATCTAAAACAATCCGCTGCGAATAAAAGATGCTGTTATCTTTGCCTTTAAAGACAATGTTCCGACCCCGTCGCGGCTTGACTTTATTTTGCAAGAGATGCGCTTCGTGGAAGGCCGGCGAAGCAACCCGATTGTAAAAAACGGCGAAGAGCCCACAAATAATAAGAGTAACAACTAAAATAGGAGCAAGGAGTCGATAAACGCTAATACCGCCTGCTTTCATCGCTGTAAACTCGTTACGCCTAACCATCCGTCCGAGTGTGAAAAAGACAGCGACAAAACCCGCAATTGGCACCATTTCCATAATCCGACGTGGGGCTTGATACAAGACGATCTTGACAGCCGTTGCGTAGGAAATATCATCTTCAAATTTCTTGAGATCGTAATCTAACAACCGCACGATGATAATCAGCGCGATGAAAAATAAAAGTCCGACAACAAAGGCTTTCAGATATTCACGAAGCAGGTACCGGTCAAGAATGTTCAAGGCGTACGTCCTACATCAATATTTTTAAGATTTTGTGTGGTTGAAGACATTGTGAAGTTTCGGTTAAGATTCGGCTTTCGTACCGACGACAAGCGGGAATTTGTTGTCTCGGTCGCGCCAAGCGTGGATTTTTCCTTCAGCGATCATCCAGCAGGTGAAGGCGATCCCGAATATACCTATCACAATATTGGGAAGCCACATGGCGAGGGGCGGCGACAACATTCCGTTCATACCTGCGTTCTGACCGACTTGTAGGAGTAAATAGTACACCACAATCACGGCTAAGCCGATCCCGAACCCGAGCATCTTACCCCCGTGTTTCACCATCAGCCCCAATGGGACCCCTATTAACCCGAGTGCCAAACACGCAAAGGGGATAGCAAATTTTTTGTGGTATTCAACCTCGGCAGATCGAATTTTCTGGCGAGTGTAGTCCGGGTTTGTACTCGTATGTAAAGTGGATTTCAATGTCCCAATGAACGTCTTGAGTTGTGAAATACGCATTGAACGCGGGTTCTGGTTCTGAATTGCACTACGTTCAAGATCTTCGGTCAACTGAAGTGCGAGTTGTTGTTGCTGAAATTTTGTTATACGAAAGTCGTCTAAACTGCTGGTTTCAGGCTCGTAAGTGAGTCCGTTGTAAAGGGTGAGCATTGCCCTACCGCCTTCAAAACCGAGCGTCGCTTCTTGTGCATGGCTGAATCGGGGTCGCCCGCTCCAGATATTATCCCAGATTTTGACATCCTGCATGCGCCCACTTTTTGCATCCGTAAACTCGTACATCCAGAGTTTCCCTTCATTTTCCAACTCTTTCATGACAGTCGCTTCTTCTAAAACGAACGCGGGTTTGTGTCTGCGGATATCGCGTTGGAGGCTGGCGTAAGCACGATTTGCCTGTGGCAGCGCATAATCTATCAACATAAGATCGGCAGCACTCAATACCATAGCAATCCCCAAAAGCGGTATCATGAGTTGATGGAAAGCGATGCCGTGCGCCTTCATCGCGATAATCTCGTTATCCGTAGAGAGTCTTCCAAGTGCCAGCAAAATAGCCACTAACATTGCCATCGGCAGCGATAAGACAACCGTCGCTGGCATCACATAGATCAGCAGCTCAATGAGGTAAAATGGACTCACACCTTTCTGCACAAATAACTTCGTCAACCGAAACAGGTCGTTGAAAATGAGCATGAGGGTGAAACAGATAAGAGCTATTATGAAAGGCGGAAAAAATTCTTTAAGGATATATCGTGCTAATATTCTCATATTTTTCGTGCAGCTGCCAAAGTTTTGTAGTAAGCACACCGATCAACAGACATCGTATTCTTTTTTATTTGTTGTTTTGTGTCGAGAGAATCTTCACTATTTGATTAGTGAATTTATATTACTATAGTTTGGACAGTTTGATCAAATTACAAGTTATGAAAAGTTGGCAGTGTTCTCCCGTTAGAGCTCCCGAACAGATGTTAGGATTGCCTTCTAAACCTGTTTTTGGGTCTCTATTGTGTTAGAAACGCCTGCTT
>JAJEDN010000056.1 GCA_022821495.1 Candidatus Poribacteria bacterium
ACATCCGATACTGAGCTGCCTATGGAAGCAACGCTTCTAACAGACGTTTGGCAGGATACTGGCATCCTGCTGCCGCTCCCTGAGACGGGGCTGCCGGTAAACGATCAAGTGCCTGCCATCCGGGAAGGGAAACTGAGTCCATTGGCAATAAAACGTCCGACTCCGGTGTTGCACAAGTCCGAACCGACCGAAAATACTTATGAAACACAAGAAGAAATGAGTGTTCAGGTGCAGCGTGCTTTCGATAGGAATGTGCGCGTTCTTGGATTTGTTCCCGAGACGGACTCAGAGGAAAATCGTGAAGTCGAATCCCTTCTGCGGAATGGTGAGGTAATCTGTGTAAACGTGGCGGATGCTGAACTTGCGGCAAAAGCAGAACAACTTTTTCAAAAACGAGATGTCGGATCCGTTGCACGCTGGCGGGATCGGATGTATCTCTGGGATCAGGTGAAAGATATCCCCGCCGACGTGCGCATGACAACTCCCTTTGAGCGTGGCAACGTTTGTGAGGATGCTCAGCGGTGTGATGTACTTGAGAAAAGGGGCGGGAATCCGAGCGAAATTATCTGTCCGCAGTGTCCTGTCTATACAGCGTGTCAGGAGCGTGGGTATTTATCGCAATGCGCTACATTACAAACTGCCAAAGTACAAATAACAGAGGATCTTCGACTGTTTTTGGATCCACAATACGCAGAAATAGCGGAACGGCTCCTTGAAGCGAGCGATGGAACACAGCGGCTTTGTATTATCAATGTCCTGAGAGAAAACGAACTATTTCTGGAATGTGAATTATCAAAAACTACATTGGAAGAGTGGGTCGCCAACTGGCGAGGCGGTGCCTTAGGAAACTTTGCCATACTCCTACTAAATGCAGTGAAAATCAGAGACAAATCTCATGCCCATTCCATCAGGCGCATCCGGACAGTGATGCAGACGTTTGAATGGCTCGAAGAAGAACTTATCCTACAGATGTGCCACGTCAATCTACGGGGCAGAGTGATCGAACGAGGGGCGATTGATGCAGAAACTGGAGAAGAATTGGCACGCTATACAATCGAGTTTGAGCGAGGTATCTCTGCTTATATTCCTTTGAACGCTACCGCTGTGGGTAGATTGGTGGCACAAGAGCTGCCCTTTTTTCGACTCCACACTTTTGTGCCTAATGAAGACATGAAAATCTTGATGCCGGTAGCCGAAGCCGTCAGGTTGGGGTTCTTGGATGCAACGACTCTTGAAAACATTCAGCGGTTTCCGACGGTTTGTCGAGATTCAAATTGGACGTTTTGGCATCAACTCAAACGTTTCTTCACGCATTACACGCGCGATGCCGATGCCCCAATGCAATGGGAGGACGAAGTCCTGCGATTCTGGGTGCCGCCGGTCCTGCATCCAAGCGTCAGACGCCTTGTGGTCACGTCCCCAACTCTCTACGGTGAGCATCTACACCGGACGTTCTTGGATGAGGAAACTGAGATTCTGCCCACCAAACCAACGGCGTGGAACAGCGGAAACCATGTTTTCCAGATTCGCACCGATATTTATCCACGGGCAACAATTTTAGACCTCAACAACACGTGGGACATTCTCGGGATGTCTGAAACAGGACAGCAGATTTTTTGGAGGATCCAGGCTGAGATTGAAAGGAACCCGGATATTAAACATGGCATTATAACGCATGTGTACACAATTGGACAGTTGAAGGATATAGAGAAAAATGAGAACGTCTGTCTTTTGACGGATTTCCGAAGGCTGGAAGGATTGGAAACTGCTTTGCAAGAGGCAGAAGTCATCTGGATAGTTGGCATGCCGGAAATAGGACAACACGCCATTTTGAAGCGCGCGCAGACCTTGTTTGGAAACGACGCGGAACCCCTCTCCTATGAAATGGAATCCGGGTCCTACCGGTACAAAGATGAACGCGTCCAAAGCGTTTATGAAAAGACAGTCACTTGTATATTCACACAGATTATAGAGCTGGCTCAACTCAACCGCTTGGCAAACAAAAAAATTATGTTGATTACGGGGTTGCGAATTCCTGAGATTACCGACAGACCCGAAACGCTCCTTTTTGACTGGGCAGATTTCGATGTTGCCGGTGGGTTAGATAAACTCGCTGACGTGATAGCGACCCGCCAAGGTTTTGAGACGGAACGCGACAACCTAACATCTGAATCCAGCAGAAAAGAAGTAGAACGTATATTAGGGTGTTCGACAAGGCAGGCGAACCGAGTCTTGCAAAGGCTGAGGGGTGGGAAGACCCGCGTTCCGTTCCGCAAGCAAATTCTCGCACTTCTCGCTGATGGCGAGAAAACGACCCCCGAATTCGTCGCAGCGATTCAAGGGCATCCAAAAGCCATAAATACAGAACTCACGCGCCTTGTAGAGATTGGTGAAATTGTAAAGGTCAAACGCGGTGTATATACACTGCCTGATTAAGGGAAAGCGAAAAACACCACATGCTGTCAGGACATTTACTGACAGAAATCTCTATGGCGTATCTTTCGCACATCTACATTCGGATGCCGCCATTCAAATTCCGTTTGGTTATCGGCGAAGTTAGCGGTTGTATTAGCCGGTTCGGTGTCGTCCCAAGGATAACGCGCACCTTCCAAACCACCGCGTGCACCTTTTCCCACTCCGCTTCCATTGGCAACCGTTTACCCTACCATATAACTTATAGTTAAATCTCGAAAAGTAACATCAAGCCAATTTCTTATATTTTTTTTACAATTTAACAAAGGTGTCCCGTTGTGGTAGACTCAAAAACACCTGATTGTTATTGGCTTTTATTCTGTTAAAAAACTTGACTACAAAAAAAAATGTGTTAATATATTTTATTGAATTTATTGTGTTATATTGTATTATGTTAATATTATGTTAAACAGAAAGTCTTGAATCTCGCAGGAACCGAGGTTTCATATCTTCATTTTTTCTTATGAATTCTCTGAATAATCTTATTGAACGTTGCCACGAACGGCACGAGAAACCGCTTCGGCAGCGGAAAACGGTGGTAATGCCTGCCCTGTACAATAATAAGGGATATCCTTATCAGATAACAGTCTATTGCGCACAGAGGTACCGTGTACTGCTCGCTGACTTGGAACAGGCGAACATCTCTTTTATGCCGATAGGGCACGCAGCCGATAACGCTCGCCGTCCAGGTAATTTTGGCGGTAAACGGTTCTTGAACCGTCAGAAAGCACAAGATTGGGGCATAAGACGATGGCACGCATCTTGGGGAATTCAGGTGTATACTGGAACCCCATCTTCACAGGATGGAGCACAATGGCACGACATTGAGTTTAAGTATGAAGTTATTTCTGCCGCACCCGATGCTGTTTCGGTTTGTATTGATGCACTCGTCAACGCCATAGAGAATCCGCTGTTGACGCTGACAAAGTCTGGCGGACTGCGCTTTTCTTGCAGAGTTCCAGATTATCTCCATCTAAATACCAAGAGCGCGAAGCAATATATCTATAAACACACGCCAACCGCGGAAAATCCAAATCAACGAGAGATTTACCTCGAAGTCTCTGGGGAAAATGGATACACTCCATGGGATGCACGCTACGAAATCCTATTTGGAAGCCTCTTAGATCCACCTATGGTTGCCAAGGAAGTCCTTTTTGCCCCTATTGATGCCCTGCGTGCTGAACTTCATGAACCTATGCCTTGTGAAGTTCAGCAGGATCAGACTGTCAGCAATCTGCCGCTATTTCTCGGTTCAGATAATCTTGACCTCGCAAAAAAGGCGTTCGTGAACCGCGGTTTTTCCTATGTCGGACAAGAAGACGATACTTACCACTGGAAGCAACCTGACAGTACTATTCGCAACGGAGACATATCATTCTGGGAAGCCAATGGGACTGTGTGGGTACGCGCAACCGCATCTGATACCGGACTTCCCACCGAAGCCACTCCAATTACAGAGGTCTGGAACAATACTGGTATTCTACCACCGCTCCTTGAACCTGAGCTGCTCGTCTCCGATAGGATATTCGCCGTGCGAGCAGGGGAACTTAGTCCGTTGGCAATAAGACGTCCGCCGCCGGTGCTGCACAAATCGGAAAACACGGACGGTCATTATGAAACACCTGAAAACGAGTCTGATCAGATACAACATGTGTTTGATGGGACCGCACGTATTCTCGGACTTATTACCGAGGAAAATTTGGGAAAAAGTCGTCAAATAGAATCTTATGTTTCTGATGGCGGCACAACCTGTTTAAGCCTGCCGATCATTGAAGAATTGGTAGAGAAAATAGATAGACGCTATCAAAAACGAAACATGCCGACCCCTGTTTGCTGGAAGCCTCGGCTGCACCACTGGGAACGGATAAAAGAAATACCTATTAATGTGCGTATGGAAAATCCTTTTCAACACGGAAATGTCTGTGAGGATGCCGAACGGTGCGACGCACTTGAGGAAAAAGGCGGGAATCCGAGTGAGAGTATCTGCCCACAGTGCCCTGTCTATACCGAGTGCCAGCAACGTGGATATTTGTCGCAACCTACCGCCCTACAACGCGCCGAATCACAGATAGTGGCGATTCCACAACTATTTTTCAATCCACAGCACATGGAATTGGCGGAAGCAATTCTTGAGCAGGTAGATGAGACAGAGCGGCTTTGCATTATCGGCAGGCCAAGGGAATATAAGTTGTTTCCTAAATGTGAATTGCCAAAAAACTTATTTGAGGAATGGAGTGTGAACTGGAGCGGTTGTGCTTTGGGGAATTTTGCCAAGGCTTTACTGCACGCAGTAGAAATTAAAGATATACCACATGCCGATGCTGTTAAACGAATTCGGATGGTAATACAATCGTTTGAATGGCAAGAAGAACTGCTCATCAAACAGATGTGTCAAGTGAATGTACCGGGTAAAGTAATAGAGCGCAGTACTGTTGATCCGGAAACCGGTGAACTATTGGCACGCTTTACTATTGAGTTCGAGACAGGTGTTTCTGCTTATATTCCCTTAAACGATAATGCCGCAGATAGGCTCACCGCAAACGGGTTGCCGTTTTTTCAACTCTCCTCCTTTGCAATCAATGAAGACGTGAAAATCCTGATGTCGATGGCGCAAGCTGTCCGTTTGGGCATCTTGGATATAGAAACTGTGGAGAGCATTCAGACATTCCCAACAGTCTGTCCTAATCCTAACTGGACATATTGGCATCAGCTCAACCGTTTTTTCACGCATTACACGCGCGATGCCGATGCACCCATACGCTGGAATGAAAAAGTTCTGAGATTCTGGGTGCCACCACTCCTCCACCGGAAGGTCAAACGCCTTGTATTAACATCGCCAATTCTCCGCAAACGATACCTCCACAGAGCGTTTCCAGATGAGGAAATTGAGGTAAGTCATACCGAGCCAGCAGTATGGCGTGATGGAAATCAAGTCTTCCAGATTCGCACGGGTATCTATCCGAGGCAAACAATCTTAGGATACAACATTAGCGGGGATGTTATCGGCATCTCTAAAATAGGACAACGCTTTTTTGCAGGGATCCAGTCGGAAATTGAACGAGATGCGAGCGTTAAGCATGCAATTATCACCTATAAGTCGGTTGCTGCACGATTGCAGGATATCGCAGAAAAAGAAAACGTCTCTTTTGTGACCAGTTTCGAGAGTGAGAGAGGGCTGCGGGACGCTTTTAGAGAGTCGCAGGTCATTTGGATAGTCGGGATACCGACACTGCGACCAACCCGCGTTTGGCAGCGCGCACAGGTTTTGTTTGGAAATGATGAAGAACCGCTCTCCTATGAGGAAGAAATGGACACTGGTCGCTATAAAGATGAGCGGATCCAAGGCGTTTATGAACAAGAGATTATTCGCCGACTTATACAAACTGTCCTGCGCACAGGATTGAGCCAATGGGCTGATAAGAAGGTTATATTAATCTCAAGTTTGGCGCTACCGGGTGTCACAGACAGACCCGAAACCCTCCTTTTTGACTGGGAAGATTTTGAGATTGCTGACGGATTGGACAAACTTCCTCAGGTGATAACCACGCGCGAGCACTTTGAAGCAGAACGGGACAACCTAACTGCCGAATCCAGTAGAGAAGAAGTAGAGCGCGTCCTTGGATGCTCCTCAAGACAAGCGAATCGAGTCTTAAGAGAATTTAGAGGCGGTGCGCCGCTACGTATACCCTTTCGCGTACAAATCCTCACGTTACTTGCTGATGGTGAGAAGAGAACAGCAGAACTGGTTGCTTCTATTGAGGGGCATCCAAAGGCTGTAAAGAATGAACTCAAGCGTCTTGTAGATGCCGGTGAAATTGTGAGAGTCCGATGGGGACTATATGCCCTTCCACGGGTATAGGTCTTTCCGTGTATACCGCTAATCGTGAAAACTTACCTAATCCGCGGAAACTTTCTTGTAACCTTTCGGCAAAGGGTTGTCAGCGACGAGAGCAGATTTCAACGGACGGACGTGCCGGCAGCTGCCACGGTGCGTGAAACCCGGACAATCGCAAGTTACATCAACACCGACAACTTCCAGTGTATAAAACTTGCCCTTTTGCGATGAACTCTCGGCATGATAGACGCTCCGTTCGGGACCCGCAAGGACTTCCGCCAAAGTACGGATGGCTTCTTCGGAGTACGGACGCAGCTGCGCGCGCGTCGCTTCCTGGAGGTGCGAGGCGTTTTCTTCAAGGTAGACATCTCCAGCTTTCTGAAGTACATCATGGAGTTCTGATGCTTTCAGTTCGGCTGTTTCGACAGATAAAGCATTCATCATCCGTTTGAGTTCGCTGAGGACATCTAACGCCAGGGCAGCCTCTCCATCCGGTACCAAAATTGATCCTTCAACGATCGAATCCAGCAACGCTGCTTTTGTTTCTAAGACTGTCTTGACAAACGAATCAACAGTGCCAGTCGCAATCATATAGGTGACATTGACAGTTCCCGTCTGACCGATGCGATACGCGCGATCTTCTGCCTGCCAGTGGTTAGCAGGCACCCAATCTAAGTCGTTAAAAACAATCTGGCGTGCCGCTGTCAAATTTATACCAACGCCTGCTATATGCATGTTGGCTATGAAAAGTTTGATGTCGTCGTCGTTTTGAAAGCGATCAACCCTGTTCTGTCTTTCATGAACAGGCACTTCGCCGGAAACATAAACCGCGCGGTCCTTGAAGTGCCTTTGGAAGCGCTGCATCGTATTCAGGAAGGATGTGAAAATAATTACCTTTTCACCTTGTTCCAGTGCATTTTCGACGAATTTAATCGTGTGACGGCATTTGACAAATGCGATCGCTCGACGGACTTGGGTTATTCTACCCATCCCAGTTCCTAAATCTGTAGTATCTATTGCGTTATCTAATTCATCGCGGCGTTCTGAAGATAGACCAACGGATTCCCGTGCCCCATCAATGCTTTCAGGCGCGTCAAATTTTGATATAAACTCCTGGACTAATCGATTGAAGTGCTGGATGGCGTAAGGATGCAATTCGACATCCAGCCATGTTCGCATCTTAGGTGGCAGGTCTAAAACCTCATCTTTTGTACGGCGCAGCATGACACCGTGCAGTTGTACAGTCAATTCCTCGATGTTGCTTGCACCATCGGCCACCAATCCGAAATCTCCTTGATACGCATCGCAATAACGTTTCGCAAAACTCAGGAAACTCTTTCCCAGAGGATGACCCAGAATCTGTAACAGCGGAAAAAGATCACGGGGACGGCTTGTCATTGGTGTACCGGTTAAGGCATGAACAATAGGATCACGTTTAATCTCTTTAACCAGTTTTGACGCGTTTTGGCTCCGCTGACTCTGATAATTTTTTAGGTAATGTGCCTCGTCAAAAACAACGCCTTTCCAATCAAACGCAAGGAGTCTCTCAAGGTTTTTACCGAGGATTTCATAGTTGACAATAATCCAACCCTGATGTGTTGTAGGTGGAAGTGGCGCGGGACCAACGATGACAGACTCAGCATCTGGGAGAACGATTTCGATTTCGCGTGCCCAGTTGCGTTTGATGGAGGCAGGACAAATCACAAGGTAAGGACCTTCTCTTTCCGCCTCAATCATAGCTATAACCGATTGACGGGTTTTGCCGAGTCCCATATCATCGGCGAGAAGTGCACGACGGCGACCCAGCAGAAAGGCGATCCCTTCTACTTGGTGTGGATATAAACCTTTGGCAATTTCTTCAGCACGCGTGAGGTTGGATTCAGGCATGCGATTCCCTTTATTTGCATCTGTTTGTAGAAGCAGCTTGTGACACTGGCACCAAATATTTTTACCTATCAACGAGCCAGAGATCACCTTCACTGACGGTGGCAAGTCGTTTCAACATAACCGCACCCGGAAAATTCGGGGACATCCCGATGCCCATGGCAAAAATGCGTCCGTTACCTGTAGCGTATTGACCAACAAGCGTGAGATCCGGTCCCTCAATAGTGGTAGGAATGCCATCGCTGAAAAGAACAACAAGGGTCGGGGCAGTCTTAGCGATTTCTGTCAATGCCGTGAGCATATCGTGGTCGGTCCCTTTGGTGTGGATTTTGGATTGGATGTCGGCGAGATACGCAGCGGATGCGCTCACCGTCTCTTCTGTGACAGGAACAAAGTTTTCCTTATAAACAACCAATTCTGTACTAAATGCTACGATATTGAAACTATCATGCGGTTCAAGGAAGGTAAGCGAATCGCGCATGAGGTCTATAATCTTTTTGAGTTTATGTGGCGGTAAATTCTGCATACTCGTAGACAAATCCACGCAGTAGACAATCCGCTGCGGACCCGCTTGTGCTTCAATAAACTTCACTAATCTGCTTTTAAAACGGGTTTCGACCTTTTCTGCTTTTACAAAAGGACGTTCGATGACCTTTTGCACACGCGGGACATTGTCAAATTCGACAGATGTTGTGGCGGGTCCAATAGGTGCGCTCAAATCGTTGTCGGTATCAAACGGCTGGAAGGGCGCGGGATCCGCTGCAGAGACCACCCCACGGCTACTGACAGGTTGATTGCTCGTCAGGATTTTCAGGCGTGGTTGGCTAACATCGCGCGTCTTGTTCTGGACGATTTGGGCACGTTTCGGTGGTGTTACGCGTCTGACTTTAGGTTTCTCTTCGGTGACAAATAGGGCATTAATACTGGGGGTTTCTCGCATCGGTGCTGTAGTGAACCAAAAGAAAAACCCAAGCACCCCAACACCGAGGTGCAATAGGACCGAAATAAGTAGTGACTTGCTCGATTTTGATTTCATTTTTTTAATTTACCTTTTCGGAACTAAACACGCCTATTCCGCCTAACTTTTCAAATGGAATACAAATCCCATCGATGCCAGCAAAGAGGTCAATGAAGTTAAAATTGTCCATCATGCATAGAGTATAGCATATTTAATTGGTCGCGTCAAATTTCCGTAATTTATTCAACCCTTAATAGATTAACATTTCACCGCAACCGAGACCCCATCACGCAGCGGAATAATCGTCGTGAATACATCAGGTGAACTATAGAGAAGTCGTGTCAACTCCCTAACACCGATCGTGGCGGCATGGAACCACTGCTCCCGTTCATCAAGCCCTTCTGGACTGCTACCGGGTTCCTGTGTGACAACGCGGCCACCCCAAATCATATTATCTGTAATGAACAACCCACCACTCCTGAGCCGCGGAATCGCTTTATGAAACGCTTCAGGATACCCGTCTTTGTCGATGTCGTTGTAGATGATGTCAAACTCGCCTTCAGTTTCGTCAATGATTTCAAGTGCGTTGCCAACGCGATAATCAATACGATCTGCGATACCCCCGCGCGCAAGATAACCCGCGGCGCGATCGGCGTTCTCCTGTGAGCCATCGGTACAGATAATAGAGGCTTCCGGTTTTTGTAATGCCTTCGCCATCCAATACGCCGAATATCCAAAGCCTGAACCCATCTCAAAAATCCGTGTTGGGTTCGTCAGCAGGACCAATTGATGCAGGACACGTCCAACAAGCGGTCCCACAATCGGAAAGCGGTTCGCGCGTGCATGTGCCTCCATCTCTGTTAATACTTCATCGCGTTCTGGTGTAATGTCAAGTAAGTAATCGTCGATCGACGGGTGAAGGATATCCAAACGTTGCATAAATCACTCCTATTTGTCTGATGATGAATCAGTGCACTAAGCACCTTCTTCTTTTCTCCACCTTTCAAGTGGGTGTTCACGTGGTGTGAGTGGCATATATACCCGCGCTTTCTGACGATGCGACTCCCATGTCGTATGAATCATCTCAAGGCAATCGCGACCGTCTCTGCCGCTCGCAAATGGATCCCGATCTTCCTCAATAGCTTCAATCAGATCGCGTAGCATGAGGCGTTGTAATAGCAATCGGATGGATCCTTTATCTCGAGGGGTTCCCTGCTCATCAAGGTCCTCGGAGGCGAGATGCACCGGTTCCCACGCTTCCGCAAGCGTCTTATGTTGTCCTTTGTGGATAAACATTGTTGTACCGACGCTCTCTCGAATCGCAATCCTGCCTTCAGTCCCGACAATATCAATTCCATAGGCGTTATCGTTGGTCTGTGGCTGCGCAAGGAACTGTACATCGGCATGAATGCCGTTCTTGAAGCGGAAAGAAGCATGTCCACGCTCACCAAGTACAAGCCCGGCATCTCGATCGTGCGGGTGGACCTCTTGGGTATGTTTGATGTCATTAACGGTTGATTCTCGACCATCCATCTGCACGAGATGCGCATGCGTCCACTCGACATCACCAGCAAAGAGACGCAACCAATCGTAGAGATGTGTCCCCATCTCCATCAGTGAGTTCCCCACCTTACGTCCGCCTTTGTCTGTCGCTTTCAACAATACGACATCACCGATCTCGCCTTTTTCGATCAGTGAAAGCACATGACGATTATATGGACTGGCGCGTTTGATGTGATTAATGGCAAACTTGACGTGATGCTGGTCACAAGTTTCGACCATCTCATCGGCTTCAATCAAGTTGAGCGCAGTCGGCTTTTCACAAAAGACGTGGATGCCACGTTTCGCCGCAGCGATCGTTGGGGCGTGGTGCATCGGTGCCTGTGTTGGAACAATCACAATATCGGGTTGTTCTTCATCAAGCATCTTTTCGTAGTCGTCATAGATGGCTTTGACATTAAAGCGTTCTCCCCATGCTTTTGCCCGTTCCGGATCGATTTCTGCCCCGGCGATGAGTTCGCAGTTTTCTTCTAATTCCGCTGCCTCGGCATGCGCGTTACCCATACCACCTAAGCCGATAATTGCTACACGATAGTTATTCATGTGTATCTCCGAAGTTGCGAAGAAAAAGTATGCTTCGTTTACGACTATCATAGCAACTTCAAAGTTAGGGTGCAACAAAAAAGTTGAAGAAAATGCTGTAGATATAGTTGAATATAAAGAACGGATTGATTAAAAATTTAAACTACTAAGATCAAAATCCAATCCCGAGATGAACCTAATAAGCAAACCCAACGACCAATGTGATGAATAGGAAATACACAGATGACAAAAGAACGAATTCGGATTTTAGTTGATACTTCACGAGACACAGGCTGGTCAGACGGATTGATACGTATCGAGCCGGACAATATCTATCAAACCACCACCAACCGAGATTGTCTCAGTAGGGGCGAGGTTACCTTGAAGAAATCCGCAGAAACACCCGAGCAAAAACCTTCAAGCAAAAACCCTCTACAAAATTATGATGTCCTAACGATTTGTAATAACACCGCGCTAAAATACACCGATGCAGAGTGCCAACTGATCCGCAAATTTGTAGAAAATGGCGGTGGACTGCTTTTAGCCACCAGCACCAGCCGATTCGAGCGAGATGTCCGTGAACCGATCTCGGAATTAGGGATTAATCACGTCGCATCTCTTTTCGGCGCGCAATTTCTTCCCTTGCCTGAAGGACAAGGCGAAATGGATACTGACGCGAATCCGTTGCGCGGCTATACAAAGAAAGACCTCCGCCTCACTGATTATGAGATTACCGATGGATTGGGAATTGATGATCTTGGTCTCACGTCCTGCGGTATCCTCGATATCCCGGCGGATAGTCACATTTTCCTTGAACACAGCGAGACGGCGGAACCCGTCGGGGTAGGTCTTCATTTTGGATCAGGACGCGTCCTGCTAATCAACACCCAGCTCTTTCAACAGGAGAATCACCCTGTATCTACGAAAGTCATAGATTGGTTGGGAATCAACCGTGTTTCTTCGACAACAGGAACGAAGACAATCCCTGATGAAATTCTGATCGATGAACAGGTCAGAGAAGACGGAAAAATCAAGATTTTCTATACGCACTTCGTCGAGGAGCAGGTGGATACCTGTGTGGCTTATGCCAAAAAACTCGCGAAGGAGATGCTCTCGAAATTCCCTGAGGGTGAGAAAATTAAATGGAAAATCGATCTGATCCCGTCGTGTGTTCATAAACACGGCTTCGGTTGGGAGGATTCGGTAATGACAATCGGAGCATGTGTCAGTCCTTCAAGACTCGCCTATGCATTCGGTTTTGAAGCAAGTGGATTGCTCGCCGACAAAACGCCGTTTAGAAAGGCAGCGGATATTCTTTTTGACGGATTCCAGTTTTTCTTTGGTATTTGGGCAATGAGACTGCTCGGATTTGAGGAAGAAGCGACGGAGATGCTCGCTAAAGTCGAGCAGCAGTTTCGTGAAAACGCCGAAGTCGAGGAACCGATTGACATCGCGAAGGTTTACGAACAACGAACTCGCAAGCCGATCTGGATACTGAAAATGTTACTCGAAAAATATGGGGACGATCTATTTGTCCGGCTCACCGAAGTGTTCTCAGGAAAGCAAATCGACACAGAAAAGAATATGCCGAACACAGCCTTCTCACCGGTGGATAGACAGATCTATTACCTCAGCCGAGCGGTAGGTGAAGACCTGTTTCCGTGGTTTGAAGAGATCGGCACAACTGTCCATCCACTCCCGTTGTTACCAAATGATAGTGACGAATTTCTGGCGGAGATCCGTGGACGCCTCAACAGAATGATTCGCGACACAACCGCAGACACAAGCGACAGGATTGATGCGATTAATAGCCTTGTCGAGATCGCTGACGAATCTGAGCATGCGATTTCGGCTTGTAGGGGCGAGGTAACCTCGCCCCTACAAGCACCGGACAGGTATGAACGACTGATTGCCGCGACAAAACTGGTCAGAGGCTGCGATGCGCGGGCGGTAAAAGTGCTGGAAGCGTTGACAGCCGAAACGGAGGATGACGGACTTGTAGCGATGGCGGTACTGATGTTGGTGCGTAACGGTGGAGGCAGTGAAGTCGTAGATCGGCTCGTGAAGATTGCGCCGCACCAAGATCACAGATACCAACTCGAAACTGGATACCTACTTGCCAAAATTGGGCACCCGGCAGCCGAAACGTTTTCTTATCAAAAGCTCACGGACAAAAATGGCGCGCCTCTCCTAACGATGGATGTCAAACACAATACGGAATTATATCACTATCCAATCATCGGCGGCAATCGCGTTGCCATTTGCAACGTAATTCTCCATACACACCATTTCCCTCACAACACGCACGCGCCCGGCACTTACGTGAGTTGGGTGCATACCACGCCAAAATATCGTCGGAAGGGGCTATCGCGCTGGGCATTCGGTGCCGCAATGTCGCATGAATTGATCCGCCAGTACTCATGTATCTCTCTTCATACCGGTACCTACAACGATGCCCACGGAATGTACAGGAATTTTGGATTCGTTGATGGGCTATTGACGCGAGAGTTTACCAAAGCGTTGCAGCACGAACGCGCAAAAGTGGTTGAAGGCTTGGTTGTTCGTCCCTACAAATCTGGGGATGAAGTCGCGATGGCAAGCGTCCTCAACGCATTTTATGCGGATCGGGTGGAACGCAGACCGAGACGTGCTGAAAGGCGCAGAACCTCGGAGACTCGGTTGATTTATCTCGCTGAAAAGGATGCGGAGCTGCTCGGATATGTGCAAGCGCAATGCGCTGAAAAGGTAAAGAGTGTCTCAATCACCGAATTCTGTCTTAAACCCCAACCCTCTGAAGGTTCCACACATCCAGAAGGTTTCCTTGAAGAGGTTGGGGCTGCACTGCTCTGCGCGTTGCATAACGAATTAGTGAAGCGTGAATATAAACGGATTCGTTACGAACCGGAAGCAGAAGGCGATAAGGATTACGTTAGAACACTGTTCCACAATTTTGGGTACACGTCGTCGGATGCAGGTTGGGTATGGATGTTCAAGATCGTCAATTTGCCGATGCTGCTTGGCGAACTCTCTCCACTGCTTTCCAAACGCTTGAACAAAAGCAATGCTTACAAAGACTGGCAAGGAACCATCAGCATCAAAGGTTTGGAACATCAGGCGAGCCTTACCATCAGAGACGGCGAGATTCACGTATCAGAGGAAGTTTCAGAAGATACTGGAATCCATCTCTCTACAGATGACGACACGATCACTCGGTTCATTTTGGGTGTCATCTCACCCTATACAGCATATTCACAGAATCAATTACATGTTGCCCCGATAGCCAACGGTTCAATAATGGGCCTGTTAGGAACGCTTTTCCCAAAGCATTAGAAACCCATCATTGCTCGAACAAACGTTGTATTACTGGTCGTCCGTTCAAATAGATGCGTGGTTCTACGGTGACCCGAAAGAATAACAATATAGAAACCGAGCCAACTGCCTCTATTGATGGCTTGGATTTCAAAAATACGGGTTCGCAGATCAGAGCGATATAGGTTTGGAACGCGAGTATCAGTCGGGAAAGTTTGTAGGTAGTTCCTGAAGTTATTATCTCTATTCGTAAACTTCCGGTATTGGAATCCGCCAATGACACTGAACCGCTGTGTAAACTGATAATCAAGACGGACACCAAGAATATCCTCTCGACTTCGACGGTTGAATCGTAAATATTCTATCGGTTGATCGTCGGTCGGGAGAAACAGGTCGGGGTTGAGTGTTTCTGGAATTTCTTCGGCACTTCGGTCAAAAGCGCGGTCCCAGACATACTTAACCATAGGCGTTAGCGTTAAATCTTCAGCAATTTTGTTGATATAAGGGAATTTTACAAGCGGAATCTCGTATCTCGCCTTCAAAATGGTGAGTTGATTACGGATGTCCCGTTCGGGGTAACGCCGTTTTTTCCAATTCGCAGCGTCATAGATTAAACCGGTGTCAGTCGCGTCAAGCGCGTTAATGCCGTGATCAGGATAAAACGGATACTCACGTCTTTCTCCGGCAGCCCGGACCTGCTTAATTGGCACCATAAAGTCAACGCGTTCATCGGGTTCAAAATCCTCTGATATCGGGTCGTATTCGACATCTGTGAAAAGTGCCTTTTCTTTTTCCGCTTCGAGCTGTTTTTGCATGAGAAGCAGAAATTTGGCTTCGAGGGTCAAGTTTGGCACTGCAGTATAGAGGCATTCGAGTATTGTTGTATTCACCCGTGCGTTGTAGAAATCGAGTTCGTCATTAATCTGAATCGGTTCCAATTCTCCAACAGGCAAAACAATTGTGTAATCCGGAATATCGTCTTGTGCTCGGACAAATCGATTTTGGAAGTGAAAGCTGCCGAAATCAAGGATGTCGCGTTTATAAGTGACGTGTATATATTTAACGTTATTTTTCCGTCGGCTTGAAATTTCCCTTTCGTTTAACCAACCCACTTGAATAGCGAGGTTATCAAGCAGATCGTATTTCGCTTTGAGATGATACCCCTGACGGTCTATACCGTATTCGTATTCGGGTTCAAAGTCATCCTCAATCGAGTCAATAGTCCCGTTATTATTCAGATCGATAATTTGGGTAAATACAGGTGGATCAGCATCAAAAATAAGAAAATCTTCTTGATAGTCTAATATCCCGTTCTGGTCTCGGTCATCGGCACGTGGAATTACTCCATCAGACTCACTGTCATCGGGTTGGTCATCGCCATCATCGTCATCCTCAATGAGTATATAATCGGTTTCGTCCCATGGCGTTAGTTCCTCCGCAATTCGTTCTTCCAAAGGTCTACCGGGTCGGCCACGTTCAAGCGCGTAAATTTGGTCTCGGTCCGGATGTGCGCCCAAATTCGGGTAGGTGGTTGTGTAGCCTGGGTCAATATGATACAAGACACCTTCTAAGTGGAGTTTGCCATAGCGAGACTTAAGCTGGACGAACCACGCCGTCTCTCTACCGAGTTTTCCATCGCCATCTTCATCTGTGCCGTCACCCCCTAAAAAGGCTTCAAAACGTTCGCCTTCAGTTTCCGAATAGGTTGGGATACCGCTTGCATCTACTGGGAGTCGGCTGTTAGGATCAATAGTGACACTTGTTTCTTCCTCACCATCTGGACCTTGAACGGTTGTTCTGGTTCGACTAAATCCTACTTTATCTTTGGGGATCGTCGGGTACTGTTTGTATTTACCATTAATGGAGTAGTGTGTCCTGATGAAAACATTACCAATAGTCCCTTCAAGATCAATTCCATAGAGAGTTGCGGCGCGTGCGGCACCATAACGGTATCGGATTTTCCGGGGTCTCCCTTCACCTTTCCATTGCGTCGGATTGTCTACAAGTTTTTCCCTGTTTTGGATGTAATCCAGAGATTGACCGTAATTCCCGGGTGCCTCAATTATATCGCGATACGGCATCTGGATGCGACCATCTGTCGTTTTAATCCACTCTTGGAGTTCAGGGTCTGATTCTGCTCTATTTGCTTCACTAAAGCCGATCACCGCTATATTGTAATCGCCTGCAACAACCATGTCAAATACAACCGATTTGACGGTTCTCGGGTTAATGTTAATCTTCGGATCCGTCAGAATAAGATCATATTTCATTTTGTTGAAACCGCTAACAATTCTCCACTTCCCGTCAACGGAATCACGTATTTCGGAAGAAATGCCGGCGTTATCAACCGGAACAAGTTCGTCAGCGAAAACATCGAATCGGTGCGTCATTTCAGGGAGAAGGGCGGGTTCAACGCCTTGCGCTATAGCTGCAAAGGGTAAATCTTCAAATCCTTGTGTAACGATGGTAATCTTCATGCTTTTGAAAGCTGCACCGACACCCGCTTGGATATGATTGCTATGTAGGTCGGGATCGTAAGCACGAAAATCTGTGAATGCACTTATGTGATTGTCCTCAGGCGAATCGTCACGGAAAACGATGGATATTGTTTCAGGCGGTGTGTTGGCGACGGTCCCCATGAATGAATTTATGCGGCGTTCCGGGTGCTCTTTATACAAATTTACATAAGTAAATCCGACGCGAAAAAACTCACCTAAAAGTCCTTGTCCTCGGAAACCAACGAGGCGTGCATTTTCAATGTTCCTAACACCTGATATTGCATTCAACCCGTTTCGGCGACCCAGATCCCGTGCGAGTACTTGGTTCGGTGCATCATCTGTTAGGTGAATCGGATTAGAAATACGTGAGTGAATGAAGCTAAAAAGATGGTGCTCCTGTGCAAAAGAGATGTCCCACCGAAGCCCATCAAACTCAGTTTTATATATGATATATCGGTTCGGAAACAGGGAAGCGGGTTTCAGACGTAGGTGATCGCCAATAATAAACTCGGTATGTCTACCGAGGAAAGATTCCTCAGCGATGATTGTCCGGTCCAGTTGCGCCGTGAAGCGAAGACTATCCAGCTGACCGCCCCACCCAACAACTAATTTACCGTTCTGATCAAATTCTTTCTGATCCGTGTATTTCGTGAGTTCGCTGCCTTCCATGATTTCTTTACCATAAAGATCATAGAAGAATTGGGGTTCTTCGTCCAATTGGAACCTATTTGAGAATTTAGCCTCCCCCTCAACTGCAGGCAAAAGCGGTTGATGCGGTCCGAGGCTGTCCGCGCCACAACTACAGAACACAGATACACTCAGGACGCAAATCCCTACAAGTATGAAGTTAATCGCTCGTTTTAACGTGTTCATCGGTTGTGTTCCTCCTTACGGGTATTTGGTCGTAAAGCCCAATGCTTTAGCTTTGGGATATAAGACCGCTAAATGCCTAATAGCTAAAATAAGTTTGACATTCACCGGCGAAATGGTGGTATAATTATAGTATCAAGTTGGTAAGCATGTTCAGCGTCATCACTTGGTGACGTGCTTGCCTACGCACTGAACAGGGGTTTAAAGATTGATACTTGATATACCATGAAAACCTATGAATATGAGTTTTATCATCAGTCTCATATGATACAGATTGGCAATCTGCTTGACGACTTGCATGACGCGCATGTTCACTTGCTTTTATTGCAGAGGCGTTATTATCGTATGTATGGCAAGTATGCCGGTTTTGGTCGTATCTGCCGTCATATAACGAAGTTGAAGCGAACAACAAAACCGCATTGGAATCAACTGCCGAGTCAAGTGATACAACAAGTTGCCAAACGTATTCACCTCGGTTATGATAAATTCTTCGGTTATCTTAAAGCGAAAAAGAAAGGATTGTCGCCTCGCAAAGTAGGTAAGCCAAAGATAAAGCCGAGACACAAACACAACTCATTGACGTTCACTCAATCGGGTTATGAGATTACAGACAATCGCCTTCATATCAAATGTTTAAATAAGACGTTCACTTTTTGGAAACACCGTCCGTGGACTGGCACGATCAAAACTGTGACGATCAAACGTGATAATGTCGGTGACTACTATTTATATCTATCCTGTGAAGATTGTGAACCTACCAAGAAACTCCCACTGACCAGTCATGAGGCAGGGGTAGATTTCGGTATGAAAACATTTCTCACACTTTCAGACGGCATCAAAATAGAGTCGCCAGAGTTCTATAAACGCATGCTAAATGCTATCCGTTCAGCAAATAAAGCACTCTCCCGAAAGCAAAAAGGTTCAAATGCGTGGTATCGTGCGAAACGACACCTTGCCCGTCTTCATAAAAAAATCAGAGAAAAAAGACGGGACTGGTTTTTCAAACTCGCACTTCGTCTTGTCCGTAGATACGATAGAATCGCAATAGAGACGCTCAACCTTGAAGGCATGAAAAAACTTTGGGGACGCAAAACATCTGACCTCGCATTCGGTGAGTTCGCATCAATACTTCAATGGACATGTGCCAAATATGGCAAAACATTATTGAAAGCGGGACTTTGGACAGCCACAACGAAGCCTTGCTCTGATTGTGGATACCCCAACGAAAACCTAACGCTTTCTGATAGGCAGTGGACATGCCCAGAATGTGGTTCACACCACGATAGAGACATCAACGCTGCTAAAAATATCTTGCGGGCGGGGATACCCGTGACCTAAGCCACGATAATGCCGATCTGATTCGGACTAATCGCCTGCTGGTGGAGCGATAATAAGACGGTGGACGCTTGAGCGAAAACCGCATGCCTCGCAGTGAGAGTATGAAACCGAAGCCCACGCCTTTAGGCGTTGGGTAGTATCACGGACGAATTAACTGGAAGTGCTCAAATATCTAACAAGGATTCGGTATAGGTTACTCTGAAAAGGTGCAAATTCCGTGCCAATCCGAATAGGACGGCACTGGTAGGATTCTTGCAAAATCCCAGGAAAAACAGCACAAAATAGGGCAGACTTTAGTGCTAATAGCACAAAATGGGGCAGAGGCGTGATACTGAAGGGAACCTATTTGAAATTCAATTTTTGCCTACCAGTTAAGAACTATGCGATACCATCAAACCGTCACTTCCAAATAAGCATTTTGCGGGTTGCGGAAAAATCGCCTGCGTTAATCGTGTAAAGATAGACACCGCTACTCACGGGTTCGCCGGTCTGATTGCGTCCATCCCAATAGATCGCTTTCGATTGTGAGGAGTAGTCACCTGCGGGCATTATCCCCGATGACAAGCGACGCACCAACTGACCCATTGGGTTGTAAATCTGAATCGTAACATCGCTTTCGTCTGCGAGTCGAAAGGGAATCCACGTTTCTGGATTGAATGGGTTTGGGAAGTTTTGTAGCAGTTGATTTCGTTTCACGTCCCCTAATATCACAAGCTGCTTGCCGTGCGGTACAATAGGACAATACTGCGAAGGTAGCAGTGCATTTCCATCCCAGATCTGGATTTGCCGGGTATTGGTCTCCGAAAGTAACACGGATCCATCTCGGCTGAAGGCGAAATATTCTGGGACAAATGGATAGTCCATAGGTGTCTCTTCTCGCCAATCCCAAATTCGGAGGTTACCGTTTCGGTTGGCGAAGAGATAGCGGGTGTCTGAACTAACATGCACTGGTGCATCTCCTTCGAGTGTTTTTAAAAGTTTCGGACCATTTGGCAAGAGTTTCCAGATTTGGATGGTACCTCGGACGGGTACCGCTAATACCGTATTAGACGCGAAGGTAAGTGCTGAGTGTTGACCATAATAAAGTGCTGGCACTTGCCACTTATATTGGAAGACAAAGGAGTCCCTTTCGCGTTTCCACAACGAAATCCAATAGAGATCATCTTTCCCGCGACCAGCTAGCTGCTCGCGAGCATTGACATTCCAGATTTTTATAGTAGTTGTACTTGGATCGCCAGAATGATTCAGGATCGCTAAATGCGAAGCAGTCGGACTAAATACCACATCACTAAAGTCGGTTCGCTCACCGAATTCGTCAATAATCGCACCGGTATCCCTATCAATAATCTGAATGTGGGTTGGTACAACGCGTACAATTGCTGCATTGGAAAGGAAGGCATGCTGTTCTGGAAGCGGCTGCCCAATTGTGCCGATCGGTTCAATCGCAAGTACAAAGCAAGGAAAATAGACGAGGCTAATCAGGGCAATATGGACTTGCAAACTTCGTCTTAAAAGGGTGGTTAGCATTTTCACGAGAAACCTCCAAGTCCTTGAGTAGTCGTGTGGATAGATGACGGGAATTCATAAAAAAATTTAGGCTGTTTCGACTAAAAAACAAATTAGGTTCGTCGTAGAACGATTCATCGCTTAAGTTGTCCCCAGGTGGTCGCGAGTTTTCCTTTTATCCATCCATCAACGCGCTTCCGAATACAGTAAGAACACGCTAGGACGTTATAGAAGAACTTAATCGCCTATATCCGCAAACGTGTAAAACTGGATCGTGTCAATGCGACTGTCGGCTATTCTTGAGAGTTTTATAATTTTGACAGCATCTGTCTCCGCAGTCAGTGGGATTTCAAACGGCAGCCGACCGCCTGGGACTTTCTTAACGAGTTCCCACTCTCTTTTCTCATCGCGAACATGAATTTCGAGGTTTTGCAATTGCCCAGAGCCGAGAAGTGCTATTTTCCGAATAGCCGCACTTTCTGGGAGCCAATAAATTTCGCCGTGGAACGTCCCCATTCCGTCTACTGGACGATCGATCAAAACATACTCCTGTTTCGTTAAGAGTGCCGCGCAGCTAATCTGTGATAGACATACGAGTATCAAAAGTAGGCATTTCGATCTCTTCACGGTTTTTTCCTCCTTAAAACATGGTATTTCAGTTGATAAACGGAGCGATGTAGCCATCAAAGTCTGGGAAAGTTGTTACAGCACTCCGTATTTCTCCAAGGAGGGACCTCTCGCAAGGTTCACTCAGCGTTCGATATACTGAGCAATTTTCATGCCAATACCAAATATGTTAAATATGCCCGTAATCCTTGTATTGCGGCTGCCAAATTGCACAAAAAGGGGCGAAACCGTCTAAAAAATGCCCGAAGAGGTGCAGCGTTCGCAGTCCAAATCCATTTCTGATACAAAAAGAGTAATACCTATCTTCACTGCTTCAGTTGCCCCCATGTTGTTGTGAGTTTCCCTTGTGCTTCGACTGCCAAAGCACCACTTCTCCAAAGGTCGTGACCGTTTCCAGACGTATCTTTGAACCGTTTTGCTCCGGGGGCTTCATCGAAATGCCACAACGAAATGGTATGTTTATCGACTTTGAATTTCCCCTCTGGAACTTCCCATTCCGGTCTCTTGTATCGCACGACATTGGAAATCCGAACTTCATCGATGTAGCCTTGAAATTTCAGATTCTCGCCACCGAAATGATGCCGCTTCAGATTTTGTGGCACGATTCCACCAATATGAAGTGGTTTGCCTGATTTGATGAGATGTCCTCTCGGACAGCACCGGTTACCGCCCTTACCGTTAACACCCATCCCTACTGAGGCATCGTAAATCGCTGTGACGTGTGTCCATTTCTTTTCAGGTAAATCGAAACCGCCACTAGTCAATGATCTCGCTGCGCCTACGGCATATCCCCACGCACCTAATGAACGATTACTGCCGTGAATAATCAGATTGAATCGTCCTTCCTGTCCGATAATTGACCAGAAAGTGCCGTGTTCGGGTAGTTCTTCAAAATAGATCCATGCTTCAGCGGTCAATCCCTTAAATTGTTTATTGGGAAACCACACCTCGGTGGTAGCAACAAAATCGTGGGTTTCATCCAGCCGCAGCATCCCGTCGCCTGCAGGTGAAGGCGGTGGCAAGGCATCGGAGCTCAGTGGAATTAGTGTAAATAAAAAAAGAGATGTGAGGATGTGTCGATATATCATTTTTAACCTCCTTTATCCGCAACTGTATAAAATTGAACCGTCTCAATGCGACCTGCACCAGTCATTGCATGTTTTATAATTTTGATAGCGTCTGTCTCGGCGATAAATGAGATTTCAAACGGGAATTCAATGCCGCCCGGTACTTTCTTGATGGGTTCCCATCGCTTTCTTTTGTCACGCACGTGAACTTCAATGTTTCGGATTTTCCCAGATCCGAGCAGCACAACTTTCCGAATATCCGCCCTCTCTGGAAGTGAATAAATTTCGCCATTGAAAGTTGCCTTCTCACCCACCGGGCGATCAATCAAAACATATGACTGCTCCGTTAAAAGCGCAGCGCAGCCAACTTGTAATAAACACGCGCATATAAACAGCAAGCACTTCCAGCTATTCATGATTTTTTCTCCTTTGCACACAGCACAGACTGATAGATGGAGCGATGCAAGCAATTGAAATCTGGGAAAGCCTTGGCATCGCTCCATATTTTCCCAAGGAGGAAGGCTTTCCCTGTTGGTTTGTAGTGTCGCTAATATACGCAATTTCCATGCCAAAGCAATTCAGACGTGAAATCGTGTTTAAAGGTAGGTTCCTCGTAAATCTACGAATAAAATATTTTTCAGTGTTCAATTTTTGGACAGTTTTGTTTAAAACTGAAAGTAATGCTGTCGTTGAAGACTGCACTTCCCGATAACTCATAACCGATAACTGATAACGAATCCCTTGACATTCAACACTTTTTCAAATATACTGAGCGATAGAGAGAATTTTATCTTTTAAACAAATTGGAGACATTCATGCGGGTTTTGATTATGGGCGGCACGAGATTAATTAACACTGCAATTACACGATGTCTCATTGCGTGTGGTGATGCTGTGACGGTCTACAATCGTGGACAGACGGACAATTTACGGCAAAATCATTGAAAGATGGAAGAACCTTAGTACGAAAGAGATTTTTTTAACACAGAGACTTAAATGCAGTATTCAATTTTCTTTTATTTTCAGCGAAACTTAACAGTTGCATATTTTGCGACAATATTGACGCTTTTTACTATGACTATGACACCATCCAATTTGCAAGCACAAGATACCGAAGAAACGCACCCCAAAAAGGTAATATTTGAAACAGATATGTCTACCGATGTAGATGATGTCGGTGCACTGGCTACACTGCACGCCTTGGCAGACAGCGGGGAGGCAGAAATCCTCGCGATTAGTTTCAACGAAGTGCATCCAAGTGCTGCCGATGCCATCTGCGCGATAAATACGTGGTACAACCGGGGTGACATTCCTATCGGTATCTATAAAGGTGATCTCGCTGACCCCGATGAATCCAGCTACCTGGACACCATCGCTAAATTCCCACACAATCTCCCGACTGTTCCAACACCCAGTTCTCTGGAGCTTTATCTACAAGTGCTTCGTGAACAACCCGATAACTCGGTGACAATTATCAGCGTCGGGTTCCTTAACAACCTCTATGATCTTTTGAAAACCGATCCTGACATCATTTCTCAAAAAGTCACCGAACTCGTAGTAATGGCACTGCTTATCGACGACCCATACAATACAGTTCGCCACGATCTGATTGATAAGTCGGAGTATGTTATCCACAACTGGCCCACCTCGCTTGTTATCAGCCATTATGGAGAATCTGTCCATACCGGAGCGAGACTCGCAGAGACACCTGCTGAAAATCCTGTACGGGAGGCATATTATCGTCGATTCAACGGGCAGTATAAGGGACGTTCCAGTTGGGACCAACTTGCGGTCTTATACGGTGTGCGCGGTCTTAGCAACTATTTCACTGAAATTACAGATGGCAAAGGCAGGTTGTCAAACGGCTATGAGTGGGAGATGCAGCCCGGTTTTCGGTCTTATCTGGATCCGAAGTTGTCGGATAGTGAGTTTGTCCATATTGTTGAAGATCTAATGATCAAACCGCCGCAGAGATAATCTAATTAAAGTCCCCCTGATAAGGGGGATTTAGGGGGTTTAATTGCGTAAGTCCAATTCTGTATTATTTTTATAGAAGATTACAATGGCAAGATACATCTTACCAATAATAATTTTCACGGCTGCCTTTTCCCTAAGTATAGCAGCTACCGTGAATGCACAAAAAAATTCAGAGGTGAATATGGTTGAACGCTGGGGAATATATGAATTAACCTTGAATGGGCCGAACACAGGAAATCCGTTCATTGAGGTTGAATTAACAGCAGAATTTAAACAAAACGGTCAAACTTTCGAGCCACAAGGCTTCTACGACGGAGACGGAATTTACAAAATCCGATTCATGCCCGACGCAGTTGGTGAATGGACGTACACAACAAAAAGTAACCACGCCGAACTCGACGGGAAAACGGGACAATTTACGTGTGTTGAACCGTCCGACGGAAACCACGGGCCCGTGCGTGTCCATAAAAACTTCTATTTACAATGCGCTGACGGCACACCCTACCATCAGTTCGGAACGACCTGCTATGCATGGGCGCATCAAGGTGATGTGATGGAGGAGCAGACACTCGAAACCCTCGCTGAGGCACCTTTCAACAAGATGCGGATGTGCATCTTTCCAAAAGATTACGTCTACAACAAAAACGAACCCGCCTACTATCCTTTTGAAGGAAAGCCTCTAAAAGATTGGGACTTCACAAGATTCAACCCCGAATTCTGGCAGCATTTCGAGCAGCGCGTGCAAGACCTATTGGACCTCGGCATTGAAGCGGACATTATCTTATTTCATACTTATGACCGGTGGGATTTTGAAAACATGGATGCCGAGAGCGATGATCGATATATTCGCTACGCCGTCGCACGGTTGGCAGCGTTCCGAAACGTCTGGTGGTCCCTCGCAAATGAATTCGACATCATGCCTGCGAAACAGGAATCCGATTGGGATCGGTTTTTCCAGATTATCCGTGACCATGATCCGTATCAGCGTCTACGCGGCATCCACAACTGCAGACGGTGGTATGACCACAACAAACCGTGGGTAACGCATACCAGCATCCAAACCTCTAACATGGCAGGTGGCATCAACTATCGCACGCAGTACGGCAAACCCGTTATCTACGACGAGTGCCGCTATGAAGGCAATGTGCCACAAGGCTGGGGAAATATCACTGCAGAACAGATGGTACAAAACTTCTGGGCAGGCACTATTTCTGGATGCTACGTCGGACACGGAGAGACATACAACCACCCCGAAGACCTCCTCTGGTGGGCAAAGGGCGGTGTGCTGCACGGCGAGAGTCCGCCTCGGATTGCGTTCCTCAAGGAATTCATGGCGGACGCACCACCGTTTGATACGCTTGAACCGATCGGCGATGACAGGGGACGCTATATCCTCGCGAAACATGGAGAATACTACCTTACGTACACAACCGCACCACAGACGATAACCTTGGATTTGCCCGGAGAGCAACCTTATAAAGTCGATCGTGTAGATACTTGGAACATGAAGATTGTCCCTGTCGGCACGGCACACCCTGGAGAATATACATTTGCAGCGCAGCCCAGTGGCTCTGCCTATCGCTTTACGCCGTACGCACTGGGTGAGAAACGCCGTCCGGAAGCGAAAGCATCCGCCAATGTGCTTCAAGGGAGTGCACCGCTCACAGTGAATTTCTCCGCAGCAGGGGATCTGGCACACCACTGGACTTTCGGAGACGGCACAACGTCCACTGAATCGAATCCGACGCACGTCTACGAGAACCTCGGTCAATACGTCGCAACGCTCACGGTGATGGACGAGGAAGGGGACACGGCAACGACATCCCTCGCAATTCACGTATCGCCGGAAGCACCCGCTGACATCGGAACACACACAGAATTCCCGGGTTCGCGCGATGGACTCGTTTTTCTTTGGCACGGCACGCTTGAAGATAGCGGAAAGATTGAATCCCGCGGCGACGCGACAATCAGTGAAGGTGAACAGATGGATCTAACCGGCGGTTTGTTCCTTGCTGAGGCTGTCAATGATACACTGCTCGCAGCATGTCAGGAAAGCAATCAATTAACACTTGAGTGTCTCGTTACAACGGATAATCTTGACCAGAGCGGTCCCGCACGGATTATCTCGTTCTCAAACGACATTACCCATCGTAACTTCACTTTCGGGCAAGATGCCAATCGTTTTACTGTCCGAATCCGAACGCCGCGAACCGGGGGGAATGCAACGGACGGTGAGTTTTCTTTCGGTAAAATTGAGGCGGAGAAACCGACGCATGTTATCGTCAGTTATTTTGAAGGAAATGTCTATTGCTACATAGATGGTGAGCTGGCTCACGTTAGCAACGGAATCCAAGGCGATTTCAGCAATTGGGAACTTTATCCCTTACTTTTTGGGGACGAAGCAAGTGGCGGCAGGAATTGGGAAGGCAAACTCAGCCGTATAGCAATCTACAGCCGTTTCGTCGGTGTAGAGGAAGCAACACATAAGTTCAAATTGGTTCAAAGTGAATAGATATTCGCTTTATACGATTGCTGGCAAGGTTTGATGAAGATTAACTTTTTAATTCGGTAATATTGGGTGTTAACTATAGGATACACCATAAGTGTCAATTTAAAGAAAATAACCGTCGCAGACCTCAGACTGGTAGGTTCGGTTTCCCAACCGAACCGGGTTTTACACAGAAACCTTGAAGACTTCAAAAAACTCTTGAATCCCGTAGGGATGGTATTTCTGTAGAAAAACGTTGCTTCACAAATCCAAGCCCCGTAGGGGGTTTTTGCTTGGGTGTTTCTGCAGCATCTACACGGAGCCGCAAGGAAATGCTATCAAAAACCCCTAAATTGACACCTAAACCGGTCGGATACCTTCATCTTTTATGGAATTACCGAATTATTTTTTTAACTTCATAAAGTTGCGCCACGATGTGCTATTATCAAACTCACGTGATTTTACCAGAGATACATTCTACAATCTCCGCCGCGCCATCAACCGAATCTAAACTATAGCCTCCCAACGCAATCAAATCGGCATTACCTTTTGGCGGGTCGTCAAAGCAGCTGGGGTTAACAACAAAAAGTGGTAGGTTTAGATCAAGTGCCGTTTTTGCGGTATAAAACGTTCCACTCATTTTACCGTGAGCATCTTGCTCAGGCCCGGATTCAATGACGACAACCGCTTTAGAGAGTCCACACACAAGCTGATTTCGCGCCAGCGCATACCACATGGACCGTTTGGTATCTGGGTCAAATTGTGAAACCGCAAGCACATCCTGATCCCAATTGAATTTCTTAAACGCGTCTTTCTGACGCAGCTGCTTGATACCGCCAGATAGAACGATTGTCGTTGTGCCGCCTGCTGCTAACGCACCTAAATGCGCCTCTAAGTCAACACCTTCGGCATATCCAGAGACGATATTTATGCCGTTACTGACAAGTGCACCAGATAGGTTTCTCGTAATGCGAATCCCTATATCCGACACACTCCGCGCCCCAACAATCGTGACGCTATCTGACGTGAGGCGTTTTTGCTGCCCTTTAACAAACAGTACCGGCGAAATTTCAAGGAGATGTAGCGGAAAATCTGGGTGACCGGGGTAAATAATATTGATCCCATAATCTTTAAGTTGCTCGTACGCTGCGAATACCTTTTCGCTATCTGCCTCGCGAATTTTTCCCTTAAGGATTTTCGCCAATTCCGGGGATTGTGCCAAGAGATCGTTGTGGTTGAGTGGCAACGTTTCTGGATTTAGGTTTTCTACTTCCAATATTTTGGCAATAGAGGCAAGAAGTTTGGTCCCTATGCCTCGCATTTTAAAGAGTCGGAACCAGAAATAATCTCTTTCGATACTCATTTTTCTATCCTTTCTTTGTGAAATAAGTGTATCACGTTTTGTGATGCGGAGCAACCGAATTTCACAGCACTAAGGGCACGCGAATTAAACGCTTCTGTATTGGACATCAATTGGGCTTTATGTTATACTTAATGCTAACGGTATAAAATATACGGAGAGAATCATGCCAAACATTACCGAGATGAGTCCTACCGAATTCCGAGACCTGCTCCATACGCTCGTCAACGAGGAACTCTTCAAATCGCGGGAACGCCTTGCTGCATTGCTTGCGAAAGATAGCTCGCGAGAGGAATTGAATGCAGAATTTTTTCATTTTCACGGAGACTACGTGGATTTCGCGTTTTGGTTAGAAAAGTATGAAGAAGATCCGCTTGAAGGACTCACGCCGGATACACCACTCGCCAAAAAACTGAGACGACAACGCGAATACGTCCTTGCTAACCGGAAAACGACGCTCAAAGAGCGAAACTTCAGACGGATGGGTCTTTACCTAAACAGCGATCCGATGCCGAAGAAAAAAATCACTGAGTTACCGCTCGATGAATACCGAAATCTGCTTTGTTTTCTCGTCGCCCAAGAGATCTTCCGGGTACGGGAGCGGCTTGTTGTGTTACTCAATAAAAATCCTTCAGATGAAGCGTTAGATGTAGCGTTTCGAGAATTCTATGTTGCCTACGAACTCTTGGAAGTGGCTTTTGAGGATTATCACTACGATCCAGACGAAGGGTTGGAACTGCGTCCGGAGTTCGCCGAGGAATTGGATCGGCGCATAGCAGATCACGAAGCTGGAACGGCAAAAACGTTTACGCTTGAGGAGGTCGCCAAAGAGTTCGGGGTGAAATTAAAGTGTACACGTTAGAGTTAGACTCGCGTGCCCAATCGGATATGCAGCGTTTTCATCCGAATGTCAGGGCGAGGATCCTTGAAAAACTGGAACGGTTATGCGAAAATTGTGATAATTACCCACATAAAGCATTAAAAGGCAAATTTAGGGGTAAATTCAGATTAACAGTTGCTAAAGATTATCGAATCGTTTATTCCTTTAACAGACGCGTTCGAGTGGTGAGCGTTCACCAAATTGGGCACCGTAGTAAGGTCTATTAATTTCGCTTGGGTCCGTAAAGTAATAACATTCAGGACTTGCTATCTGAATTAAATATCTATCCGATACACACGGACAGCAGTATCATGAAATAGCGCAGCACGTTCATCGTCCGAATACTCTGATGACATCCGTTTGAAGGCGTTATACATCACATTGTAGGAGAACGAGACTTTATCAACTGGAAAATTACTTTCAAACATACACCGTTCTGGACCGAATTGCTCAATACAATAATTCATAAAAGGTGCGATAGATGCCGCCAATTCTTCAGAACCGATCGGTTTTTCTCGCTCGTGCCAATCAAAACCTGTGCGCGGCATGCCGATACCACCCAGTTTCATGTGAACGTTCGGGCAAGCGGCTATTGCAGCGATACCGCTCCGCCAATTCGCTAACACTTCGTCGTCCTTACCACCATAAGGACCAACACGCAGCAAACCGCCGATATGATTTGAAATAATCGTCAAATCGGGTACAGCTTTCGCAAAATCAGCGAGTTCAGGGAGTTGTGGGGCGAACATCCAAGCCTCAAACGACATCCCCATACTTGCCAATACGCGTGCCCCTGCGCGGAAATCCTCACGTCCCAGTTGTCCGGCTGTTCTGTATGCGGAAGTGCCGCCTATTTCCGGGTGTGGATCCGAGGTGACGGAGTGTCGGATACCCCGAAACCGATTCGGACTCGCTGCCTGCAAGGCTTCCAATACAGGTTCAACGCGTTCACCCAAGTTTAGGTTCGCGTGCCCGACAATCGCAGCGGCAGCACGACTCTCGCCGTATAATCCGCTGGCACTCGCAGCCGCCAGTCCTTGCACAAACTCAACTTCACCGACAGGGCGCGTCTCCTCCGGCCCATCAGCACGATACATTGCGCGCGCCTCAACAAATACAGTGGAACGCACATTGTGTCCACTGTCAATATCCGCTATGAGTTCGTGGAGTAGATACCGTTGGTAAGGTACACGTTCAGTTCGGAAATCCCAGAAATGGTGATGCGGGTCGCAAATTGGCAGTTCCGGTTCTAATGTCGATTCTTCAGTTAAAGCGAGCCAGTCATTGCCTCCAAATGGCATAGAAGCCCCTCCTATCTCTATAATCGGTTCAGGTTGTTCCCTCCATCTCTTCGGTGTACTATAGGGCATCAGGAGATTTTTGTCAACCATTTTAGGCTTAGGCAGACTGTGAACACTGTTAAAATCACACCCAGAATTTTGATCCCTATATTAGGTGAATACGCCAAAATCGTCACGGAAGTATCCCGACGCGAGTACAACTTTTTTAAGGGATGCGCAGATAATAAACGTCATATAATTACAGAACATACGGTGACATTTTGCAGGAAATCGGCAACGATTGGTAGAAGCGGTTTCTAAATCGTGATGCTGTCCAGTCGAACGAATCCATTCGCAATTATGCTTTTCTTGTTTATGAAATGTTTTTGTGGCATAATAGTTGCCAAACGGTAGATATAGTCCTCATATTGCAAGGCACAAACTCCGGCGAAAAGGACGGCAAAATGATGAACCCATCAGATAAAAATAACCTGTGGATTGTAAGCCCCAAAATCAAATGTGCACATACTCCTTTTGTCGCGTGTGTTTTGTTGTTGTTGTCTCACTTCGCTATTATAGGGTGTGGACCCTTAACAACCGATCCACAGTCCGGTATTCCACTTGAGGGTTCCAGTGCAGATTCACGTCCCGAAAAAGTATGGCCCGTGGAACGGACGCTCGTCAGCAACGAAGTTAACTGTATTGCAGCCGACGCAAACAACGTATGGATTGCGACCGCGCGCGGCGTTTCGCGCTGGAAACGCCAACAGGATCAGTGGCTACACTATACCATGGAAGACGGATTGGCAAACGATATGGTGAACGCCGTTGCAATTGAAGGGCAGTGGGTCTGGTTCGCTACAGATGAAGGCGTGAGTCGCTACGACACCCAAACGGACACCTTTTCAACCTTCCGAACGATTGATGGTTTAGCCAGCGACCAAGTCTCCTCTATTGCTATTGACGGAAACTACGTATGGTTTGGGACTTCCGAAGGATTAAACCGTTACGACAAAACAATTGATAGTTGGGCGGTACGCACTCGAAAAGACGGTTTAGTCAGCAAAATAATCACAACGATCGCAGTTGAGCCAGAATACGTCTGGGTCGGCACCGATAGGGAAATAAACCCGGATCCGCATGGATGGGATGAGGATCCGAGATTCAGCAGAGGCGGTGTGAGTCGCTATCATCGGGATACCGATTCTTGGAATAACTATACGAAGTCAGACGGTTTGATAGATAACGAGATCGCTACAATTGCGGTGGACGACAACAGCGTCTGGTTTGGCACACAAGATGAGGGGGTCAGTCAATACAATCAAGTTGATCAAACGTTCATCAAAACGTATACGAAGACCGACCTGCTGAAAAGCAATATGATCACCTCCATCCGTTCAGATGGCTTCCAAGTCTGGTTTGGAACTGCCAATGCAGGTGTGCATCGGTTCATCAAACCTGTCAATACATGGGTGCATTACACCAAAGCAGATGGATTGTCGAGCAATCATGTCAGTTGGATTACCACTCAAGGAGATGATGTCTGGTTTGCGAGTAAAGAGGATGGTGTCAGTCGTTTCGATAAAGTAACCGGTGAATGGACAATTTACAAACAAGCCGATTTTCTTGCCGACAACGATGTCCGCGATATAACACGCGATGCCGATGGAAACCTTTGGGTAGCAACAGTTGCGGGGATTTCGGTTTACGCGCCGCAAACGCGCAGTTGGGAAATCATCTCTAAAGAAGACGGATTGCCGACACCTTATATCACGTCAATATTCATTAGCGGTCAGCAATCAAGCATGCTTCGCAGTGAGAACAATCAGCAAGACGGTATCGAGGCATCGGAAGCATCTTTACCGACAGCCATTTGGATTGGAAGTGATCGTGGGATTGGCACACGGACATCCGTAGGTACCGAATGGGTATTTCATACGCCACCTCAAGCGGCAACGCAAAGTGAAGCCTTTGTAACAGCAATTGATGCTGACCCGACACAGCCCAATTCTGTTATCTGGGTCGGCACCAGTTTGGGACCCGCTATGTACCACCCAACATCTCAAGAATGGACGCAGCTCGCACTGCCGGATGCCCCCAAAAATCCGCTTATCGTCTCTGTACTTGCTCATAAAGAAAACGTCTGGTTCGGTGGCGCGGAAGGTGTTTGGCGATATTCAATTGCCGATAAGAAGATGCATCCTGCTACCGACGGACTTCCTAATCCGTATGTGAATGTCCTATTATCGACAGGTGAAAAAGAAAAGACACTTTGGGCAGGAACACGTCGAGGACTTGCGCGATATGACAACACACGTCAGCGTTGGGTGCCGTTGTCCTTTAACAAACAATTACCATCGCCTAATGTCACAGCACTCGCCTTTCGAGATGACATCCTTTGGATCGGCACACCGAAGGGTTTGGGCAGTTATACAATCGCTGCCGATACTTGGAATTCTCTCTCAAATGTGCCGTATAACATCCGCGATATCTTGTGTGATACGGCCGCAACGCTTTGGTTAGCGACAGACATCGGACTTGTTGAATATCATCACCATGAAAAACCCCAAACCGTAGTCCGTAATGTAATGGAGGACGGGTCTACGGAGAAAGACTCGAAAACTCCAACCCACCTCACCGAACCGCAAGGAAATATAAAAATAACCGAACCGCAAGGAAATATAAAAACAGGTCAGTCTGGTGAAAGCAGCAAAACCGTAGTCCGTAATGTAATGGAGGACGGGTCTACGGAGAAAGACTCGAAAACATCAATTCACCTCACCGAACCGCAAGGAAATATAAAGATACATCAATCTCGTCCGATGCGAGAGCCGTTCCTTGAAACAAGGGTCTCACACATCAAATTTGATGGGGATTATATCTGGTTCAATAACTGGCGGGCTTCCCCGAACGGCAGTATTGTACGGTTCCACCGTCCAACAGAGACATGGCGGCGTTTCACACGTTTGGATATCCTGCAGTCCACCCAAAAAAGATCCATGACGTTCATACGTTGGACCTATGTTGATACGGATGCTGTCTGGTTCACGACGGATTACGGGGTGCTGCGTTACGATAAAATGGCGGATACGTGGCAGCACTTTACGGCAAAGGATGGTCTCTCTACAGACGATGTGAATAAAATTGCTGTCAGTGAGCAGAGCGTCTGGGTCATTCCGATGATAGGTTTGGAGCTAAACCATTATAACAAGGTGACTGGAACGTGGGCAGTTATTGAAGAAGAAGGTCACCGTGAGATTGAGACTATAAAATCACTCGGCGTCGATGGACCGAACGTCTGGTTCGCATCTGGACGCGGCCTCACGCGTTACAATGAGATTACCGGTGAATGGAAAAATTTCGGACCGAGAGATGGACTGGCGGGTAGAGGGGCAGAATGGATTACTGTAGATGACGATTTCATCTGGGTCGCACGTTCAGAATGGGACAGAGGCAGCAACCGTCCGTTGTCACGATTCGATAAGAAAAGAAAAAAATGGACGACCTTTTCAACGAATGACGTGCTCGCTGCAAAAACCATTAGGCGCATTATTGCAGCAGAGAACGATGTCTGGATACTCTACAGACCTTGGGACGACGCAGGGGTCACCCGATACGACCGACGTACAAAGGAGTGGACGACAATCCGATCCGGACGCGGAACGCTTGAACTCGCAGCCGATGACGATTATCTCTGGTTAGCTGCACCCAATGAAGGGCTACGACGATTTCATTTTGCATCCGGCACTTGGGAAACGTTTAAAGATATCAAAGGACTGCTCCATAACCATGTCGGTGAATATGGACTCGCAGTCGATGAAGACTATGTATGGGTAGGGACCTTACGCGGGCTTTCTCGGTATGATAAGCAGAAAGAATCCTGGACCCCTTTAACCGCTTTGCCTACGCTTATTGGACGCACTGTACGGACAGTAGATACGGATGAACGTTTCGTTTGGGTCGGGACCGACAAAGGTATGTCCCGCTATGATAAGGTCTTAGGAAACTGGAAAAATTATCGGCAGGAAGGCGGCTCCGAAAATATAGAAACCCACGGCGGGCATTGGCACCAACATGGACGAAAAAAGAAGGACTCTCTCTCCGATAACGTTGTGAGTTCTATCGTAACGGATGAACAATACGTCTGGGTGGGTACACGCGACGGCGCAAATCGTTTTGATAAGATCGCCTTACAGTGGGATCAGTACAAAACGCATCACGGATTACCTGCCAATAATGTGACTTCTGTCAGCAGCGACGGTGATAGCATCTGGGTTGGCACGAATTCCGGGATCGGAAAGTATCCCCGCACGGCAGATGACCTCAACGCTTGGATTACTTATACTTCTGGGACAGAGATACAACCCTCCGCTGTATCTAAAGAGTTCGCAGAATCACTGGTTACCGACCAAATTTGGTGCATCACAGCGAGCAAAAGACACGTTTGGGTCGGCACACGCCGAGGTGTAAGCAAATACGACATCGGTAGAGACATCTGGAAGACAATCACAGTGGATGATGGGCTTGCCAGCGATGAAGTCAGTTGTATCGCTATTGATGGAGACAATGTCTGGTTTGGCAGCGATCGCGGTGTAACGCTCTATAATGAAGAAACAAAGGTTTGGGCTGCCTATACCACAGAAGATGGGCTTGCCAGTAACAAGGTTACCACTATCGGTGTTGATGGCACAGAGGTATGGATCGGTACCTACAATGCAGGCGTCAGTCGGTTTGATCAATTGGCAAATAGTTGGACGACTTATACCCGAGACAACGGTTTGGCGCATAACGGTATCCTTTCTATGTCTATTGATAGTAAATACGTCTGGTTCGGCACATATCGTGGATTGAGCCGTTTCGATAAACGCACAGGCATCTGGACAGTCTTCACAGAGGTTTACGGACCGGAAGATATTTTGAGATAAAGATAGTTATCAGAGAAGGAGTCATCAGTTTTCAGTTATCGGTTTTCAGTTAAGAAGTATGCTGTGGTAGGTACGCCAAAATTAACTGCCACAAGATATTAACTGTTAACTGTTAACTGTTAACTGGAAACTATTTTATGGCAATAAATACAGGTACCCGAAAGTACCTGATCCCCGGCTTTTTCCTCTTACTGTTGAACTGCTCTCTGGTATTCTATGCTGATGCAGAGGACGTATACAGTCTATTTGGAAAGTTATTCCTTTCTGGACGCGTCGAATACGATTTCACAAACAGACGAAACTTCCTCGCTGATACTGAGGAAGAGCGAGTCAGGCAGGACAACTTTGATTTTGACCGCATCTTTCGACGTGGTTTCCACAGTGTCATGGTGATTGAGGAGACCGCAGGCAGCGTCAAAAATATCCTCAGTCTTGGCGAAGTCCCGACAACCTTCACGAAATTCACCTTTGATCAAATTGACCTCAGCGGTGTCCGGTGGGAGGTCCGCTCCAACCGCACAGATTGGACGATCCTAATGGTACCCGGTTTGCTTAACCGGTTAAACGGTCAAGAGGGACAGACAGAAGGCTCCGGCATCGGCTTACGCGAGGTCACAAAATTCGGTAATTCACAACTCGGACTTTCTTGGTACTTTCGCCAAGTCCCCGTATGGGCAGTGGATCTGGAAACTAATTTTACCAACTACGGTGTGAAAGCAGAAGTGGCTGTCACGCCGAAAAGCGCACTCCAAAAGAATCTACGTTCACGTTTCGACGCGACCACAACGGTTTTCAAAGCCTTCCAAACCGTTGGTGATACGATTTTTCAGGCAGAAGCGTATCGCGTCGGGCACCGGTTCGATGCCTCCCGCTCTGTCGGTGATAACGATGACCAAGACCGCTATTCCGATAACACGTTTCTTGACCCACCCTCCCTGATTATTCCCGGCGACCTTGATAAAAATAACAACGGGATCTTCGACTACGAAGACGACATTCTGCTTTTCGATGTCGATGAGGATTTCCTTGATGAAAGTGACCGGAACAATAACGGCATCCGTGATGAAGAGGAAAACGACTTGGATCCGAATTACGAATTTGATGTCGGACTGCAAGGCATCCGGCTTTTCATGAACCGTAAGATAACTCAGCAGGCAAGCACTGTTAACCTCGATCTTGGATTTCAGGCAGAAGAGAACCTCGGACTCAGAAATACGCCTACTTCAACAAAAGCGTTCGCTAACCTCGTCTACCAGAGACAACTCGCACAAGCCTCTTCGCTCGTTTTTGAGAACGAACTCAAACTCGTAAAGGATCGGATTCCTGACGAAACGTGGTATTATGCCGGATTTTTGGGAAGACAAGAAGAACGCCTCTATCGATCCCAGCTGGAAATCCAGAAGATGACAAAGGACGGGCATGTGCAATTCTTCTATGTTGATGGTGGTGTTGAGATCGAAAAACGACGTAGGGATCCGCTGCTGATGCAGAACGACCTAATTAACACCGCCAAAATCACGTATGAATACTCAGGAATTGAGCGAATGGTCACGACAGTTCGCGCCAAGGTTCAATATGACTACGATTTTGAGAAAGACAATGAACATTACGAAGTCGGTATTTTCAAGACGCTGTATCGCCTACGTCCCTCCAAATCACTGGAAATTAGTCCAATGTTCAAGTATACCATCCGTAACGGTTTCCGGATGGCAGAGGACAGGATCGAATACCTGCCATTAACCGCAGAAATCGACGGTGAGGAAATCTCACGCGCGCTACGATTGCGCACAATTGAACATACGCATGTCCGGGATATGACTCCCGCGCTTATCCTCAAAGTCGTCTATCAGTTCACAAAAACCATCAAACTCACCGGTGGCGGGCAAATTCTCCTGTTCAATGATATGCTAAAGAACGATAACGATTTTGTCCGTCAAGCACTCTTAGCGGAGATGGAGAAGAGCTTTGTCGCTTACGAGAAGCGGATGTTTCTGCATATCGGCGCACGATACATAGATCAGCGCGCAATCGGGGAAGTTAACGACCAAAACTACATGGAAATCTTTGTGCGCGTCTTCGGAAAATTCTAAAAAATAAAAAAATTATGCATTTTTTTCAAAATTAACTTGACAAACAGATGTATAGGGTGTATAATACTATTACTACGTATTTATATTTAGTATTTACAAATCGTAATTCGCAACATGAGCATTAACATTAGGATTTACGTACTGCTTCTTAAAGTCCCCCTGATAAGGGGGATTTAGGGGGTTAAAAGGACTTTAAAGTCCCCCTGATAAGGGGGATTTAGGGGGTTAAAAGGACTTTAAAGTCCCCCTGATAAGGGGGATTTAGGGGGTTAAAAATGTGGGAAATACCGCTTTTTGCGGCCAAATGTCCGATATTTGCTCAGTTTGCGTAGGCCTTGAACATTTTGACTTGTAAATCAAATTCACCTTTTTAATATTAAGGACAAAATCAAATGAGACCCCAGAGATTACACCCTTTAGAACTTGAGGTAATGAAAGTGGTATGGAAATTGGCGCGTGCCACGGTCAACGATGTCCTCGATAACATTGACCGCAAACTCGCCTATACCACCGTCGCTACGACTATGAAAAGTCTCGAAAAGAAAGGCTTTTTGTCTCATGAAGTTGATGGTAGAACGTTCGTTTACCAAGCTTTGATTAAAGAGACAGAGATTACGCATACGATGCTCAACGATTTACTGGAACGCCTTTTTGACAACTCAGCCGAGAAACTGGTGAACACACTCCTCGAAGTGCGACAAACCAGCGTAGATGAACACAACCGCTTACAGGCGTTAATTAATAACTACCAACCTGAAGGAGAAGAAACCGATGACTAAGCAAATCCTCCTTTCCCTGCTCAACTGCTCATGGCAGTGGCTGCTCCTGAGCGGCTTGATCTGGTTCGTCGCAGCTCGCTTCCGCCGCTCCAACACCACTGTTCATCTGCTCTGGCTATTATCTTTACTCAGTCTACCGATCCTGTTCGGTTTGAACCAGTTTGTACCAGCCCTCTCCATCGGCGGAGACCCGGGACCAGAATTGACGCAGGCGAAGCCAATAGACATATCGGGTTTAGCTGCACTGACTACAGATTTACCAGAAATTTCATCCACTGAAAGCGATACACAATCCAAAAACCAACTGTTTGCTGGTGGCAAATCCGTCATCAATTGGGCGAAGACGGATCTGCTACTGTGGGGTTGGATAATCGGTGCGCTCGCTATGTTAGTCCGGTTCATGTTTGGCTTGTGTCGAATCTATCAACTCCGACGCAGTGCTGTAGCAGCTGATGATTCATATCAGGCGATTTGCCGACGATTGGCACAACAACTCGACATAAAGCGTCCGGTCACCGTGTGCTTCTCGGATCGAGTCGCATCACCGATCTCATTCGGTTGGTTATCACCCCACATCCTGATTCCACAAAAACTGAATTTGGAACACTTTGCGTTAGTCGCTGCGCACGAATTAGCGCATGTACAACGGCGCGATTGGTTAACAAATCTCTTTTCGCATGTGGTAGGCGTTATCTTCTTTTTCCATCCGATTTACCATTTCCTTAACCGCGAACTCGTCCACCTACGCGAACGTATCTGTGACGATTGGGTCATCCAATTGACAGGATCAAGAAAAAACTACGCGCAGTGTCTGTTGGATCTCGTGCGTCACAGAGATAGAACTATCCCACTCGCTTTGTCCCTAAATCAGCCATCGCAGTTGGAATCTCGGATTGATGCTATCCTGAAAAGCAATCGACGGTTAGACGTACAACTGAAACCGCGCTTACGGTTAATAGCAGCGACCTTACTCCTAACCTGTCTACCCATATTGGCAATGGCACAGTTGGTGCCGCTGAAAACCTTCCAAGTCTCATTGTTCGCTCAAGCCCCTGAGAAATCAGAAAAAGCGGTCGATAAGACTCAGGAAAAGCAGGCCATGCAAAAAGCGAAAACTGAGAAAATGGGTAAGAAAGAATACGAAGACAAGTCATACATCAAAGTGGAAGACCCAATAGCGTTTGAGAGATCTGAAGAAAACAGAATATTCTCTGGACCGCAACCGGGCGAAAAACTCCCATCGTTGAAAGTAACTGGCATTCGTGATAGACTTGACGGAACAACGTTTGATATTACCACTAAAGCAGATAGGAAGCCGCTCATCCTATTCTTGCAGGACACCAATGCAGTCGGCGTAAAAGGGCTTGTCAACGTGTCCAATTTGCTTCTTAAAATTGATGCTTTCCAAAAAAGGCATAGCAAGGCAGCGAGTGACGAGAAGTCTAATCAAGGGCTTCAGATAGGTGTTGTGTTCCTTGCAGACAGTCTTGATACCTTACCTGACTGGGCGCATGACATGTTAAACGAAGAAATTTCAAACGAGATATTAACAGGAATATCTCCGGAGGGTCGTGAAGGACCAGGGAGTTATGGACTGAACCGCAACGTGGCACAGACGGTTATTGTCGCTAAAGATGGGAAAGTCCTACACAATTTTGCTTTCACACAACCGATGCTCTATAGCGATCCACACTTCCTTGGTGCCGTCGCCGACGCAATTGAAGTAGATGCTTCTGTGCTGGAGAAATGGTTGAATGAAGAAGGAGAATGGTTAACCGGCGATGAAATTACAAATCCAACGTCCGCAACAGTAGAGAAATGGTTGAACGAAGAGCCTGCCAAAGGGACACGTATGGAGCGAGGCGGAGAACAAATGGAACGTGAAGGTGCTCGCAATAGTGAACAAGATCCCTCTCTCGAAGAACTTGTTAAGCCCTTCGACAAAGATGGCGATGGCAAATTGAATAAAGAAGAAGGCATGGCAATGCGCCGCGCCATAGTAAATCGGGAATCTGAAAAAAATCGGGAATCTCAAAACCGATACCGCAGACGGAACGTTGAAGTGAAAAATCCCGCTGAGTTCAAAAAGGTGCAGGGGACAAAACTGTTCTCTGGTCCACAACCCGGTGAAAAACTGCCATCATTAATGGCTAAGGGCATTAACGGTGAAACTAAGGGCAAAATGTCCGATGTCATCGCCGAGGCAGACGGACAACTACTCGTTCTCTTCCTGCAGGATGAAAGCGGTCTCGGGTTACGCGGATTGCTTGGTATTTCTCGTCTACTCGCGCAAATCGCCGAGAAATCTAAACAGGCAATCCATATAAATGCCGTGTTTTTAGGGGACGCGCCAGATACCGTGGAGAATCAAGCCAGTAAGTTAGTCCCACATATTCCAAGTGAGGTCTTACTCAGTGTCTCTCAGGACGGTCGAGAAGGTCCGGGCAGCTACGGGTTAAATCGTAACGTAGCGCAGACGGTTATCATCGCCAAAGGTGGAAAAGTGCTACACAACTTCGCTTTCACGCAACCGATGCTCCATCCAGACCCTTATGTGCTTGGGGCTGTCGGAGACGCAATTGGCGTAGAACCTGCCACTCTGGAAAAATGGTTGAATGTAAGCGATCTTACAATCGCCATTAAAAACCCGACCGAGGGTGAAAAGACTGGCAGAATGCTCTTCAACGGAGACGTTGTCCAGTTTGACGAATTGAGTGCTCGCCTTCTCAATTTGCCTGAAGAACAAAAATCTACGCTTACGATCCAATCAGGACGAGAAGTATTACATGAGCAAATCGTCAAGGTAATGGATCTCGCAAAAGAAGCAGGTATTGATAAAATTGAATTTGCAATTAGTCCGGCTGAAAGTAGAAGTATGGAACCTGACAAAGCACAGGAACACCGTAGCAAAAATTCCGATTAGGTTGGGACTTACGCATTGCCTCTTAAAGTCCCCCTGATAAGGGGGATTTAGGGGGTTAAAGACACAGAAATTACTGCCTTTTACGTAAAAATATCGCCATATTTACGCAATTTGCGTAAATCCTATAGGTTATAGGAGGAAAAACATAATGGACGCGGTAAAACGATGCGATGGTATGAGCCGCCGGGATTTTATCCGGGTCGGCGGCTTGGCAGCACTTGGACTTGGGTTAGGCGACTTTTTTCACTTGCAACGCGCCTTTGCCGTAGGGGCGAGGTTACCTCGCCCCTACGCAGCCAAAGCAAAATCCTGTATCCTGATATGGCTCGATGGCGGTCCCAGCCATCTCGAAACCTTTGATCCGAAGCCAGACGCACCACAAGAGGTTCGCGGACCCCTAAGCACTATTGCCACGAATCTCACAGGCGTCCGTATCAGTGAATGCATGGAACAAACAGCAAAGATTATGGATAAAGTTGCTGTTATACGATCAATGACTTCACCGCTGGGTGAACACAGTCTCGGTACCCAGTACCTTATGACAGGCTACAAACCCACGCCTGCGTTAGCGTATCCGACTTTTGGGGCAACGGTTGCCCACATCAGGTCTCAAAATAGTAAAAACGCTTCAGAAAATGCGCTAACCGCTTTACCGCCAAACATCGCAGTCCCGAACTTCACGGGTGAAGTATCAGGTAACGGATATCTACCGAGTGCGACCCGTCCATTTGCTGTTGGCGGTGATCCGAAAAGACCTGACTTTAAGGTGCGCGACCTTGATTTCTATGAGGGAATTGATTTACAACGCGTTTCTCGGCGGAGGCAGTTCGTCAATGCGCTCAACGCATTCAGCCGCGCCAAAGACGCTGACACAACGACGGTATCGGATCCTGAGTTAGAACGGGCCTACAACCTGATTACATCCACCGAAGCCAAAGCGGCGTTCACGCTTTCCGAGGAGCCGCAAGAGGTGCGCCAGCGATATGGTACAGATGGCGTAAACGGGATTGGACAGAGCTGTTTATTGGCACGACGGCTTGTTGAGAGAGGTGTGCCATTTGTGACGGTCAACCATACGGGTTGGGATACGCATAACGATATATTCCAGTTGAAAGAGCGATACCCTACGGACCGAAACGCGCATTTGCCGTCCCTTGATCGGGCATTGCACGCGCTGATTCAGGACCTTTCCGAACGGAATATCTTGGATGAAACACTCCTGGTGGTCATGGGTGAGTTTGGACGTACACCCAAAATTAACTCGCAAGGCGGACGTGATCACTGGCCCAACGTGTTCAGCGTGATGTTGGCGGGGGGTGGTGTCCAAGGCGGACAGATCGTCGGCAGCAGCGATGCGCTCGGCGAATTTCCAAAGGAACGTCCTGTAACGCCATCGGATCTATCAGCCACAATCTATACGCTCCTCGGCATTGACCCCAGCTTGGAACTACACACCAGCGACGGCCGCCCAGTCCGCGTTGCACCTGACGGTGCTAATGTCGTTTCAGAGTTGATCGCCTAATCCAATTGTCTTATAAGCAGGACTTACGCATTTTGACTTAAAGTCCCCGTGATAAGGGGCGGTGAATGCCCATACGGGGAATGCCATACGGAGAACCTTCATACCGTTGATTCTGATTCTTTAGGGGGTTTAAAGGGAGAAATTCCCACTTGACTTAAAGTCCCCCTGATAAGGGGGATTTAGGGGGTTTAAAGGGTAGAAATTCCCACTTGACTTAAAGTCCCCCTGATAAGGGGGATTTAGTGGGTTTAAAGGGTATAAATTCCCACTTTTGGCATCGAAATATCCAATATTTCCTTAATTTGCGTAAGTCCTAATAAGGAAGTTATCTGTGAAAAAATTAATCTGCGTCTTGTTAATTGGGATTGTTTTGGTGGGTTGTGGTGAAGATGAGATGATTGAAGAACAACCTGAGATAACCCAAACCGAAGTCGTTGATGATACACCGCTTCGCGTCATTACTTGGGAGAAAGATGGCGCATCGATGGTGTTGGTCGCTGCAGGTTCTTTTGAAATGGGTGACCCTTTCGATGAAGGAAAGCCGGATGAACTTCCTGTCCATCGAGTAGCGTTGGACGCTTTTTACATGGATCGGCACGAGGTGACAATCGGACAATATAAACAGTTTTTGAGAGAAACCGCCCACGGAACCTTACCCGACCAAACACCTAATTGGATAGCAGAAAAGGCGATTGTACTTGCACAAAAAGGTGTCCCGCAGGTGGTTGGTTTCACTACACCGACCGACAATCACCCAGTAGCAGGTGTCACTTTTAACGATGCCCAAGCCTATGCCGAGTGGGCAGGCAAACGGTTACCTACCGAAGCCGAATGGGAATACGCAGCACGAGGCGGGGTAATCGGGAAACGCTACGTCTGGGGAAACAAACCGCCCCAAAAAACAGACTGTAATTTTACCGGTTCCTTTGGCGGAGAACAGGCGGATGACGGTTATTTATACACAGCACCTGTAGGAAGTTATGCCGCTAACGGCTATGGATTATATGATATGGCAGGGAACGTCTGGGAATGGTGTGCAGATTGGTATGGTGAAAACTATTACGCAAGTTCTGCTCCGAAGAACCCAAAAGGATCAGAAACGGGAACGGAACGGGTGATAAGAGGCAGCGGGTGGTCGAGTTATCTTCAACACCTACGCCTGTCACGTCGTTTAAAACTTTCTCCGACAGCGACCGGATTTCCACAGGCGACTGAATATTCAGGTTTGAAGAAACCAGTCTTGGATAAGAACATCCCTATAGACAAGCAAAAACCGAATCAGGAACAGAAACCACAAGCAGATCCAGCCGTGAAAAAACAGGTGCCCGACAATACCGTTTGGATCGGCTTTCGATGCGTGGCAGATCTGACAAGGGATAAAAAGTCCCCCTGATAAGGGGTGTTTCTTCTGGGGTTTAGAAATCGAAATAACGAATGTTATTCAAAGTTCCTGATAAGGGGATTTAGGGGGTTTAGAAATCGAAATAACGCGTGTGATTCAAAGTCCACCTGATAAGGGGGATTTAGGGGGTTAAATAACCGGCTCTTGAAGTCCCCTGATAAGGGGGATTTAGGGGGTTAAATAACCGGCTCTTGAAGTCCCCTGATAAGGGGGATTTAGGGGGTTAAATAACCGGCTCTTGAAGTCCCCCTGATAAGGGGGATTTAGGGGGTTTCTTCTAACATGAAAGTCCTCATTTGGGCAACACCCTCTACAAATGAAATATCAGTAAAAATATAAATTATGGAGAAATTAATGAAACGCGTATCCATTGTAATTCTAACCTTCATTTTTCCATTTGTTTTCGTGTTGTCCTACGTGCATTCTGCACAAGATAAGATAGCCGAGCATTATTGGAATCAGTTCCGCGGTCCAAACGGAGACGGCAAAGCAACTGCGACTAACCTCCCAATCGAATTTAGCGAAACCGAAAACGTCCGTTGGAAAGTACCTATCCACGATAAAGGCTATTCATCGCCAGTGGTTTGGGGCAATCAGATTTGGCTGACAACTGCCCGTGAAGATGGGAGAGAACTCTTCGCGATCTGTGTAGACTTAGAGAACGGCGACATTTTACAGGATATAAAAGTTTTCGATGTCGCTGAGCCACAACTCGAACACGGGGACCTCAACAGCCACGCTTCACCGACACCAATTGTAGAGGAAGGGCGCATCTATGTTCATTACGGCACTTACGGCACCGCCTGTCTGGACACGCAAACGGGTGATAAACTTTGGGAACGCCGAGACCTCAATTGTGATCATCGGGTGCGTCCCGCCTCTTCGCCGATTATTGATGAAGATACACTATTTCTCACCTTCGATGGCGTTGATGTGCAGTTTATCGCCGCGCTTGATAAAAATACTGGCGATACCCTGTGGCTGCAGCACCGAAAAGTTGACTCCAATTTTGGAGATGTTCTCAAAGCCAAAGGCGTTACCGATATAGAAGGAACAAAAAAAGAAAAACCAAATGACAACAGGAAATCCTATGCGACGCCTACGATCATTACGTTCCAAGGAAAGAAACAGTTGGTGAGTCCGGCGGCGGAAGTCACAATTTCCTACGACCCAAAAACAGGAGAGGAACTCTGGCGCGTCCGGCACGAGGGTTGGGGATGGAATGTTGCATGCCGTCCGATTTTCGCGCACAATCTCGTCTATTTTACAACGGGTGTGGAAAAATTGTTGTTGGCAGTTGATCCCTCTGGCACAGGTGATGTTACCAATTCGCACGTTGTTTGGCGCAATCGCAAGGGGGCCCCCGAAATACCGTCACCTCTGATTGTAGACGATCTGATGTTCATGGTAAACGAAGGCGGTGTCGTCGCTTGTTTAGAGGCGAAAAGCGGGAATCAGGTATGGAGAGGTCGGGTCGGCGGAAATCACTGGGCATCACCGCTATACGCAGGTGGGAACATCTATTTTTTCAGTATGGACGGGCGAGTGTCGGTTATCTCTGCCGGACGAGAGTTCAAATTGCTCGCACGCAACGAGTTCGACACGGAATTCATTGCATCTGGCGCAGCTGCCGGAAATACCCTAATCCTCCGTTCACGCACGCATCTCTACTGTATTGAGGATACTTCCTCTTGAAGTCCCCTGATAAGGGGATTTAGGGGGTTAAATAACTTTCTCTTGAAGTCCCCCTGATAAGGGGGATTTAGGGGGTTAAATAACTTTCTCTTGAAGTCCCCCTGATAAGGGGGATTTAGGGGGTTAAATAACTTCCTCTTGAAGTCCCCTGATAAGGGGGGTTTAGGGGGTTAAATAACTTTCTCTTGAAGTCCCCCTGATAAGGGGGATTTAGGGGGTTAAATAAAAAAATAAGTTAGACAAGGACGAAAAAATGAAAGCGATCCAGTTAACGCTCATAATATCAACAATATTAGCCGTGTCAATTTTGTGTGGTCCGATCCATCAAAACACTTCCGTAGCAAATGACGAGCCATCTGGTTTAGCAACATCCGATCCCATTGATTTTGAGAATGATTTGATACCGATATTCACAAAGTTTGGATGTAATGCCGGAGCATGTCATGGCGCAGCCGCTGGTAGAGGTGAGTTTAATCTGTCGCTCTTCGGTGGGAATCCACAAGCGGACTATAAAGCGATTGTCCGGCAGTTCGCAGGTCGGCGCGTCAACTTGATACGTCCCGAAGAAAGCCTAATTATTCTAAAACCGACAGCACAAACCAAACATGGTGGCGGACAAGTCTTGGACGAAGATGGAGAAGGCGCGAAATTACTCCACAACTGGATCCGGCAAGGGGCAACTTACGAAACGCTACGCCACTTGGCGCGTGTTGAAATATCCCCGCAAAAACATGTGATCTCGAACCTTGAGAACCTCATTCAGCTGCACGCAACTGCCCACTTTTCGGACGGAACCACAGAAGATGTAACGCGATGGACTGTCTTTACACCGGAGGACGTTTCAGCGATTGAAATCGACGCAGCCACTGCCATCGCCAACGTACGTCGCCGCGGTCGGCATATTATCCTTGCCCGTTATCTCACAGAGGTTGTCCCGATTGAGTTTATTACGCCTTTGAACGAGGTTCCAATAAGTGATCAAACACATACATCTTTAGAATCGGCGGGGACAAGCATTGACGGCGAAATTCTCAAATTGCTCTCAACGCTGCGGTTACCTGTATCCCCAGCTGCCAATGATGCCCCCTTCTTGCGTAGGGTGACGCTTGATCTCACTGGACGGCTTCCTGCGCCAGATGCAGTAACCGCATTTCTCACAGATTCGGATGCCCATAAACGGGAAACATTGGTAGACGCACTGCTTGACTCCGATGAATTTAACGAATACTGGACACTCCAGCTGGCGAAGCTGCTCCGAATTCATCCAAAAGGCGGGAACATGCAAGGCGCGTTCGCCTATCACCAGTGGCTCGCACAGCAGATTCGAGAGGGGGTCGGATATGATCAGATTGCACGCTCGGTTATCCTTGCAATAGGTGACTCCCATGAAGTGGGTCCGGCAAATTTTTACCGCACTGTTAATAGCACGGGTGAACAAGCCGAATTCATGAGTGAACTCTTTATGGGGACTCGGCTCCGATGCGCGAATTGCCATAACCATCCGCTTGACAAATGGACGCAAGACGACTACCACGGATTGGCGGCGATCTTCGCCAAAATAGAAGCAAATGGGCAAGTTATCAAGGTAAAACCATCTGGTGAGGTTATCCATCCTGTAACCCGAGAAAAAGCAGTCCCACGAATTCCCGGCGATCGGTTTCTGCCTACCGATGTTACGGATGGTCGTCTCGAATTAGTGGATTGGCTAACAGGAATGGACAACCCGTATTTCGCTAAGGCTATCGTCAATCGGTTGTGGAAGGCGATGATGGGACGCGGCTTAGTCGAACCTGTTGACGATTTCCGATCTACAAATCCAGCCACGCATCCTGAATTGCTAACAGCATTGGCTGACGATTTTGTGGCACACGACTACGACCTACGACGAACGCTCAAGCGTATCGCGCTGAGTGAGGCTTACGCGCGCAGTACAAATACGCTTCCGCAAAACGCGACGGATGATCGTTTCTATTCGCATGCGCTACAAAAGCCGCTTGAACCAGAGGTATTGGCGGATGCAATCTCAGATGTCCTCGATGTGCCTGACACCTACGGTAGTGAACCCGAAGGCACCCGTGCTGTCTCTCTGTTTGATCCCAACACCGAATCCGACACACTTGATGTTTTAGGACGGTGTGGACGCGAGTCGTCATGCGAGACCCCTGCCGGAGCGACAGATGGGCTTCAGCGTAAACTCCACCTCTTCAACGGTGATCTTCTCAATGCCCGCATCGGTGTTCCTGGTAGTCGGCTTGATAGGTTAGTCTCCATGGGAAAATCACCCATGGAGATTGTTAAGGAATTCTACCTTGCAGCCCTAAGCCGACATCCAACGGATACGGAGCAACAGTTTTGGGCACAACACATTGACGTTAATGCCCCTGCTAACTCCCAACGCGCGATCCTTGAGGACATAGTGTGGAGTCTGCTAACTTGCAATGAATTTGTAACGAACCATTAGCTCATAATATTATTCAAAGTCCCCCTGATAAGCGGGATTTAGGGGGTTCCTCAAAATAAAGTCCGCTGATAAAGAGGATTCAGGCAGTTTCTTCCAAGTAAAGCCCCCCTGATAAGGGGCGGTGAATGCCCATACGGGGAATGCCATACGGAAACCTTCATACCCGGTGAATGCCCATAAGGCATTCATACCGTTGATTCTGATTCTGATTCTTTAGGGGCTTTCTTCCGAGATAGAAATCCTTTCGGAACGCACACGGAGTTAATCGATGCGACATGAACGGCACCGAAATGTAACATCATTTACCTTTACTTTCATATTTATCCTGATGTTTGCCGCGTCTGCTATCTCGGCAGATACCCAAACTGAAATCAATTTCGAGACACAGGTTTTACCAATCCTCCAAAATCGTTGTTTCAGTTGTCATAGCACACCAAAGGCAGACCCCAGCGGTGCCATCGCGAAACCGAAGGGCGGTGTCCAACTCGACAGCGTGAAAAGCATTGCGGAAAGCCTGTACGGCGAAGTTATTATCGCTGGCGAACCCGAAGATTCGCTGCTCTATCAGCGTATCACCTTACCCGAAGGCGAAACCGGCATCATGCCACCGCCGGAAGCTGGGGATCCATTGACAAAACAGGAAACCGATCTTATCCGAAAGTGGATTGAGCAGGGGACAGACTATGGAGAATGGGCAGGAAATCAATCGAGATCCAAGCCATTGATGACCGACACGCATCCGCACCAACCTACCGTGATGCCACCAATTACCGCGCTCGCGTTTTCTCACGATGGAAAATCAGTTGTAGCGTGTTCGCAAGCGGGCTTGCACATTTACGACTGGCCAACGCTCAATTTACAAAGGACTATTGCCGTCCAAGCCCGAAACATTCATGATCTTGCGTTTTCACCTGATGGGGATCGGTTGGCTGTTGGGGGCGGGAATCCTGCAACCACAGGCATTATAGAGATTTTTTCGTGGCCCGAGGGAAAATCACTCCGCGTTCTTAGCGAGCATCGCGATTCAGTCATGGCTGTCGCGTGGCGGGATGCATCTTCGCTCGCATCGGCAAGTTTAGACCGGGACGTTATTCTTTGGGACCTACGCACTGGAACGCCAACGCAACGTTTTAAAGGTCATTCACGCGGGGTGTCATCGCTCTGTTTTCTGAATGATAAAGAGACACTCGTCAGTACAGGGGTAGATCAGAGTGTCCGCGTCTGGAACTTGGTAACGGGTGAACTCATCCGAAGTTTGAACAACCACACGCTGCCCGCACACGACCTCGCACTGCGTCCTAATGAGACGGGGCTTCCCATGGTTGCTTCTGTGAGCGATGACCGTACCGTTCGACTCTGGCAGCCAACTATTGGACGAATGGTTAAGTTCGCACGACTCAAGGAAGCACCGCTAAATGTGGCATGGCTAAACGGCGGCTCAAGAATTGTCACCGCGTGTACCGATGGTGCTGTCCGTTTGGTGGATCCAGATTCAGTGGAAGTTACGGGTGAGATTCAAGTGCTAAACGGTTGGGCTTATTCGCTGGCTGTGCATCCAACGGATGGAAGTGTTGTTGTTGGCGGACCAAATGCACAAGTCCGAAGGATTGTACCCGAGTAACCGAAACCTCTTAAAGTCCCCCTGATAAGGGGGATTTAGGGGGTTTATAGTAGATTTTAGGATTACTTATACACGTGTTCCTGACCAGAGACCCGTTCGTAGTAGGGCAATTCATTGCCCGTCTCTTCAAAATATGTGCAAATAATTACCGGAATTACTATAAAATACAGGAATCACCGCTTTTGAGACTGATTCATCAATGTTTGCTCAATTTGCGTAAGTCCTAACCAACCTGTTTACGCCATTTCAACAAGGGTGCCTAACCCTTTCACTTCCGCTGCTGCGAGTACCGCTGCACCGGCAACCGCATCTTGCACCGCCACGCCTACCGACTTAAAAAACGTGATTTCGTCATCTGATTGCCGTCCCTGTTTTTCACCATTGACGATTTCACCGATTTCAGCATCAATCTCAGCGTTCGGAATAATCAGATCCCCTGCCTCTTCTAAGCACGCTTCCCGCGAATCCACTACGATTCGGTGTGAACGTCTGATTGTCGTCGTATCGACTTCCCGTTTTTCGGGTACAAACGTGCCAACGGCTGTAATGTGCGTGCCGGGTTGGAAGGCGTTTCCGTCAAAAAGAGGCGTTGCCGATGTGGTTGCACATAGCACAATATCAGCGTCCGCCACCACCGCTTGTGGTGTAGATACAAGATTGACCGCCGGGGCATTCCTCCACTCCGAAATCTCAGCAGCGAGTTGTTCTGCCGAGGCTTGCGTCCGACTGATGAGATTGACTCGCGTTATTTCCCTAACCGCCATCACCGCCTGCAACTGTGCCCTCGCTTGTACACCTGCGCCGAAGAGTCCAACGGTTTTTGCGTCCTTGCGGGCAAGAAGATCTGCTGCTAAACCCCCACCAGCACCGGTTCGGATGGCAGTAAGACTCGCACCATCCATAAACGCTTTTGGAGCTCCTGTCGCTGGATCGAGGACTAAGACTGTGGCAGTAATACGAGGTAAATTGAGGTTCGGATTATCGTCATAGACAGAGACAACTTTGATGCCAAATTGTGCCTGTGTAGGCACAATTTGTCTTTGCTTTACATTTTCACTTCGTTCAGGGAGATAGGCAGGCATCACGAGTGTAACACCTTTGTCAGTGGAGATGTGTTGTCGTGGTGGCGCGACCGCTATACCTGCTGAGAGTTGACCGTAGGCGTGACGCATCGCATCAATCGCTGTGGGCATCGGTAAGGCTGCTCGGACATCTGCCGCCGAGAGAATTCTGATGGACATGTAATCACTCCACGTGAACCACGACTTCACCTAACACGTCCATATCTGGGACGATTCCCAAGCCCGGTTGCGTTGCGGCTGTCATTCTACCATTAATTCGTTGCGGGGCACCTTCCGCCGTGCTGACGGTGACATAACTGTTAAAATCTGTTGCGGTGAAAAGGAATTCTGTCGGTGTACTGTGGGCAAGATGCGCAATCGCAGCAGTTGTGATGTCGCCACCCCAACTGTCTTCAATCGTCATCGCAACGCCGAGTTCAACGCATAGGTCTCTGGCGAGCTTGGCTTTCGTCAATCCACCGAATTTGCTGATCTTAATGTTGACGACATCCATCGCCTGATCGGCATGACCGCGTAACAAGGCATGAATGCTGTCCACCGTTTCGTCGAGAACAAACGGATGATCCGTCCGCTGACGAATAGCGAGACATTCTTCATAAGAGAGGCAGGGTTGCTCAATGTAGACATCCACATCGCGCACACCACGGACAACACGGACGGCTTGGTGCATCAACCAACCCGTATTCGCATCCGCGATCAGCACATCATCGGGTTCCATTAATTCGGCAACCGCATGGATACGTTCAATATCGGTGTTCGGATCACCACCGACTTTCAACTGGAATTTGCGGTATCCTTCTGCCCGATAGGTAGCAACCTTCGCTGCCATTTCGTCAGGAGATTGTTGGGAGATCGCACGGTAGAGCATGAAATCCTCTCCATACCTACCACCGAGCAGTGTGCAGACGGATTGATTTGAAACTTTGCCGAGAATATCCCAACACGCGATGTCGATTGCCGATTTCACATACGGATGTCCTTTGAGCGCGACATCCATGCGTTGGTTGAGCGGAAGCAGTTGCGTCGGATCTTCGCCAATGAGATGCAGCGCGAGTTCAGCAATGCCGGTACGGGTACCCGTCGCATAAGCAGGGAGATAGAACGGTCCCAGCGGGCAGACCTCACCGTAACCTGTAATACCTTCATCCGTTTCAACGGAGACGATGGTGCTGTCAAAGACGGATACAGATTTTCCACCCGACCAGTTGTAGCTGCCTTCGTGGAGCGGAAGATCGACTTGATAAGCTTTAATACATTGAATTTTCACGAGACTCCAAAAGCATATGACAAAATTATCAAGAGCATCCCATAGCTATGGGTGTGTAAAGTTTTTGTCAAAACCTGCTGACCACTATGCTAATAACGCGTAAATTATACTGGCTATCCTTATACTCTATCCATCCGACTATTGTAGAATAAAATTTCTGTTTTCATCAAATGCAGGAATTGCTCGGGCATCTAATCCAAAAGCGGCATACACGTCTTTCACTAAATCGTAAGCTACATGGTCAGGGATAAAATTGTTGCAAGTCCACCCTTCAGAATGAATGGGAGTCGACCTTTCGTACACACCTCTCTCATCCAAGAATGCACCGAACGTAGGATAGGTAGGCGGTCCCTCTGGCAACGCATACCCTGTGATATTATGGTAGTTCTGTTGTATGAATACGTCGGATTCAATACCAGACTCGTCGTATATTGACTTCACTAATCGCATGAATGAGACAGGAAATTCAATCACTACATACGGATACAACCATTTTACAGAATTAGGAATTGCGAATTGTGGGGAACCCCATCCCCTTTGGAACTGGACATTAATAGGACACCGGACTTCAAAATATCCATCCTTTAGCAAGGTAATTTGACCCCCTGTTATATTGCGTCCGTTTATGCCCTCTTCCAATTGATACACTTCTTTTTCCCATAGTCCTGTAACACCAAAACCAGCCCAACGTTTATTTGGTGGATTATACAAAATATCGCGTATACGTTGATCTTCAGTAGATACAACATTCTGATTGGATTCATTCGGTGCCGCGAAGATACGATAATACGGTTGGTTGGATATAGCCTTAAGAAAAGAAGAATTATATTTTGACAAAAGTGAATTCATTTGTTCCCTCCAATTTCCTTTAAAATATTTGTTGTTTGACTTTCAATTCTGTCCAATTGTCCCCTAATATCATCCATAGATGGCAGCTGATGTCGTGCCAAAAGATCGGGAATGAACTCCTCTATCTGAAATTCTTTTGTAGTATCTCCATACCGCTTCACAAAGTTGAGCGTCCCTCTCGAATTAAAACCATGGGGACGATTTTCACTAAAAGGAATATGTATGATTATAAGGTTGACATCCTCGTCCGACAATCTCAATTTATGTGGTTTTACCTCTAATTTTGCGATTCGTGGAACTATATGTTGGTGGCAAGTGTTATAGATACTCTCAGCTTTTCTTTCTGTATCAGGGATGTCGACAAATCTTTGTGCAATTTTGTTTTCTTCATGAACACCAATAAGGATATATCCTCCCTCAGCATTAGCCATCGCGGTAACATCTTTGCATATCTCACGTTTATACTTCTCGCCGTCAGTTCTGTATCCTTCGTAGTGCCTCTCCTTGAAATCAATCCATAAATTTTCTTCTTCGTTACCAATTAGATTTATCAAATCCTGGTCCTTAATATCAGATATCTGTCTATTATCAAATATCATTTGCTAATACCTACTCAACTGTGAAAACAAAACCTTGATTCAGTCCTTGTGTGATTCTACGTTGATGTCCTCATTCTGCTTCGGTACGTATTACATTTTCTTACCAATAATGAGCGAATTAAAGCATCATCTCAATTTTCCTTATTTACCCAACCATGTAGTATACTATGGTATATTCGTAGCGCGACACTTCTGTCCCTCGCGAACTTAACTTTTAGGACAAAACTTAAAATCAAGTTAATAGGTATTAGCCTTTTTCAGTGGACATAGCACTCATATCAGTTACCGCTACTTGGTACTTGTTCGATGATACGGTCTGCGAGCCGCGAGAAAGGTAGACTCTGAAGATAAACAGTGCCAGTCCCTTGCAGCGTTGCGAGGAAAAGTCCCTCACCGCCAAAGAACATTGATTTTAAACCTTTTACCATTTCAATGTTGTAGTCAACACTGGACGAGAAAGCAACAAGACAACCGGTGTCAACACGGAGTGTCTCGTTGTTGAGTTCCTTTTTGATCACTGACCCACCAGCATGCACAAAAGCCATGCCATCGCCACGTAGGTGCTGCAGGATAAAGCCCTCACCACCAAAAAAACCGGTCCCCAATCTACGTGAGAAGGCAATATCAAGTTCGGTACCCAAGGCAGCGCAGAGGAAGGCATCTTTCTGACAGAGCAACTCTCCGCCCATTTGTGCCAGATTAATGGGGAGAATATGTCCAGGATAGGGCGCGGCGAAAGCCACGCGTCTCTTACTGTTGCTTGTGTTGGTGAAGTGCGTCAAAAACAACGACTCACCGCTAAGCGCGCGTTTACCGGCACTCAGCAGTTTGCCCATCAAACCTGCGTCTTGATTTGAACCGTCACCCATCTTTGCCTCATAGACAATGTCATCCTCCATCCAGTTCATAGCACCCGCTTCTGCAATGATGGTCTCGCCTCTGTCGAGTTCAACTTCGACAACTTGCATATCGTTACCGAAGATTTCATAATCTACTTCATGACTCTGCATTATTGTCTTCTTCCTTTTTAACTTTTATTAAATGATGTTATAGCAGGCGAAAACCCTATAATCGCACTGCGTTTTTATGTAAAAATGATAACACATTTAACGGAAACCTTCAAGAAAAATCAATCTCTCAACAGGGTTATTTAGTTCTCAGTTTTTTCGTCCAATTTTCGACCCCCAGGCCCCGCAGGTGCGGTTTGGAACCAGGGCTCCCACCCGTTACTGGGAAGGGACACCGGACTTAAAAAAGAAGATTCAAAAATTTAGAAAATCCGATAATTTATCTAAAACTAAATCGTCCAGATCTCTCAATCGTTCCCATTTTCGGCTTGATTTAAGACATTTACCTCAGCTCCATTCTGTTGGGTACGCAAGGCTTCGAGTTCGGTGCGAAAAGTCGGCATGTCCCTGATTCTCATCGCCCCAATAGAACTAATGGCAGGACTGTAAGCACTTGCTCCCGATCCTCCAACAAACAGGGCAACATGTTTCTGAATGCCGCGCCGAAGTTTTCGTAATTCATTCGCCAAGTGTGGATCATCTGTTGGGTAAATGATACTCAATCCAATCGCCTTTGCCCCATTTTGCACCGCACACCCTACAATTTCTTCAGCCGGCAGGTTGGGTCCGAGATAGGTAACTTGCCACCCTTGTGCAGCTGCGGTTGTTCCCGCAATTAATGCACCGATTTCGTGGTGCTGACCGCGTGGTGTCGCAATCACTAAGTTTGGCATTGAGGAGGACACATCAAATCCTTGGCAGATGTTGCCCAATAACGTCCGGACAACCGCCGTGGCAAGATGTTCGTGGGCAATCCGCAAACTTCCGGATTTCCACTGGTCACCAATTTCCTGCATCAGCGGTACGATCAACTTTTCGAGGAAAATAGGCTGACTAAAGGCGACTGACGCAGCGAAGAGTGTCGATTCGAGCGCTTGCGCCTGAAACTGCTTAACCGCTGTGATGCAAGAAGCGATATAAAAACGGAGGGAGGTTTCTTGTGAGACAACTTCTGTCTCGATTTCGGAAGGCTGCACAATCGTCCCCGCTGTTCCAATGAGTTCCAAAAGTGCTTCGGTCGGTAGGTGTGCTATGCGTCCAATGCTATGTCCCGCCTCGGTTGCCAGACGAAGCAACGTGAGTCGCGATATATCAGCATCGGAATAGAGACGACGATTCGTTTCGGTGCGCAGCGGTGTAACCACAGCGTATCGTTTTTCCCATGCCCGAATGGTGAATTGTGTTAAGCCTGTCTGGGTAGCAACGGTTTTAATACCGTGTTTGTGTTCGTCCGTCATGAACGTTCCTCTTATTTTTTTCCGTGTTATCTTCCAATTTAATATAACATTACGTATATCGTTTGTCAATAATTTTGTCTAAATATCAAAATTAAGCGGAGATTAAACCTTAATTTTTTCTGAAATATATGTTTTTAGTGGATTCTGATAGCGTGTATTTATCTTATCGCACGACATAATTTCTATACAAAATATGAATTAATGTAAAATTGTATAAAATATTTGTTGACAAATTATAGACAATATGTAATAATATTATACATAATGATTCTCGCACCAATTTAACCTGAAAAATCATACCCATCGCGGTTAGACAACAGATGGGTTGATAAAACACAACCGATATGAAGGAATAAATATAAATGATACAAGAGCATGTAATACTTGTTGACCACAACGGGAAAGAGATCGGTACAGAAGAAAAGATACAAGCGCATCGAGAGGGTAAACTGCACCGCGCCTTTTCAATCTTCGTCTTCAATACTTTAGATGAAGTCTTACTTCAGAAAAGGGCATCGACAAAATATCATTCCGGTGGACTGTGGACAAATACCTGCTGTAGTCATCCACGACCGGGGGAAAATCATCATTATGCGGCGAGGCGGCGGCTCCATGAGGAGATGGGTCTCAAGTGTGAGTTAGAGGAACTTTTCAGTTTTATTTATCACGTTAAACTCAACGATGATTTATTTGAGCATGAATTAGATTGCGTCTTTGTTGGTTGTTATGACGGGCAGCCTGTACCTAATCCAGACGAAGTTGACGATTGGAAATGGATGAATATAGGGACGCTGAAACAGGACGTCCGAAAAAATCCCCAAAATTATACATACTGGTTCAAATTAGTACTGGATCGCGTTATTAAACAGTATCCAGGATTTACGCAAACTCCCGCAGGCGAGGTTTCTTGAGGAAACACCGAAGCAAAACACCTCGCCTGCAGCACATAATGGGAAAATTGCGTAAGTCCTAACAGTATTAAAAAGTCGGATCGCACGATGAAACTTAGTCAATTTATCTATACAAATCTTATAGTGGCAACTCTTTTTTTCTTCTGTGCCAATAGTGCTGCGGTTGACCAGCCGGTAGAAGAAATGTTGAAAAATGCGCGCAAGCAATTTTATGCTGCGATTGAAGACAAAAATCAGATTGAACCGACAATCAAGCTATTTAATCAAATTACACAAGTGGAGCCAGAATACGCTGGTCGGACGCAGGTTTACATAGGCGCACTTGTTGCGCTCAACGGGAAGCACGCATTTTTTCCACACACCAAACTCAAGTGGGCAAGGCGCGGTTTAGCAATCATGGATAGCGGTTTGAAGAAAAGTCCAACCGACATTGAAGCATTGTTCATTCACGGGACAACCTGCTATCACCTCCCCTTCTTCTTCAGACGGGGGGATGATGCACAGCGCAACTTCAGAAAAATTATCAAATTGATGCCACAGCTGATGGATGCTTACGACCCGAAGTTAATCACAAATGTCGTTCAATTCTTGATCGAAAACGCGAAACTAACAGATGAAGAGAAAACATATTTAAAAGTCGTCAGGCATCAGTACGGTTTTCTATGAAAACCTGTCAGCACTCAGTCAAGAGGTGTTGTGGTTAATCATAAACCTCTTTAACTGACAACTGACAACTAATAACTGAAAGATTTTTTCGCAGAAAAAATCGTACTGATAACTATAAAACAATGAAATTTGAATATCTCTTGTTTAATCTCATTGTCATTATTGGACCTGTAGTCCTCCAATTCAACCGCGAAATTAAGCACATTTCGCAGTGGCGAGTGAAATTGCTGACGAACGGGGTCGTCATGATTCCATACATTATATGGGATGCGTTTGTCACAGGTTCACATTGGCAGTTCAACAAAGCATATACACTTGACTTCCGATTGTTGGGTTTGCCGATTGAGGAGTGGCTCTTTTTTATCACAGTTCCGTTTGGGTGCCTGTTGGTGTGGGAAACATTACCGGACGCGAGGCTATCAGCGCAGCTGAGACCGCTTCGGCATGTCAGAACAGTTTTATACGCGACGCTGCCGATCGGTATATGGGTTTTCACCACAGGTAGACAGTACACTGGATTGGTACTATGTTGCTTTGGACTCGTTGGACTGGCGGATACTTTGTTAAGAACTAACCTGCTCCTACAACCGAAGACATATCTCTATCTCGCTATTGTCGCGGGTTTGATTTTGGTGTTCAACGGTTACCTCACAGCGCGACCGGTTGTTCTCTATGGTGAAGCGTATCAGAGCGGTTACCGGATTCTAACGATACCTGTTGAGGATTTCGGATACGGATTCACACTAACGCTCTTCAACGCAATACTCTATGAGAAGCAGGTCGCTTATCGGCGATTACGCCGCAAAATTGAAGGTGGTTCGACATGGAAAATAAGCGTGTAGCAGTCATCGGAGGTGGACTTGGCGCATTAAGTGGAGCAATTCGTCTCGCACAGTTGGGATTCTCTGTCCAACTATTTGAGAAGAATCCAAAAATCGGAGGGAAGGTCAACGAAGTCGTTTTGGAGAACTACCGGTTTGATACCGGCGCATCTCTGTTGACGATGCCCTTTGTCATTGATGAATTGTTCGATTTTGCTGGCTTCAAGCGGTCAGATTATCTCGATTTTGTGCCACTTGACCCGATATGTCGATATTTCTTCCCAGACGGTTCAATGATGGACGCAAGCGCAGATAAACGGAAGATGGAAACCGCTATTGCGGAGCTCTCGCCGAATGATGTGAAGGCATACAAACGGTTCTTGAAATATGCAGAACGTATTCACGATCTAACCGCCGAAATCTTTATGTTTACACCGATCCATGAATTCAGCAAGCTCATGCAACCTCGGTATTTTCGGACACTCTTCAGGCTGCATCAAATTGATCCGTTTCGGACGGTTCACCAGAGTGTGTCCCGTTTTTTCTCTGACCCGCGCCTCGTCCAACTTTTTGACCGTTACGCCACTTACAACGGTTCGGATCCGTTTCAAGCACCGGCGACCCTAAATATAATTCCGTATATTGAATACGGATTGGGCGGGTATTACATCAAAGGTGGCATATATCGTTTAGTTGAAGCATTGGAAGCACTCGCCCGTGAGCGAGGTGTCCAGATTTATACCGCCGCTGAGGTTGAACGCATCTGCCGTGTTGGTAAACGGGTCAATGGGGTACAAGTTAACGGGGAGACGGTTGATGCCGATTATGTACTGTGTGGTGCGGATGCTGTCGTTGCATATCACGAATTGATTTTGACCAAGAACGCGGCACCAAAACCGAGAACGCGATTTCAGATATTTAGAAATGTGCGCGCGTTCTCGGTTTTATCAATGCTGAAAGCACGCGTTCTTGGTCAAGGACATCAGCACCAACGCGAAAAGGTAAATCAATTGGAACCCTCGCTATCGGGGATGGTATTCCTTTGGGGACTTAAGGGAAAGCACCCAAAGTTAGCACATCACAACATTATCTTTTCCAGCGATTACAATACGGAATTTAGACAAATTTTCAAACATCAGCGAGCGCCAGATGACCCAACGATCTACATCGCTATAACAAGCAAAGCAGATGCAGCACATGCCCCAGTTGATGGCGAAAATTGGTTTGTGTTGTTGAACATGCCGTATTTGGCACCCGGACAGATGTGGAAAAAAGAAAAAGTTCGGATGCGAACAGTTGTTCTGAATAGATTAAAGCAGCTCGGTTTTGACATCGCGGATCAGATTGAGGTGGAGCAGGTCTACACACCCGAGGATTTCGCGAAACTTTACGCCAGCAATCGAGGAAGTATCTACGGTGTGTCGTCGAATAGCAAAACCACTGCGTTCAAGCGTCTACCGAACCGAAGTCGTCTCTTGAAAGGGCTTTACTTTGCAGGGGGTTCAGTACATCCAGGCGGCGGAATTCCATTGGTCATGTTATCTGGAAAAATGGCGGCGACATTAATCGCTGAAAATCACAAATCGAAGGACTTGTAATTATGGAGGCTATAAGACGGAAAATTGTCATCATCGGTTCAGGATTTGGAGGACTCGCAGCAGCGATTCGACTGCAAGCCAAAGGCATGCAGGTCACGCTTCTGGAGAAGAACGCGAAAGTTGGTGGTCACGCGTCTCAACTCGTTAAGGACGGCTACACTTTCGATATGGGACCCTCAATCATCACCGCACCCGATTTGATTCAACGTCTCTTTGAATGTGCCGGTACGCGGATGGAAGATTACCTCGATTTGGTAAAACTCGATCCGTTCTATCGTATCTATTTCCATGACGGCGCGTCTTTCGACTATACAGATGACAGCGAACAGATGAAACGGCAGATGGCGCAATTCAGCAAGAAGGACGCTAACAACTACGACCGTTTCATGGCGCACACATGCCACCTCTACGATGCTGTCATCACGGACGGGTTAGGCGCGACCGCATTTGACCTGCCGACGATGCTCGGTTTTCTGCCACGTGCGTTACGGCTTCAGGCACTGATGCCGGCTTACGATTTCGTTAAAAGATATTTCGACGACCCACGCCACCGTTTTACGTTCTCATTTCATCCGCTGTTTATAGGCGGCAATCCATTCCGAGCACCGGCTGTCTACTTAATGATTCCGTATCTCGAAAAAACGGGGGGTGTCTGGTTCTGTAAAGGTGGCATGTATAGTCTCGTGCGCGCGTTGGAAAATGTGTTCAAGCAACTCGGGGGTACCGTCGAAACTGAGGCAGAAGTTGAACGGATCGTTGTCGAAAATCGGCGCGCAAAGGGTGTGCTGGCGAAAGTTAACCAAGAACGCGACTCCGATATAAATGTTAAAGGCACGCGTTCTTGGTTAAAATTTTACGAAGCAGATGGCGTTATCTCCAACGCAGACCTGGCACACACCTATGGTGAACTTATCAAGCCTGAACATCGGAGGAAATGGTCTGACAAGAAACTCAGAAAAACGCAGTATTCGATGAGTGCTTTCCTACTCTACCTCGGTGTTCGGAAAAAATATCCCCAACTGAAGCATCACACCCTTATTCTTTCTGAGAGATACAAAGGATTAATAGATGATATTTTTGACAATAAGGTGCTTCCAGACGATTTTTCGATGTATCTCCACATTCCGTCGCAGACCGATCCGACAATGGCACCGGAAGGTTGTGAGAGCATGTACGTCCTGATTCCAGTGCCGAATTTGGAGAGCGGCGTCAACTGGGAAAAGACAAAGAAAATATACACAGACAAGGTGTTAACTTTCTTGGAAAACGACTTCGGACTGACGGACTTAAGGCGTTCAATCGAAGTACTTGAAATGTTCACACCTTCAGATTTCAAAAAACAACGCAACAACCATCTCGGCAGCGCATGGGGCGTTGAGCCAAAACTGACACAAACAGCATATTTTCGACCAAGTAATCGAAGTGAAGATATAAAAAATCTCTACTTTGTCGGGGCGAGCACACACCCTGGAGCAGGCGTGCCGGGTGTGCTGCTAACAGCGGAAACGACGATAAAACTCATCGTCAAAGATTTGAACAAGGAGTAATTTCCAGGCCCCGGTAGGTTCGATTTTGCGGCGTACTCGCCCAAATGCGACGTGCATTCCTAACCGAACCGGGTTCTAAGCAAAATTTTAGCGGAGGATATATCATGAAACTGTGGAAAGCAGAAGAGAATCGGGCTGCCTTTGAGTATGCTCGCAAGATAACCGCCCACTATTCAAAAAGCTTTTATTTCTCAGCACAAATGCTGCCCAGAGAACAACGGTGGGCGACATTTGCACTGTACGGTTTCTGCCGACACTGCGATAATCTGATTGACACTCCGCGTCAGCGAACCGAAACAGAAATCCTTGGAGAGATTCAACGCTTGACAGAAGAATTACAGATTGCTTACAATACAGGTGAGTCTCAAGACCCAATTATTCGGGTGTTCATTCTCGTTGCTAAAGCGTATGGTATCCCTATTGCATACCCGCTTGATCTGCTCAACGGGGTGGCTATGGATGTCCAGCAGACACGCTATAAAACATTCGATGAACTCTCTCTGTTCTGTTATCGGGTGGCTGCTGTTGTTGGACTGATGATGACGCATGTCCTCGGTTATAAGGATGAACGTGCCTTTGATTATGCCAGGCAACTTGGTATCGCTATGCAACTGACCAATATCCTGCGGGATATAAAAGAAGATAAAGAGATGGGACGGCTCTATATACCCGAAGCGGATTTGGTGCAGTTCGGTGTAACCGAGCAAGACATCTTCAACGAGAAAATGACACCCCAATTACGAGCACTTATGAAATTCCAAGTTGAACGCGCGCATCAATACTATACTGAAGCGATACCGGGCATCTCCTTACTTAAAACGGAATCGCAATACGCCATATATTCGGCTGCAAGAATTTACCGCGGCATCTTAAGAAAAATCGAAGATCGCGATTACAACCCGTTCTTAAACCGAGTATTCGTCTCTTCAACACAGAAAGTCGGGATTCTATTACATGAACAGATTCGGACTAAATTCTTATCGGCACAGGAAAAACTTTTTCCTGTCCATTCCGGAACAATACATAAATGATTCCTGCACAACACCGCCTCTGGGCGGACATCATCTTCCAACCGTATCTTGCTCGGTTGTTTAAAAAACATTTTCATGAAATTCAGTTGTTCGGGGAATCGCCGGAAATACCGGATCAGCTGCCGGTGTTGCTATTGCCGAACCACAGCACATGGTGGGACGGATTCTTCGTTTACCTACTCAACAAACGGATCTTTCACCGCACTGCCTATCTGATGATGTTAGAAACGCAGCTAACGAAATACAAGTTCTTCAGGAAAATAGGGGCTTATTCAATTGAACCGAAGAATCGACGCGGTGTCATTGAATCCCTCGAATACACCGTGGAATTACTGAACCGAGAGATGTCGCTCGTCTCCGTTTTTCCGCAGGGACAACTGTTGCCGTGGCATACGCGCCCGCTCGGTTACAAGCGCGGCGTTGAGTGGATTTTACGAAAATATGGCAAACCGGTAACGCTGCTGCCATTGGCGATTCGCACTGAGTTCCTCGGTGAGAAACGTCCAAGCGTGTTTTTTCTATTTGGGGATGTCACTCCATTTAACGCAGAAACATTTCAAGGCATGGATTGGCTCGAAAAAACTGAAACTGGATTGTTAGAGGATCTTGCTTCAAAAATTATGCGTCAAGAAGTGGGACAAAACCTGTTGTGCTGAAAGGGCGGTGCTGCCTTGTTTATTACATTGATGCTTCTCTCGATAGTTCTATTGGCGGTTGTTTTGGCAGTCGCGTTATTTAATGCTGCGACTGCGCCGATGCTAAAAAAATCTGTCAGTCTCCAGAAACGTCCCCGCGTCTCAGTGTTGATTCCCGCGCGTAACGAAGAAGCCAACATCGGTGCTTGTGTTGAAGGGTTTTTGTCTCAAAACTACGATAACTTTGAGATTCTTGTGCTTGATGATCAGTCCGCTGATCGGACGGCATTGATTATCGAAAAATTCGGCGAACAACATTCTGAGGTTCAGGCGATTCGCGGGAAACCATTGCCCATTGGATGGTTGGGGAAAAATTGGGCATGCCATCAACTCAGCCAATATGCGAATGGAGAGATACTGATTTTCACCGATGCCGATAACTGCCCGGCACCGAACGCGATTACGAATACCGTTGCCTATATGCAGAAGTTGGAACTTGGCTTGCTCTCGGCGTTTCCTGAGAAGTTAACCATAACCTTGGCAGAAAAACTCGTTGTGCCAGTCGTTGACATGTTCGTTTATGCAGGACTTCCGCTATGGCTAACATATTTCAGTCGTTTTCCGTCGCTTGCTGCTGCGAGCGGTCTCTGGATCGCTTTTACTCGCGATGCATATCAACAGATTGGTGGACATCAAGCGGTGTCAAATCAGATTGTTGAGGACGTTGAATTAAGCCGATTGGCTAAGAAGAATGGTATCAGAATCTTAACGTTAGCGGGCACTCGCGTGGTGTCTTGCAGGATGTATCATTCGTTCAGTGAGGTATGGAGTGGGTTTTCCAAAAACCTTTTTGGATTGGTACGCTACAAAACAGTCCCGTTTTTTATCCTAATGTTGGCACTGTTTACAATGTGTGTGCTGCCCTATGTGACTGTCTGGTTTGCTTCACTTAGAGAATTATCAATTGCCGCGATCGTTATGAATGTCGCCATGCGGTTGGTACTATCACTCAAATATAGGCACCCGTTCTTTACAAGTGTGGGTCTGCATCCGTTTGGTGTGCTGTTCACCTTACTGATTGGTATTAATTCATTTTTTCAAGTCAGACGGGGTCGCTTGCAGTGGAAAGGGCGGCAGATCGACATTCAGGTGAATGGTAGGGGTTGGGTTACCCAACCCCTATTAAAGATAAGCGTGCTTTATTTACTTTTAGGTGCAGGCGGGTTATGGCATATACTTGATGTATTCCAAGCCACCATGCGAGTCCTCGCTTCACCCATAATGTTTGGCTTAAGTATTTGGCTGTTTTGGGAGTGTTGGCGGATATATCCAGCGTCTGAAAGGTCAAAATTCGCCTTAATGGGTACATACGTTATTGTCGGAAGTTTCGGGATTGAGTGGATCGGTGTTCGGACAGGCGCGATTTTCGGTGCCTACAGGTATGGAGAGACGTTGCATCCGGCGATCGGTGGTGTCCCCATCAGTATTGGGTGTGCTTGGTTTGTGATGCTTATCGCCTCAACCGCTGTTGCTCAGAAAATCGCGCCGAAAGCCTTAGCGGAAAGTCGTTTCAAACTGGCGTTTTTAGTGGCGTTGTTAATGGTCTGTTTCGATCTGCTCATGGAACCGGCAGCAGTGAAGCTCGATTATTGGATGTGGATGGATAACCATATCCCTTTACGAAACTATCTGGTATGGTTTGGATTGAGTTTTATCTTTGCGATAACCGGTTTACAAACAGGCATATTCCGCCAACAGTTGCCTCGGATTGCGGTTCACTTCTATTTTGCACAAGTAGCTTATTTCGGACTCGTGGTCTTGAAAAGTTAAAAATATGAAAACAATAAACAAAGGTCTATTCATTGCAATAACCATTATTAGCGCGTGGGGCTTGGGCCTCTCCGTTTTGCTCACCCTTGATGTTGCGCGTCCCAATAGTGTGTTGCTATTTATGGGTGTCCTTTGTCAGACGTTTCTTTACACCGGTCTCTTCATCACAGCACACGACGCGATGCACGGGACAGTTTGTCCGGCATATCCACGCATCAATAATACAATTGGCGCAATTGCTGTTAGGTTATACGCGTTGTTTTCATATCGCAAATTGTTAGTGAAGCACTCGGCGCACCATCGGACACCTGCAAGTGCTGCAGACCCTGATTTTCATGATGGCGAACACAGCCGTTTCTTGGTGTGGTATCTCCGCTTCATGAAAGAATACCTCAGCTGGGGGCAGATCGTCGGCATGGCGATTGTGTTTCAGATTATGGAATATGTCTTGCTGGTTCCCACTATCAACCTCATCCTATTCTGGGTTTTTCCAGCATTGCTGAGTACGCTGCAACTGTTTTATTTTGGGACATACCTGCCACATCGACTGCCAGAGGGAGGATATGATAACCCACACCGGGCGCGAAGCAATGCGTACTCGACACTCTGGTCGTTTATCACCTGCTATCATTTCGGTTACCATTGGGAGCACCACGAGTATCCCTACCTTCCTTGGTGGCGGTTACCAACGATACGCAAAGCAGGGAATCTTCCGAAATGAGTCCAATCATTACTGTTGTCATAGGATTTGCATTAGCGGTACTACTATGGTTTTTCTTTCGACCCCCTTTTGGAAAGAATAGGGTTCGCCTGAACACAGGCCAACGGATCGTCGCACTCACCTACGACGATGGACCGAATCCGCCTTATACCGATCAGTTGCTCGACGTACTTGCGAAGCACAACGTCAAAGCCACCTTCTTCATGATTGGAAATCGGATTGAAAGGCATCCGGAAACGGTCCGTCGGGTTATCACTGAAGGACACGAGGTTGGCAACCACACTTATAGCCATCCTGTGTTGGGTTTCTTACCTCCGTCCCATGTCCAGCGGCAAATTGAACGCACGGACGCTATCCTTCAGCAATACGGCGTTGCAAAGGATAGCGTATTTCGGGCACCGCTGCTAACGCGGTTTTTACCTGTCGCTTATGTGCTTGCGAAACTGAATCGAACACACATCAGCTGCAATGTCTGGAGTTGGGATTGGACGACACAGAACCCCGACAAGATCGCTGAAACAGTATTAAAGAAAACACTTTCATCTACAGGCGCGGGTTCAATTATCGTCCTACACGACGGGAAAGCGGAAAATAAGAAGGCAAACCGTTCCGGGACAATCGAAGCGACGGATCGAATCATTACGGCACTTAAACAGGACGGATACCAGTTTGTGCGGTTGTCGGATGTCAGTTAAAGAGGAATCTTTCCCAACCAAACCGTCTCTTAACTGTTCTCACTGCGAAGCATGTTAACAGTTAACTGGCTACTATTCTTCAGTCTGCTGCTTCTACAGAAATGTTTGCGACAAAAACGTTTATGCTCCCTTTTTTACTGAACCAGTCGCCGGTGGCACCGAGTTTAAAGACAGTTCCCTGCTCAAAACGATGACTGATTGTCCCTGATTTACCGGGTTTAATGCCCCACGCCGAGACGAGTGCTGCGTCAGGTATCCCTTCTGTCGGAAGTTCAGTATCGCGATCAAATAGGTCAAACGAACCGGATGCGTCTGCGTTCCCAACTCGGATATCAACAGTTAGCACGCCACCACTTTCAAACGCCGTGGTATCAATATTGACGACAGTGTAATCTTGGTAGTCTCTTCCAGGTGCGCGGAAATTGAGCAAAACCTCTTGCTCAGACTTTTCGGCATTAAGTACAAGGCTGATCTCGTTTAATGGCGTTTGTGAGGTTTCAATAGGTCTCTCTTCTAAGGATTCCACCCGAATTTTTGCGTGAAAAGCGTTTATGTCGCCTATTCCACCCCATTGGTCGCCAGTCCCACACAATTTAAAGCGTTGACCGCGATCAAACAGATACATAATATGCCCAGTTTCACCGGGGAATATCCCCCTGACTTTCGTCAGTGCGTCGAGTGCCTTCTCATATTCATCACTGTCTTGGTCGTTCCATACTTCGGGATCAATACCATCAGGTGCTTCTGCTGTCGGAAGCTTTTTGTCTCCATCAAGGAGATGGAAAATCCCTATTCCGTCATCTCTACCGACGTGGATGTCGGCAGTGAGTGTGCCACCCTCTTGAAACGCCGTGGCATCAATATAGACAACAGTATAGTCCTGATGCGCTGCTACCGGACTGCGAAAGGTGTCTACGACCTCCTGTGAAGGGTGTTCTGGCGTGAGGACGAGCGTCCCCAATCCGGGACGTTTTCCTTCCATGGATGCTTTGAGAAAAAACAGGTAAGCCTCTCCACGGCTCTCAAACTCGCCCAAACATTCGGGGAAAAAATTGTAGTCTATGCCGCCCATCACTTCAAACTCTGGCGAAATAACCAAACAATCTACGGGTGACCCTTTTTTCCAGCCTTTCATAATCGCTTGTGCCAAGGCGTGACTTGTGTCGAACGTCTTCCCTTCGCGTTCACGTCGTCTCGTAATCGGTTCTCGCAAACTCGGTGTTCTCCCTAATTCAGAGTTAGGGACCCAGGCGTTAATGAAGTTTTCGTTCAAAAATTCGATAATTTGATCTTTGGAGAGCTCAACTGCCCTCAGGATTTTACCAGTCCCTCAGCACGCCTCATCAAAGAGCGGTCCGTCTACGGAGATGACATGGATCGGTTTCTGTTCGGCGGGTGCCAGCTCCAACGCTTCCTCCAGCGATACCCAGTTGATTTTTTGAAACTTGTAGAAACGTGAGGACAGTGCGCGTTCGGCTGCTTCTTGCGTAATTGACGCGGTGAATTTAAACGACAGCGCTTCGCTTTCGGCATCATGCGGTGGTGTGCCAGTAGCAAGCTCCATCTTCGGACAAAAGCCGATCTCCGCAGCGGTTCCCGCGTCTCGTGTCCAACCCGCATCGAAGTTAATTGTCGTTGGCGGCACGGACATCTTGAAGGAGACGACCTGCTCTCGGCATCGATCAATAAATAGATGCCCGGCAAATTGGGACGGCGTAAACTTACCGCGCTTCATGATGAATTCCGCATGGATACGGAACACAATTTCAGCGACTCCATCATTGTAAGCGCGCAGACACGCCCACAAGCCATACGAATCCCCTGAGTCAATGGTTAGCTGCAGGCGCGGGTTGGGAAGCAGTTGTTTCAGTAGCGTTAGCGCGCCCGCTTCTTGAATCTCCCAGCACTCACCCACCCCAACCGGTGCCGATGGCAGGAACGCTTGAAAAGCGGATGTAGGATACTGCTTCTCCGGTTCAGCAACCCGAAAGTTCGCCAACTCATCCCATTCCACATGAAAGTTATATTGTGTGTATTCAATCGGCGCGATGAAACCGTTGACGGACACCTCTGTGTCCCCGGCAAGATTAAGTGTGATTTTATTCAGTGGTGTTTTCACGTTGATCTACCTCTACAGAAATTTTTGCGAGAAAAGCGTTGACACATGCTTCCTCTTCGTCGGAATACCCCGTAACACCCAACTTAAAAAGTTGGCCTTGGTCAAAACGATGCGTAATTTGTCCAGTTTCACCGGAGGCACTCCATGCCCACGCAAGGATATCGTCTTTAAATATTCCTTCTTTTATCGAGAGTTTCTTATCACCGTTCAAGAGATAAAACGTGCCATCACCCTCTCCTCTGCCGACTTCAATATCAACGGTTAGCGTACCCCCGTTTTCAAAGGCTTTCGCATCAATCACGACGACGGTGTAATCCTGATGATCGCCTGTTGGTGTCGAAAAAGTGTCCAATACTTGCTGTGAAGGCTGCGCCTTAGTAAAAATAAGGTTGCCCAATCCGGGTTGTTTTCCTGTTAAGGCTTCCTTGAGAAATGTGAGGTAATACGCATCGCTTTGGAGCCCCCTGTTTCTACTATCCTTGCCGAGGTCATTGACGAGTTGTCTACCCATTAATTCAAACGCTGGCGATATGACGAGGCAGTCTACCGGTGAGCCTTTTTTTGCCCCAGTTTTCCAAGCCTTGATAATCGCTTGTGCCAAAGGGTGCGTTGTGTCATAAGTCTTACCTTCACGTTCGCGTCTTTTGGCGATCGGTTCCCGTAGGCTGCGAATACGTCCTAACTCAGAGTTAGGGACCCATGTATTAATGAAGTTTTCGTTTAAGAACTCAATGATTTGTTCATTAGAGAGGACACCTGCCCTCAGTCCCTTGCCGCTCCCTCAGCACGACTCGTCGGCGAGCGGTCCATCTATGGAAATAGCATGGATCGGTTTCTGTTCTGCGGGTGCCATCTCTAATGCTTCTTCAAGCGATACCCAATTAATCTGCTGCGATTTGTAGAAACAGCGTATCAGTTTGTGCGCTGCTGCTGCGTGTGTAATGGATTCTGTGAATTCAGTGTTTTGCAAAACGTCTTCTGTTCCAGCTCGAAGTTCAATTCGCGGGCAGAAGCCGATGTCTGTAGACCATTGAGAATCGTCAGAACCTCCCGTTTTATTCCACCAAGTGTCGAAATTCAGGGTGCCTTTAGGAACGTGCATCTGGAAAAATACGACGCTCTCGTTGGTTCGATCAATAACAAGATGTCCGGCAAACTGTGACGGTGTAAACCAACCGTTCTCTAACTTGAACTCCGCATGAATGCGAAATACAATGTCAGCGAATTCATCGTTATATGCGCGCAAACATGCCCATAGCCCACAAGAGTCCCCTGAATTAACGTGCATATCAAGGTGAGATTCAGGATGAAGTTGCTTGAGCAATGCCAGAACACCAGCATGTTCAATTTCCCAGGATGTACCAACAGGAACAGCCTCCTTAGGAAGGAAATCGCAGAAGATTGAGGTGGAATACTGTTTTTCGGGTTCAGCAACGCGCAGATTTATCAACGCGTCCCACTTTTCATGAAAATTGTATTGTGTGTATTCAATCGGAGCGATGAAGCCTTTGACGTTGACTTCTGTTTCTCTATCAAGTTTGAGTGTGATTTTGTTTCCTAAAGTGTCCATTTCAATCTTCCTCTACAGAAATCTTTAGGTAAAAGGCATTGGTGTTCCCCTTTTCGGCGAACCAATCCCCGGTGGCACCGAGTTTAAAAACTTCGCCTCGCGCAAAACGATGCCTGATTGTTGTCGCTGTATTCGGGCTAATACCCCATGCTGAGACGAGTGCCTCCGGTATCCCTTCGGTCGGGAGCTCCGCGTCGCTGTCAAACAGGTCAAATGAACCGGCAGTATCCGCACTCCCGACCTGGATATAGATACTAAGTGTGCCACCGGCTTCAAACGCCGTGGTATCGATATTAACGACAGTGTAATCTTGATAACCGTTTCCGGGTGCCCGAAAAATATCCAATATTTCCGGCGATGATTGTGCACTGTCGAGTACAACACGCAAGCCAGTTGAAGGTGTGCCTGAAGTGCCTTCATTTAAATTTTTCTGTACGGAAACTGTTGCGCGAAAAGCGTTGACACACGGTTCCGCTTTATCCCAATGTCCGGTAGCACCCAACTTAAAAAGTTGACCGCGATCGAAACGATGTCTGATCTGCCTTGTGGCACCGGCTTCGATCCATGTCCGAGCAAGCATGTCTTTAGGCGTTTTTTCTTCTGTGGAAAGTTCGCTATCACCGTCAAACAGATAGAACACACCTTCACCTTCGTCTCTGCCAACTTCAATGTCAATAGTGAGTGTGCCACCGTTTTCAAAGTCCGTGGTATCAATCACAACAACGGTCCAATCTTGATAACCGACTGTCGGTGTCCGAAAAACGTCCAATACCTCTTCTGAAGCAGATTCTCTGGTAAGAATGAGGTTCCCCAATCCGGGTTGTTTCCCACCCAGAGATTGCTTGAGGAATGTCAGATAATATTCATACGATGCGAGTCCGCTACGATTACTGTCTTCATGGAGTTCATTGACGAGTTGTCTGCCCATCAATTCAGAATCTGGCGAGATAATCAAACAGTCTACCGGCGAATGTTCTTTCCACCCCTTCATGACGGCTTCTGCCAAAGGATGTGCCCTATTAAACAGTGCCCTGGATCCGGCTTCAAATCTCTCTGCCGCATAGTCACGCATTACCGATGTTCGCTCTAATACAACATTCGACACCCAGACATTAATGAAGTTCTCATTCAAGAATTCAATAGTTTCATCATAAGAGAGGACACCTGCCCTCAGACTTTTGCCGCTCCCTCAGCACGCCTCATCAGCGAGCGGTCCATCTATTGAAATCACATGAAGCGGTTTCTGTTGTGCTTGTGCTATTTCTAACGCTTGCTCCGGCGGTACCCAGTTAATTTGCTCTGATTTATAGAAACGCTGTATCAGGATGCGTTCCGCTTCTTCATCGGTAATGGAATCGCCTGTGAATTTAAACGACAGCGCTTTGCTTTCGGCATCTCGAACGGGGTTCTGTGTTCCGACCCGGAGTTCCATCTGCGGACAAAGACCGGAATCGATAATAGAATTCCAGCTAACATCAAAGTTTATTGGCCCCTCAGGGACATACATCTGAAAAAAAGCAACCTTCTCTCCGATTCGGTCAACGACAAGATGTCCCGTAAACTGCGACGGCGTAAACCTGCCATCTTCAAACTTGAACTCCGCATGAATCCGAAACACAATGTCGGCGAATTGATCGTTATACGCCCGCAGGCATGCCCATAACCCGCAGGAATCACTGGCATTGATGCTTATATCTAAATTTGGATTCGGATGCAGTTGCTGGAGCAATTCCGTTACACCCTCTTCCTGAATCCGCCAGCATTCACCGACTGAAACCGATTGCGTTGGGAGAAAAGACTGAAAAACCGATGTAGCATGGTCCTTTTCGGGTTCAGCGACACGAAGATTCGCCAATGCGTCCCACTCAACGTGGAAGTTGTTTATTGTATGTTCAATCGGTGCGATGAAGCCTTTAACGTTGACTTCTGCTTTTCTATCAAGCTTGAGTGTGATTGGGTTTGATAATGTTTCCATTTTAATTCTCCTCTACAGAAATTTTTGCGTAAAAGGCATTTGTCCGTCCTTTCTCGCTGTACCAATCCCCTGTTGCTCCAAACTTAAACACTTTGCCTCGTACGAATCGGGTTTTGATTTTTCCTGCTTCACCCGGTCTAATTCCCGACACAGAGCGGATCGCTTCAGTCGGATGACCTTCTGTTGGGAGTTCAGTATCGTCCCTAAAGAGAGCAAACGAACCGGAAGGGGCACCATTACCGACCTGGATATCAATAACTAATGTCCCACCATTTTCAAACGCCATCGCATCAATATTGACGACAGTATAATTCTGATAACCGGTGCCGGGTGCCCGAAAAACGTCTAATATCTCCTGCGACGGTCGCGCTTTGTCCAGTACAACATCTGGTGTGTCCTCATCCGATTCAAGATATTCCCCGCCTAAGGATTCCGCTTGTTGATCCGCCACTACAGAAATTTTTGCCCGAAACGCGTTGATACACGCTTCGTCTCGCCTCCAATGTCCGGTAGCACCTAACTTAAAAAATTGACCGCGCTCAAAACGATGTATGATTTGACGGGTATCACCGGGTTCACCCCATGTCCAAGTAAGCATGTCTTTCGGGGTCTCTTCTGTTGTGGGGAGTTCGGTATCGCTATCAAACAGATAGAACCCGACTTCACCCTCTTCCCGACCGATTTCAAAGTCAATAATGAGTGCGCCGCCGTTTTCAAACGCAGTGGCATCAATCGTAACAACGGTCCAATCCTGAAACCCAACCGTTGGTGTCCGAAAAAGATCCAACACCGACTGTGAAGACTGTTCAGGGGTGAGAACAATATTCCCCAATCCGGGCTGTTTTCCTTCTAAGGCTTCCTTGAGAAATTCCAAGTAATACTCATGCCGCCAGAGGCCCCGGCGCTCACTGTCTTCGTGAAGGTTATGGACCATTTGCTTACCCAGCAGTTCAAACGCTGGCGATATAATCAAACAATCTACCGGTGAACCTTTTTTGGATCCGGTTTTCCAACCTTTAATAATCGCTTGTGCTAATGGGTGCGATGTGTCAAAGTGCTTACCCTCGCGTTCGCGTCTTTTGGCAATCGGTTCCTGTAAACCATAGATACGTCCTAATTCACAGTTCGGTACCCATGTATTGATAAAATTTTCGTTCAAAAATCCGATAACTTCGTCTTTGGAGAGCACACGTGCCCTCAGGCCCTTGCCACTCCCTCAGCAGGATTCGTCTAAGAGCGGTCCATCTATCGAAATAGCATGGATCGGTTTCTGTTCTGCAGGAGCCATCTCCAACGCTTCTTCAAGCGATACCCAGTTAATTTGCTGCGATTTATAGAAACAGAGTGCCAATTGGTGTTCCACTTCTGCTTGCGTTATGGATGCTGTGAATTCGATATTTTGCGCAACATCTTCTATTCCAGCGCGGAGTTCTATTTGTGGACAAAAGCCGCTATCCGTAATATGACCCTCCTCATCTGGATCGATTTTCCACCAAGTACCAAAATTTATGGTGGTATTCGGAACGGACATCTGAAAAAACGCAACTGATCTTTTAATTCTATCAATAACAAGGTGCCCCATAAATTGGGAAGGCGTGAACCAACCGTCCTTTAGGAGAAACTGTGCATGGATGCGGAACACAATGTCAGCGAATTCATCATTGTAGGCGCGGAGACATGCCCACAGCCCTTGAGATTCGCTTTTATACGGCAGATCCCAACGCATATTCAGATATGGATTGGGGTGAAGTTGTTTCAGCAACTCCAAAGCACCTGCGCGCTTAATCTTCCAAGCCGTACCGACAGGGACAGCTTCCTTCGGAAGAAAGGCGCGGAAAATTGAGGCGGGATACTGTTTTTCTGGCGCAGCGGCGCGCAGATTTGCCAATGTATCCCAGTCTACATGAAAATTACTTCCAGTATACTCAATCGGCGCAATGAAGCCTTTGACGTTGACTTCTGCGTTGCTGTCAAGATTAAGTGCAATTTTGTTATCGAAAGTTTTCATTTTTCTTTCTAAACTTCCTTTTCGGTATAGGATACCATTGCCATTAGAAGGCAGCAATGATTCGCTTATACATGTTTTTGGATGCACTTATAGCGGCCTTGAATGCTGAGACCGAGCTCACGTAATTTTAGGTCGCATCGACAAATCCGGGCAATCTTCCTTTTAGGGAATCTATGAGAAATGTAAGATAACTCTCCGCTTCTGGAATGCCCCTATCCCATGTTTCATCAAGGAAATCGTTAAGGGGTTGTTGACCCATCAACGCAAAATCGTGAGAGATGACCAAACAATCCACCGGGGAACCTTCTGTCCATCCTTTCATGATGGCTTGTGCCAAGGCGTGCGTTGTATCAAAGGTCTTGGATTCGCGTTCACGTCTTTTGGCGATCGGGTCTCGTAGACTTGACGCGCGCCCTAATTCGGCATTGGGTACCCACGTATTAATAAAGTTTTCGTTCAGGAACTTTATGATCTGTTCATCAGAGAGGACACCTGCCCTCAAGATTTTTCCACTCCCTCAGCAGGATTCATCCGCAAGGGGGCCATCTATTGAGATGGCGTGAATCGGTTTCTGTTGTGCGGGTGCTATTTCCAAGGCTTCGACCAGCGATACCCAATTAATTTGTTCTGATTTGTAGAAATGCAATATTAAGGCGCGTTCTGCCGCTTCCTGAGTGATGGATGCTATAAACTGCTTATCTTGCAAAACCTCTTGCGTTCCAGCACAGAGTTCTATTTGTGGGCAGAAGCCAATGTCCGTACAACCGATGGTATCCCAACCGACATCGAAGTTCAGTGTGCTTTTAGGCACGTGCATCTGAAAGAATACGATCTGTTCTTTCGTTCGGTCAATGACGAGGTGTCCAGCAAATTGGGAAGGCGTGAACCAACCACCCTTTAAAGCAAATTCCGCATGAATCCGAAACACAACCTCAGCCAACTCATCGTTATAAGCGCGGAGGCATGCCCACAAACCTTGTGAGTCTTCAGCATCCATTTCCAGATGTGGATCCGTGTGAAGTTGCTTCAGCAGTGTGAGTACACCTTCTTCTTCAATACACCAAGATTCACCTACTAAGACGGCTTCGCTCGGAAGGAAAGCATGAAAGATAGAGGCATCATATCGCTTTTCTGGTTCAGCAACACGCAGATTCGCCAACGCATCCCACTCTTCATGGAAGTTGTATTGTGTGTATTCAATCGGCGCGATGAAACCCGTGACGTTAACTTCCGCATTACTGTTAAGATTGAGTGTGATTTTGTTTGGGTTCGTTTTCATTTTAGTTTTCTGCCACAGAAATTCTCGCCTGAAAGGCATTGACGTGCTCTTTCTTATCCATCAGTTCAGCGGCTGCGATTACAAGTTTAAAAACTTGACCTCGGTAGAAAGGATATGTAATTCGTGCGGTTTCACCGGTCGGAACGTCCGTAGCATTGGCAATAGATTGGTCGTAACGCTGCCAGCGTTCTACCGGGAACTCAATGTCGCTATCGTACAAATAGAAGGAACTTGGGAGTTTCGCACTACCGACACGTATATCAATAGTTAGTATTCCACCCTTTTCAAAGGCGGTGGCATCAATTCTTACGATAGTGGACTCCTGATAACCGACCTCCAGCGTCCGAATAACATCCAATACTTCCAACGTAGGGTGCGTAGGGTTGAGCACAACCTCCAAACCCGTTAAGAAAGGTTTGAAAGGACTCTCCTGCTCAGGGGTATCCTCTTCCTCACCTAATAGATAAGCGAAAGAATTATCAGCACTAAATCCCGGATATTTTCCTTCTAAGGCTTCCGTGAGAAAGAGTCGGTAATTTTCTGCCCTTGTCCTACCGCCATCCCAGTCGTGACCGCCGTAGAGAAATTCATTCAAAGCAAGTTTACCTTTCAATTCAAAGTCAGGTGATATGACAAAGCAGTCTACAGGTGAGCGTTCGTGCCAACCGCTCTTGATCGCTTGTGCTAACGAATGGTTAGCGTCAAACGATTTAGATGCGTGTCCATATCTTTTGACAAGGTATTCTCGTGAACTCGGTTTACGCGCTAATTCAAAATTGGAAACCCAAGTGTTGATAAAGTTATCGTTCAGGAATTTAATGACGCGTTCATTGCCGAGGACAACTGCCCTCAAATCTTTACCGCTCCCTCAGCATGCTTCATCGGCGAGCGGACCATCCAGAGAAATGACGTGAACAGGTGTCTGCTGTACCTGTGTCATTTTCAACGCTTTCTCCAACGATACCCAGTTAATGCGTTGTGATTTATAGAATTGCAGTATTAGCGAACGCTCGGCTTCTGCTTGTGTGATTGCTGCTATGAATTCGGTGTTCTTTAGAACATCTTCTGAACCGGCACGGAGTTCCATTTGCGAGCAGTAACCGCAATCTGTAATCCATCTCGGAGCGTCCCAACCCTCTAATGTCGTTTCCCAATGAACATCAAAGTTTAGTGTGCCTGGAGGGACGTACATCTGAAAAAATACGACAGCCTTTTGGTTCCGATCCATAACGAGATGTCCAGCAAACTGCGAGGGTGTGAACCAACCGTCGGTTAAGGCAAATTCCGCATGAATCCGAAACACAATGTGGGCAAATTGATCGTTGTAAGCGCGCAAACACGCCCGGAGACCTTTCGCCTCTTCTAAGCCGTACATCTCCACACGCATTTCCAGAGAGGTGTTCGGATGCAGCTGTTCCAGCAATTCTTGGACACCGGTTTCTTTAATTTCCCAGCATTCACCCACAGAAACGGCTTCAGTTGGGAGAAAATCACGAAAAATGGTGGCAGCATACAGCTTTTCTGGTTCCGCAGCTCGCAGGTTCGCCAAAGCCTCCCATTTCTTATGGAAGTTGCCTACAGTATGCGCAATCGGGGCGATGAACCCTTGGACAGCGATTTCAGCGTCTTTGTCAAGATTAAGTGTGATTTTGTTTTTGATCGTTTTCATTTCCATGTTCCTCTACAGAAATTTTTGCGATAAAAGCGTTGATGCTCCCTTTTTCACTCCAACGGCTTCCAGTAGCACACAATTTAAAGCGTTGCCCTTGCGCAAAACGGAGGGTGATTTGTTCCGTATCGCCGGGATCTATGTACCATACTGTGGCAAGTGCATCAAGTGCTTTCACATACTCAGCACCTTGCTGACTATTCCATACTTCGGCATCAATGCCGTCAGGTGCTTTTTCTGTCGGGAGTTCTCTGTCGCCATCAAACAGATGGAACTTCCCCTTTGCATCGTCCCCACCCACTTGGATATTGATAGTGAGCGTACCACCGTCTTCAAAGGCTGTGGTATCAATCACGAAAACAGTGTAATTTTGATGCGCCACCATTGGGGTGCGAAACGTGTTCAATATCTCCAGAGAGGGCTGCTCTCTTCTCAGGATAAGATTCCCCAATCCCGGCTGTTTTCCCGCCAAGGAATCCTTGAGAAATGTAAAGTAATACGCATACGCTCGGAGGCCTCTACGCCTACTGTCGACACCGAGATCATTGACAGGTTGCCTGCCCATTAATTCGAGAGTTGGTGAGAGAACGAAACAATCTCCTGGGGAAGCTTTCTTTGAGCCGGTTTTCCACCCCTTTTTGATGGCTTCTGCCAACGGATGTGTTGTATCAAATATCTTAGATTTGTGTTCGCACCTTTTAGCAATCGATGCCTGTAAACTCGACTTTTTTCCTAATGCGGCAGTTGTTACCCAAGTATTAATGAAGTTTTCGTTCAAAAATTCAATATTTTTTTCGTCAGAGAGGACACCTGCCCTCAGACCTTTACCGCTCCCTCAGCACGCCTCGTCTGCAAGCGGTCCGTTTACGGCGATCGCATGAATGGGTTTCTGCTGTGCCTGTGCAATCTCCAACGCATTTTCGAGCGGGACCCAGTTAATCTGCTGCGATTTGTAGAAACAGCATGCTAATTTGTGTTCTGCTTCTTCTTCGGTGATAGCTTCCGTGAATTTTAAGGCTTGCACGCCTGTTTGTGTTCCAGAACGGAGTTCCATTTGTGGGCAATAGCCAGCAGCGGTAATTACAATGCCTGGGTCCCATCCATCTTCTGTCGTTTCCCAGTTGACATCAAAGTTCAGTATGCCTTCAGGAACGCGTAGCTGGAAAAAGGCTACGGTTTCTTGGCTCCGGTCAATAGTGAGGTGCCCTGCCAACTGTGCGGGTGTGAACCAACCGTCTTGTATGGCAAATTCTGCATGGACACGAAACATAATGTCGGCGAATTGATCGTTGTAAGCGCGCAGGCATGCCCATTTACCACAGGAATCGCCTCCATCGTTCCGCATGTCCAAAGATGGATTGTGGGAAAGTTGCTGGAGCAACGCGAGGACACCCTGTTTTTCTACCTCCCAACACTCACCAACAGAGATGGATCCATTAGGAAGAAAGGCACGGAAAACGGAGGTAGGATACCGCTTTTCTGGTTCAGCGACTTGCAGATTCGCCAGAGCATCCCACCTCTCATGGAAGTTGCTTGAAGTATACGCAATCGGCGCAATAAAACCTTTGACGGACACCTTCATCTCACTGTCAAGATTGAGTGTGATTTGGTCTGGTAAAGTTTTCATTTTTTACCCATCCTGCGTCGTTCTTGGAATAATATCGTGAACACCGCCTTCACGGATACTTGCCGAAGAGACTAACACGAATCTCGCTTTTTGACGAAATTCCGGCAGCGATATCGCCCCACAATTACACATGAGCGATCGGATTTTTGCGAGGGTCGTTTTCAAATTATCGTTCATCTTTCCGGCATAAGGCACGTAGGCATCAGCACCCTCCTCGAACAATAATTCTGAGCCGCCGCCTTCGTGGTAGCGTTGCCAATTAGCAGCTCGCTTTGTGCCTTCGCCCCAATATTCTTTCACGGTATTCATACCCAATTTTCTCAACTTACTCGGACTCTCATCAAACCTTGCAAAGTATCTGCCCATCATCACGAAATCAGCACCCATGGCAAGTGCTAAACCGATATGATAATCTTGGAAGATACCGCCATCTGAACAAATAGGCACGTAAACACCGGTATCCTTCAAATACTGATCCCTTTGCCGAGTAACTTCAATGACAGCAGTCGCTTGTCCACAACCGATACCTTTCTGTTCCCTCGTTATACAGATAGCGCCGCCACCGATACCTACTTTTACAAAATCAGCACCGGCTTCCACCAAGTACATAAAAGCGTCCCCATGAACGACGTTCCCGCCCCCTACTTTTACTGTCCCATCGTACGTATCTTTAATAAATCGAATCGTGTCTGATTGCCATTCGGTATACCCTTCGGAAGAATCAACGCAAAGAACATCGACACCTGCTGCGACTAAGGCAGGTACTCTTTCCTTGTAATCTCTTGTATTAATTCCAGCACCGACGACAAGTCTTTTCTGCGAGTCTACGGATTCAAGCGGATTTTTCTTATGGTCATCGTAATCTTTTCGGAAGACCAAATGTATGAGTTTACGATTTTCGTCGACAACTGGTAGACAATTTATCTTGTGCTCCCAAATAAGGTCGTTGGCAGCTTCAATCGCAATTCCTTTTTCCCCTACAATCAACTGCGAAAATGGGGTCATCAATTCGCCGACTTTAGTGTTTAAATCTACTCGACTCAATCTATAATCTTTATCTGTTATGAGTCCGAGCAGCTCACCTGAAGGCGAACCATCTTCGGTTATCGGAATCGTCGAGTGTCCTGTCTCTTCGGTGAGCTTCACGACATCTGCTATCGTGCTATCACACTTTAAATTTGAGTCGCTGACGACAAACCCTGCTTTATGGCTTTTAACTGTCCGTACCATTGCTGCCTGTTCTTCAATACTTTGAGACCCATAAACAAAGGAAATCCCGCCCTGCCTCGCCAGTGCGATTGCCAGATTATGATCCGAAACAGCCTGCATGATTGCTGAAGCAAACGGGATATTCACTTCCAGAGAGGCTTGCTGCCCTACTTTAAACTTCACAAGAGGTGTTCTCAGGATAACGTTTTCAGGGATACAACCCTTCGTCGTTAAGTTCGGTAAAAGCAAATATTCACTGAAAGTCCGGCTTGCTTCAGGAAAAAAATGAGCCATTGTTCAATCCTCCTGCCAAAACAAAATAGCAATCCTATAAAGTATCTTTTCCGGCATACTAAAGTTTGGATGATTTTAAGATAAAAGCAGGCACTGTTATGGTTAACTCAAAAGTGCCTGCTTTGTTCAGATTTTTGTTTTCGATATGTTCAGACCTGAATTTCGTCAAGGCTCTGGGCGGTCATCGCTTGCTCTAAGAGCGTATCAAGGTGCGAGAGACTGTCAATAGCGGTGATCCGATCGGTGAGTGTTTCAGGGACGTTCTGAAATCGGATTCGTAGAAGTTGTAAGATTGATGCTTGTTTGCCTTCCACGATGCCTTCCACTTTGCCTTGTTCTATCAGGAGCTCAGCCGCTGTTTGTGCCATGATTGCCACCTCACTTTCGTCACTACTATGCCGTTTGACCAACTCTATTAACTCTTCACGCTCGCCAGCTGATCGACGATGCAGAATCAACTGGATAAAATACAGAAGTGCTTGACGAACTTGCGATACCTGCGCTTCATCAAGACGACCTAATTCCGATACCGCTGCTACTAACGCCTCACTTATCACAGATTTCTCTGCGCTCTCCTTTTGAAGAACACTTAGCAACCATCCTAATGGATGCCCTTGCTTCGTCAACATCTCTTGATCTATCGCCTTTACCCCTAAAAATAGGGTGTCAAATGTCGGCACGAACCGCGCAAGGACTTCGGGGACCTCCATTATTGCCGTCAGTGATAACGGAGAAGTCCACTGTCGATCCCCCGTGTAAAATACTATCGGTAAGATTGGATCCAAACGCCGCTTCGACGCAGTCTCCGATTGCCACGCCCGCCACTGCTCTTGCCATATCTCCATCATATAAGACAATAACCGAAATCCCATCGTCGGATCTACCGTCGATTGATGCTCAATGAGAATATAGATCAGGAGTTCCTCGTTATCAGGTGTCTCTTGAAACGGCACCCGCAGTAGCACATCCGACTCCCGCTCCCGCAACGTATCGGAGATAAAACTTCGGTTCTGCTGTGCCCCTCTGCTGAAATCAAGCAAGGCTACCAGTTCAGGTGCGATGATTTCCACTAATCCACGCACATACTCTGGGTCTTGGAGCAACCGTCTGATACTTCGGTCAGAGAAATGTTCTATCACAATATCAGAAGGTTCAAGAGGTTTCGGGGCTTTTGACATAGGCACCTAAATTCTCAATCCATTCAGACTGAGGATGAGATTTGAAGGATAGTATAGCATCAATGCTCCGAGAAATCAAGTTGTTTTCACGGGAGCAGCACCATTCAATTTTCGGTTTTACGATGGACAGAGCACTAAAACTATCGATTTTCATAAGCAGCGATATCCGCTTCATATTGCAAGGTCCAACCGATTTCATCGAGTCCGTTCAATAAGCAGTACTTCTCAAAATCGCCGATGTCAAAAGTGTACGCGGTGCCGTCAGAACAGATGACCGATTGCGCCTCTAAGTCTATCATCAACTGGTAGCCCTCGGTATTCTGCGCGGCTTGGCTGAGCGAGGTGATAACGTCTGCAGGCAGGGCAATCGGGAGAATCCCGTTCTTATAGCAATTGTTACGGAAGATGTCTGCAAACGAGGGCGCGAGGATTGCTTTGAAGCCGTACTGCTGAAGTGCCCACGGCGCATGCTCACGCGAACTACCACAGCCAAAATTCACGCCAGCGATAAGAATACTCGCGCCTGCATAGCGTGGATGATTCAGCACGAATTCTGGGTTCGGATCGCCGTTCTCAAGGTAACGCCAGTCGTTAAAGAGAAATTCACCGAAGCCTGTCCGTTCAATCCGTTTCAAGAATTGCTTCGGGATAATCTGGTCGGTGTCAACATTAATCCGGTCGAGCGGGACAACAAATCCAACGTGTTCTTTAAATGCTTCCATATTTTTCTATTTCCTTCTTATGTTGGAGATGGAAGGACTTGGTTAGAAGGGAGGAAGGATGGATACCCAATCTTCCAGCCTTCCGTTCTTCCATTCCAATATCTTCCAGTCTTCCACGCTTCCTACTGAAAGTTTCTAATGTCTACAAAGTGCCCCGTAACCGCCGTTGCAGCCGCCATCTGTGGACTGACAAGGTGCGTACGTCCACCTTTGCCTTGTCGACCTTCAAAATTCCGGTTCGATGTGCTGGCACAACGTTGACCCGGCATCAAAGTATCAGGGTTCATACCGAGGCACATACTACACCCGGCTTCGCGCCACTCAAAACCTGCGGCACGGAAAATCTCATCAAGCCCTTCCGCCTCCGCTTGACGTTTAACCGCCTGCGAACCCGGAACGACCATTGCACTAACGCTCTCGGCGACTTTCCTACCCTTCGCAACTTCCGCAGCAGCCCGTAAATCGCTGATGCGGGAGTTGGTGCAGCTACCAATGAAAACCCTATCTACAGGAATATCTGTTATCGGCGTGCCGGGTTGGAGGTCCATATATTCCAAGGCGTGTTCAGTGGCTGTCTTCTCGTCAGCCGTCGCCATATCTGTGGGATCAGGGATGCGTCCTGTGACATCGGTCACCATACCCGGGTTTGTGCCCCATGTTACCTGCGGTGCGATGTCTGCCGCGTTGAGTTGTAGGGTTCGGTCGTAAGTCGCGCCTTCGTCAGTCGGAAGTTGTTTCCAACGTTCGACCGCTGCATCAAAATCTTCACCTTTCGGTGCGAAACGTTTGCCAGCGATGTATTGGTATGTAGCGTCGTCAGGCGCAATCATACCGGCACGCGCACCCGCTTCAATCGACATATTACAGACAGTCATCCGTTCCTCAATACTGAGGGCGCGGATGGCAGAACCTGTATATTCGACCACGGCACCGTTGCCGCCGTCAATACCGATATGCCCGATAATAGCAAGGATAATATCTTTCGCAGTTACGCCGTAAGGGAGCGTGCCATCAATCCGAATCTCAAAGGTTTCCGATTTCTGTTGCAAGAGGCATTGCGTAGCGAGGACATGCTCAATCTCGCTCGTGCCGATGCCGAAAGCGAGTGCACCCAACGCTCCGTGCGTTGAGGTATGGCTATCACCACAGACAATGGTTGTACCGGGCTGCGTGATACCGAGTTCGGGTCCGATCACATGCACGATGCCTTGTTCGGGACTATCGATGTCGTAGAGCGGGATGTCAAACTCAGCACAGTTTTGTGACAGCGTCTCCATCTGTTTCGCGGCAATCAGGTCAGTAATTGGTAGCGATCTATCCGTCGTCGGGACGTTGTGATCCATCGTCGCGAACGTCAGATCTGGACGGCGTACCTTTCGGTTATTGAGTCTTAATCCCTCAAACGCTTGTGGGGATGTGACTTCATGAACGAGGTGCGTGTCAATATAGAGAATCGGCACCTCATCCGCGGAAGCGCGCACCAAATGCGCCTCCCATATCTTTTCGTACATTGTTTGTGTTTTCATGTTTTTATACGCTTCCAATAAAATTAGACTTGTAGATTTCCAAAACTTATAACGCCAAGGCTGCTGACGAGTTATCCGCTACTCAAACGGTTGCAACATGCCGTCTTTTACGATCAATGCCTTCTGTTCATAAATAGCGTCCCCATCCGCATTAAAAGAGAACTTGCCAAAAACTGTGTCAAGGTTGCTAATATTCGCCAGAGCATCTCGGATTGAAATCGCATCGGTTGCTTGAGCATTCTTAATCGCCTCTGCTAAAATGTAGACAGAGGTATACGATGCTGTAGCAAAGACATTTGGTGTCATGCCATAGGTCATATTGTAATTCTGAACAAATGCTTGATTTCCGGGTGTGTCATCCGTGCTAAGCCAACCGATAAAGGTTATCGCGCCTTCGGCGGCAGCACCTGCGGCTTCGACCTCAACATCGGTGAGTGAACTCACAATAAACGGAACGGATATGCCCAGTTGGCGGGCTTGAATCAAGATTCCCGGTTTTTCAGGTGGCAACGCCGAGACAAAGATAGCATCGGGCTCCAACGCCTTAATCCGAGTTAATTGCGCGGAGAAGTCGGTATCGCCACTTCGGAAGGATTCTGTAGCGAGTACTTCAATGCCCCTCGCAGTGAATGCTTCTTGCAATGCCGCGTCTCGATCTGTAGAAAAGCCATCAATTTCATCATACATCGTAGCCACCCGTTGGTAGCCCAGTTTAGCGTACGTTACCTCTATACCTTTAGGAACCACAACGTCTGTCGTGAGCGGGATCCGAAAGACGAAATCACCGATTGCACTAAGGCCACGTTCCCCCGATGTAGGGCTAATCGCTACAACCCGGTTTTCTTGTGCGACTGGAAAAGCCACTTTGGTTGCACTTGAGGATGCAGGACCGAGAATAACGGATACGCCATCGGTGTGAATTAGTTTGTTGAAGGCATCCACCGCTCCCTGTTCGGTGCTGGTGTCATCCTCAATGATGAATTTGAACTTGGTAGCGGTAGGTTGTGCATTAATTTCATTGAGAGCGAGCTCAAGCCCGTGTTTCATGAGTCCGCCCGCAGTAGCCAGGTGCCCTGTCAGGGGTAAAACAACGCCGATAGAAATTTCGCCACTCTTATCTTCTGTTTCAGGTGTGGTAGGTTGCGTAATATGAGATATCCGCTCACAGGCAGAGAACCCTACGATCAAGGTGGCAATCGCCACGATAAACATAAATAATTTCACTTCAATTTGTTCCTTTCTTTTTCGAGTTTTCAGTCCTCAGTTATCAGTTTTCGGTTAAGAAATACTTTTGTAACAATCTTCCTAAACTCGGAGTACTCCAGGAAATGGTGAATTGTTACAGAGTCCTCTTTAACTAATAACTGATAACTAACAACTAATAACTATTATCAAACCCGCATGACAACGGGGAAAATAAGCGGGGTTCGCTGCATCTGTTTCGAGAAAAATCGGCGGAGCGCGCTTCGGACTTCATCTTGGACAGTCTCCGTTTCCTGTTTCTGTTCATCGCTCAGGTTTTCAATAACGCGCCGCGTAATCTCTTTCGCTGCTTCTATGAGCTCTTCCGACTTGTCCATATAGACAAACCCACGCGAAATAATCTCTATCTCTCCAGCGTTCAATCCTGTTTGGGAATGGCTATCGGTTTCCGTCGGCTGTTGGCTTTCAGGCAAAAGGTCTTCTGTTGAAAGTACACCGTCTTGCTGATAGAGACCGACCGCTGATGGCTGCTCGCTATCTTGTTGACTACCATCACCTGTATCGCTATGCAGGACGATAATCGGGATGACGATGCCGTCTTCTGAAAGTTGGATGCGGTCCCGGAGAACAATATCCTCAAGTTCAATTTCGGGTTTGCCGTCAACAAGCACACGTCCAGAACGTCCCTCGCGTCCAAAAACTTCGCACGTATCAGGCGTCAGATGAATCAGTTCGCCATCTTCAGCGACTGTGATGTTTTCATTGGGGATGCCGACGGATTCGGCGAGTTCCGCGTGTCGCACAAGGTTCTGATATTCACCGTGCATCGGCATAAAAAACTTCGGTTGTAAGAGATTCATCATTAATTTCAGGTCTTCACTTGACCCGTGTCCTGAAACGTGGACATCAGCATTGCGTTCATGGTATATCTTCGCGCCACGTCTGAGGAGATGGTTCACCACATTCCCGATAGCTTTTTCGTTACCCGGAATAATTCGTGCAGAAATGACAACAGTGTCGCCCGGTTCCACCTTTAAGAACGGGTGGTTATCGAGTGCCATCAATGACAGAGCCGAACGCGGTTCGCCTTGGCTGCCGGTGCTTAAAATCATAACTTCATGTGATTTGAACAGAGCCGCGTCCCGGGCATCAATAAGATAGTCCGGGTTCACATGAAGGTAACCGAGTTCCGAAGCGGTACGCACATTGTTCAGGAGTGAGCGTCCACTGACTGCAATAAGTCGCCGATGTATATTCGCCAGATCAATGAATTGTTGGATACGGTGTAGACTCGAAGAAAAAGTGCAGAGAAATAGTTTTTGTTCAGTACTCTGAAAGATGTGGTCTATCGCCCCATAGATACTCCGTTCGGAAGGTGTTTGCCCCGGACGTTCTGCGTTTGTGCTATCGGAGACGAGCATTAGCACGCCTTCCGAACCTAAACGCGCCAGCGTCTGAAGGTCGCTCAGTTTGCCATCAACAGGGGTCATGTCAAACTTGAAATCGCCGGTATGGACAATAATGCCGACTGGTGTGCGGAGCGCAATTGCTACGGAATCTGGAATGCTGTGCGTAACATGGATGAACTCGGCGGAGAAAGCCCCCAATTCAACCGTGTCACCCGGAGCGATTGTGTTAAGTCGCGCCTTACCGAGTACACCGTATTCACGCAATCGCCCACTCGCAATCGCAAGCGTCAGCTGCGTACCGTAGACGGGTACATCCAATTGTCGCAGGATATAAGCCAAAGCACCGATATGGTCTTCGTGTCCATGCGTTAGGAGGATCCCGCGAATCTTCTCTTTTCGTTCAATTAAATAGTGGATATCTGGGAAGATCAGATCAACGCCGGGCATATCCGCATTCGGCAGCATGAAACCGGTATCAATGACGATCAGGTCATTCTCGGTTTCGTAGACCATTATGTTAAGCCCGAATTCGCCTAAGCCGCCCAAAGGTATGATCGAAACGCTTCCGTTCGTTGTCTCTTCATTATTAGCAAGTGTAAAATCTGTCATAAAATATTTATCTATTGCCAATGCAAATCATAGTAGTCGTGAGTTGTTGAGGTCATCTGCCGCATTTTGCCGGTGTCAATATCTAAGGTGAAGATTTCGTTGGTGCGTCGTCCGTCCAAATTGGCGCCGATAAATGCGACCTGGCTTCCGTCCGGACTCCATGTCGCGTTTCGTCCTGGGTAAAGGCTGATGTTTTGATAGCTTTTAAAACGTCCTTGTTCTACAGTGGCAACGCAGATATCGCCGGACACATAAAATAGCAGCTGCTTACCGTCTGGTGACCACGCTTCAATCTTTCCACAGGGTGGCTCGTTGCGTTGCAGAAACCATTTCCTGCTCATATTGATAACATCGGGTTCGGCAAGCGCGAGGAGCCCCTCAGTCTGAAACGCAATCCATTTGCGGTCTGGCGACCATTCGGGCCATTCTGTTCCTTTGGGCAACACTTCAAGCACTCTTCTTTTCGGTTCTTTAACTTTTTCGCCTTTCGCATCCCAATGTAGCCATCCTTTTGCCCACTGCTCGCTCCGCCACCGCTTTATTTTTCCATCAACCGTTACCTCCCAATTTTCCAACCGATCTTTTGGACGGTCAATCTCAACGACGACCAGAAGGGCGTGACTTCGCGGAGACCACCAGAAATCATGGATATCATACTGTCTCTTAATCAGTCGCTTGTTCTCGGTACCATCTGCCCACATTATATAGAGCGATTTCGCACCGTCCAGCCCCGATATGTAAGCAATTCGCTCCCCATCTGGTGACCATCGCGGCGTACGCGAGATACCATCATTCGTGAGGCGTCGTAAATCTGTACCATCTGGATTCATCGTACAGATGTTATACTGGTAGAATTCCCACCACTTTTCTGTATCTCTACCTCGCTCCAGCGTCCGTGTTGTAATTCGGAAACCGTCTTCATTGAGAAACGGTTCACGGATGACAAAGACCCATTTACCCGGATCCCCCTCTGCAAGCACAACCCCACCAACGACGGCAACTAATATGAACACACTTATCACGCGTATGATTCGCATACGTCCATCTTTCCTCTTTCTTACAGTCCCTCTGATAAGGGGCGGTGAATGGTGGTTGGTTAATGGTGGTTAGTTAAGAAAGAGACCTCTTACCAACAACTAATAACCAATAACTAATAACCACTGATAACCATTAAACAACGATATTAATGAGTCGGTTCGGGACGACAATAACCTTCCGAATCGTTTTCCCATCAATAAATCGCTGAACTCGCTCATCGGCAAGGGCGGCTGCCTCAATTTCTTTATCAGTCGCCTCAGCAGGCAATTCGAGTCTGTTACGGAGCTTCCCGTTGACTTGCGCAATGATAGTTATAGTCGCACTCGTCAGGACGGATTCATCGTGTGTGGGCCACTGCTGATGCGCGATGAACCCAGTTTCATCGAGACGGTGCCACAACTCCTGCGCGACGTGCGGCGCGTAAGGCGAAAGCAGATGCAAGAAAATCTTCAACGCCTCTTTCGGTAGCGTTTTTGTCTGTGTCGCGGTATTAACAAAAATCATCATCTGACTAATCGCAGTGTTCATCTTGTCAATTGATTCCGTGTCTTCTGTCACTTGCTTGATGGTTTTGTGAAGTTCGCGCCAGAGTTCAGGCTCTGATGTGCCCTCGGTATCCGTCACTTTCTTACTGAGTTCACCACTCTCTTCATCTATAACAAGCCGCCAGACACGTTGAAGGAACCGATAGACACCCTCTACGCCAGCGTCTTGCCACGGTGTACTCGCTGTGACCGGGCCGATAAACAGGAGATAGAGGCGGAGTGCGTCCGCGCCGTAATTGTCAATAACATCGTTCGGATTGATGACGTTAAAGCGCGATTTTGACATCTTCTCCATTTGTGTGTGGAGCGAGACACCAGAGACTTTGGCAACGCTTTTTCCGTCGTTCTCTTCAACTTCATGCGGATAGTAGTATTTACCCGCATCGTCTTGATAAGATTCAGCGAGGATCGTGCCTTGATTGAGCAATCCTTGAAACGGTTCTTGCGTGGAAACCAATCCCGAATCGTAAAGCACTTTATGCCAGAAACGGGCATAAAGTAAGTGCAAGACAGCGTGCTCGGCACCGCCCATGTAGAGGTCTACCGGCATCCAATAGCGTTCAAGATCAGGGTCAAAAGGTGCTTCGGTATTGTGTGCATCGAGGAAACGGAGATAATACCAACACGAACCCGCCCATTGTGGCATGATGTTCGTTTCTCGTGTCGCAACGGTGCCGTCAGGTAGTGTTACCTTCAACCACGCCGCATCGGCGCGGGCAAGTGGCGGTTTACCGTCTTCTGTCGGCTTATAGGCATCAATCGGTGGCAGTTCAACCGGCAGTGCCTCGTCGGGGAGTTGAACAATAGTCCCATCCTCAAGGTGTGCTAACGGGAAGGGTTCACCCCAATACCGTTGCCGCGAGAAGAGCCAGTCGCGCAGCCGATATTGCACCTGACGCGAGCCTTTTTCCTCACTTTCGAGCCAATCAATCATCTTCTCTTTCGCATCAGCGACCTGTAAACCGTTGAGGAAACCGGAATTAACACAGACCCCATCGCCTTCAAAAGGTGCCGTTTCGATGGGTGCTTCACCCCCGCTAACAACCTCCACGATCGGGATGTCGAAAGTTGATGCGAATTCGTGGTCGCGTTCGTCGTGTCCCGGTACAGCCATGATTGCACCCGTGCCGTAAGTCATGAGGACATAATCCGCAACCCAGATCGGGATAGCGGCATTATTGCACGGATTAATAGCATAAGCACCCGTGAAGACACCTGTCTTCTCTGTGGCAAGGTCTGTCCGTTGGAGATCAGATTTGTTGACGGCTGCTTTAACGTAGGTATCAACTGCAGACGCAGCATCAGGATGCGTTATCTCAGAGACGAGGGGGTGCTCAGGTGCTAATACGCAATAGGTCGCACCAAAAAGCGTATCTGGGCGCGTCGTGAAAACGGTAAAACTGTTATCGCTATCCTTGATGTTAAAAGTAATATCCGCGCCTTCTGACTTACCGATCCAGTGGCGTTGCATCTCTTTGAGACCGTCGGGCCAATCCAACAAATCCAAATCTGCTAACAGACGCTCAGCGTAGACAGTAATTTTGAGCATCCACTGGTGCATCAGACGGCGTTCAACCGGATCTTCGGTTTCAACGTATTTACCGTCTTTTACCTCTTCGTTTGAGAGGACGGTACCTAACGCAGGACACCAGTTGACCGGGACATTCGCGAGATATGCTAAACCTTTTTCGTAGAGTCGGAGGAAAATCCATTGTGTCCATCTGTAGTATTCAGGGAGCGAAGTGTCAATTTTGCGGGACCAATCGTAAGAGAGACCGATGCGCTGAATCTGCTGCTGAAAGGTTTCTGTGTTCCGTTTTGTAACATCCGCTGGATGTTCATTTTCACGTACTGCGTATCGTTCCGTCGGCAGTCCGAAGGCATCCCATCCCATCGGGTGCATCACGTGATAGCCTTGCATGCGTCGAAAATTAGCGAGTACATCGGTGGGTACGTAATTCTTGGCGTGCCCCATGTGGAGTCCAGCACCAGAGGTATACGGAAACATGCCAAGCACATAGAACTTCGGTTTAGTTTTCAAGGTCTCAATATCGTTTGGAATTTTAAATGCTTCTTTTTTTTTGCCACTCGGCTTGCCAATAGGGTTCTATCGCCGCCGGGGCGTATGGATGGTTCTCCATGACGCGTTCGTCTCCTTTTGCATCTTTTTATATTTTCTTTATTATCTATAAATTCTAACACAAACCTGTGCTATTGTCAAGATTACCTTCCTTTGCGGCGGGATGCCTCTTGGCAGGCGGGGTTTGAAACCCTGAAGAAACACCCAAGTCCCTTTGCAGGCGGGGTTTCAAACCCCGCCTGCAGTGCGCAGGGCATCCGTTATCATGAAAAAATGCGTAAATCCTGTTTGTAATAAACTTTTGAAATAATCCCAAAAGTATTGTAAAATATTAAAGCTATACTTTATACGTAAAAAATGCGTCACATTATACAAGACAGAATCCTGATAACCTCTTTATTTAACGTTGGCTTGATGAGGGATTTTATGAAAAACAAATTATCACGACGGCAGTTTCTACGTTCTGGCGCGCTCGCGACTGCATCTGCAGCTGTCAGTCTCGGGTTTTTCGGGTGTAGCCAGACCCTGATTCAAAAAGTCCCCGGTTTTAGACCTGAACCGCCCTTCGAGTTTGAACCGAGTGCAAACCGCCTCCTTGACCTCCCTGACGGGTTCACCGCGCATGCCTTTTCACGGACAGGTGAGCAGATGGACGATGGGCTTTGGGTACCGGGCGGACACGACGGCATGGCAGCTTTCCCCGGCCCCAACGGCAAAACCATCCTCGTCCGAAATCACGAATTGACCGCCACCTCCAAAAACGTTGGACCCTTCGGCTGGAATAACGAAAAGTTTGAACGCGCGGCTACCCATAAATTCTATGATGCTGGGTCAGGTGAACTGCCGTGCATCGGTGGGACAACAACGCTCGTCTATGACACGCGCACAAAAACACTGGAGAAACATTTTTTGAGCCTGACCGGAACGATCCGGAATTGTGCCGGTGGTCTCACGCCTTGGAATACGTGGATTACCTGTGAGGAGACGATGCAAAAAACGGAGAACACCTATCAAGTAGACCACGGATATAATTTTGAGGTGCCCGCGTCTACAGAAATAGGATTAGCCGACCCAATCCCATTGAAAGCGATGGGGCGTTTTAATCATGAAGCGGTCGCCGTTGACCCCAGAACTGGCATCGTCTATGAAACCGAAGACAGGGGTGATGGTTTAATCTATCGGTTTATCCCTGATCGTTTCAATGGCGGAGCGGCTGAACTCGCGGCTGGTGGTCAGCTGCAAGCCCTGAAAATCCGGGATCTCGAGGGTGCTGATACCCGAAACTGGCGAGACCGGAGCCAAAAGATTTTCTGGTGGACGTACAATCCGGTACCCGTCGGAGAACCGCTTGCTGTTGAATGGGTGGATATTGAGAACGTCGAATCGCCGGATGATGACCTCCGTAAGCAAGGATATGAAGGTAAAGGGACAGCAAGGTTCGCACGCGGTGAAGGGATATGGTATGGCGATAATCAAGGGACAGGTGAATTCTATATCGCCTGCACGAATGGCGGTATTGAATACAAAGGACAAATCTGGAGATATATACCCAGTCCTTACGAAGGCACAAGCCGCGAGGAACAGGAACCCGGTACGATTGAGCTCTTCATTGAACCGAACGATAGCAATCTCATGGAGAACGCCGATAACTTAACAATCACACCTTGGGGCGACCTGATCATCTGCGAAGACGGTCCGAACGAGGAGTTCCTCATTGGCGTAACACCTGAAGGAACACTCTACCGATTTGCTCGAAATGCCGGTAATCTATCTGAACTCGCGGGTGCAACGTTCTCACCCGACGGCACAACGCTCTTTGTGAACATCCAGAGTCCTGGGATTACGCTGGCGATCACCGGTCCGTGGCACCAGATTCGGCAGCGTTCTGAAACACTATGGCAGAAACCCAATAATACGGCATCAACGAGCGCGTTTCTTAGCAGCTAATAGCCGAGTCATCGAAGTTTCTGATAATTGTGGAGATGCTGTGTCTTCCGCATCGAGTTGCGGGGCAGATGTGGTGCTGATCGGTGAACTGCTGACTTGTGGGTCTAAAGGTTTGCCACGCAGCCGTCCGAAAAATTCTGCAATGCGCCTATTCGCTATGCTGTAGCGTCGCAAGATCATCTCCAATACAAAGAGGAGCGCAGCAGCGACTAATAACGCTTGGGCAAGCGAAATCTGCTTCTCCGTTGGCGTGCCTGCCGATGCTGCGATCTGTGCCGGTGTCGGGGCGTGAATACCACCAGTGCCAGCGGCAAGCATTTTTAGCAAGTCAGTGTTGACCCTGAAATCCGCATATTCTATCGGATACGGGAGCGACAGAACTGCTGTGCGTTTCTGCCCATTGCCTTCACGCTGTGCAGTGATGATGTAGGCACCACTACCTTGCATCTGAAATGTACCACTGTAACGTGTTGAAGTCATTTGCTGCATTTCAATGGATTCGCTTATGCCATTCGGACCGGCGACACGGACGGTATAAGAGGCTTGTGATGGGCTTCGCGTATCAAGATTAGCCACTGCGATCCCGTGTTGAAAGGATGCCCTGAGATCAAAGTCAGCATTTACATCCGCTGCAGGAAGCGTCCAATTCACAACCCTTCCCCAAAACTTACCAAAACCTTGCCACGGAATCCATTCCTTTGCCCATGCCGGTTTAACGTCCGATGTCCACGCAACCGCTTTTCCCAATCCGAAATTCCAACCTGCAAGGAGCGGTTCGTCTTTATGAGAGCGGATAAAAACCTGTGCTGTCTGCTTTTCCGTCGTCGCAGTGTAGCCGTGAAGGTGTGGTAGTGTCCCGATTCCTGCTATAATGGGTTCATTCGGCGCAGTAATAACAGGTTGGAACGGTTCTTGAACGATGTAACGCTGTGTGTCTCGCACCGCTTCCATCAGAAGTGTTGGCAATTGTTGAAGGTGTTCTACGATGACAGGGCTGCCACCGCTAATCTCGCTAAGTTCCCTGAGAAGTGCTCTGTTTGCGTCACCGATCGCAATCGTTGTAATACTGATGTGTGCTGCAGCGGTCTGCCCAGCCAACGCAAGCAGATCCGATGCTGCTTCATCGGATTTACCGTCCGACAAGAGAATAATATGTTTCCGTTTCGCAGCGTCTGTTTTCAGGCGTTCGTATGCTTCCTCAATCGCCTCTTTCATTAACGTTGTGCCACCCGTCGGTTTAAGTTTCCCAACGGCTTGAAGCAGCATATTACGATCAGATGTGAGATCCGAGACAACATCTACTTGCTTACCGGCACTGAAGCTAATGACACCAGCCACGTCATCTTCCTCAAGGTTGTCAATACCCGCACTGATCCCAGCAATGGCGAGATCAATTTTACGCCGGTGTCCATCAACATAGTTCGCCATGCTTCCAGATGTATCCAATACAAAAAAAACAGCGACAGTGTCCTTCTGTTCGCGGGGTGTCATCTTCACTGGCAGCACGCGCGCCAAGGCAGTATCGGTGTAGCCTCCGGGTCCGTAGGCGTGTTCGCCACCGATAACGACGAATCCGTGTCCGAGGTCCTGAACATAATTTTCGATGTTTTGCAACTGTTCAGGTGAGAGGACATCCGCGGAAACGTTGCTCAGAATCAAAATATCGCTACCTTGGAGTTCCACCAGTTCGGTTGGCATCTCCTCAGGTTCCCTAATTTCAACCTCGAAGCCGTTCTCTTCAAGAACAGTTCTGAGGTACGTCGTCTGCGCAAGGTCTGGCTCTACGTACAGGGCGTGTGGCTTCTCCTGAACCTTTACAACGCCATATCCTTGATTATTTTCTGGGATTTCGTCGGTTATGTTCAACTTCAGTTCATATCTATAGTTTCCCTCTTCTATAATCTGTTGCGTGGGTAAGGATAGAACGTTTCTTCCGGTTTCTAATTGCCATTCGACCGCATCAATGCGCGCGTTATTGCGATAAAGGGTGGCGTTTAGCTTTGGAATGCTCCCATCGGTTTCAATAATCGCGCCTATCTCGAAACGTTGTCCTTTACGGACCTGACTCGGTATTTGCAATTCGGTCACTCGGACGGCATCGTCAACGGCGTTCAACGGCATCGTCAATATTTCAACATCGCTTGCCGAGAGCAAAGGCAAGTAATCTTCAACGGATGTACCGCCGGTGTTATGGATACCGTCGCTAAACAGGACGATCCGCCGATGGTAGTCGTCGGGCAATAGGGCGGTCGCTCGCTTGATTGCGTTCAGGAGATCGGTGCTGTCTCGGTTTATCGTCTGTTCGGCGAGTGTTTCCGGTATGTCTGCTAATGTGCGCTCCAAAATTTGATCTTGCTGCTGTCGGATTTCTGTGACGACCGAGGCTTCTTTTGCGAAACTGATGATCCCAAACTTATCGGAGGGGTTCAATTTCCCGACAGCCGCATTTATCTGTTTGAAAATTTCTTCGTATTGTGCTTGTGCAATGCTTTCAGATGTATCGATTAAAAATACGACCGCGAGCCGCTGTTCCTTGTGTGTCCGGTGGAGGTTGGCTAAGGCGAGGATCGCGCATAGCAGCGCGGCACCTCTGCAGCAGAGGGTTACGCGTTGCCGCCATTTCGTCGTACCGAGGCGCGTCCGACGTTGCACAAGGATTAGCACAGGAACCGCGATAAGTAAAATTAAGAAGAGTGGTGCTCGAAGATCAAACATAGTGTAAAGTAAATTGTTTGGGACTTACCCCTTTGCTCTTACAGTCCCCGTGATAAGGGGCGGTGGATGCCCACACGGGAGACCTCATCCCGTTGATTCTTTAGCGGGTTAAATATCCTCACGCATATCAAAATCCCCTGATAAGGGGGATTTAGGGGGTTTTGTATTTAGCCGTTCCAAGTCCGCCTGATAAAGGAAATAGAGTGTGTGATAGTCAAGTCCACTCAAAGTCCCCCTGATAAGGGGGATTTAGGGGGTTTTGTATTTAGCCGATTTTATCACAGATATACGTTGGCATAAATTCTGATACACCCCTTCAAGATTATTCAGCACTTCTGCGTTAGTGTATCGAATCACTTCAACACCATATTTGTTAAGATTTTCAGTTCTGCGTTTATCATATTGTTCTTGATCTGCGTGCGTATCGCCATCAATCTCAATAGCGATCATAAGTTCAGGACAATAGAAATCAACAATATATTCATCCAAAGGCTTTTGCCGAGTAAATTTTAGATTGTCCAATCGTTTATTCGCCAACACTTCATACCAGAGTTTCTTTTCTGCCGAGGTTGGATTTTTACGATTTTCGCGCGCCTTTTGTTTTAGGGCTTTATTGTAAGAAATATAACCCCCCTTGCCCCCCTTATCAGGGGGGTAAGAGTGTCCGCTCACCCGCTGTTGCCTGCCTGCTTTCGCTTTATGTTTCATCATCATCTTTTAAAACTTAAGGACTCACGCACAACTTCTTACAGTCCCCTGATAAAGGAAATAGAGTGTGTAATAGTCAAGTTCGCTCAAAGTCCCCCTGATAAGGGGGATTTAGGGGGTTTTGTATTTAGTCTTTCCAAGTTCCCCTGATAAAGGAAATAGAGTGTGTAATAGTCAAGTTCGCTCAAAGTCCCCCTGATAAGGGGGATTTAGGGGGTTAACTCATTTCCTTTTACAGTCCGCCTGATAAGGGGCGATGAATGCTCTAAGGCATTCATCCCGTTGATTCTTTAGGGGGTTAAATCGGTAAAATCGTCCCTTTTTGCCGAATTTGGGTCTGTCCTAACGACTAATACTTTTTTCAAACTGGCGTTATTGGTTACGAAGCTCCTCAAAGTATGCTTCCGCTGCTCGCGTTTCTGCGGCATGCGACATATTATAACGTTCGCACAGCCCGATATATGCGTCAATCAGGGTCTGCCGTTTTTCGGATGCCATGTCACCGCCTGCGACGAGCATCGCTTTGTAAGCTGGGATAGATGCTTTTTCGACACGTTCCCGAATCTCAGGTTTTTCAGCGAGTGTTAACGCTTGCTGGAAATAGTCAAAAACTTTCTGAGCACTCTCCGCATCTAAGCCGACATCTTCGGGGGTCGGGAAACATCGCGGATGGAGACCTTTCGATTCAACAGTGTCGTGGAGGAAGGTAATATATTCCAAAATTGCCGGTGCCGCGGTTTCGTAGTGAAGATTTACGAATTCGTTTAAAAGTGCTTCAGCGTCAAGGTGAGGATCCCAGATAAGGTGTGAGATGAGGTAATTCCGCAGATCGGAAAACTCGCCTGTTAACCCGTTGCCGTTCGCCTGCATAAATACACCTTTGGCGTTGTTACTCAGGAAGTAGCGGACATTTGGAGCAATACTCCGTAAGTTCGGGAACGGCAGATCATAAGCACGGAAATTGGTATTGTAATTCCAAATCCAGATGTCGTCACAGATTTTTCCCCACGCGTTGGTATCTTGGCAAAAGGCTCGGTTCTGCTCGCAATCCGGGTTGTCAATCGCGTGCAGCGTACAACATTCAATGCTACAGAGTTGAATCTGCACATTGTGCCGAGGCGTTACCGTCTTCGGTGGTTTGCGAGTGTACCAATACGCCAGTGTCCCAACTTTAACGTGCGGATGTGCTTTCTCAATCCGTTCCGCAACAGCATTGACGAACGTCAGATTCGATCCCATCGGCGAATCTTCCGCCTCGTTAAGGGCTTCGCACGTTTCACACCGACAGTATGCCGCCGTATCCGCCTGACTTACACTGATATTGGTGGCTTCTGGTCGATCCGTGAGCTGCTGAATCGCGGACGCTGCAGCGATTTCAATCACTTCGGGGTTTGTTACACATAGCTGCGGCCCACCGCCATGCGTATTCGTATCCCGTTTCCCTTCTACGAGTGCATAGTACTCAGGATGGTTCTCGCCGTATGTACCGTAAGGCACTAACGCGTGAAATGAGTGGTTGATCAACTGCTGTTGCGTTTTCCCGCCGAGGTTTTCCGCGTCCGTAACGGTGTTGACTTTCCGTTTCGCCGCAAATGCCGGATTCTCAGAGTTCTCTCGGTAATAACTCCAACGGAACGAAAAAGGCGGGGAGTAGGTGTAACTGCCACACGGGATTTTCAACGCAGATGCATCGGGTATATGCGTATGCGCAGCGGTTAAAAATCGGATGCCGACGAGTTCTTCAAGGAACTGATAGACAGCATAGAGCACACCGCGCGGCAGACCGCCTCGGATCTGAACATGGTCATTTTCAACGCTGATTTGGATATCCTCATCACCCAATGTCGTCAATGCGCCAATAGTGATCTGCCCGTTAGTGCCTTTCTGTGTCGTAACGAGGGGTAGTGTTAAACCGGTTGCTGGGTTGAACCCATTTTGGAACTCTTCGGCGGCGTATTTTTCAGAAGCGGAAGCGTCGTCGGAAACAGTGATACACCAATCCTGAATCGCCGAAATCGCTAAATCGCCACCAGTAGAATGAAAGGTGAGTGTTTTCTGAGTTGACATGATTCCTCCTTCCGGACTTACTATGCATGCTGGCGGGGTTTGATGAAGTTTAAGAAAATGTTTCAGTAATTCTATATTTTCCCCAGGCCCGGTAGGTTCGGTTTCCTAACCGAACCGGACAGCCCCCAGAAATTACCGAATGAATAAATTAATCTTCATAAACCCCGTCAGCAGTGGGGCTGCTGTCCTTATGACGTGTTCACAGTGTCTTGCTCCACTGCCGCCGCGTCCGCTTGATATTTCTGTTCGTTGAACAACACAATAAAGACGATCGCAGCAATAACCGTTATGACAATCGGCACCATAAATATTTTTGCCCATGCATGTCCACCCTCCGGATAAGCGAAGTAATCATGCACGCGACCACTGACAATATGCCCCACCAACATCCCGAACCCGTTCGTGACAAAGAGGAGCAGTGCTTGCGAACTCGCACGGATGTCCTTGGCACTCAATCGTTCCACAGCAATCATACCACCGACGAAAAAGAACGAGTAACAGATGCCGTGCAGTGTCTGCGCCCCGACAACCAACCACACAGGTTGACCAATAGCGAAGATGGCGTAACGAACGGGCCATGCAAGGATGCCCAGAAAGATAGTAAACCGCATACCGAACCGACGCAGACACGGAAAGAGTAGGATCATGAGCAAAACCTCGGCAACCTGTCCGAGACTCATCGAGAAATTAGCACTACTTCCCGCAAGTCCAACGCCATGCTCCGCTTCAGTTAGAAAAAGGTAAGTTAAGTTGTAATAGAAAGGGAGTTCAATAGCGACAACGAAGGAGATAATCAGAAGCACAGCGAAATTTCGGTTTGCGACAAGTGAGAAAGCTTCGAGGAAGGCGTAAGGGTTCTTTGCGGCTTTGCTCGGGGGGGTATTCGGGAGTGTCAAGCAGTAAGCGCCCATAATGAAGGAAAGCACAGCACCAAAGAGGAGGCAGTCACCGACATGTGGAAGCGTTGTCTCTTGTCCTTCCCAGAATCGGAGATACAGGCTCAAGATCCAGTTAATCGCAACCCATCCGAGCGTTCCGAAGACGCGGATATTTCCGAATTTATCGGATTGTCCCATGTGATGGAAAGCGATCGCGTTGGTGAGTGCGATTGTCGGCATATAGAGAACAGCATGTAGAAAAATCGTTGCCCACATCATGGGGAAGGATGTCTGTTTCCAAGCGATCAAAAGGCAGACACCCCCCAGTAGATGAGAGATCGCCGCGAACACCTGTGCCGGCATCAAGCGATCCGCGATCCACCCCGCGATGATAGGCGAGATTATCGAACCGATCGCAGTCGTGCCAAAGACGTAGCTAATCTGTTTACCGCTGAACCCAAGATTTTGCATGTGACCAGCGATAAGCACTGCCCACGCACCCCATATAGCGAACTGTAGAAACATCATCCCAGACAGCCGTGCGAAGGTTCCAAACTCTCTGCGTCTATCTTCCATAGTAGGTCTCCTCTCAAAGTCCCCCTGATAAGGGGCGGTGAATGCCCATAAGGCATTCATACCGTTGATTCTTTAGGGGGTTGACTTTCTCAAACTCAAAGTCCCCCTGATAAGGGGCGGTGAATGCCCATAAGGCATTCATACCGTTGATTCTTTAGGGGGTTAACTTTTCCGATCAAAGTCCCCCTGATAAGGGGCGGTGAATGCCCATAAGGCATTCATACCGTTGATTCTTTAGGGGGTTTCTTCCTTTCAAAGTCCCCCTGATAAGGGGGATTTAGGGGGTTGACTTCGCCTTTACACCCAATCCCCAATCGAATCTATTGACCGCACCACGTGCATCCCCGCATCCGAAGCCTTAGCAAACGCAGCATCCGCAGGTACTGTATAATCTACGATGCCCGGCACAACAACCGGTGAAGTCAGATCATCCACCAAATAGATTTTCTTCGCTAACGCTATATCGGTTTCCTCAATTTCTGTAAGCAAGTCGTTAACAGTCCACGCAACACAATGGCTCTTCGCCTGCCCCGCGATAATGACTCGGTCGTATCCGAGAAGTATTTGGAGAAACGCACTATTTTTCGTTGCGATTGGCTGACCGTCCGCGTCGTTAAGCACTTCTGGACGTAAGACAGAATAGTTTTCAGTCAACGGATTTTGCCCTTTAATCTCGTAATGGACTTGCGTCTTACGCGCAATCGTATGGAAAAAGCAGGCTTCATCGACAGCCGAAACAACGGCATGCCCGATCCCACCGAGCATTGCGTGATAGGGCCAGATCGCAAGCGGATATTTACCATCCGCAGTCAGCGTTTTGACATAGTGTTCACCGTACGCTTTGAGCCACGCGTATTGGTTTGATGCTGGAATGTGGTTCGGGAGATTTAAGATGCTAATAACGGCAGGATTGACACGCCATTTCCCTGTCTCAATGTCTTCTGCCGTGATCAGCGTCTGTAACGGCAGTGGATGCTCACCCGCATCGTTAATCCAAAAGACTTCGTGGAATATCTGCATCGCCGTATGCGTATCCAGTGTACAAGCAATCTTAGTAATATGCGGTAAATTCCGATAGATAAACTGGCACAACCGGATATTGTCCTCCACCGCGCCAGTTCCCGACCTACCACCGACGAACAGTTCAAAACCCGGAATACAGAATGTATTTTGGACATCCACAAGGAGCAGACAGGTCCGAAGATCATCATCAGATGCCGGAGGGATTGCGTGTTGCGCTGCCCAAGCGAGTGCCTCTTGCTGCCGTTCTTGGTAAGGGATCCGCCAGACTTGGTCTACCTGATTGGCATCGAAGTGCTGCGGGAGTGGAAGTTGTGGTGCAGACATTTTTTTTATCCTTTAGGACTTACGCAGCCGCCCGCGCAGTCGGGGTTTGAAACCCCGCTTGCTTGCTTACGCAGCCGCCCGCGCAGTCGGGGTTTGTAACCCCGCTTGCAGCGCGTCAGACGTTCGTTATCATAGAAAAATGCGTAAGTCCTATCCTTTTTGCCGTTAGTGTATCTATAACTGTAACCATAAGTGTCAATTGTAGAAAAAATTAGCCGTCTTCGCCCGCGGCCCGGTAGGTTCGGTTTCCCAACCGAACCGGCTCCTACACAGAACCCTTGAAGGCTTCAAACGCCTCCTGAATCCCGTAGGGATGGTATCTGTGTAGAATGATATTGGGAATTTTATAGAATTTTACGGTTTTTAGCAACAAAAATCGGTTGCTATCTGTCATATATATACGATACAATAGAGTAACATTCTCCAGTTAATATCTTTTAGCATTAGTAGAACTTACGCATTTCCGTTTTATAGTCCCCTTGATAAGTGGGATTTAGGATAAGTGGGATTTAGGGGTAAAAGATGGTCTCAAAGTCCCCCTGATAAGGGGGATTTAGGGGGTTTGTGGATTTAGGGGGTTACCGAAATTACTATTTTGCGTAAGTCCTAATTTAGAAGGTTTTCAGGGAAAATAGATGAAAAAATTTTTTAAGCCGCTTCCAGACTTAGACGAGCGACTGGATCAGGTCAACGAACGCGTCCGGCGAGCCCGCAGAACTTTAGAATGGCGAACACGAGAAGCGCGGATCCCCCTTGATATTCAAGAAGACTTCGGTATCTCTGAATTGCAAGGCGATGTGATGCTCGTTTCACGTGATGACCATTTACATGACAAGGTCCGAAACCTTATCCGATCCGAAGGCTATGGATGTGATTTTCCAGAACGAAGTTCCGAAGCCATCGGTCTATTAAAAATACGCAAATATCGGATGGTAATCGCTGACTATACCCGTCGCATGCGAGGACGGCTCTTTGACTACATCAGACGGTATCACCCGCATATCAAAATTGTCGCAATTGTCCGTGATAATGACCAAGGACAACGCGCAATGAGAGCCGGCAGCTACAGTTATTTGTTAGGACGCGGTTTTGACCCAGAGCAGTTGCGGACATGTCTCACGAGTGCTATTAAATTAAACCATCAGGCATGCTGGTTATTAACGCACGGTGAACGCTGCAACCGCTCATGTGTTGATGATTTCCAGTCCGATGCAGACTTTGCAGAAATCGAATAAAGCACAGTACTGGGTCTTCAAAGTCCCCTGATAAGGGGCGGTGAATGCCCATAAGGCATTCATACCCGGTGAATGCCCATAAGGCATTCATACCGTTGATTCTGATTCTTTAGGGGGTTTCTTCCTCTGAAAATCCCTTTGAGTAAGTGGGATTTGTGGGGTTTCTTCCTCTCAAAGTCGCCCTGACAAGGGGGATTTAGGCGGTTGACTCTTCCTCTCAAAGTCCCCCTGATAAGGGGGATTTAGGGGGTTGACTTTAGCAGCGCATCCGATTGACCAGAAACCCGTTTTTGACATCGGAAAAAACGGAGCAAAAACTTAATATCTAAAAATATGGCAACAAATTTAGAGTTTAAAGCACACTATCAACCGCTTAAGAGTCTCTATCCAAAGTTAACTGAATTAAAGGCGACCCATCGTGAAACCATAAATCAAATTGATACGTATTTTTATGTGACGCAGGTAAAAGATCCCGCTATATTAGAAGTCTGCAAACCACGTCTCAAATTACGTGAGATCAGCGAGACAGGTGAAGGTTGGCTCATCTACTATGAGCGCCCGAATCACAACGAGTCGCGTTATAGCCAGTACCAACTCAGTGAAGTAACGAATCCGTCAACCCTTAAAACATTGCTAACCGCTGCTCTGGAGATCGAAACAATTGTCCAAAAACAACGAGAGGTCTGGATGTTCAAAAACACCCGTATCCATCTGGATAGAGTTGCCGATTTAGGGCAATTTGTCGAATTGGAAACAGTGTTTCAAGGACAAACGGAAACCGAAGCGATAGACGAACACCAGCACGTTAAAAATACACTACATTTAGGCACTGCCGACCCGGTTGCTGTCTCCTATAGCGACCTCGTTATGCAAAAGTCATGATCGATTTTGGGGACACCTGTATCACAAGATTTCGGAGAAATTAAAATGAATTATTCAACATATCAGAAAATTTTAGAAGGATACGAAGGCGTGGATAGTATCAAACGGAGCAAACTCCTAAGAGTCTATCTACACATTCCATCGCTGCCAAAATTACGGGCGATCCGTGCATCGTTGGCGGAACTAAAAAAAACATTTAGACTCCCAGATGGTTCTCGGATGTGTCTTTCAAACGGAAAATAGCACAGCATATCTTCCACAATATAGCACCCAATCCAGAATAACCAAAGAAGCGCGCCCCAAGCGCGCTTCTTCTTTTTTTCCGGTGTACTCGAAGAAATCCGCAGAAATCCCCAAGCAAAACACCAAGATCCGTTATGTGGTAACTTGCGTTATACTATAGTTTGGACAATTCGTGTCGTGTGTGCGTTAATTTTTCAAGGGGAAACCCTGTATTTTCCTAAGAGTCACAAACTGATGAAGATTAATTTTTTAATTCGGTAATGTTGGAACGTGCGATAAATCGCACTACTACGAACTCGCCCGTTTGTAGTAGGGCAATTCATTGCCCGTCAATTACCGAAATATTTTATTAAACCTCATGAAGTCTATGTACGAAAGAGGGTGTTGCTATAGAATCTCTGCGAAATGCTGCGAAATGCTGCGAAAATTTCCGTAGTTTGTTATAAAACATAATATATTTTAAGTATATTATATAAAGTGTGAGGTCGAGTTATTGGGTAGTGGTAGGTCATTGAATGGCACTGGAACGCAAAACGGAAGGTATTACACGGGCACCGCTTTTGTGCTATACTTTGCTCATCACCCAAGTTACCACTCTCGTACCACAAGCTTCCAGTTTGTGGCTCTATGACCCTGCTCCACCCTCCGAAAAATCTTGAACGTTCCTGATACATCGTGTATAATGCACCTAAACCGAATACCTGCAAACGCGGAGGTTTTAAATGAAAAGCACTAAACTTGTTGTCGGACACCTCATAAACGATGAACTGCTCGTCAAGTCTATTCCAACCTCAAAACATTTGGATTGGCTCAAGTGGTTGGAAGCTGAAGAACTCGTTGAATTCTTCGCGGAATTGTTAAAATTAATAACGCGGATATCAGAAGGGAAAAAAGACGTTGGCACACTCACAATGTTTCTCTCCGGATGGCGTGAAACCGCCTTGATTAATTCAGAACCCGATGTTTTGGCAGATATTGCTGAGGCGGAACAGGAATTGGATGCTGGTGGCGGAAAGCCGTGGTCACAAATCAAAGAGGAGATTGGGCTGTGAATCGTCAGCCATACACCCTTGAGCCACTGCCGAGAAAAGTCGAAAACTTCATCAAGCGACGGGATCTGGCAACCCAGGGACGAATTAATAGTGCCTTTGAGCACATTATCCACTCACCATTTAGGCATGAGAATCCTACAACAATCAAGCCACTCTATGGAAAAAAAAGTGACCGTTATCGTTACCGGATAGGAGATATTCGTTTCATTTACCGAGTTGACAGGGATAATCGACTCATCCGCATTGTACAAATTGACAATCGCGGCGACATTTACTAACCAAGACTGACACAAATAGGATGGACTTTCCTATGATAATAGTAGTTGCCACTCACGAGTTTTTGAACATTTGAATAAGATTTTTCAGGTGTTTCTTTACCCCGTATGAAGATTAATTTATTAATTCGGTAATTCCGTATTCTCCACAAAGCCGTTCATCCGCACCGCAGGCGAGGTTTGTAACCTCGCCGAATTACTTGGATTAAAATAACGCACTTTGCTACTAATTTGCCCTCAAAGTCCCCCTGATAAGGGGCGGTGAATGCCACACGGAGAACCTTCATACCGTTGATTCATGCGAAGTGCTTCATGTGGTCCCAAGCAGATCGGTTCGTAGTAGTGCGATTCATCGCACGTCGCGTAGCCCAACAAGAAAGCCACCGACTGAAATAGCCAATGGCTTTCTTGCAATTTGATTGATATAGATTTACAACAGTTTTATGTTGCTTTATAGCCTGAATGCTGATTGCCCTTGCCATACTTTTCAGGCTTGTGTTCTTCCAAAGCTTCTTTGAACGACTTGCCATCTTTCTCGGCTTTCACTAATTTCCGATAAAGTTGAGCTGCCCCTTCTGCAAGGAATCTGTTTTTTAAGAGTTTCGCATACTCTAACATTCTAATATCCTCCCATGTATGTGATACTATGAAAAAAAACGCAGACTATTAACGTCATTAGTTTTCAGGCTTGTGTTCTTCCAAAGCTTCTTTGAACGACTTGCCATCTTTCTCGGCTTTCACTAATTTCTGATAGAGTTGAGCTGCCCCTTCTGCAAGGAATCTGCTTTTTAAGAGTGCATACCCTAATGCTTTAGTACCCTCCCATATATGTGATAGTATGAAAAACCATCCAACGATTAGCGTCATCAAAACTGCCATTCGTGTAAACAGTGTTTCACCTAAAACATTTTGCCAAGTCCAATCAGTAAAAATATCAACTAAAGTGTTAGCAATGATTAAGATTGAAAAAGTCCAAACAAACACATAGAACCATTCGCGAGGAATTCGTACCAGCGATACATATTCATTTTCGTTCTGATCCATAATAAAGGGTCTTTAACAAATAGACCTTCCTAATAACATATCCACGCCTTTTAACAATACCTTCGCCAATTTATCCGGGTCTGATTTGATTTGAAGTGTAATGAATAGCACCGAGAGCACCCAGATGTTCAGCGATGTTGTCAATAACAATCGTATCAGGTTTTTGCGGAAGTATTTTTAATGTTTCTTGTAA
>JAJEDN010000009.1 GCA_022821495.1 Candidatus Poribacteria bacterium
ACATCCGATACTGAGCTGCCTATGGAAGCAACGCTTCTAACAGACGTTTGGCAGGATACTGGCATCCTGCTGCCGCTCCCTGAGACGGGGCTGCCGGTAAACGATCAAGTGCCTGCCATCCGGGAAGGGAAACTGAGTCCACTATCAATAAAGCGTCCTACCCCTATATTACACAAGTCCGAACCGACCGAAAATACTTATGAAACACAAGAAGAAATGAGTGTTCAGGTGCAGCATGCTTTCGATAGGAATGTACGTGTCCTTGGATTTACTGCCGAGACAGACGCTGAGAAAGACCCTGAAGTAGAATCCGTTCTGCGCACGCGTAACGCAATCTGTTTAAAGGTGCAGGATGTCGATTTTGCGGCAGCAATATCGCGATTTCTTCAAAGCCGAGAGGTCAGATCGATGGCACAGGGGCAGGATCGAATGTATCTCTGGGATCAGGTAAAAGATATCCCCAGTACTCGACTGTTTTCGGACCCAGAATACGCAAAAATAGCGGAACAACTTCTCGAAACGCGCGACGGCACACAACCCCTGTGTATCATCAATACCCTCGGAGAGGATAAACTGTTTCTTAGATGTCAACTCTCCAGAACTACACTGAAGGCGTGGGTTGCCGATTGGCAAGGCGATGCATTAGGCAACTTTGCGATAGTGCTACTGAATGCAATAGACATTAGAGATAAATCCCATGGAAACGCTATCAAACGGATCCGAACAGTGGTCCAGACGTTTGAATGGCTCGAAGAAGAGATCATCCAACAAATGTGCCACGTTGATGCAGCGACTGTTGAAAACATTCAGACGTTCCCAGCAGTTTATGCGGATCGAAGTTGGACCTTTTGGCATCAACTCAAACGTTTCTTTGCACATTACACAAGGGACGCGGACGCGCCAATGCGATGGGAGGACGAAACCCTAAAGTTCCGAGTGCCGCCCGTGCTGCATCCGAGCGTCCAATACCTTTTCGTCAATATACCGGTTCTCTACACAGAACATTTACGGCGGGTATTCCCAGATGTAAAAACCGAAACCCTTCGCACGCAACCGATAGCGTGGGTTCCCGGAAACCGCGTTTTTCAAATTCGCACCGATATTTATCCACGGGAGACAATTTTAAACCTCAGCAACACTTGGGACATTATGGCGATGTCTGAAACAGGGCAACACATTTTTTCCAGAATTCAAGCGGAAATCGAAAGGGATCGAAATATTAAGCATGGGATTATCACCCATGTTTATGGAATTGAGCAGTTGAAGCACATAACGAAAAATGAGAACGTCTGTTTTTTGACGAGTTTTCGAGAAGTGGAAAGATTGGAAATCGCTTTTCAAGAGGCAGAAGTCATCTGGATAGTTGGCATGCCCGAAATGGGAGCACGCGCCATTTTGAACCGCACGCAGATCCTGTTTGGAAACGACGAGGTACCCCTCTCTTATGAAATGGAACCGGAGACCTACCTTTACAAAGACGAACGCGTCCAGAGCGTCTATAGAAAAGAGGTCACCCGTATATTCACAGAGATTATAAAGTTGGCTCAGTTGAACCGTTTCGCACACAAGAAAGTTATGTTGATTACAGGGTTGCGAATTCCTGAGATTACCGACAGACCCGAAACGCTCCTTTTTGACTGGGCAGATTTCGATGTTGCCAGTGGGTTAGATAAACTCGCTGACGTGATAGCGACCCGCCAAGGTTTTGAAACGGAACGCGATAACCTAACATCTGAATCCAGCAGAAAAGAAGTAGAACGTATATTAGGGTGTTCGACAAGGCAGGCGAACCGAGTCTTGCAAAGGCTGAGGGGTGGGAAGACCCGCGTTCCGTTCCGCAAGCAAATTCTCGCACTTCTCGCCGATGGCGAGAAAACGACCCCCGAATTTGTCGCAGCGATTCAAGGGCATCCAAAAGCCATAAATACAGAACTCACGCGCCTCGTGCAGCGCGGTGAAATCGTAAAGCTTCGACGCGGTGTTTACAAACTTCCATGACTTTAAGAACAACAGCCTCTTTTTAAAGGCTATTTAGTTTTCCGCTTTTTCACCAAATTTCCAGTCCTCAGGCTCGACACTGCAGGATTTTATAGTAAAGCCCGAAAATAGATTGACATTTACCAAATCTCCAGATTCCCCCCTGATAAGGGGGGTGTTTTTGATAGGGTGTTTCCCCTAGGGGGGTTGTACCGATTAAGGTGTCCAATTAATTATGGATTTCACTATAAACCCTGCGTGCAAGGGGGGGCGGCCTAAGTTCTATAAGTTTCATTTGACATTGGTCAAATAGTATGATATAATTTCTCGCAAGTTTATCGGCACTCTTTTTTTAAAGAATAACACAGGTCATGGTTTGTGAGAAACGGTATGATCTCCTCTAATACGCTAACATTTGGACGTGGCTTGAAAATTTGCATTGCGATAAGTCTATGCTGTTATATCATGCTGCTCGGTGTTATCGAACTCACACACGATCATACCGAACATTCACACGACCACACTGAACACTCCCATCCTGAAAACACCTGTTTAGCCTGTTTCTACAACAGCCAACACGTTGGTGTCGAAATTGAATCTTTTGCACTTGACTCACCTTTCTTTTTCTATACTGGACTCCAACTGGACGAAGACACTTTTCTCCCTTTAGAACTGGCTATTCACACGCGAAGTCGCGCCCCACCTGTATTCCCCAATAAACTTTCAGATTTCGCCTGTTAAAGGCAAAATTAGTTTTCATTCCATATTTCTATATTGCCCAAAGGGTTCCGGAATATCTATATTCGTCAATCCCTTTGTATGGTTCTGTTTTGCAAATTGAACTAAAAATGTCCGAGGTGCCAACGGCATGTTGATGCGCGCTTTCACATTCTTCTTTCGCGCGCCATGCCACCTGTTAAAAGCAGTGGTGCTTTGTAGCATGATGCACGTCGCATCTGGGGTTTTTGCAAATGCTAAAATCCAATGCGAAGAAAGTGTTTCTTCAAGTACGCCGCAAACCTGTTAGGTTGTGCATCTTAAGTGTCAGAATCAGGATTATAGGATTTTCAGGATAAATCCTCTTAACTCTCACTGCGAGGCAAACTGACAACTAACAACTATGGTAAATTATAAAAAGATATTGACATCTACAAATGGCCCAATTCCCCCCTGATAAGGGGGGTTAGGGGGGTTGTACTCTCAGAAAATGTCTAATTAATTCTAAGGTTTACCATAAATAAAATATTGGAGAATACAATGTTTACTTATTTTTTTGGGCGCGACTTTTCTGTCGCCATTTCTCGATTAATGTTACTTGGTTTCGTCGCGATGCTCCCTTTTGTTGGCGGCTGCGGTGAAGATGATAACCCCATTGTTGATGATGATCACGACCACGAAGAAGCAGCAGAGATGCACGCAGATGCAGATGGATTTGTGATAGAAGTTGACGAAGTAGAAGTCTATCGTCAGTTTCAAGGCGAGCATAGCGGAGGTCTTACCGTTGAGGTTGGTGGAGAAATTGAGGTACATGTCGCATTTCTCGACGCGAGCGGTGCAGAAATCCATGTTGGTGAAGAAGAGGAAGACGGACATGACGAACAGGACCATGACGAAGAAGAAACCTTTGCCTTGGGCTTGACAGGTTACGACTCCGTTATTATTGACATCCATCTGTCTGAGGACGAAGCGGAACACGACGAGGAAGAACACGGTGAAGAAGAAGGGTTTCACTTTGAAATCGTTGGACTGAAAACTGGCAAAACAGAAATTAAACTGCAACTCCTTCACGGCGACCATCCGGACTTCACTGCGGCACTTCCGATACCCGTAACCGTCCAATAAGGAGAAATGTCCATGTTAGGCACTCACGCCTTTCTGCATAGACTTTTTCCCGTAGGCGCGCTTTCCAAGCGCACCTACCTATTTGTAGCACTCGGAATTGTGGGTTTGTTCGGTAATATGAATAATGTTCAGAGTGAACCTGCCACAACACATTCACTACACGGAGAGGTATTTGACAAACAGAGTCAATCCCGACTTGAGGGAGTCACTGTCAACATTGTTGGACTTGAGAAGCATACCCAGACTGACCCAAACGGACAGTTTAAGTTTGATGCTGTCTCGGTGGGCAAGCATACACTGCAGTTCACAAAAACGGACTATCAGCAGCTTGAACGGATCGTTGATGTCAATGCGTCTACGGCTTATCTTCAGGTCGAGTTGGAGACACTCCCCTTTCAACTCGAAACGATTCGGATATACGATTCAAGCCGATCACTCTCACAGTTTGAGGAGACCACTGACTTAGCACTCAGTGAAGTTGAACTCCAAAGACGATTAGGGATGACCTTGGCGAACACGTTGGCAGATGAGACGGGCATCTCGCAACGGACAATGGGACGTGCAGTCGCGCGGCCTGTCATTCGCGGACTCGGTGGAGACAGACTCCTTATCCTCGAAAACGGTGAACGCACAGGCGATAAATCCGCATCCAGTGCCGATCATGCCGTTTCTATTGATCCAACAACTGCGGAAGGCGTTGAAATCACGCGCGGCCCCGCAGCGCTCATCTACGGATCAAGTGCATTGGGCGGCGTTATCAACGTCAAAAGCAACAATATTCCGCAAGTTCTGCCGAAACGACTGGACATGCATCTAACGTTCCAGAGTGAATCCGTGAACTCAGGTTTGACGGGCACAACAGGTTTAACCGTTCCAATTGGTGATTTCGCGGGACATTTAGAATGGAATCGTCGGCTCGCGTCTGATACGCAAACCCCAATAGGTGTGCTTGAAAACACCGCGCTTTCAAACGTCAATTTTGCAGGCGGTGCTTCGCTAATTAAGCCTTGGGGCTTCATCGGTACTGCTGCGACCAATTACCGTTCAGATTACGGTATCCCGGGTTCACCAGAAGGGCATATCACGGGTGTTAACATTGCACTGAACAAACAGCGGTATGAAGGGCAGATGGAATACCGCTTCAATACAAGGATGCTTGAAAAGGTAAAACTCCAGACTGCCTATACGCGTTATCAGCATCAGGAGTTAGAGTCGAACGGCACACTCGGTGTGGAATTCGGTTTACTCACCTACAACGTCTCAGCGATGGCTTACGTGTTAGAAAATGCGATTGCGGGGGTCTCGGGCGAGTACCGCGACCATGCAACAGGTGGGTTTTACTGGACACCGCACACCCGTGAGTTTACGCTTGCTGGTTTCTATCTAAACCAATATAACTTTGACAAACTCACCTTGCAAGGGGCTATCCGCTATGATATTAGACGGTCAGACCCGTTTAGACCTGGTGCAGTTATTCGAGCTGGTACCGTCCAACGCCGCGACTTTAAGGGTTTGTCAGGGGGTACCGCTGCGATTTACCGCTGGACAGATAAATTGAACATCGGAACTAACTTGATGAAGACGTTCCGCGCACCGGGTATCGAAGAACTTTTCAGCGATGGACCGCACTTGGCTATCTATTCCTATGAGATAGGGAACGCCGAGCTGGAACCTGAGATCGGATATGGTGCTGAGTTCTTTGTCAGATACGCAACTGATAGGTTCAGACTCAATCTGATCCTGTTCCGAAATCGTATATACAACTACCTTATTCCGACGAACACGGGTCTGAAGGAGTGGGGTAGCGGTGCAGCGGGATGGTTGTGGATTTACCAATACATGGGGCATCACGTTCTGATGAATGGCGTTGAGGTCCAGATTGGTGGTGAGGTGCTGCCGCAAGTCCGTCTTGACTTCAATATGAGCGGTGTCCGTGGGCGGCTCGAACCTACCAGACACCCCATGGAACGTATTCCACCCCTCAACGGCAAACTCGTGTTGAGTTACACACTCTCCCCGTTCCATTTTCACGTGACATCCCATTTCTCAGGCGGCCAGACCCGACTCGGCGAATTTGAGGAACCGACAGACGGCTATCTCGTCTATGATATTGGAGGTTACCTCAATTTTTCGTGGTGGCAGCTTGAGAACATGATCGTTTTCGGGGTTGAAAACCTCTTTGATACAACCTATCGCGAACATTTGTCCCGCATTAAATCGGTAATGCCGGAACCTGGGCGGAATGTGAAACTCTTGTATAAACTTAATTTTTGAAACCGTAGGACGGGGCGATAACTCCATCATATCGCCCCGTTCTCAATTTTCTAAGGAGATACAATTGAAAAGGTATTTTAATCAAGAATTAGTGGACGCCACTGGCGCGTGTCTCTCTTTCGCGTGTGCATTCCACTGCATGGCAACACCGCTTTTAGTGGCAGTTTTGCCGTTCATAGGACTGAGTTTCCTCATCGGCGAGCGCGCCGAATTTGTTCTGATCATCATCGCAGCAGTACTTGCAACTGGAAGTTTAGTGTGGGGGGTTCGTCACCACCGGAGTTGGCAAGTGTTTTTGATACTTGTGGCAGCAGTGGCATTTATTGTCATTGGTCGAACAGTGATTCAAGGTTCACATACAGTCGTTTTCCACACTGCCAGCGGCATTCTACTCGCAACCGCACACCTTGTGAACCGACACCTCTGCAAGACCTGTCCAGCATGCCAACCGGGAGATGTATAAAATTATGCAGAGAATATACATTTCAGTGTGTTTAATAGGTATACTAATATGGTCTTCTGGCTGTGATCTGAAAGGACAACCGGATGCTGCCACAGGTGATAAACTTCGCGTTGTTGCCACGATCGGTATGATTACGGATGTTGTTAAAAATGTTGGCGGTACGCGCGTTGAGGTGACCGGGATGGTGGCACCTGGCGTAGACCCACACTTTTACAACCCGACCCCTAAAGATGTTCAAAGGCTCGGTTCAGCACACATCATCTTCTATAACGGGCTGTACCTTGAAGCAAAAATGACGGACATCCTTGCAAAAATGTCGGAGGATACGCTGACGGTCGCCGTAACAGACGCTGTCGATCGGCGTCTACTGCTAACACCGGCAGAATTCGAGGGACTCTACGATCCGCACGTATGGTTTGACGTGAAACTTTGGATGCAAACGGTGGGAAAGATTCGCGATGCCCTGAGTGAATTCGATGCCGATAATACTGCCCTGTACCGAAGCAACGCCGAACGCTACCTCACGGAACTCAAGGAACTTGATGCATACGTAAAATCGCAAGTGGAACGCGTGCCATCTGAACAACGCGTCCTTGTGACGGCACACGACTGTTTTAACTACTTCGGAGAGGCGTACGGGTTTGAGGTACGCGGATTACAAGGGGTTAGCACGGCGACAGAAGTCGGTATCGCTGATGTACAAGAATTGGCGACGTTTATTGCGGAGCGGCGTATCTCTGCTATTTTTGTAGAGTCATCCGTCTCTTCACGGAGTCTCGAAGCGGTGAAAGCCGCTGTGAAGTCAAAAGGATTTGATGTGAAGATCGGTGGTGTACTCTTCACAGACGCCATGGGCAACGAGGGAACACCTGAAGGCACATACATCTGGATGACCCGATATAATATTAATACGATTGTACATGCTTTGATTGGGGAATCAGAGTTATAACCCGTTTCTACAAGAGAATCCGGGTCCCTAACCTTTTATACAACGGAGCCTTACAGATGCAGCTGAATTTTTTCAATTCGCAAAAAGAGAGTGACCCACAGCAACTCGCCCAAGTCAAATCGTGGGTCTCCCAAACCTTTGACCTATCAGAAGATGTCTCCGTGATGATTACGCAGTTGCAATGCACCGAAGAAGGCTGCCCGCCTATTGAAACGGTCATTGCAATCATGGAGACGCCGGGAAAGCCCCGGCAATACAAGATTCACAAACCGCTGGCGGAGGTAAAGCAGACGGACATCGTTGGCTTGACCGCTGGCTAAATTCAACAAGGAGAGAAAGATGAAAACGATTATGTTAGACGATCAAGTCCCCGTCACCGTGTTAACGGGCTTTTTAGGGTCTGGTAAAACCACGCTTCTCAACCGTATTCTCACCGAAAACCACGGCAAACGTATCGCCGTCATCGAAAACGAGTTTGGCGAGATCGGTGTCGATAATGACTTGGTCATCGGTGCCGAAGAAGAGATTTTCGAGATGAACAACGGTTGTATCTGCTGCACGGTGCGCGGTGATCTCATCCGTATTTTGGGGAATCTGATGAAGCGTCGCGATAAATTCGACTACATCATGGTCGAAACCACAGGGCTTGCGGACCCCGGGCCAGTTGCTCAGACGTTCTTCATGGACACCGAAATGCAAGAGAAACTGCAACTGGATTCTGTCACGACGCTGGTTGATGCCAAACACATCTGGCAGCACATCGATGACAGCGACGAGGCACGTGAACAGATCGCCTTTGCCGATGTCATTTTGTTGAACAAGATTGACCTTGTGACCGAGGAAGAGTTAGACCAACTGGAAGCCAGAATTCGCAGCATGAACAGTGCAGCGAAGGTTTATCGAACGAAAGACGCTGTGGTTGAAATGGACAAGATTCTCGACATCGGCGGATTCGATCTGGACCGGGCACTGGAGGTTGACCCCCAGTTTATGGAACCCGAGTATCCCTTTGAATGGGCGGGTGTCTATAACCTTTCGGCAGGCACGCATGAACTGGTGCTTCAAGAAGGGCCCGACCCGACGATGAAAGTTGCGTTGGTGCCTGTAAATGCGTCAACCGATGCAGCTTTGGAGGCCGCTGTTGAACCAGTCGTTATGGTTTTCTCCGATGATGAGCATGAACTCTCGGCAGGCGGTACCCTTCAACCGGGTGGACAACTCATTACGCTGAATCTTACAGCGGATGAATTACGCTTTGACGTACAGATTGGCAGCCCCGGTGCTTACGCACTGTTTACCGAGCATCATCCCGACGAATTTCAAGCACAACTCTTTGGCAACGATGCCCTTGTCACGCCAGTCGTTGAACGCGAATTTAAGCCAGACCACGAACATGATGATGAAGTCACATCGGTCGGCATCGCAACCCCCGGCGATCTCGACCCCGACCGGCTGAACTTTTGGATTAGCGATCTGCTTCGGACAAAAGGCACCGACATCTTCCGCATGAAAGGTATTCTGAGCATCAAGGGGCAGCCAAACCGATTCGTCTTCCAAGGTGTTCATATGCTCTTCGACGGTCGACCCGACCGCCCGTGGGGCGAGGAACCGCGCTACAATAGCCTCATCTTCATCGGGCGCAACCTTGACCGGACCGAATTGACGGAAGGATTTGAAGCATGTCTCGCTTGAACAACCTAAGCAACCGCTTTGTCCAGCCCTCTCAACTGCGCGAAAATTGGAGCGCAACCATCAGCGACCACGTCATTGATCTGGCGTGGTCACCTGATGGGAAATACGTCGCTGCCGCGTCGGTTCTCGGTCCGGTGACAATTTTTGAAGGGCATCGTCGAGCGGTTATCCATACCTTTGAAGGGCATGAATTCGGCACAATGTCAATCGCGTGGCGTCCAGACAGTAAGGTGCTTGCAAGCGCAGGACAAGATGGGAAAATTCGGTTGTGGGATATGACAAGTGGCGAAGCGACCCACTCGCTTGACGGAGGGACAGCATGGGTTGAGCACCTATCTTGGAGTGGCGGCAAAAGACAGATACTCGCCTCTGCCGCGGGGCGGAACCTGAAACTCTGGAACGCTGTGGGCGATCTTGTTCGCGAATATCCCGACCATCAGAGCACGATTGCTGGTATCCAATGGAAACCGCATGTAAATCAACTTGCCTCAATTACCTACGGCGGTGTCACGCTGTGGGACCCGCAACAGTCGGAAGCCGTCCGCCGATTGGAATGGAAAGGCTCATCCCTGGTAATCGCGTGGAGCCCTGACGGCAAATACATCGCCACCGGGGATCAAGATTCGACCGTACATTTCTGGATTATGTCTACCGGTGAGGACTTGCAAATGACTGGCTATCCGACGAAAGTGCGAGAACTCTCGTGGGATGCCACGAGTCGATACTTGGCTACGGGAGGCAGTGATGAAGTTACGGTGTGGGATTGTTCCGGTAGCGGACCGGCGGGCACCAGCCCCATTACGCTTTCCGGGCATCAGGATTTTCTCAGCGTTGTGCGTTTTCAACATCGCGGAAAACTGCTGGCATCAGGCAGTGCCGACGGTCTGGTCTACATCTGGCAATTGCGAGGCATCCGCTATTCTCTGGCGGCTCATGAAGCCGCTCTGACAGCGGGGGTCACAAGCCTCGTCTGGGCACCAAATGACCAGCATATTGCTGTTGGTGACGAGTCAGGTGGCGTGAGCGTTTTTTCGATCAGTTAAAATTCAACATTAACTGTTCAATACCGTGGTGTTGCGTCTAAATCCTCCCTCGTAGGGGCTGGGTTACCCAGCCCCTACGAGCCTACCGTGTGTGCAAATAATTATGGGATTTACTTATAAACTCGCTTAAACCGCGCCTTTCAATATCAGTATATCGCTTTGATAGCACCCCATACGGTTGCCAACTTTCCGGAAGCATCAACTGAAGACGGTTGTTTTCCTGATTGCTCAAGTTCCGCGGCAGTCAAGGGACGATTCCACACCTTCACTTCATCAATCAGTCCCTTGTAAAATCGGTTCAGATGCTCTCCTACCCAAATTGATTGCCCGCTGTTGATGTCCTTTGTGTTGTCATCAACTTCATCAATCAACTCACCGTCTACGTAGAATCGGATCTTTTTTGCTTTCTGGTCTCGGACACCGGCGAGGAGATGCCATTTGTCATCATTCAAGAAGTCTGGAGAAGTTATTCCAGCACTATTTGCACGTCCCTTGTCCCGGACAGAAAACCCCATTTTGCCACGCGTGGCTGGATTATCGCCACTGACGGAGAGTATCCAAACCGCATCAGTGCCCGGACGATAGTTCCCGACAATCCCATCGTTCTGTGGCGGCTCATCATCCGTTTTTACCCAGACTTGGACTGTCAATGAATCACCAGTGGAGAAAGTAATCGAATCCTCGAGTGGCACTTCAACAAAGGCACTCTTGCCATCAAACTCCAACGCTCCGCCGTGCTTCCCTGCGACCATTTTTGCATCACCGTTAATCGTTCCATCATTACCTTCTTCGGACTGATCTTTTACGGTATCGCCTTGAATAGCATTTTCATCAAAACTCAAATGCAGCACCAATCCGTCCGGCGGATTAGCTTCACTACACGGTGCAAAACTGATGAGTATACCCATCACTGCGAAAACTACAATAACGCCTTTCATGATAAACTCCTTTTAAGAGATTAGCGAAAACAAAAAGGTTTCGGAACCAGTGAAAATACTCTTAACCGCGTGCCACTACATCAATCGCAAAAATGATAGCAAATTTGGCGAAAATAGTCAAAACAAGAGTAGAACTTACGCAAATTTAGCAGAAAACAGATATTTTCCACGTTTTTAACCCCTAAATCCCCTTATCAGGGGACTTTAAGAGGAAGTGCGTAAGTCCTAAAGAGTTTACTTTAGATCGCATTTCAGAAAAGACAACTGCGCCGCAGTAAAAAACAGAATATTAAAAAGAATCAGCAGTCCGACTGGGAAAAGGACGCTTTGATACGAGGGACGCTCTTCAAACCTTGGCACAGCGTTCGGATCCACCGGTTTTTGAGATAAGCCTTCCCGCACAGGATAGATATGTAAACTCTCCGGATCGTTCCTATCCTCCGTTTTAATGAAATCTATGAACGTTTGCCTATAACGACGCACCTGTTTGACAAAATTCATATAACTCACAATCCCGGTGTTTGCGAGTCCTTCCATCGCATATTGGAAACACACTATCGGGGAGATTTGGGTGAGTTCACGGGCAAGTCGAACCTGTCTAAACTGCTGATCTACATGGGTATCGGCAATTTGCGTCCTTGTTTCGTATCTTCTCGTGAAGTACGTCGCCCATCGGCGTGTGGCTGATGGATTATCAGGCGAAGGTGCTTCACTTAACTTTGTTACCTCCAGCAATTCCATTGGACGATATTCATCTTCGATGTTTGCTAATTGTGTGCGTTTTCGCGAGGAGACTATTTCTATTGATGGAATCGGGTCGAGGGTGCCAACAAAAAGTCCGAGCAGACTTGGAAAGATAAACGCCAAGCATACCCAAGTTAGCAAAAGCCACACCAAACTGGTGATGGCGTTTGATACGCGACTTGAGAAGAACAGCCCCAGAAAAATAAAGATAGAGATATGTAACGCAAAAAGTCCCACCATCCCCAAAATTCTAAGCCAATCGCCCGAACTAAACAGAATATCCTCGGAAAGATAGATAATTAACAGGTTCATGAGGATACCTATTGTGAGCGGCATCATGAGGGTGAAAAACGCGCCCAGATATTTCGCGAATAGCATCTGCCCTCGGGAAATCTGGTTAGACATCATGAGGCTCAGTGTTCCTTGTGCCCGTTCCCCAGCAATGGCATCAAAGGTAAACAGAATCACAAAAAAACTCATGAAGATACCGATGAAGACCCAGTCGATTTTGATAAGTGTCGTCGCGTCACTGCCGTGATTTGAGGGTAGGTATTCAAGTGACCATAGTTCTCGCCAATGGTACGCTGTCGTTACGCCGCCACCGCGCCCCGCTCCTGAACCTACTACGGGGATAGAACGTGGGATAAGTTCATCAACCGCATCAGCACAGAATTTGAACGGACTTGGCTGCTTGTAAATCTCACCGGGACCCCGCATCGCAAGTTTCCCTAAACTCTCCTCGGCATAGTCTTTGACAAAAGATAATCTTCTTTCCATCGCGCGATGATACGTATTGACTTCTTCTTTATACCCGCTATCGCCGAAACCGTATATGAGCGCGTTCGCCATCATTAGAACAGGCATCAGAATTATCATCAAGACGAACCGCAGCGTCATGAGGTTATAATATATCTCTTTCTTCGCAATATGCCAAATCATATTTTTAATGTTCCTTGCGGTTCGGTTAGGACAGATGTACCAAAAACGTCCCTCTCCGTATATCCAGCCCGGCGCGTTGCTTGGACTTACATTATTCTGCCTTCACGCTTCAACTCATATCATACCGGAGGAAGGATAGGTATGCGCCCATGAATAAGATGATATTCCACGCCAACAAGATAAAAATGTCTCCCAATGCAAGAGAAAGATTCTCAGAAAGGGAGTTATACCGGTGCTGAAAGATGGGCAGATCTGTCAACTCGGCTTTTCCTTTATCACCGGAAAACCATGCTCGTGCTGAAAATGCCGCTTTACCGGCGAGGTAGTCAACAACTTGACGTTTATAACTTCTCGCCTGATTTATAAAATCGTTGTAACTTTCCCGATCCGTGCCGGTTATTGTCCCGACAGCAAAGCGATACGTGTCCGCGAAAGAGAGGCGCGAAACGTTTCTGGCGAGTTGTCTATTCCTTTCACCAATATTTTCTCGCCGTTTGAGGATGTCCTCCGCTTTGTTCGCATAGTCAATACGGAGCCGTTCTTGATACCCTAATATTTCCTGATATTTGGAAGTGTCCATCTTGTGAATCGGTTTAGGGGTGTAAATCTCATCAAATCCGATCCCGCCCGCTGATTTTGTGTCCATCCATAACGACATTTCTCCCTGCGTAATAATCGCGTGGACAGGGTGTTTGTAACCAAATTCCTTGAGGATATAAGCATCCCGTTCTTCCCTGAAATCTTCCCATATCTGTCCAATCTGTTGCAGCATTTCTTTTTCAGGTTGAGATTTAGACGGTGGGAACTTCGCCACTGCAAACGTTGCTACATTTGAATGAACGGTCGTCAAGATTCCCCAGATAAACATTGAAAGGATCAGCGTAGTCGCTGCCGTTTTCGTCCATACAGACAGGAGCAACCCCAAAAGATAACAGATGGATATGTATAACAGCGAAACAACGAGTACCATGACGAGACGTAGCAGATCGCTAACATCAAGATCAGTCGTAGGCGCGGCATAAGCGATAACGATCCCGACAGCGAAACTCATCACAACGATTGGAAACAGAGATAACATGCCTCCAAGGTATTTGCCGAATATGAGTGTGTCCCTCGGAATCGGATTGGATAACACCAGTTTCAGTGTGCCGTCCTCCCGCTCCCCAGAAATTGTATTGTAAGCGAACAGGATCGCCAACGCACTAAGCACAATTTTGAAGACAAATATGACATCAACAGCAAGGAAAATCGAGAGGAACGGGTTATCCGAACCCTGTTTCTGTGCCTGTTGCTCCCAAATAGGGATCGCGAGCCGAATACTCACCATATCCGCCCCGGATTTTTCTGTGCCGACGTTAAAAATACTCAGTGGATTCGGCTTCCTGTGTGCTTTCGGGTTAATTTGGCGATAGGTGTCCCACGTTCGGATTTCTTCTTGATGTTCTCGAATAGCAGTGTGATATGCTGATAACCGTTTTTCGTAATCCTCAACTTGAACAAAAACAGCAGCAGCGGTTGACATCAAACAGACAAGAAAACCGATCATGAATCGGGATGTCAGCACATTCGAGGTGAGCTCCCGCTGGATAATTAGCCAAAGTGTTGTCATTTTGAGTTAATGCCAAGTCAACTCCCTAAATCCCCCTTATCAGGGGGACTTTGAAGGCTTGGAGAAAGACACGGTTATTTATAAAGAGGCGGATTTTCGAGAAAAAGGTTTAAAAAAGGCAAAACTACTGATGGGTACGTTCAAAACGGAGCACGCCGCGATGTTCGGTGCCAACGTAAAAAGCATCTCCATCAACAACGAGAGATGTTATCGTATCTGGAATTTCGGGCACAATTTGTTCCCAAGTCCCTGTTCCCTTTTCTAAGTAATAGATGCCGTCGTCATTCGCGCCATAAACAGCGTCCCCCCCTGTCGCTAACGCTTTAATGATGACGCTTGCCCCCGCTTTATCGGTGATTGCATGCCAAACAACACCATCCATTGAATTGAAAACGCCTTTATCGGTTGCAACATGCACTGTCGCATCGGCAAGCACAATTTGATTGAAGTGCGCAACCGACTGCGGCAGGTTTGCTGTCCTGTCGTTCCAACTATCTCCGCCATTCAGCGATTGCCAGAGATGTCCATCCCGCTTACCGACATAGACGATTTCGCCTGATACTGCAAGTTTAAAACCGTGCCCAACGTTATCCTCTGACAGTTCGATAGTCTCTTCGACCCCTGTGTAGAACCATTCAGTTTCACCGGGATTCCATCGGAAGAGTTTATAGTTGTATTCCATGTAAAACGTTTCACCACTGACAGCGAAGTCGCCCCACAAACCTTCCCACATTAATTTGTATGCCAACGCGGCGTCTGCTTGGATTTGTATTAACTGTTTCAGGAAACGTTCTGCACCAAAATCTGGGTTCTCTTGTATGAGTTGGCTTGATAGCGAATCTGTACCAGAAGAGAGCGTAATTATCACACCTTGCCCCATTTGCCGTTCGTCTTTGAAATCGAAACTTCTGCCACCTAACACATGGCACATCAGTCTTGTCGAATTAAAAGAAGGAGCGGTTTCTGAGATGGGGTTTAACACATTGCCGTCAGCAGATAACCGGAAAATAGCGGTGGAACCGCGCTGTATTCCTTTCGCATAGAGTACCCCATCGGCTTCTACGACTTGAACAATGCGAGGTGTTTCTTTCGACAAGCGTCTATTAATTTCTAAGGCGAAGTTGACAGTATCCCACGATCTACCGCCATCGGTTGACATGACAAGGTTTGGACCCACCCTCGCGTAAAGGGCAGTAGACGGATTTGATGCGGGACCCGCCACGAAACTGACTAAACCGTCCACACGACTCTCAAACCTTGTATTAAATCGGTGCCATGTTTGACCGCCATCGGTAGAACGATGAATCCCAGTACTTCCACCCGTATAAAATGTATTTTCGTCCAGTGCCACGGCACTCCCAACACTAAACCGCATCGGTGTAATACCTGAGGATTCTATAGAGCTCCACGTATTCCCACAATCAATGGAACGCGCGACGACACCATCATCCTTCCCTATCAGTAAAAGCGTTTCGCCTGCAGCGAGCAGTGTCATGCTGGGTAAAACACCTATTAGCAGCGAGGTATCAGCAGGTGTTATGTCTGTCCATGCGTCGCCGCCATCGGAGGATCGAAATATCCACCACGAACGCTTCTCACTTTCCCACAATCGCTTAACATTTTCTCCCGGCGTTCCATCACCCGCCAAAATATTCACCGAGACAGCGACATAGATCTGGTCTTCGGACATCACTAAAGCGTTGACAGTCACAATGTCATCTACCGGCAACGGTAAGTGTTCCCAAGAGCCTGCCTTAAGTCGGTAGACCCCAAAAGAAGTTCCGGTAAACAGCGTGTCGGGTCCCATCCGTAATGTGCGAATTCCAGCCTGTTCTATTGCGCGACTGTCCAAGCCATTGCTTATGTCTGTCCATGAATTGCCGGCATCATCGGATCGGAAAATACCCTTATCAAGGCAGAGATAAAAGGTTTCTTCCGTTATCATCAGTTCTCGTATATGCCCTTCTGGACATGGACCGATTGAATGCCATGTCGCACCGCTGTCAGTTGATGCAAACAATTCATGAGATGACACAATATAGAGCGTATCATGGCGCGCCACTATAGAACTATTGTCATGGCTGTCTTGACGCGGAAAATCTGCGTTGACCAGTTGCCACGCCTCCTCGCCCGCTGGCAATTTGTAGAGACGCTCGTCTCCTATAACAGCATAAAGCTCCTTTTCGGCAGTCGCGGACAGGTTATTTACGGGATGTCGGATGCCGGGTTCGTTTGTTTGAATCCAATTCATGAGGTCCTCCATGAGATCGTCTACACGTTGAAAATCTCCCAAGGTTTGGTGAACTATCGCCTCTTCCTTTATTAACCGCTTCCGGGCGCGATGGAGCCGACTCTTAACCGTATTCGGCGATATGTCCAGAAAATCACCGATTTCTTCGCATGTCATTTCACTCAGGTAGTGAAGCATCACCGCTGTCCGTTCACGTCCGGGTAATTTTTGAAGGAGGTATTCAACGATTTCGCGTTGCTTTTGCGTCGTCAACTTTTCAGTCTGTTCTGCTAAATACTGGGCATAGAACAGTGCCTCCATTTCTGATTGACGCATCGCCTCTAAAGACTGCATCGGAACCCTTTTCTCGCCAAGCCATGTCAGGAGGCAGCGAGTAGCAATCATATAAAGCCACCCCGAAAACCGGTTCGGATCTCTCAGCGTGCCAAGTTTTTTGTAAGCCCTGAGAAAAGTATCCTGTGTAATTTCTTCGGCGACGTGGTAATCCTTGACCCGCCGCCATACGAATGTGTGTATCTGTTTTTCGTACTTTTTCACGAGCGTCGTAAAGGCATCAGCGTCGCCTGCCAAAATACGTTCGACCCATTTCGCGTCGTCGTTTTTCATCTGAATCCTCCAATCAATTATATTGGCTTGTGACGTGTGACAGGTATTATAGGCGGGGGGGTTGCAAATTCGTAATTTTGTGTCTTAAATATCAACGCTGAAAAATTTCAGAAACGCTACAGTCGTCAATACAACTGCCAAGAAACAGAGCAGCAGTAAATCTACCATAGAGTGACGGACGGTTTCTGATAAACTCGTTTCTGTCATATCTGGCGGCGGGGAAATTTTTTGGGGTTTTGGTTGATCTGATCGCAGAAACCTCGCAAATTGATCGTCTGAAATTTCATGGAAATACTCTGACTCAAGCTGGTTATAATAACGCGTGCCTGTTTCAAAATAGGTGTCTCTTTTTATTTTTCCAGTCTCGGTTAAATTCATAGCGACATAAATGAGCGAAGCTGTCGGTGTGATTCGGGAAAGGGTTTCTCCGACCGATTCTTGCCGCTTTTTTTCATGTTGATAGGCGCGTTCTATTTCGCCGACTTGCTCCTGAAATTTCTGTCGATATTCGGCATCAATCGGTGCCCTGAGTGCCTTGATTTTCTCCTGATCCCTGCTGAGATTAATATCCCCTAAAACCCTCATTTTTTCTATAACCACTTGGTCCTTTTCTTCATTGAGGTTACTATTAATCGCCGTTTTTTCCATATAGACGCTCTGAATCGCGCGTGCCGGTGCAATAAATTTAGCGGTGAGGAACCCAACGCGTGGCGCGATCAACACGGCGAGCACCCAGACACTGAAAGCGACGATGAGTGCCGTCTTGGAATTATCTAAATAGGTGGAAATTAAGGTGCCTATTGCAAAAAACACGCCAATGTAGAGCAACGAGACGAAGGTCAAACTGAGCACGCGTGGGAAAATGTCAGATTCACCCAACGGAAACCCTTGCGAAACAAGCAAGAACAGACCCAACAGAAACGACACCAAAAACGGGACAACAAACACGATATATCCACCAATTAACTTGCTCCACAAGAACAGATCTCGGGGTAGCGCATTCGCTAAAGTTACCCGCAGCGTTCCGGCTTCTCTTTCCCCCGCAACAGCATCAAACGTGAACAAGAGTGCAAGTAGACTGAAGACAGTGCTGACAACAAATAAAAAATCCAGATTCCCTAAAGCAGAGGAGAGCGAGCCTTCCCCAAGTGATGTTGAGCCGTGTTTTACACCGTTGCGAGTCATCCCAAGGTAACCCGGAAGGGATGCCTCTAAACCTTTAGCAAACACACTTAAAGGTGTCGGTTCGAGAAAAAGTTTAGAGAATTCTGTATCTGGCGCGGGCGGATCCCGAAGTGGATGAAGCGCAGCATCCATTTCTGAAACCGAGAGTTCGATAGCTGCCTGATAATTGACTTGGTTTTGGAGGTAATTGCGGTAATTGATGTGCAAGGTAAGCGGCACGAGCAGAAGACACATCACGAGGAGCGCGACGAACCGGACGCTGAGAATATGATGCATCATCTCCTTTTGGATCAAGGTCAATAACATGTTGAATTCCTCTTATTTTTTTTCGATAGAACTTACGCATTTCCTCTTAAAGTCCCCCTACCCCCCTGATAAGGGGGGATATGGGGGGTTGGGGGATTTAGGGGGTTAAATACATCGAAATTACAGATTAACGTTCCAAACGAAGCACACCACGATGCTCAGTGCCGACGTAAAAGGCATCTCCATCAACAACGAGAGATGTTATAGCATCCGGAATTTCAGGGACAATTTGTTCCCAAGTCCCCGTCTCCCTTTCTAAGTGATAGATACCGTCATCATTCGCGCCATAAACAGCACCCTCTGCTGCTGCTAACGCCTTAATGATGATGCTTTATCCCGCTTTACCGGTGATCACATGCCAAACGACACCATCTATTGAATTGAAAACGCCTTTATCGGTTGCGACATGCACCATTGCGTCGGCAAAGACAATTTGACTGAAATGCTTAACCGACTGCGGCAGGCTCGATGTCCTATCGCTCCAACTATCTCCACCATCAATCGATTGTACGAGCTGCCCATCCCGCTTTCCGACATAAACGGTGTCTCCTGAAACAGCAATTTTAAAACGCTGCACCATGTTTTCACGTGTGAGTTCACAAGTCTCTTGGACACCCGTATCCGACCATCTTACGTCGCCCGGATTCCATCGGAAGAGTTTGTAGTTGTACTCCATGTAGTACGTTTCTCCACTCACCGCGAAGTTGCCGTATAAACCTTCCAACATCAAGGCGTAAGCCAACTGGCGATCGCCTTGTTTTTGACCCAATAGTTTTAAAAAGCATTCTGCCCCAAATTTCGGATGCTCGCGTATGATCTGGGTTGATAAAGGCTCAACATCAGCGTCTGGGTCCGTAGAGCGAGTAAAGGTAATTTGTCCCTCTTGTTTCGGTAACTGATAAGAATCAAAGGGGAGTGTGACTTCCCCGAACACGTGCCACATAAGTCTTCCCGAATCTCGCGAAGGCGGTGTCGCTCCCTCAGTAAAAATGTATCCTTCAACAGCTTCTAAGCAATTTGTATCTGGTACCAAATGATAATAAGCCGTTTCAGAATTACGTCGAATTCCCTTTGCATATAGGACACCGTCGGCTTCGGAAATCTGCACAATGAGCGGCGTGTCTTCCCTATCTTTAAGTTTCGCATTGAACTTTGGCACCTCAAGCGTATACCTGGGTCGTTGGATGTCAACAGCAGCCCACGAACTCCCTGCGTCTGTTGATTTGACGACACCCCCAACAACTGTGGCATATAGCACCTTAGATGCTTTTGAATTTGGACGCGTCTCTAAACCGATTAAGTTTTCCACACGGCACTCAAACTTGGTATTGAATCGGTGCCAAGTTTCACCGCCATCCCTTGATCGATGGATGCCAGTGCTGCCAGCGGTATAAAAGGTGTTTTCGTCTAAAGCGACAGCAGCACCCACACTAAACTGCATCTGTGTAATACCGGAAGCTTCTGTGGACCGCCAAGTGTTTCCACAGTCCGTTGAGCGCGCCACAACGCCTTCCTCTCCGCCTATCAGTAAGACGGTTTTTCCAGAGGCGACCAGTTTAATCCGCGGCAATGTTTTCTGCATTAGATGCCGGGCATCCGTAGGCGTTATATCTGTCCAAGAATCCCCACCATCGGTGGATCGGAAGACCCACCACGAATCCTTACGCATGTCACACAAATTATGGTAATTTTCCTCTGGTGTTCCGTCACCTTCCATGATATTTACTTCTACGGCGACATAGATATTGTCTTCAGCCACCACCAAAGAAGACACTACCACAGTATTGTCCACTGGCAACTGTAGATGCTCCCAAGTGCCTGTCTTGAAGCGGTAGACTCCCAGAGAGGTTCCAGTAAACAGCGTGTTTCCGCTCAACTGTAATGTATAAATTCCCGATTTCTTTGTGAAGCGGTTGTCTAAACCGTCATTCATATTTTTCCACGATTTTCCAGCGTCATCAGATCGGAAAATACCCCCATTAAGGGTAACGTAAAAAGCATCTTCCGTAACCAGCAATTCCCTCACGTGTCCTTGCGGGCAAGGCCCGATAGCATTCCAAGTGTTGCCATCATCCGTTGATGCAAACAACGTCCCAGATGGAATTATATAGAGCGTGCCATCGTGTTCAGCAATGGGAACATCGCCTGCGGTCTCTTGACGCAAAAATTCTGCGTTAACAAGCTGCCATTCATTTTCATCCGCGGGTAATTTGTAGATATTCTCACAACCCATCACTGCGTAGAGCGTCTTATCCGATGTCTTCGTTAGCGTGCCGACTGGCACCGCTACACCGGGTTCATTCATCTGGATCCACTCCATAATATTCGCCGTAAGATCGTCTGGAAGTTCAAAACCCCCTAATGTTTCGCGAACCATCAATTCTTCCTCCCTTAATCGTTTCCTCGCCCGATGCAGTCTACTCTTAATCGTATTCAAGGGTACATCCAAAAACTTGCCAATCTCTTCACAACGCATATCACCCAGATAGTGAAGGGTGATCACAGTCTGTTCATTCTCAGACAGTTTGTTGAGCAGGTGCTGTACAACCGCATGCCGTGTTTCATTGGCAATAGCGTCGCGCTGTTTCTCAAGATATTGGTTATAAGAAACGCTTTCCATCTCCGCTTCAGGCATGGCATCAAGAGATTCAATCGGAGGCTGCGTTTTTCGTAAACACGCCAAACAGCAATTCTTGACAATTGCATGCAGCCACGCGCCGAAACGATTTGGGTCTCTGAGCGTCCAAAGTTGTTGGTAAACCTTAAGAAAGGTATCCTGCGTAATCTCTTCGGCGAGATGGAAGTCCCCTAACTGCCGCCAAGCAAACGCGTGTATCTGCTTTTGATACTTTTTTACCAAAGCACTAAAAGCGTTTTGATCACCCTCAAGAATCTGCTGAATTAATGTAACATCGTTACTTTGCATAAGTGCCTCCTCATCGAATTCCCTCATGATATAAGGATACATTCAAGAAGCAAAAGGTTGCATAACAGGCATTTTTTTTTAAAAAAGCAGTTAGCCTATAGAATTTTCTTTGAAAAAGGTCTTACACTGGGGGTGATTTTGGTTTATAGTAGAGTTTGTGCCTTTTCAAAATCTTCTGGTGTGTTAACGTTGAAAAACGAATGACCTTCAGAATCGTAGGTTTTCCAAATTTCTGGCGCGAGGGTCAGGATATTCGCGCGTTCCTGAAGCGCATGGACGCGCAAGTCAGATTCTTGTAGCATCAGTTCAATGATAGGCAAGCAACGTTTGGAATAGGTGGCACACAACGTTTGGAGGGTAATCGGTGCGTCCTTGTTGTCAGAAGGAGGTGCTTTGTAGGTATAGGGCATTACGGCATCATATTCATCCAAAACCGAGACAAGATAAGTGAGCAAATTCGGCACTAAAAACGGACTATCGCATGCGACACAGAGCACAGTGTCGTATGAAGCGTGCGTCAAACCGGTATAGATACCGCCTAACGCGCCAGCGTCCGGCACACTATCGCTGTGCATCGGTAAACCGAGGTGTGCATATTCAGCTGGATTATTGGTGATCAGCAGGAGTTCGTCTGTGACAAGGCGCATACGGCGAATAACATGCGCAATCAGTGGGCTGTCGCCGAGTGGTAGCAACGCCTTATTCCGTCCCATCCGCCGACTCTTACCACCAGCAAGGATAACACCTGTGATCGGAACCGACTTTTGTAGGGGCGAGGTCACCTCGTCCCTACGCTGCACGTTCAATGACACCGACAATTAACTCACCTACCTGTTGCAGACCCGCCAACTTTTGTAGGGGCGAGGTCGCCTCGTCCCTACGCTGCACGTTCAATGACACCGACAATTAACTCACCTACCTGTTGCAGACTTGCCTCATTGAGCAATTCACTCCGATCCTGTTTCGAGTGAATCTTTAAGGCGACACCGCCAACGGCTCCCGCTGTTAAGGTAAGCACCTCAAATCCGTGGCTCGCAATCGGGATGCTATCCAATCCGACGCCTATCGGCAGATAACGATCAGAAACCCGGATGCCGAGGGACTCGCCCGATGCCCGAAACAGGTCTGCTAATGCCTTCGTCGTGCGGGTTGGTGGAATTCCGTAGCGTGTAACGAGGTTAACGCCGTCCCCAACACCGAGTCCATCTAAATTGATAACGTAGGTATTTTCTCGGTTGTATGCATCGGCATGCCCTTGGACATAGCGCAATGCGCCGCACATACCGTATTCTTCCGCGCCAGTAGCGAGGAACGTTATGGATATTTTCTCGTCGCGCGCCATCACGACGCGTGCCACTTCAAGCATAACACCGACACCGGACGCGTTATCGAACCCGCCAGGCGAATGGTTCCGCGTAAAATTAATCTGCAAAAGCAACAAGCAAAAACCTGTGATTCCAGCAATACCCCAGACGATGTAATGCGGCAACCAAAAGAGCGTAAAGCACTTAATGAGCATTAGGGTCGTCAGAACGAGAAGTCCAGTAATCGCGATACCGTAAGATAGTGCGCGCACAGCAATCGGCAGGACTTGTGATTTGGAGTCGTAGTGTGCAACGAATAAAAAAGCAGGGGTATTACCCTCTTGTTTCGCTCCGTTCTTTGCGATGATGTTCTCTGTCTGATACCTTCTACCGACATCATACAACCCTTCAAACCGCTTTTGCCATTGCGTAAAGAACAGCGCGATCGCAAGACTCAGTAGGCAAGCGATGCATAGAAGTACCGGAAATCGTTCACCGAACCACGGCACAAACAGAACGACTGGCACGAAAAGTGCCGAAAGAATACGCGGCAAGACTTCGGCAGGGAATTTTGTAAACTCAAACGGTTCCGATGACACATCCAGTCCCAATTCGGTGAATTGCTGAACGATATAGTCTTGTGCCTCAGCCTCCCCAACACTGCCCACCAACCTCGGAAAAGCGAGTTGTGTGATGTGGTAATATGCAAGTTTTGCATTATAGGTGTGGCTTGTATGCATAACGGAACTTCTTCTATTTCTTAGTTACCGCGAAAACTTAGCCCGTAATGAAGCAGATCGCTTATGGGGTTTTTGCTTGGGTGTTTCTTCAAGTACGCCGCAAAATGGAGGGCGGATTTAAGACAGGCACTTGATTGATAATCCTGCGGAATTACGCCGCAAGGTAAATTAAAAAACCAATTCAGAGCGGAACCGTCTGCCTAAACGTCCTTTGAGCGTTCCAGCAATATCGCGCGCCGATTGTGCGATGTTGTGTAACTCAGCGGGATCGTTTTCGAGATCATAGAGTTCGGTCACATCGTTATAGTTTTCGATCAGTTTATGCGTCGCCGTCCGAATACACCGAAAGTTTCGGAGCGCGCTCACAGTCTCAGTGCGATGCGTTTCCGCCTCACCGCGAAGGACAGGCGCGATAGACTCGGCATCAATACGCGGCAACACCGGCACACCCACCAAGTCGCACATCGTCGGATTCAGATCTATCAGTTCAACCAAACTGTCTGAAATTTGATGGCTCGCGATACCGGGTCCAGCGATGATGAGTGGTACCCTCAGCGACGCTTCATAAGCGACACTCTTGGTATAAAGCCCATGGTCACCGAGCATTTCGCCGTGGTCACTGGAATAAATGATATACGTATTGTCAAGCATCCCGCGTTGTTCAAGTGCCCGCAGCATTTCACCGATCTGATCATCAATGAGTTCCGTCGCGGCACAGTATTGTTGACGTGTCACGGCAATTTCCTCAGGCGTAACATCGACAACGCGTCGTTTTACCCATTCAGGCTTCCCGTCCATATTATCAACGATAGCAGGCGGCATCTCAGCATTCCGATACTTATCGCCATATTCAGTCGGTGGATCGAAGGGGTCATGCGGTCCGACAAAACTGACAAACAGATGCCACGGGAAATCATCAGGGATCGTTTCAATAAACTCGGTTGAGCGTCTGCCGATGTAGGTATCGGCGAAATCCTCAGTGGAAAGGACAGAATCATGGGAACCGTTTTTAATCCAGCCACCGCCACTGCGTTTCCGATAGTCTTCGTGGAACGCTTGAAGCACGCCTTTCTCTTCAAGATAGTGGGTATAGGGACCGATAGGTGTTGGTGAGCTTCCGGCGTGCATCTTGCCTTCACATTCCTCTGGATGCGTGAATCCCCAACTATAAGTGCGAGGTCGGTCACCGTAGCGTCCGTTATAGCCATCAGGCTTGGCAAGATCGAGTTTACCGACACATCCGACGCGATAGCCGTGATCGCGGAGTTGTTGGTAGTAGGTCGGTACGGTGGCAGGCAGGAAACTCCCATTGTCCACCGCTCCGAGTCGAGAGGGTTGCAGTCCAGAAGCAAGCGCGATACGTGATGGCGCGCAGACGGGAGCGTTCACGGTGCAGTTCGGAAAACTGATGCCCGCTTCCGCTAACCGTCGCAGATTAGGCGTATTGAGTGCAGTTGGGGCACTTTCAGCAGTTTCGAGATAGTCGTATCGGTGTTGGTCCGACATGATAAAGAGGACATTAGGTCTATCGGTTTTTCGATTCATTTATAAATACCTTATTAGGAGTGCTTTGGTAGCATGTTGTATGGAATTTTTTACTTTTTAATTCAGCATCATTATAGACGGTCATGTCCTCATTTTCAAGTAAAAAATCGCACGGAAATACGCGTAAACTTCTTGCTAAAACCTAACGGGTATGCTATCATGTTTCTATAATTCTTAAAAAGGAGACCAACATGGCAGTTTTTTTACATACACGGGTTCGCGTCAGCGACCTTGACGGTTCTATCGATTGGTACTGCGATCATTTAGGGTTTAAAGTCCTGAGTCGGAGCGACAAATCTCCGGCAGGCAACCAGATCGTGCATCTCGAACTCCCCGGCAACGCGCACACGTTAGAGTTGACCTATTCACCGGATTTTGAGCTTCAGGTTCAAGAGGACCTGATGCACTTCGCTATCGGTGTCCCAGATATTGTCGAATTTTGCGATGGGTTAGAGAAAGCAGGATTGGAAATTTGGCCCGATGAATGGCGCGAACAATTCACATCCGGCGGCATGAAGATGGCATTCATCACCGATCCAGATGGTTACGAAGTCGAGATTTTAGAACGTGCAGACGCTTCTGGGGACCCGCTCGATGTGCTTGACGAATCTTAGATAGGACCTACGCATTTCCTCTTAAAGTCCGCTGATAAAGGCACATTTCCTCTTAAAGTCCCCCTGATAAGGGGGATTTAGGGGGTTAAAAAGTCCCCCTGATAAGGGGCGGTAAATGCCCATAAGGCATTCATACCGTTGATTCTGATTCTTTAGGGGGTTAAATAACTGAAATAGCGATTTTTTTCGACGCAATTTGCTAAGTTCTATTAGACATAAGGCCAGAACTGGTTCCACGCCGTCAGCCAATCTTTTGCTCGGCTTTCAACAGTAACGGGACCGGTAATCTCAACACCTGATCGTCCTTTGAAGTCTGCAAGTTTGTCCACACTTGAAAGTTCAATCTTGATTGTCGTCGGTGCATCGGGAACGTAAGGTTTAACGCCTGTTAAATCCGTGAGTGCTTCCCTCGCTGCGTCCTCAATCAATTGACGGGTACGGACAGGCGGGAGTTGCCGTGCACTATATCGACTTAACCCCTGTTTAACCGCGACTGTAGGCAGATCATCGCCGAGGAGTTCTTTAGCTTCTCGGCAGACTGCCGCGTCGCCAGTGACAAGTGCCACAGGAACGCCATAAGCTCCGTTGAGCGCAGCGTTCACACCCGTTTCACCCACCAAATCATCGTTAAACCAGAGGTTCCGGTATTGCACACTGGAAATCGTATGACAGAGCACACCATCAGGCGTGTTGCTGCGGGCATGCATGCCGATAAGTAGACACGCATCACAACCCTCTTCCCACATACCTTCATAGCGTCCCCATCCGTGGTGTGCCACCCATTCACAATCTGGGTGAATCTTATCAGGGATCAACGAATTAAAAGTCCAACCTTGTCCCGCGCCATGGCAATCCACAACGACAACTTCCGTCGCACCAGCCGCTTTCGCACCCCGCACCGCAGCGTTAATCTCTTCCGTATAAAGGTGTCGTCCCTCTTCAAACATCGCCGCGCCGCCAGTCACCTGATCCCACACGACGATCCCACTAACACCTTCCATATCCGACATGATCAGTACTCGCACAAGTTTACTCCATTTCCACAATATTTCTTCTCAGTATAAAACTACATCGCTTAAAACACAAGTAGAAAATAAGAGTCCCTCACATAAATCACAAGACTAACGTAAATCCATTCCTGGCAAGGCTCGAAAACTTAACAGTAAATGAATATTTGACAGGACTTCCGCATTTCCTCTGCAAGTCCCCCTGATAAGAGGCGGTGAATGCCCATAAGGCATTCATACCCGGTGAATGCCCATAAGGCATTCATACCGTTGATTCTGATTCTTTAGGGGGTTAATAACTGAAATCGCTACTTTTTCGGTGGAATATATCGCTTTTGGACACGATCTGCGTAAGTCCTATTTGACATACATCTACTATTGTGATATAATTTTGCTTGTTAAAAATGTGAACCCTACAGAAAATTGGTAGATATACAACCCAAATTTGTGAATATGGATACAATAAAAACAGAAGTCTACAATATTATAGAAAATGCAATCCACGCTGCCGTTGCGGTTGGTGAACTCGCTATATCCGAAATACCCACTATCCCGTTTTCACCGACGAAAACGCCTGAACACGGCGATATCGCTACGCCTATTGCTTTAGGACTCGCAAAACAGGCACGGATGGCACCACGCAACATAGCCGAGATAATTGTCTCACACATAGAGCCCGATGCACATCCCGTTATTCGAGAGATTGACATCGCTGGCGCAGGTTTCATCAATATCCACCTTTCCGACAATTATCTCTATGATACACTCCAAACGATTACAGAGATGCAGTCGGCTTACGGCACCTGCGATAAAGGTGCCGGAAAACCGGTCCAAATAGAGTTTGTCAGTGCCAACCCCACAGGACCGCTTAATATCGTTAGCGGACGCGCCGCCGCGGTTGGGGATACACTCGTTAACCTCCTAAATGCTATCGGCTACAAGGCGATCCGTGAATTCTATGTCAACGATGCCGGTGGCCAGGTCCAACGACTCGGTGAATCAATTGATGTTCGCTACCGACAAGCACTCGGTGAAGATGGATTGGAAATCCCAGAAGGCGGGTATCAAGGGGAATACCTACAAGAATTCGCACAAACGCTCATCGAAACAGACGGGGACACGCATCTTCGACTTAATACAGATGAACGGGTGGCACTTTTCCGAGACAAAGGGATTGCACACATCTTAGCACAACAAAAAGCATCATTAGAACGTTTCAAGGTCGATTTTGATGTCTGGTCCAGTGAAAAAGCGATCCGTGAAAGCGGAAAGCCCGAGGAAATTATCCAACTCTTTCAAGAGAAAGAATACCTCTATGAAGCCGAAGGCGCGACATGGTTTCGGATGACGGATTTTGGGGACGATAAGGACTGCGTCGTCGTCCGAGGGAACGGTGAATATACCTATTTTGTGCCGGATGCCGCCTACCATCGCGATAAGTTTGACAGAGGCTTCACAACAGTCATCGACTTGCTTGGACCAGATCATCAGGGACATATCAGTCGACTCAAAAATTTTGTGAAAGCCCTCGGTCTACCCGACGAGTGGTTAGAAGTCTCTATCATTCAACAGGTGAACCTCGTGGATGCAGAAGGTAACCGGTTAGATATGTCAAAACGGCGCGGACAGTTTTATACGCTTGATACCCTCATTGATGAGCTCGCAGAGACCGTCGGTGAGCAATTCGCTGTGGATGTCGCCCGCTATTTCTTCCTGATGCGCGCGAACAGCAGCCACCTCGATTTCAATATGGAATTGGCAATCACGCACGCCAGCGAAAACCCTGTCTTCTACATTCAATACGCGCACGCACGGTGCTGTAGCATCTTTCAGCAGGGCACTGAACAAGGCATCACACCAAAACCTATTGAAGAAGTCTCTCTAAAACAGTTGGCAGAACCTATGGAACACGAACTGATCCGCAAATTAGCCGAATTCCCATCAATCGTTCTTCTGAGTGCGGAGGCACGCGAGGCGCACCGTATCCCGCACTATCTACACGAACTATCAGGGATTTTTCATCCCTACTACAACCAACACCGGGTCTTAGATCCGGCAGACATGGAAAAGACGGACGCACGGCTGATTTTGATAAAGTGTGTGCAAAGCGTGCTGAAAAACGGACTGACACTTTTAAACATTTCTGCCCCGACATCTATGTAAAGGGCAGCCTGGAAGCGCGAAACTGCGAGCAAACAGTTTTCAGTCGTCAGTCTGCTCACAATGAGAGTTATCAGGGGAAAATAGTCATCAGTTTTCATTTTCAGTACGGTTTTTCTGCGAAAAATCTTTCAGTTATCAGTTAACAGTTTACAGTAAAACTCTCACTGCGAGGCATTCTTCACTGGTTACTGGCAACTGGTAACTGGCAACTTTTTCACCGATAACTATTACAGGAAAAAAATATGGCAAAAGACTATAGACAAGTCGATAAAGCACACGTGTGGCATCCATTGTTTCAACATCAACGCCTTGAGGAGACACCATTAACCGTTTATGAATCGGCGCACGGAACAACGGTTGTGGACGCAGACGGACGCGAGTACTTAGACGCTTACTCCGCCCTCTGGAACGTCAATGTCGGTTATGGCAGACAGGAAATCGCAGACGCGGTCTATGAACAGATACAAAAGTTGCCTTACTACCCACATTCACAGATTAATGTCCCCGCAACGATGTTAGCGGAGCAGCTCGCCGCTTGCCTGCCGGGCGATCTGAACCATGTCTATTTTTGCAACAGCGGTTCAGAAGCGAACGAAACCGCCATCAAAATCGCGCGACAGTACGGCAGACAAACCTATCCGGGTGAGAATCGCTATAAGATTATCAGTCGCTATCGTGGGTATCACGGATTTACGTATGGTGCTATGTCCGCAACAGGACAAGCACGAAGGCGTAAAGCATTTGAACCGCTTGTTCCAGGGTTTCCACACGCCCATCCGCCTTACTGCTACCGATGCCCATTGGGGTTAGACCCCGCCTCGTGCAGCATCGCTTGCGCCGATGAAATTGAACGGATAATTCAGTGGGAAGGCCCCGAAACTGTGATTGGTGTCATCGCGGAACCCATCATCGGCGGTGGCGGCGTGATTGTCCCGCCAGACGAGTATTTCCCAAAACTCCGGCAAATCTGTGACGATTACGGCTTGCTGCTTATCCTTGATGAGGTGATCACAGGCTTCGGACGCACTGGAAAGATGTTTGCATGTGAACATTGGGATGTTCAGCCCGATATTATCACGTTAGCGAAGGGGTTGACCAGCGGATATCTGCCACTCGGTGCTTGTGTCGCTTCAACTGCAGTCTTCAACACATTCCTTGGAGAAGCCGATGAAAATAAAGAATTCGCCCAAGTTTGTACTTATGGTGGACACCCAGTCGCATGCGCCGCAGGTGTTGCTAATCTTAAGATTCTGCAAGACGAACGGCTCTGGGAAAATTCGGAAAAGGTAGGCGCGCATCTGCTCGCGAAATTAGAGACGCTGCGGGACTTCCCTATTGTCGGCGACGTCCGCGGCAAAGGATTAATGATCGCTGTGGAATTCGTTCAAGCAGATGGCAGTCATCTGGAAACGGCAGCAACCAACCGAATTATCGGGCAATTGCGAGACTTTGATACAGGGGGAATCATTGTTGGAAAGATCGGTCACGCCGTCGACGAACCGGAAAACATCATTTACATCGCACCGCCTCTAATTCTAACGGAAGCGGAGGCAGATAAGATCTTTGAGGCACTACGCCAGGTACTTGTCCAACAGTAATTTTAACTCGTGCCGTTTCGCTATTGAAATCTTGTCTGGATGCGTCGCGATGGCATATTGAAGGGCGGTTGAACAGGCACACGTCCGTTCCCCTTCTGGGATTTTAGCGACAGCCGCTCTGACAATTTTTTTGGAAATTTCAACGTTGAAACGGACATTATCCAGGATCATCTCGGTCGTCACGTTATCGTGTTCTGGGTGCCAACAGTCGTAATCGGTTGAACAGGCGAGAACAGCATAACAGATTTCAGCCTCGCGAGCGAGTTTGGCTTCTGGTGCAGCGGTCATCCCGATAATATCAAAACCGAAGTGTCGGTAGAGTTCAGATTCCGCCTGTGTTGAAAACGCCGGTCCCTCCATACAGATGTAGGTGCCACCGTTGTGAACCACTGCACCGACTTCCGTTGCACCGGCAGCCAAGATGGCACCTAATTCTGGGGAGAACGGATGTGCAAGGCTCACATGCGCAGCGATACCGTCTCCGAAGAATGTCGATTTTCGGTCTTTCGTGTGGTCGTAGAGTTGATTGGGCACAACAAAGTGGCGGGGTTCAATATCTTGTCGGAGGCTTCCAACTGCGCTGACAGAGATAAGCCACTCAACACCTAAAGATTTTAGAGCATAGATATTGGCACGGACATTAATATCAGAGGGAAGCAACCGGTGTCCAACACCATGTCGTGGTAGGAAAACAACGGGTTTCTGATCAAGGTTACCAAGGATAAGAGCATCGCTCGGTTTGCCGAACGGGGTTTCAACCTCGATTTCTTCGATATCCGTTAAGCCTTCCATCTGATAAAAACCGCTGCCACCAATAATTCCGATGCGCATTTTTTGTCCTTTCATAAGGCGTAAATAGACTGATGTTTATTCTTCTGACAACTCATAACTCTCACTGCAAGGCAGACTAACAACTATTCAATATGGCACTACTGCACTGTGATAATTTAACACTTGAAGGAAAATCCAGCTCCGCTGTCGCCACTTATATCCGGGTGAAAGAACTTGATCTCGTCTTTGACTTAGGCAGATGCCCGATGAACTTTATCGGGATCGGCAATGTCTTCATTTCGCACTTTCATCTGGATCATTATTTCGGGCTGCCTATCTATATCAGCCAACGTTGGCTTTCTGGCATACCGCCCGGAAATATCTATGTTCCGTGGAAAGGTTCTAAGCAATTAATGCATATTCTTGATAGAATCTCAGCCTTAGACACAGGTAGGAGTTGGGCATACCAAATCACACCGGTTCGGGTAGGCGATGTGGTTCCATTCCGGCAGAATTTAGTCGCACACATTTTGCCGAGCAATCATAGCGTTCCTGCGGTCTCTTATTTAATCTGTGAGGTTCGGAAGAAACTGAAACCGGAGTTTCAGCATCTGTCGGGACGTGAAATCGCGGCACTGAAAAAATCAGGCGTCGAAATAACGACAGAGGTCCAATTGCCGTTAGTCGCCTATCTTGGAGATACACGCAGCATCCCGATTGATGCGCATCCGTTGCTGAAACAGTGCAAAGTACTGATTTGTGAATGCACCTTTATTCTACCAGAACACCGGATACGTGCCAAAAAGACGATGCATTTGCACCTTGAGATGTTGCCCACAATGTTAGCCGACATTGAGAGCGAGCATATTGTTTTGACGCATTTTTCCCGTCGTTACACACCTGAACTCATCCGACAAAAAGTTTACAATTACTTACCACCGGAAGAACATTCCCGCATTCAACTGTTCATCTAACGCACGACTCAACAAAACATGCGGTGGAAAAGAACACTTCTAATGTCCAAATACTGAAGACGGATGACGAACAGCCAACATTAATGTCAACAAACACAGACAGCGAAGCCTCCATCCTATGCTACGACAATCAGATGGAACTTCGCTTCCAAACACTTCCGTAAACATAATGTTCCCCTTACCTACGCGGAGAAGTTTCAAACTCGCTGTGATGTTAAGCCGTTTTTGCAGAGGCGAGCCCGTATGCCATTCTCTTTCGTGCTTCAACGAACGATAGCGAAGACCCGAGACCCGCCCTACAGCACACAACGAACATTTTTCTCCTAAGACAGCATAAGGAACCGAAGACATAGAGAAATGGTTTCCCTAAAAATTAGGCCCCTAAAAATTGAGATTAACTGCCCATGCCAGGATGAGAACTCGCATCTTGGTCAGATGTGCCAGCTTCCTGTTCTTCATAGAACTTGTACCCATCTTCATCCTGGTCAAGTTCGTACTGACGTACAATTTGCTCCGCTTCACGAAGATACGGTGTATCTCCTTTTGTGATGCTCATATAGGCTTTGAATTGTTCATAAGCAGCCCCGAATTCACGGATGGAGCGATAGCAGACCGCTTGTTGGTAAACGGCTTCGTTTCGCCACACCGACTCAGGTGCGTTTTCAAATAGATTGTTATATGCGTCAATTGCGCGCTCGTACTCACCGTTCTGTTGGAAGAGGGTACCCGTACGATAGAGGGCGTCCGCTGCAGCAAATTTCTTATGCGACAGATCCCTTGCCAAAGTTTTGTAGGCATTGATAGCACGAGGGAAATTACGAAGTTTCTCCCAGTTCCCGGCAATCTGCTGGAAATTTTGAACGACCTGATCACTATACCCCATCACCCACATATCAGCAGGCGTAATTTTCCGTCCAGTTTTTCGGTATTCCACCGCCTTCTTATTCCGGAACTTATCAATCTCATCTATCAGAAACTTAATTTCTGTTAGGATTTCATTTGTCTGCTTTAGGAGTGTCCCAGCTTGCGACGCTTCATAGGAATCGGGGAACTTCTCTGTGACACCAACGTATGCGGGCCAACCACCTTGGTAGTCAAAAAGCGTGTAAAAATAGACATTACCCACCTGGAATTGCGCTTGCGGTGCTTTAGGATGT
>JAJEDN010000062.1 GCA_022821495.1 Candidatus Poribacteria bacterium
AATCCGATAGAATATCTCCTAAGCAGAAAAGGAGGTTCATTTTTTAGCATCCTTTCACAACAGTAGTGTGTTTATGAAAGGATACCTGCTTTTCTGCTTTTTCGCATTATAATTCTAAATATTGTCCAAACTATAGTATAATTAGCACTGCCTGAGATTTTCATTTTCTAATGAGTTATCAAAATATATAGACACTGCTTGGCAGGGTTTTTGCTTGGGTATTTCCTCGCGCTTTGTAAACGTGCCGGTTAACAGTGTTTTGTTGATTATAAAATCAATTAAGAAAATAAAGGGGATTCAACATGATTACGAGAAGAATTGCAACATTCGCGTTTATATTCGCAATTGTTGCTTTAGCTATCGGGCTTTCCAGCTGCGAAAGAATACAAGACATGATGCCTGATGCTGAAATACCTCCAATGGAAGAAGAAACGCCGCCGATGACCACCCACGGGATTACCATCGGTGTCGCTTTGGGTCTGACAGGGGCAAATGCCGAACCCTATGGGATTCCAATGCAAGAGGGCCTTGAGTTAGCAAGGGAAGAAATTAATATGACGCTGCCCCCCGGTATGGGTATCAACTTCATCACTGAGGACGCGCTGAGTACCGTAGAGGGCGCGAAGGCAGCCGTCCAGACATTGGTTGATAAAGGTGTACCCGCTATCGTCGGGATCGGTATCTCAACGCATCTCAAAGAAGCGTTTCCGATTGCGAATGATGCCGGTGTGATCGCTTTTAGCCCAATCTCCTCCGCTGAGGGTTTGAGCGCACTTGGAGATTATATCTTCCGCGCCGGTCTCGCCACAAATATACTGACCCCAGTGGGTATGGAGATAACGCAGGCGGAACTCGGTTATGCAAAAGTGGCAACCATATATGATGATGCTGATGAATACTCCACAAGTAACAACAAGGTAATAGTGAAGGAACTTGAGGCGAACGATGTTGAGATTCTGACCCAAGAAACCTTTCAAACCGACGATACCGATTTTACTACGCAATTAACCAATATAATGAACTTGGATCCGCAGCCTGAAGCACTCTTTATCTCTGCACTGTCAACAGAGATGGTTGAGGTTATCAAACAAGGGCGCGCAGCCGGTATCCCAGATTCCGTTCACTTTATTGTTCCTGATTTGACTATAACAGAGATCCAGGCAGCAGGTGATGCTGCCGAGGGTGCAATAACTATTTCTGGATGGTCTGCTGGGTCTGACGCACCCGGAAACGATGCCTTCGTCCAGCACTATCAGGCGAAATACGGTTCTGAACCTTTACCGTGGGCAGCGCAGGCGTATGCGACGCTCCATATCCTCGCTAACGCGATTATGGAAGCAGAATCGACAGACGCAGCCGCGATCCGAGATGCATTGGCACAGACGAAGGATCTCGACACAATTTTGGGCAAATTCTCTTTCGACGAGAACGGAGAGGCGATGTATGATCGGGTTAGAGAACGGGTTGCACATATTGTGAAAGATGGACAACTTCAGCCCTTTGGAGAAGAATAATCTAACCATTAGATAGACATAACCAGAGCCTTGTCATCAACCATGCGCTGATGGCAAGGCTTTTGCTTTTTTAGCCTTATTGGTTATAAATTGTATGCTTGCCATAAAGGGACTCTTAACCCTTAACTGATAACCGATGCCATTTCTCGCTTTTCCTATCTTTTTATTCAATAATATGCTAAAATAATTCAACTTGTTATACTATGGTGAATTAGAAAAATATATTGACATCTACAAGGGACCCAATTCCCCCCTGATAAGTGGGGTGTTTTTGATAGGGTGTTTCCCCTAGGGGGGTTTGTGCTGGCAGAAGATGCAAAAGTAATTCTAAAATCTACCATAAAACCCGAAAAGAAGTTTACCACAACCGCTCTTTGCTGATAGCCAATAGCCATTATGAAACGCTCCAAAATTCTGTCAATAGGCATCTTACTCCTAATTATAATCCGCGCCGAATTCTCGCTGATTAAAGCAGAGGCGCCACCCGCCGTGGACATCCCTTTACATATCACGCCGGGCGAACTGTTAATCCGTTTGACACCGGAGGCAGCAGCGGATGTTGAGCGATCGCCGACCGATGCACCCATTTCCATTCTGCACGCAAAACACAATGTCCAATCGTTGCACCCGCTATTCCCATATCTCGCGCGCCCATCGCTCAATCCAGATCTAAAGCGTATCTACCTGTTACGGTTTGCCCTGGATGCACCCCTCGAAGCACTCAAAGCCGCATACCAACAAAATCCGCTCGTTGAGGCAGTCGAATATAACTATCTCCGCCCGACGCTCGCAGACCCGATCACCCCGAATGACCCAAAATATCCTGAGCAGTGGAGTCTACCGCTGATGAAATTGCCGCAGGCGTGGGCGCTCGAAAAAGGTGACCAGAGCGTCGTCATCGCTATCATCGATTCCGGTATTGATTATAGACACGATGACTTGGCACCTAAAGCGTGGTTAAACCCCGGCGAGATCCCAGAAAACGGACTCGACGACGACGGCAACGGCTACATTGACGATGTCCATGGCTGGGATTTTACCGACGCGCCCAATCTACAAGCTGAAGGCGATTATCTCGAAGGCGATAATGAACCCATTGATGAGAGAGGACACGGCACCCATGTCGCTGGCATTGCCGGCGCCATGCCAAATAACGGGATCGGCATCGCCGGTGTCGCCTGGGAATCTCCGCTCATGGCAATACGCGCCGGACTCTCGCTCGGCGGAAGTTCACGGTTGCAGGATGATGACTCCGCATCAGCGATCATCTACGCTGCTGACAACGGCGCAAAGGTTATTAACATGAGTTGGGGCAGTGAACACCGCTCTTTCGTTATTCAGAATGCAATTGATTACGCTTATGCGCGCGGGGTTGTATTAGTCGCCGCCGCTGGCAATTCTCAGAAACCCGCTGCCATCTTTCCGGCCGCCTATCGAAAAGTCATCGCTGTCGCATCTACTGAGCAGAACCAACAGCGGTTCTACCAATCCAATTTCGGTGCCTCTATAGATATTGGTGCCCCAGGGAATGTGATCCTCAGCACACAAATTAATAACCAGTATCGGCTGCTCACAGGGACTTCTATGGCTTCCCCGCACGTCGCGGGGGTTGCCGCATTGCTACTCGCAAAACGACCCACACTCACACATGAAGAAGTCCGGCACATACTCATTAACACTGCCGACCCGGTCTATCAAGAAGACAGTGACGCACTCGATGAACGGTTCGTAGGAGCTGGCACTGTCAATGCCGAGCGCGCGCTCTTTGCAAGCGGCGCATTGCAGGCACGCATCTTCGCGCCTGAAACCAATAGCGGCGGCGCGAATTCAATCACCATCCTCGGTTCCACAGGCGGCTATAAATTTCAATCCTGGCAGCTGAGTTATGGCGAATCTACAGTGCCTACCGAATTTACACCTTTCACACAGCCGACAACCACACAAAAAGTCGCAGAGACGTTAACTGTTTGGGATACCACAACCGTTCCTGAAGGTATCTACACCCTCCGATTAACAGTGACCGCTACCGACGGACATCAAACACACGATCAGGTCGTCTTGAGTGTAGATCGGACGCCACCACAAGTTATCTCTCTCACTGCTACCGAAACGCTTTATGCGGAACGGAGTCTCACACTTTTCACTTGGGCAACGGATGATGTTACCCGGAATACACTCTATTACCGCCGCAAAGGCAGTCTCGCACCTTTCGCACCTTTTAGCACGACAGATCTCGGTGTAGAACATGCCCTCTCCTTGGGGTTTGCGTCAGGAACCTACCAGTTTTTTGTGGAATCAGAGAATATCACGAACCTTAAGACACGCGAGGACAATGGCGGCGCATTTTATACAGTCGATGTCACCGCTGGCTATATCTCGCCAAGCGGTTTCACTGAAAAATCGCTCGATATTCCACCGCTCCATATTGCCAGTGTCGATATAGATTTCGACAAGGATGGTCAGCTTGAAATCGTCGGGAGCCCGTTATCCGATGAGACGCTTGACACTGAACTTCAGGATGCCATTCTCGCAATCTATGAACGCCTACCGAGTGGGAGATACGAATTGGCGCATACCCTTAAGACTGTCGATAATCTCTCTAATCTCGAAGAGTTCACTACGTGGGCGGTTGACGACACCGACAACGACGGTTTGCTCGAAATACTTGCGATGGACGATGCACGCACTTTTCTGATTGAGAGTAGCACCGCGCGCGGGTATCCACACCAAATTATCTGGGAAACGCCTTTTCTTTCGGGCGGGACTATCGTTGACCTCGATCGCGATGGGCAAAAAGAGATTATCGGCGCGGATAACAACAACGACCGACTCATGGTCTTCGAATACGACAATGCCACGAATACCCATGTCGAAAAAGCCATTTTGGTAAACGAAACTCCCGGTTCTAACGTGTTCGCACGACGGTTTGCTATTGATGATTTTGATGGTGATGGTCGCACGGAACTGGTCGCCGGCGACAGTGAAGGCGAGCTTTTTGTTTATGAGTCTACTTCCACCAACAATACCTTCCGGCTCGAGTGGCAAACGCAACTGCCTCTGAAAAATATTACCCAACTCACTTCAGGCGACCTTACCGGAGACGGCAGCCCGGAGTTTGTCGTTGGCGGTTTATTATCGCTACCGGATAACCCCTCGGGACCACTGCTCTGGAAGTTTTTTGTTTTTACGCATACACCAAACGGCTACGCTATATTATCAGAAAGTGGACCTGATGCCACTATCGCCATCGCGCCGCACAGAAGAAACGCAAACAGCCTCGCTATTGCAGACCTTGATCGTGATGGTTTGGGTAACCTCATTGTTGCTACGTATCCCAATCTTTATGTGATGCAGTGGGACGGCACCGCATTGCGACCGCTATGGCACCGAAAGGTTGAGAAAACACCCGCACTTTTCACAGCTGAACTCAATCAGAACGGGTTTGACGAGTTTTACGTTAATCTTGAGGAGGGGGTTTATCGTTTTGAATCTATTTTCGCGACAGATCCAGAGGGTGTTGATTTAATCGCGCCCTGGAACGTTGAAGCGAAACCCTTGACACAGAAGGCAGTACAAGTTACGTGGAACGCACAGCAAAATAACGAAACGAACATCCAACCTTCCAACCTTCCAACCTTCCAGCCTTTTACCGTCTATCGCGCGCAAGGTGAAAAGACGGAGGTGCCTGCACGTGATGCTTTTGAGAAAATAGCGGAAAATCTAACCGTTACAAGGTTTTTAGATCGCAATGTAACGAAGGATAACACCTACTGGTATGCTGTTACAGCAAAGCATGTCAACGCCACCGAAACCCAGCGCACCGAGCCTGTTGCTGCGACACCGAGAGAACCCCCCCAATTAATTCGTGCGACCTATCACCAGCCTGAAGCGGGAAAGCAGATGGCGCAAATTGACACATCTAAGGCGGTTTCCGAACGACAGAATTTTTGGGTGATTGTTACGTTTGACCGACGGATGAATCTCGGTATTGGAGACGAGAGCCGATATGTATTGCGAGAAACGCAGCGCATTGACGGCGTGAACCCTGTATCTGCAATTCGGGACCGAATGGGAACACGTGCCCTGTTAGCATTTGACGTAGATAGCCTGCTTGAACACTTCGGACAACCGCTCACCAACACAGAAGATCAGTATGAAATTAGCGTGTCCAATGTGGCTGATATTGATGAAAATTCTGTTCGCGGTGCCACGCGCCCACTTGAGATACCGAGCAGCGTTACAAAGGCAACCGTATCGGATTTAACGCAAGCCCGCGTCTATCCAAATCCAGTGCGACCCAACCTCGCTGATAGGGGTGTGATTACTTTTGACAAACTACCTATTGGCACACACATCCAACTCTTTACAGCCAACGGCGAATTGCTCGAAACATTTGACGTTACCGAGCAAGATCACAACCGAAAAGAGTGGTGGCTGACAAGCAATAACACCGCAGATGTCTCAACCGGCATCTACATCTACGTCCTTGAATTTGAAAGCAAAAAAAAGATAGGCAAAATCGCAGTGATTAAGTAGTTGTTGGTTATTGGTTATTAGTTGTTGGTTAAGAGGTTTATTGTAGAGATTACTAATTTTGTCACTGCCGCGATGTATTATAGTAAAGCCCGAAAATAAGTTGACCTTTACCAATAATAGCTGCCCCTCCCCACATCTCCAGATTCCCCCCTGATAAGGGGGGTTAGGGGGGTTGTGCGGATTAAGGTGTCCAATTAATTATGGGGTTTACTATAACCGAAAACCGAAAGGGCGCAGCCCGTACCGAAAACCGAAAACCCTTCAGGAGTCAGTATGCAGGATTTCAGAAAATTACAGGTGTGGGAAAAATCTCATAATTTAACGCTGAGAATATATAGGTTAACATCTAAATTTCCCCGTGAAGAGATATATGGACTGACAAGCCAAATGCGCCGTGCATGTGCGTCTATACCAACAAACATTGCTGAAGGTTGTGGAAGGGAGAGCGCCGCTGACTTCGCGCGTTTCCTTCAGATAGCAATGGGATCCGCAAATGAAACCGAGTATCTTGTGCTTCTTGCTCACGATCTCAAATACCTCACCGCAGATCAACATGCTGAATTAATGGATACAATCGTCCGCATAAAGAAGATGCTAATCAATTTACAAAAAAGTGTCAGGACCAAGAGTCGGTAATGACGGATAGCGGTTGGCAATTAGCGATTAATAAAGCCATTCTTGATTAAATCAGATCCCTCTTTACCAACAACCAACAACCATTAACCCATGAACGATTTTATTCTTATCGCAAACCCAATCTCCGGCAAAGGCAAGGCGAAAAGCGTCGCCGAACAGGGCTACGCAGCCCTCACCGAATCCGGACAACAAGGACAACTCCTATTGACTGCAGCATCCGGCGATGCCAAACGTTTCGCCCAAGAAGCCGTCGCTGATGGCACGCGACACGTAATCGCTTGCGGCGGCGATGGCACCCTCCACGAAGTCGTCAACGGCATCGCGACAGTGCCTGATGTGACCTTAGGAGTCCTACCTTGTGGTCGCGGCAACGATTTTGCCGCAGCGGTCGGTATCCCGCTGAACCCCGAAGCCGCAATCGCAACACTCATATCCGGCACACCTGTCCATGTCGATTTAGGATGTTGCTATCAGAACAGCGATCAGCAAAGGCCTGGAATGGAAGACGGGAAGGATGGAAAAGTGGGTGCCCATCCTTCCACCCTTCCACCCTTCCATCCAAATACCAACAACCGACAACCGACAACCGACAACTATTTCACCACCATCGCAACCTGCGGTTATGATGCGGAGGTGAGCCGTCGCGCCGCCAAAGGCACACCCCTATTTGCTGGCACTGCCTCTTACGCCTATGCAGCCGTAGAAACACTGTTCTACTACGACCCCCCGACTGTCCGTCTTGAAGGCGACTTCGGCACCTACGAGGGACCCCTGCTGCTCGCAGCAACCGGTATCACGAATCGCTACGGCGGCGGATTCAAAATCGTCCCCGATGCACACATCAATGACGGACTTTTCGATGTCTGCATCATCCGTCCCGTCTCCGCTTTCACAGTACTCCGACTCTTAGTGACACTTTTCTGGGGCGGCCATATCGGACACCCCGCCGTCTCCATGCACCAAACCCGCACCTTAAAAATTGAGACCGACACGCCGATGCGCCTCTATGCAGATGGCGAACCGATGTGCGAAACACCCGCCACAATTGAGATCATCAAACATGGATTAACTGTGGTATCTCCTTAGCCACGTTTGGAGGTATCACGGTCCGAGACGCGCCAGTATCTAAAGCTGCCCTGATGTTTAAAGAAGATTCTAAGGTTTCACTATATACGCTTAACCTCAAAATAATTAAACTGTTACCAGAAATATCTAAACGGATAGATCCCATTAGAGTAAAAACACTCTACCTTCAGGCATTTTGCCAGTATAGTGTATAGCTGCGCCTCCTTTACGCCCGCTCAAAGCATCATAGATGTCATCACGGGTTGGACTATGAACAGAAACTATACCGCTTATGAGTTCAGTATTTTCACTGATTTCAGGCTCTATAATAAACAACCACTCGTTTGGATATTTCCGTTCCATTTCTGCTATGGTTAAACGTTCGACACACATTCTTGTAGTCTCCTTCTGTCTGAGCTACTGAAACTTTATTGAACTGATGGACTAATTAAGGCTAAAAAATCTTAAACTTAGTAGTCTGTCACCTCTAAACTGATGGATGGTTCGTAGTAGGTCAATTCTGCGGCGTACTCGCCCCGGGGAATGCCATAAGGCATTCATACCGTTGATTCATGCGACCTGCATTATTGCCCGTTCCTCTCACTGCGAGGCAGTGCGATAAATCGCACTACTACAAGCTGGGTTTACCTTTCATTTCAATGTTGACAGACTATTAGTAATAAGTATAGCGCGTTTATCAACTATATGGCAAACCAAATCGCCTTGCTGAATCTGCACTTTTCTCATAATTTATGACATTTTTTTCATTCCTTCCGGTTTTCCATGCCCTAAGCGTCCTCCGGATACATCCCCTCAATCACATCGCCATACTTTTCAATAATAACATTCCGCTTCAACTTCAGCGTCGGAGTCATCTCATCATCTTCCTGCGAAAACTCCTTTTCCAATAAGGCGAACCGTCGCACCTGCTCAAAATCCGCAAAATCCGTCAGCCGACTCCGAATCTCGCTCTGGATGTGCTGTTGCACCTCACGCGTCTGGAGCATCGCTGAAAGATCATCTGTCTCAATACTATTCTCAGATGCCCACGCCTTGAGCGCATCAAAATTCGGGACAATCAACGCCGCAAGGTTTTTCCGTTCGCTACCGACGACCATAACCTGACTGATGAACGGACTTCGCACCAACTCGCTCTCAATCGGTTGCGGCGCGACATTCTTACCGTTAGATAGCACGATAATATTCTTTTTCCGGTCGGTAATCTTAACGAACCCATCTGCGTCAATAATGCCAATGTCGCCTGTATGAAACCACCCTTCTCCGTCAATCACCTCTGCCGTCGCGGTGTCGTTATTAAAGTACCCCTTCATCACGTGTGGACCGCGGGTGAGAATCTCACCGTCTTCAGCAATCTGTACCTCTATACCCGGAACCTGTGCACCGACAGTTCCAAACTTCCATTTCCCCGGATGGTTCATACTAATCACAGGCGAGGTCTCCGTTAATCCATAGCCTTCCAAAATCAATATCCCCGCAGCGTGAAAAAATTCGGCGATCGATTGCGGCAACGCCGCACCCCCTGAGACAAAAAACCGTAACCTGCCGCCTGTCGCTTCCTTCAACTTCGCGAAGACGAGTTTGTTCGCGATGTTCTGTTGCAACTGCAAAATCGCAGACGGATTTTTCCCTTGCTGAATCGCGGAACTCACGGCTGAACCGACCGAAACACCCCAGTGGAAAATTTTCTGTTTCAGCGACGAACCCTCTTGCACCGCACGCAAGATTCTCTCATGCATCGTTTCGTAGAGCCTCGGCACACTGAGCATCACCGTCGGCGCGACCTCTTTCATGTTCTGTGCCACCGTGAATGTACTCTCCGCATAAGCGATCTTTGCCCCTGAAAACAAAGGCACGTAATGTCCGCCGAGCCGTTCAAACACATGCGATAACGGCAGGAACGATAACAATACATCGGTCTCACTGACATCAATCAACGATTTGCACGCCTCCACATTTGAAATGAAATTCGCATGCGTCAGCATAACACCCTTCGGATTACCCGTTGTACCGGACGTATAAATAATTGTCGCAATGTCATCTTCACTCGCAGCACCATCACTCGCCTCACCTGCAAGCTCGCAGACCGCATCAAATTGGATAACGCCTTCCGGGGTTTCGCCTTCGATAGCGTCAAAGATAATTACCTGTTCAAGCGTCGGAACCTCATCTCGAATAGCATTCACCTTTTCCAACTGCTTTTCCGTGGATACACAGATAATTTTTGCCCCCGAATCTTTCAAGATATAACCGACCTGCGCTGCCGTCAGCGTTGAGAACATCGGGACAGTTACCGCACCCGTTTTTAGGCTGCCAAAATCCGTAATTGCCCATTCCGGACGATTCTCGGACAGAATCGCAACGCGGTCATTCTTTTCCACCCCAAGCGCATTAAGTCCTTTACCGAAGGCAGCCACCGCTGCATCGAGTTCGGCATAAGAAATATCTTCATAAGTGCCACCTTTCGGTTTATGTGCCAGTGCCGGTTTATCATTGTACTGCTGAACCGCAGCTTCAAACATAGATATCAGTGTCATTATCGCTCACCTCTCCTGCTATTATTTCCGATAATCCTAACATACGGCATGATGCAAGTCAAGTTAATCATTATTGCCCGTCTTCCTCCGTTCGTATCCGTTAGTAGTAGGGCAATTCATTGCCCGTCTTTCCACCCGTTCGTATCCGTTAGTAGTAGGGCAATTCATTGCCCGTTCTTAACTGATGAATACGCGCGAACCCACACAACTCCAACAACAACCGTATAAAATACAAATCCCTCTTAACCAACAACCAACAACCATTATCCAATAACTCAGGACTGTTTATAAATATAATTTGCTTTTTTTTTTTAAATATTGTATACTTTAAGTTACATATAGACGTTACATTTTTTAATTGAATTAATACTGAAATTGTCATATTGTAACAAACTAAAGTTTGGACACTCGCCATCATTCGCGAGTCGAGTTTTCAGAAGGTTGTGTATTTTCCCGTAGGTTGCACACCGCACACACCCCCGAGAAAATACCGCATACATATCCCTATTCATAGAAACAAGTAGGACTTACGCACGCATCGCAGGCGGGGTTTGAAACCCCGCCCGCAGTGGGAGCTACGTAAGTCCTAACAAGAAAGAAACCAAAAGTGACGAACCGATCTATTCATACTGAAATGCCAAAGAAAATGATACAAAGCGTGCCATGTCTGATAATGGGTACGCTGTGCGTCTTGGCATTACCTGTTTCCGCAATTCACATCGCTACCCCCCCCCCCCCACTTTACCTACATTAAGTGGTTTCGGCATTTTACTTCACAAAATCATATTAGCAGTGCTAACCGCTGCGCGACCGCCCGCGCCCACACATTTCATCTGACGCGAGGCATCGCACAGCGGTTTTCAGCGTTACTCCACAAGTTACCGCAAGAGATCAATCACACCTGAACTAACGATAGGAGTCTATAATGAAACTATTAATAACCCAAGTTGCTACCTATAAACAAGTTGTAAATCCATGGGATATCCTTTATAGTGTTTTTATCCCAAAAACAAAAGGAGCACCCCATGGACTTGACTATTGTAGCAGTTTATACGATTTGTGACGATCTTTTAATCTCAATCGGGCATCAAGAACATCCACAAGCAAGGATGTCGGATGCTGAAGTCATGACCGCCGCAGTTGTCGCTGCGAGATATTTCGGTGGAAACCAGCAAACCGCATGTGCCGTTTTGAAGACGCTCGGATACATCCCGAATATGTTGGGACACTCGCGGTTCAATCGTCGCCTGCATCGGATACCGCATCTCTTTGAAATGCTCTTTGAATACCTCGCAGAAGGGGCGAAAGCGAAAAATCCTGATGGCATTTATGTCATTGATTCTTTTCCGATACCTGTCTGCGATAACATTCGGATTTCACGTTCACGTATCTATCAAGGCGAGGCGTGGCGTGGGAAGATCGCCAGTAAACATCGCTATTTTTACGGTATCAAGGGACACCTGATGGTCTCTGAAACCGGAGAAGTTGTTGAAATCTTCTTCACGCCGGGTCGCTGTAGCGATGTCCGAGGGTTGCGGTCTTATCGCTTTGATTTACCTGAAGGTTCAATAGTGTATGCGGATAAAGCGTATTGTAGCTACGGTATTGAAGACGCCCTACAAGAAGCAGGTATTTCGCTGAAACCTGTGCGTAAGAAGAACTCAAAACGGCAATATCCACCGTGTGAAGTTTACCTTCAACAGAAGACTCGCAAGCGCGTTGAGGTGTCAATCAGTCTCATTGAACAACTTTTCCCGAAGTCGATTCATGCGGTGTCAGCATCGGGTTTTGAGTTGAAAGTGCTTTTGTTTGTCATCGCAACAAGTATCAAGCAGCTCTATGGACAAAGGTAGCAACTTGGGTTA